>CAZRWN010000003.1:22288-96633 GCA_964603735.1 uncultured Sediminispirochaeta sp. | reverse complement strand
GGATGAGGCTTTCGGGGATGAGGAGCCTGATGTAGACGATATAGAAGAAACCGGAGCTGGGTCTCAGACCGGGGGCCGCAGACGCCGTAAAACCGCCCTGCAGCGCTTCACCCGGGAACTGACCGAAGCGGCCCGCAACGGTGAACTCGAAAGCCTCATCGGCCGTGAGGAGGTTCTCGAACGAACGGTTCAGGTGCTCTGTCGGCGTCTGAAGAACAATCCCGTGTTAGTGGGAGAGGCCGGCGTCGGTAAAACTGCAATTGCAGAAGGACTGGCGGCCCGGATTGCCGAAGACAATGTCCCAAAGTCCCTGAAGGGGTACAAGCTGTTTTCTCTCGATTTAGGCGGTATGCTGGCCGGAACCAAGTACCGGGGAGATTTCGAGGAGCGGATGAAGCAGGTACTCGAGGAGCTCGAGAAAGAGAAACAGGTAATTCTGTTTATTGATGAAATTCATTCCATTGTCGGTGCTGGTGCGGTCAGCGGCGGGGCCATGGATGCCTCCAACCTCCTGAAACCGGCGATTTCATCGGGAAAAATACGCTGTGTAGGAGCGACTACCTACGATGAGTTTAAGAAATTTTTTGATAAAGATCGGGCCCTCTCGCGTCGCTTTCAGAAGATCGAGGTGCAGGAGACCAGCCGCGACGAAACCCTCGAAATTCTGAAGGGAATTCGCGATCGCTACGAGGAATACCACGGGGTCAAATTCAGCGACAGTGCCCTCGAGTCCATCGTTGACCTTTCCGATCAATATATAAACGACCGCTATCTGCCGGACAAAGCGATTGATGTACTCGACGAAGCCGGTGCCTACACCCAGATGCTCTCCTTCCAACGACAGTTCGGAAAAACCCTGGATGAGGCGGAAGCAGAATCATTCAAACCGGAACAGAAATCTGAGCAGCAGACTGCTACCTCCGGCGAAGCGGTCGGAACCGAAGATATTGAGCAGCCGGCAATTGAAATCGACGAGGCCGTGATCGAACATGTAGTGTCGAGGATTGCCCGCATTCCCGAAAAACAGGTATCCACCCACGAGACCGAGCAGCTGCAGTATCTGGAAACGAATCTGAAAGAAGAAGTCTACGGGCAGGACGAGGCGGTCGCCACTGTGGCGAAGGCGGTGAAGCGTTCACGGGCCGGATTCGGCAAGCAGGATAAGCCGGTGGCAAATCTCTTGTTCGTCGGACCGACGGGGGTCGGAAAAACCGAACTGGCTCGGCAGCTATCCGCAACTTTGGGCGTGGAGTTGATGCGTTTCGACATGAGCGAGTATCAGGAGAAGCACACCGTCAGCCGCCTGGTTGGGTCTCCGCCGGGTTATGTCGGATACGAAGAAGGCGGCTTACTGACCGATGCGGTCCGCAAGCAGCCGCATGCGGTGCTGCTGCTGGACGAAGTGGAAAAGGCGCATCAGGATATTTTCAACGTGCTGCTGCAGATTATGGATTATGCAACCCTCACTGACAACAGCGGCCGACAGGCAGACTTTCGGAATATCGTCCTGATTATGACCAGTAATGCCGGAGCCCGCGATCTGGATAAACCGATGATCGGTTTCGGCGAACGACATGTAACCGAGGGTGCAATCAGGGATGCGGTTGACCGAATCTTCAGTCCGGAGTTCCGCAATCGTCTGGACAAGATTGTCACTTTCAACCGCCTGCCGAACGAGGTTATTCTGAAGATCGTGGACAAAGAGCTGCGAGAGTTCAGTAGTCAGCTGGAGGAGAAAAACGTTCAACTCGAAGTCAGTGATGCAGCCCGCCAGTGGTTTGCCGACAACGGCTACTCGGCTGAGTTCGGGGCTCGCAACATCTCCCGCCTGATCCAGGAGAAAGTGAAGGACTACTTTGTAGATGCGGTCCTGTTTGGCGATTTGCAGAGAGGCGGAAAGGCGCATGTGGATGTGAAAGATGGAGAGATACGCATAGATGCTGAATCTGCGTGATATCCCCCATTTGAATGAGAATCAGCACCTCAAGTTCTCACTGGAAGATGCTTCTCCTTTGGGGATAGTGGCGGTAAACGGAAACCTGTCGCCGGGAGTGCTGCTTTCGGCGTACCGCCAGGGTATTTTCCCCTGGTACGACGACGAGAGCCCTATCCTGTGGTGGAGCCCCGATCCCCGTTTTATTCTGACTCCCGATCGCCTGCATATCCCAAGGTCTTTGCGCAGAGATCTTCGTAAAGAGAACTTCTCCGTGACCGTAGACCAAGCCTTCCCCGATGTGATTCGCGAGTGTGCCCGGGTGCCCCGGCCCGAACAGGAGGGTACCTGGATTGTCCCTGAAATGCAGCAGGCATATAACCGACTGCACAACCTCGGTTTTGCTCACTCGGTTGAAGTGTGGCGGGACGAGGAGCTGGTCGGCGGGCTGTACGGGGTTTCTCTGGGCAGTGCCTTTTTCGGAGAATCGATGTTCTCTCTGGTAAGCAATGCCTCAAAGGCGGCCTTCGTACTCTTTATGCTGGCTCTCGATGAGAAGGGCTACGGACTAATGGATTGTCAGGTATACACCGAACACCTCTCGCAATTCGGTGCTTATGAAGTCGCGCGTCCGGATTATCTGAAGCTCCTGCACGAGATGCTGGCCGCTCCCACCAAGCGCGGAACCTGGAGCGACTGGATCGACCTCGAACAAATAAAAGCCCGGTTGCTGCGGCGGGGAAGCGGACGGCATACCCCGGTTTCTACATCATCCGGGCCAGAGCAACGCTATCAATGAAGTAGTTCAACATAGCAGTTTAGCCGTTATTCGACTCAAGTGTAGAAAACGCTGTCGCCGATAAACTCGCGTAGAATCGAATGATGCGGCACTAGGGTCGGCGGAATCGGGCTAAAATTCTCCAGGAACGACAGCAGACGGCGGGCTTCGTTGTACACCTCATGATGCGGTTTTACCGTTTTGAGCAAGGGCTCTACAAACGGCTTGAGAACCGAAAGCTCATAGTCGAGCGCCGAATTGAAGGCAGCATTGGCTTCGTTTTGATACGGGAAAATGTTTTTGTTTTCTCCGCGGCGTACCGAGTGCCACATGTTCAGGGTTCCCAGGGCCGGGTTGCCGCGGAACTGGTGGTCCCGCACGATGCGGCGAATCAGACGATTGTCGGTAGTAGAAATTCGATTGTGATCATCCAGATTTAGCTGGGTTAGGGCGGATATATAGATTCGGTATTTACGCTCTTCGGGTATATTGGGGGTGAGGTCCGGGTTCAGCCCGTGGATACCTTCCATCAGGAGAATACTGCGGTTGCCAAAGCGGAGCTTAGTGCCGTATTCCTTGGGACGCTGAGTCTGAAAATCGAAAATTGGAATTTCAACCTCTTCACCGTCAAACAGCGCCAGCAGGTGTTCATTGAGCAGGGCGATATTCAATGCAAGCAGGTCTTCGAAGTTCGGGTTTCCGTATTCATCCAGGGGTGTTGAATCCTTGGGCAGGAAATAGTCGTCCAAGCCAATGATTACCGGATTGAAGCCGAGAACCCTCAGCTGAATCGCCAGCCGGTGGGTAAAAGTGGTTTTGCCTGATGAGGATGGGCCGGCGATAAGAACCACCTTCACCTCTTCTTTCCGCTCCTGTATCTGATCGGCAATCAGCGATATCTTTTTTTCGTGCAGACCCTCGGCCACCTGAATAAAATGAGCAATGTCACGCTCCTCGATTAATTCATTCAGCCGCCCGGTGCAGTTTACATCCAAAATTTTTCCCCAGGCCTTATACTCTTTGAATATGGAAAAAAGCACCGGATTGTCCTTGAACTCAGAAATGGTGTCGGGAGTTTTTGACTGCGGAAAGCGCAGCAGAAAACCGGGCGCATAATTGCGAAGTTCGAAAATGAACAACAAATCGGTGCTCATGACCAGCGGCTCATAGGAGAGGTCCATGTACCCGTCGCAAGTATAGACTGGAATTTTGGGTTCGTTTCTGAAATTGAGCAGTTTTTCGGTGGCCGTCAATCCGGATTCGGTCACATATTCCAGTGTCTCTCCATAGGAGAGCACCCGCCGTTCGATCGGCAGGGCTTGCTCGACCAGTGCATGCATCTTCTGCTCTAATTTCCGGATATCTTCATCTGAAACCGCTGATTGCCCTTCGAAGTAATAATAGAAACCGTCTCCGAGACTGTGTCCGATAATCAGGTGACGATCGGGGAATACCTCTTGTGAGGCTTTGGCGAGCAGATAGCTGAGGGATCGTCGATAAATCCGGTTCCCGTAGTGACTGTACAGGCGGACAGGCTTCACTTCGGCATTGATCTCAACCTTGTAGGAGAGGGAGGTGAGAGCATTGTTCACCAAAGCGGCGATAATCGGGTTTGTATCGCGGCTGCTCATACCCTTCTCAAAAATTGTGGCTACGCGGGTCCCATACGGATATTTCCGCAGTTCGCCAGACTCCAGCCGCACCTCAACCGTCTGCATGCTGTCCTCCGTTTTTATTCTCTTTTATTTGTACAGCCTTGAGCCACGGTCCCGGACCGACGTAGTTGGGCTTCGGTTCGATAATATGCTCCAACTCGCGCAGCCCTGACAACGGCTTTGGTTGTTGTAATTCCAGTTTTCTCTTTCGTATCTGTTCGGTATTCATCAGAACAACTCCAGTTGGCAGGGCATGTTATTCTGGATAGCCGGATCCTGACTGCGGCCGGGCTCAACCGCCGCCTTGATATTTCCGGTTCGATCGGATTCGCCGTCTTCGGTATCCGACAGCTGTAGATCGATGAGCAGCTGCAGCCATCCATAGGTATTTGTTGGGGGCGCGGGAGACTCGAACAGCCGCTTTAGGGGCTGCTGCAGATTGGGCAGATGACGCCGCACTTCATCGTACAGTTTTCGTACCAGTAATCCCAGTCCCTTTGAGTACTCCTCGTTCTCTACCAGTTGACTGTAAGTTCCGTCGTTTTGGAATCTGCTTAAGATATCGGCAATCAATGACAAAAGGGCGGCCAGTTCGGGTTGATCGACCAGGCCGCTCGCAAGGTGTCCGATGGAGTAGCGCAGCCAGAACAGCAGGCTTATATCCGGTTCCACCGACTGCAGGGCCAGGGCAGTCAGGCGCAGTCCCTCTACCTCGCCAAACAACACCTTGAATCGGCGCAGGTAAAAACTCAGATCGAACTCCTGCTCAGCCGCCGTCTGCATGCTCCACAATGCCAGCCGCCGGGCCGCCTGCGGATACGATGAAAGCAGATCCTGCACCAGCAGCATAGCGGTTTCACTGAAAGCCTCTTCTATGCCAGCCTCCAGATACTCTTCGAGCTGTTCAATTGCACTCAGCAGAAAGACCCGGTCTTCACGGACATCATCGACGAGACGTTTGGCGGCCGCGCCGAGTTGTTTTTTCGTATCGATCCGGCAGAGATTCTGCAGGACCGGTTTGAGGGCGGCCGGAGGGGTTGCGTCGGGTATCCGTTCCAGCAGTTGCAGCATATTGTCCCGGTCGGACTGATAAAAGGCCAGAATTGCCATTACCGCGTTTCTCCACGGATAAAACGGCGAAGCGGTATCTATCGCCTGCAGACGGTTCAGAATATCGGGATTGTACATTCCGTTGGTAACCGACTCGAGGGCATCCGACACAATTATTGATTCTTTCGCCATCCCTTCTGGAAGCTGAAACTGGGTTTCATTCCGGTACAGGTGCGGGGCGGTGATAAGTGTTTTGAGCTCTTCGACTGCAGTGCGGTAGTCGGGCGACCCGGCTGCCGCAGTATGCAGGGAAAGGAGCAGTTGTTCAATTTTACGATTCACTGTAGTTGCTCTCATAGTGCACATCGCTTCCTTTCTGGCTTTGGTAGCATAAGAAGTGTGGCTATTGCTGTATGTAGTGCTTCAGCGATTTTGTTTCGCTCTTGGTCAGTGGGCGTTCGATAATAACCTCATCGTTCTCCTTCGGCTGAATTATCGGACGATCTCTGTAAGGGGTATTGTTTTCATTTACCAGCAAACGAATCAACGGATGCTTGGGTTCTTTCGGGTCGGTTTTTACAATTACCCCCCGGGCGCCGTTGGACAGCAGTACATATGTTCCAATGGGATATACCGAGAGCGTGAAAACTAAAGCGCGTAGAATGCGCTCATCATACCGTTTCCCCATCTCTTTCGCAAGATCCATAATGCTGGTATGGCCGTCCTGTCCTTCGCGGAACGGCCTTTTCGAGGTAGCGGCGGCATAGGCGGAGGCAACACCTACAATTTTCCCGTAGAGTGAGATGTCGTCACCGCTCAGTTTGCGAGGGTAACCTGTGCCGTTTACATATTCATGATGCTCCAAAACCGCAATACAGACGGCCGGCGGAAAATCGGCCTCTTTAAGAATTTTATAGCTAATCACCGGGTGGGCAATTATGGTTTGGCGCTCCTTATCGGTCAGCTGGCGGTCGTGCTGATACACTTCGGGGGGAATCCGCAGCATGCCGATTTCATGCAGCAATGCGGCCGTGCCGAGGTCGATCTGCTTGTGCGGCGGAAGCTTGAGAAAGTCGGCCACCGCCAAAGCAAACACTGCGGTTTTAACGGCATGGGGGACGACATAGTTTACGTCCTCCCGTTCGGGGATATACACACTGAGGAGAAACCGTTTGTTGTGCTTCAGCTCCTCCATGATCCGTTTGGCCACATCGATGACGCTGTCATGGTAAATAAGCCCTTTTTCCAAAAAATGGCGGAAGATGTCGTCCATCATTTTAACCATTTCATTGAAGAAGTCGCTGGCCTGCTGTTCGGCTTCGTGGTCCTTGATATCCTGATCAAGCAGTGATTCACCCGCTCCAGCCGAACCGGAACTGGGCGGAGCCCCGGAGGGAAGCCCGTCGGTGAATACCTGTTCGTAATTCCACTTCTTCAACCGCTCGATCAGTTCCTCGGTTATCGGGGTTTCGGGTGACAGCAGAATGTATTTTTCATCGAGATAGACAGGTGCATCAATGTAGGTGTTTACCTGTAGTTGGTTTACTGAAACCTTTTTCATATAAGTGACCGTTGACCCCTTAAATTGTATAAAGTACACTCTCTCTTATATATTATAGGAGAAAAAAGCGTGAAATTTAAGTTAATTTTTCTACTTTTCAATCTGCTCATCCTCGTATCCTTCGCAGTTGTGATATTTATGCCGTTTATGATGCTGGGTGCCGAGTATTCGCGCAACTTCTGGGCCGCATCATGGTATCTGCCGGCGTTATTCTTACTGATAATAATAGCAATCGACGGCTATTTTTTCATGAACTGGCGGCTTTTCACCCTGCTTGAAGCGGAAAATTGGGCCGAACTGCTTCGTTTCCTGGAAGGCGAAGTGATGCAGAAGGGAAAAACCCGCTCTGCATACGTCCGGGCGCTCATTCATGCCTATTTTGTAACCGGTAATGTGAGCAAAATCGAACCCCTGGAGCAATACCTCCGGGAAAAGCGTCCGCGTCTCGTGAGAAAGTTTGCCCTGGAATTCGGGATGCCCAAAGTCCTGCATAAGAATCATGCCGATATGGTCAAATTCTTCTACGAGTTTAAAGCAGAAAAGGTTCCGCATCAACAGTGGATCCGCTTTCTGTATGCATTCGGAGCGCTCATGCAGCATGAACACTCCGAAGGGCGGGAGGAGCTGCTCGCTTTATCGAATGAAGTGCGTGAGCCGGTGCTGAAGGTACTGGTTTTATACACCCTCGACCCTTTTAAAACCCTCGATGATGAGGTGCTCGGCCGGGTGGAACGTCAGCGCGGAGAATTGCAGAAGCGCCTCAGTGCCGAACAGCTGCGCCGGGCAGTGGACAAACGCAAGGACAATATCGCTATAGTAGTGATGACCCCGCTCATTCAGGATGCAATTAACTGGCTGTTTTCACAGCCGGCAGGCGGCGGAATGTCCGACCCCAGGCCGGATACAGCACCGGGCGACAGCACCGACGATTCGGAAGAAAATTCCTCCAAAGAGTAAGTATTCCCGGTACAAAACCCGGCACAAAAGAGCCCCTTCCTTGACCCTGTTTTTCTGCAAGCGTATAATTGCGTGATTATCACAGCAAGAGGTTTAATATGAGTGTACGTGTACGGTATGCACCTTCTCCTACCGGCCTGCAACACATCGGCGGTGTGCGTACGGCCCTTTTCAACTATTTTTTCGCCCGTTCGCAGGGCGGCACCTTTATTTTACGGGTAGAAGATACCGACCGCGAGCGTTATCACGATGAAGCGCTGCAGGATCTGTACGATACCTTTGAATGGCTCGGCATTGGTTGGGACGAGGGCCCCGATAAGGACGGCGGTTACGGTCCTTACGTGCAGTCCGAGCGCTTCGATTTATATACACAATACGCCAAACAACTGGTCGCGAGCGGCCACGCCTACTACTGTTACTGCAGCGCCGAGCGCTTGGATGCGCTGCGGGAACAGCAGAAGCAAGAGAAGAAGGGGCAGGGCTACGACCGGCACTGCCGCAATCTTACGGAAGAACAGCAGGAAGAGTATCGCCGGCAGGGAATCAATCCGGTTATTCGCTTCAAAGTGCCGCTGGAAGGCACTACCGTGTTTCAGGATATCCTGCTCGGAGAGATGAAGAAGAAAAACAAGGATATTCCCGCCGATCCGGTGTTGCTGAAATCGGACGGTTTTCCCACCTATCATCTGGCCAACGTGGTGGACGATCATCTGATGGAAATCACCCACATTATGCGGGCGCAGGAGTGGATTCCTTCCGGTCCTCTGCACATTCTGCTGTATGAAGCCTTCGGCTGGCAGCCCCCGCAGTACTGTCATCTGCCGATGGTCATGGGCAAGGACGGCCAGAAGCTCTCCAAGCGCCACGGCGCCACCTCGGTTATCGAGTTCCGTCGGCAGGGCTATCTGCCCGAAGCGCTGATCAACTACATCTCCCTGCTGGGATGGTCGTATGACGACAAGCGCGAGTTCTTTACAAAGGGCGAGCTCGAAGAGCTGTTTGTGCTGGAAAAGCTGAACAAGGCCCCGGCGGTCTTCGATTATAAAAAGCTGGAGTGGTTCAACGGCCAGTACATCCGCGAAAAATCGGACGAGGAGCTGATCGAGCTGCTGCTGCCGTATCTGCAGAAGGAGAATATCGTCGCTGCGCCGCCTACCGATAGCGAAGCAGAGATGCTGCGAGAGATGATGCCGCTGATGAAGGAGCGTTTGCACTTCCTTCCGGACATTGTTCCGCTCTCCCGTTTCCTGTTTCAGGAGATCGAGGGCTACGATGTGGCGGAGCTTATTCCGAAAAAGCTCGATGCGGCCAAGACGATCGAGATATTGGAAGCGGACCGCAGCTTGCTGGCCAACTTCGAGGCGGTCGGCGAGGAGCAGACCGAAGAGCTGCTGCGTGAAAAGGCCGAAGAGCTCGAAGTAAAACTGGGAGCAATGCTGATGCCGGTACGAGTTGCCATCACCGGCAGCCGGACATCTCCACCCCTTTTTGGATCGATACGCCTGCTCGGAACAGTGAAAACCCTTGAGCGAATCGACCGTGCAATATCCCTATTGAAAAGCGAGGTTTCATAATGGCAGAGGTAACGACAGATGTAACAATGGAAAAACTGGTTTCGCTGTGTAAACGGAGAGGTTTCGTGTATCAGTCCAGCGAGATCTACGGCGGCTTAACCGGTGCCTGGGATTACGGTCCGCTCGGCGTAGAGTTGAAGAACAACATCGAACAGTTCTGGTGGAAGGAGATGACCCAGCTGCACGACAACATCGTAGGGCTCGATGCGGCTATCATGATGCATCCGCGCACCTGGGAGGCTTCCGGACATGTAGATAATTTTTCAGACCCGCTGGTCGACTGTAAAAACTGTAAGTCCCGTTTTAGGGCCGATCAGATCGACATGGAGGCCGCCTGTCCGGTCTGCGGAGTAAAGGGCGAGTTTACCGAGCCGCGCGACTTCAACCTGATGTTTTCCACTTACATGGGAGCGGTGCGCAGCGAAGACAATATCGTGTACCTGCGGCCGGAGACTGCCCAGGGTATTTTTGTTAACTTCAAGAACGTGGTGCAGACCAGCCGGGTGAAAGTGCCCTTCGGGATAGCCCAGGTAGGTAAGGCCTTTCGCAACGAAATCACCACCAAGAACTTTATTTTCCGGACCCTGGAGTTCGAACAGATGGAGATGCAGTTTTTCGTGAAACCGGGGGACGACCAGGAGTGGTTCGAGTACTGGAAAAACGAGCGCATCAACTACTACGAAAAGCTGGGTATCCGCAAAGACAAGCTGCGCTTTCATCAACACGGACCGGACGAGCTGGCGCACTACGCGAAAGATGCCTTCGATATCGAGTTCTATTTTCCGATGGGCTGGCAGGAGCTTGAGGGAATCCACTCCCGCACCGATTTCGACCTCGGACGCCATGCCGAATATTCCAAGAAGGATCTGACCTACCTCGACGATCAGACCCGCGAACGCTACGTTCCCTATGTCATCGAGACCTCGGCCGGACTTACCCGCTCGGTATTGATGGTGCTTTCCGATGCCTATGAGGAGCAGCAGCTGGAGGGCGGCGATACCCGCACGGTCATGCACTTCCATCCGCTGGTGGCGCCGGTAACCGTGGCGGTTCTGCCGCTGGTGAAGAAAGACGGAATTGCCGATTTAGCCAAGCGCATAGAACAAGAACTGCGGGAAGATTTTTCCACCTTCTATGATCAGAGCGGAGCCATCGGCCGCCGCTATCGCCGCCAGGATGAGATCGGAACCCCCTTCTGCATCACTGTGGATTACGACACCAAGGAAGACAACACCGTTACCATCCGCTATCGCGACTCCATGGAACAGGAACGCCTTCCGGTGGCGGAGATAGCACAAAAGATTCGCGAAGAAATAAAGAACTACAGGAGAGACTAAGCATGGCATCAGGATTGGCAGACATACAGGAACGGGGCTTTTTACAGCAGTGTACCGATATTGATCGTTTAGAAGAGGTTATGAGCAGCGAGCGCGTCAGCTTTTACGTCGGAGTGGACCCGACCGCCCGCAGCTTGCATATCGGACATATGGTGCCCTTCTACGCCATGGCGCACCTGCAGAAACACGGCCACCGCCCGATCTTAGTGGTCGGCGGCGGAACCGGTCTGATCGGCGACCCCTCCGGAAAAACCGAGATGCGCAAGATCATTAGTCTGGAAGAGATCCGGGAGAACGAAAAGGCGATTAAATGGGGTGCTTCGAAGCTGCTCGACTTCTCCGAAGGCCGCGGCCTGGTGGTAAACAACTACGACTGGCTCGGTGGTCTCAACTACATCGAGTTCCTGCGGGACATCGGCCGGCACTTTTCGGTAAACCGAATGCTGACTTTCGAGGCCTACAAGCAGCGCCTTGAGCGGGGGCTCTCCTTTATCGAGTTCAATTACATGCTCCTGCAGTCGTATGACTTTCTCATGCTCAATCGGGAGTACGACTGTAAGCTGCAGGTGGGCGGCGACGATCAGTGGGGCAACATCGTAAGTGGTGTCGAACTGATCCGCCGGATGGACGGCAACGAGGCCTTCGGTCTCACTTTTCCGCTTATAACCCGGGCCGACGGCAAGAAGATGGGAAAATCCGAGCGGGGGGCTATCTTCCTGGATCCCGAGCTATGCTCCCCTTACGAGTTTTTCCAGTACTGGAGAAATGTGAATGACGCCGATGTCGTCCGTTTTCTGAAGATGTTCACATTTCTGCCGATGGAAGAGATCGCGGAGCTGGCTAAGCTGAAGGACCGTGAGATCAATAGAGCCAAGCAGCGTTTGGCCTGGGAACAGACCAAGATTATTCACGGCGAGGAGGAGGCCAACAAGGCGCTGGAAGCCTCTAAGGCCGCTTTCTCTTCCGGAGGTTCCGCTGACCGCGACGCCATCCCGGCTCTGGGGGTAGACGCCTCCGAACTGGATGCCGGAATCAATGTGCTGGATCTGTTTGCCCGTACTAATCTGTGCGCCTCGAAGAGCGAGGCCCGCCGGCTGGTGAGCCAGGGCGGTGCCCGCATCAACGACCGCCAGGTGGAGGATATCGAAGAGACCATCGACTCCTCCGAACTGGTCGACAAGGAGCTGTTGTTACGGGCAGGCAAGAAGAGATATTTTAGAATAACTTTAACTTAAAGGAGGACGTATGCGACGTTGTGTCACTGTCGTCCTGATTGCAGCGCTGCTGTTCACGGGTGCGGTACTGCACTTGGCAGCGCGCGGTATGCAGGAAGTAGAAGAAACCGAGACGGTGGAACCGATCACCGTACAGGCCGCTTCTCTGAAGGGCCCTTCCGGTTTTGGGATGATCAAACTGTTCGAGGATAAACCCGATTTAGGGCCGAATGCCGATTCGGAGTTCAAGGTGTTGCCTTCTCCCAAGGAGATGATTGCCAGAGTAGCCGGCGGGGAAGTCGATTTTGCGGTTCTGCCGGCCAATATGGCGGCCAAAATGTATACTGCCGGGCCGGGCTACAAGTTAGGCGGCGTGGTTGGTATGGGCGTACTGCATGTACTTAGCCGCGACCCGGCCGTGGAGGACTGGGAAGACCTGCAGGGCAAAGAGATCCATTCGATCGGCAAGGGCGCCACTCCGGACTACCTGTTTCGCTACCTGCTCACACAGCACGGCCTCGATCCGGATGAGGATGTGAATCTCAATTTTTCCGTCAGCAGCGGTCCGCAACTGGCGCAGTTGCTGATAGCGGGCAAAATCGACACTGCAGTGCTTCCCGAGCCCTTTGTAACCATGGTGAGCGCCAAAACCGAACAGGTGCGCAAAGTACTCAATTTTCAGAGCACCTGGCAGGAAGTGCGCGGCAGCGAGTCCACTTACCCGATTACGGTGGTGGTCGTGAGACCGCAGCTGGTCGAAGCGCGGCCGGAACTGGTCGAGCGCTTTCTGGAGGCCTATGCCGACTCGATCGAATGGGTAAACGGTAATCCGGCCGAAGCGGCCGAGCTGATCGGGAAATACGAAGTGATGCCGGCCGCCCAGGCGAAACCGTCCATTCCGAACTGCAACCTGCGGTTCATCCATTCGGCCGCAGCCCGTACGGTGATGGAGGACTATTTGGAGGTCTTGCTGGATTTCAATCCCGACTCGGTCGGGGGACAGCTGCCGGATGACGGCTTTTACCTTTCAAATTAGTGCGGGCCAGTAAAAGGGGTAGCTTTTGAAACCGGCCCCGTGGTACAGATCGCGGCGCATTCACCTTATCTCGTTCCTGGCAGTGGCTATACTGCTGGGGATGTGGTGGATGGCTGCGCTCATTATCGATGCGACCATAATTCTACCACCGCCTCCGGATGTTGCCATAGAGATGGTCGAATTGGCCGGCAGCGGCGACTTCTGGATGTCGGTGTGGCTGACTGTGGTCAGGGGCATTGTCGGCTTTCTGATCTCCCTGTCGGTTGGCACTGTCGTGGGCATAGCCGCCGGGGTTTATCTGCCGCTGCACGCCCTGTTCAAACCGCTGATTGCCGTTATTCGCACCACCCCGATCATGTCGGTGATTCTGATCGCTCTCTTGTGGTTCAAAACCGGCACCGTCCCAATTTTCTCATCGTTCCTAATAGCTTTTCCGGTGATTACGCAAAACATTATCATCGGAATACGACAGACTGATCAAAGGCTGCTGCAAATGGGCCGGGCTTACGGTTTGGGAGCGAGGCGCAGACTTATTCATATTTCCATTCCTTCGGTAGTACCCTACCTGATATCCGGGGCACAGACCGCATTGGGACTGACCTGGAAGGTCGTGGTGGCCGCCGAGGTTCTGAGCCTGCCGAACTGGGGCGTCGGCAGCGAAATGCAGCTGTCACAGATGAGCCTTGAAACCGCCCAGGTTTTCGCCTGGACGGCGGTAGCCATACTGCTGAGTGCGGTCAGTCAATGGATTCTCAGTCTTGTAATTCGCGCCCTCCCGTGGAGTAGCTCTTATGCCGATTCAATGTAACCGCCTCAGTCTCAGTTTCAGAGATCTGAAAGTCTTCGATAATTTCTCATTGGACATTCCTGACCGGCATGTAACCGCAATCCTCGGGCCCTCGGGCTGCGGAAAGACCACCCTGCTCAACCTTATATCCGGACTGCTCGGCCCCGATAGCGGGTCTGTCAGCGGAGTGCAGGGCGAGCGTATCAGTTATCTGTTCCAGGAACCGCGTCTGTTGCCCTGGAAAAGTGTGCGCAAGAATATCGAGCTGGTGCTCACCCCCCATTTTACCGCCGGTGAGCTGGCGGAGCGCAGCTCCTCCTTTCTGGATATGGTAGGTTTGAGCCGATTCGCGGATTATTATCCGCATGAACTCTCGGGGGGCATGCGGCAGCGGGCGGCGGTTGCCAGGGCATTTGCATATCCGGCCGGTGTAATGCTGATGGACGAACCCTTCCAGGCCCTGGACCTGCATTTGAAGCTGGCGCTGATCGAGCTGTTCGAAAGGCTGTGGTGTCGTGATAAACGGACCGCCTTATTCGTGACCCACGACATACAGGAGGCGGTGCTGCTCGGAGATTCTATTGTGGTGTTGTACGGCCCTCCGGCGGAAATCCAGGCCAGTATTCACAATCCTATTCCCCGCGAACAGCGTTCGCTGAAAGAGCACACTATTCTGGAACTCGAGCAGCAGCTCTATACACTGCTTTCATGAGCTTAGCAGCCTCGAAGTTGATCAAAGCGAGAGTTATACTTACACTTACAGCAGGAGGTGGATATGCGAGTACTGCTTGTCTCCGACATACACGGAAATGAAGCCGCTCTCGGACGCTGTGCCGATGAGGCCGCCGGAGCCGATCTCCTGATTTGCGCCGGTGATCTGACCCATTTCGGCGGCGTTCCCGAGGCGCGCAGTGTGCTGCGAGCTTTGCGGGATCTGCATCCCAATGTAAAGGCGGTAGCCGGCAACTGTGATAATCGTGAAATCGAGTCGTATCTGCAGGGGGAGGGCGTTTTGCTCGGCACGGCGGTCGAGAATTTTCAGGGTCTGCGACTGGCCGGAATGAGCGGAGCCCTGCCCGGTCCGGTGCCTACTCCCTACGAGGTTTCTGATCAGGAGATAGGCAATTCTCTGGCACAGCTGGCAGGGGACGCAAACCAACCGCTGATTCTGGTCAGTCATCAACCGCCCCACGGTTCAGTGGCCGATCGGGCAATGAAGATAAAACACGTCGGCAGCCGATCTCTTGCCGCTTGGATCAGCGAGCATCAGCCGCTGATCGTGATCTCGGGACACATTCACGAATCCTTCGGACACAAGTTGAGCGGAGCGACCCATGTGATTAACCCCGGCGCTTTCAAAGAGGGGCGGTATGCCGTGATAGATATAGATCCGGTCCGGCGCGAGGTTTCGGCCGAGCTGAAATCCTGATGCCGCGGAGGCGTTCGGCTGCCGGCCCTTTGTCCCCGGGCATAAAAAAAGCGCTGAGTCTAAGACTCAACGCTTATCTGTGCCGCCGAACAGAATCGAACTGTTGACACGGGGATTTTCAGTCCCCTGCTCTACCGACTGAGCTACAGCGGCACGAACGAGTGTATTTATACCGATTTATTATGAATTTGTCAAGGGAGTGCGGAAAAAAATTGGCAGCACTGTAAGTGTGCTGGAAAGTGCTACTAAAGATTGTCTAACGGGGAAGTGATTGGTACAATAGAGCCATGAAGAATCGGCACGCTATACAGGCCTACAAATTGCAGGCCTTTCAGAAAAACGAAAGCGACCCGCAGAAAAAGGATCCGCAGAAAAAGGGTAGGCAGCTTACTGCCGGAGAGCGGGACGAGAGCAGGGCGAACCCGCAAATCTATCATCCTGAGGCCAACGGCGAATACCCTTCCGAAGGGTCGGTCGGTGAATTCGTGGGCCGTAACGGTTTTCTGAAGACCGGATTCGGACACAAAAAGGCGGCCAAGCTGCTGTTACTGCTGGGTAAGGAACAGGCGGCTACCGTACTCAAACACCTCTCCCAGGAGGAGATCGAGAAAGTAACCGGTGAAATTGCCAAGATCAAGCGAATCGAGCGGCCCGAGGCCGAGAAGATACTGGAAGAGTTCGGCGACATCGCCGGAGATATTGCGGCCAATCCGCGCGGCGGCGTTGATACTGCGCGCGACATCCTGCAGGTATCCCTGGGTAAAGAGAAGGCCGAGGAAATACTCAAAAGAGTGCATCCGTACAGCGGTGACCGACCGTTTTCATTTTTGAATGATATGGATTATCAGCAGATAATGCTCCTGCTGCGCAAGGAGCCTGTACATGTTATGAGTATTGTACTGGCGTACCTGCTGCCGCAGAAAGCCTCTGAAGTGCTCGAATCACTTCCCCCCGAACTGCAGCAGCAGACCGTGAAACGAATGGCCCGTATGGGCGAGGTCTCGCCGGAGGTACTCTCCTCGGTTGAGGAGAGTCTAAGGGAGCGGATCCGAAAACAGGGCAAGGTGGTCAGCGAAGAGATTGACGGCCAGTCGGTTTTGGCGGATATCTTGAAGCACATGACTATGCAGGATGAAAATCGTATTCTGGACAATCTGCATGGGGAGAATAGCAGTCTGGCCGATGAAATTCGGCAAAGGCTCTTCTCCATCGAGAGTGTTCTGGAGATACCGGATAAGCAGCTGCAGGAGCTGCTGCAGAAGTACCCCGACCGTGATATTGCCACCATGCTGAAAGGCAAACCGGAGGAACTGGAGGAAAAG
Organism: uncultured Sediminispirochaeta sp.; assembly: GCA_964603735.1. Classification (GTDB taxonomy): domain Bacteria; phylum Spirochaetota; class Spirochaetia; order DSM-16054; family Sediminispirochaetaceae; genus DSBN01. The sequence goes on along the minus strand of CAZRWN010000003.1, from coordinate 80,000 downwards.
GTGTTGCGGAACGTATCCCAGCGGCGGAGAGAGTTTATCCGCAGCGAGCGCGAGCATCTGGGGCCGATGCGCCGGTCGGAAGTAGAAAAGGTGACCAGAGATTTTATGACCTATGTCAGGAGCCTGGCCGAAAAGGGTGAAGTGACTCTGGAACGTGATGAACTGGTATAAAATGATTAATTGATACATGGAGGAATAAGAGTGTATTCAACCGGAATAGCATATTTGTTGTGGCTCATTTCAGGCTTCGGAGCTTTGGGTTTTCATAGATTTTATCTGGGTAAAATTGGGACGGGGCTGCTGTATGTAGTAACCGGCGGGCTGTTCGGAGTCGGCTGCGTATATGACCTGATTACCCTTCCGCTGCAGGTACGCGAGGCAAATCTCAGGATAGGGTGGCGTAACGCACTCTACGGGCCTCAACAGCAGCAGCCGATGCGGCATGTAGGGGGAATGTCGACCTCCGGGAGCGAAAACGGCTCAAACCGCAGCCGGAAGGAGCCTCTGGAGCAGGTAATCCTGAAAACAGCAAAACGCCAAAATGGGGTTGCAACCCCATCCGAAGTAGCTCTCGAAAGCGGACGCAGTCTGGACGAGGTAAAAGCGGCATTAGAGAAGCTGGTGGAAAAGAACTATGCCGAACTGCGGGTGAGCAAGAGAAGCGGCGGGCTGGTATACTTTTTCTCCGAATTCTCCGGCGACGGATCTCACCCCGATCTGGAGGACTTCTAAGCCCGGCAGGCAATAGCGGTCCGATAACCGGCGTATTGACATTTCGGCGCCCCATGCCTACTATTCTAACCTATGACAGCACACGAACTTAGACGCAAATATATCGAATTTTTCAAAGAACACGAGCATGCCCAGATTTCTGGTAAATCGCTGGTTCCGGAGAACGACCCCACCGTGCTTTTTACCACGGCCGGCATGCATCCGCTGGTGCCTTATCTGCTGGGGCAGGATCATCCGGCGGGCAGCCGGTTGGTAAATTATCAAAAATGCATTCGAACCGGAGATATAGAATCGGTTGGAGATTCCAGTCATCTCACCTTCTTCGAGATGCTGGGAAACTGGTCCTTGGGAGACTATTTCAAGGAAGGGGCCATCAGAATGAGCTATGAGTTTCTCACTTCCGAGAAATGGCTCGGTATACCACCTGAGAAGATCTCAATAACGGTATTCGAGGGTGATGAGAATGTACCCCGGGATGACGAGTCGGCGGAGGTATGGATATCGATGGGTATTCCTGAAGAGCGGATCTATTACCTCTCCCGCGAAGACAACTGGTGGGGACCAGCCGGACAAACCGGCCCCTGCGGACCCGACTCGGAGATGTTCATCGATACAGGCAAGGAGGCCTGCGGAGCGGACTGCAAACCCGGCTGCTCCTGCGGCAAGTATTTCGAGGTATGGAACGATGTCTTCATGCAGTACAACAAGCGGGCCGACGGCAGCTTTGCTCCGCTCGAGCGCAAATGTGTTGATACCGGTATGGGAATCGAACGGACGGCGGCAATTCTGCAGGGCAAGGGTTCGGTATATGAAACCGAGGTCTTTGTACCCATCATCGAAGGCATAGAACGCATTACCGGCAAAAAGTACAACCAGGACGAGTCTACCGACACTTCCATACGGATTATCGCCGATCATATCAAAACCTCGGTATTTATTTTGGGCGATGAACAGTCGATTACCCCTTCGAATCTGGGTCAGGGGTACATCCTGCGACGTCTCATTCGCCGGGCAGTGCGTCACGGCCGAAAGCTGGGGGTTGAACAGCATTTCCTGGCTGAACTGGCCGAAATCGTGCTTGGGATGTATAAAGAGCCGTATCCGATTCTGGACGAGCAACACGAGACCATTATTCATGAACTAACTGCGGAGGAGGAGCGCTTTTTCGCTACTCTCAAGAAGGGCGAGCACGAGTTCGAAAAAATGCTGCCTGGATTGATGAAGAACCCGAAAAAGGTTATTCCCGGACGGATAGCTTTTAAGTTGTACGATACCTACGGGTTTCCGATCGAAATAACCGAGGAACTGGCAGCCGAACACGGGTTGACGGTCGACCGGGAAGGCTTCGAAAAGGCTTTCCAGAAGCACCAGGAGCTTTCCAAGAAGGGAGCCGATAAAACCTTCAAAGGCGGACTTGCCGACCAGTCGGAGAAGACTACCGCCCTGCACACCGCCACTCATTTGCTGCATAAAGCCCTGCGGCAGGTACTCGGTGACCATGTGCAGCAGAAGGGCAGCAATATCACCCCTGAACGGCTGCGCTTCGACTTCGTTCACCCCGACAAGATGTCTCCCGAAGAGATTCAGCAGGTAGAAGATATCGTCAACGATGTAATTGCCCGCGATCTGCCGGTGAGCATGGAGTCGATGACCCTGGAGGAGGCCAAGGAAGCCGGAGCACTGGCGTTTTTCGACAGTAAATACGGTGAGCAGGTTAAAGTGTATTCGGTCGGCGATTTCTCGAAAGAGGTGTGCGGAGGTCCGCATGTCGAGCGAACCTCGCAGCTCGGACGGTTCAAGATCAAAAAGGAGCAGTCCTCCTCGGCCGGAGTACGGCGTATCAGAGCGGTGCTCGAACCGGGGGAATGAAAGAATTTGGACTGTCAAAGACATAATCTCTGACAGTCCATGTAGTTTTTTAGAAATCGCGAACTGGTACGATATAACACTGCTTAGTACGTTTGGTGTTTACCGCTGTACCGGTTGTTAGATATACAGATTCGTATCGGTTTTTTGCCCAATAGGCGCGATCTATTTCGTAATCACCAAATTTTTGAGCCATGGAGGCAATTTTTCTCAGTTCCCGGGTAGATGGCAGACGCCAGTCAGAAAAACCGTTCTTAGACAGTTCAGCACAGTAATTCTCAGCACCTCTTTGCCCACCTGTGGCAACCTTTCTTCTGTGAGCTTCCACATAACGCTCACTTACTCTATCATAACCTTTATCCCGGATAACATATCCTCCGGAAGGCCCTGTATCGCCTACTTTATAGCGAACTATTACCCGTTCCGGAGAGAAGAGTATCGTATTAAGAGGAACTTCACTTATTTTACCGAAAGTTCTACCGACAGATTTATCAAACAATTCTAACTGATAAGCATCTATTCTGTAACGACATCCTTCTACATATTTTTCTGTCAGTACTTCATTAAAATGTTCTATATTGAAAATAAGACGTAGTTCAAGTGTTTCTGAGTTTGCAGCTTGCTCTAGTTGTATATATGAATCCTTTACACTCTCGACTCTATTTAAATCCCACTCGGCTATAGCTTTTATTCCATAACGGTTTCTGACAAAACCTGCCAATGAGGTTTGAACTTCTATTGGCCATATTCTTGCGTCTCTACGATAGCTTTGTATATCATAAGAAAGAAGTTCTCCGCTCAGGGAAAACTTAGTCGAAGTTAGTTCTTCTATGAGATGTTGTAATTGGTTTCTTTGTTCGGCTGTTTTGGACAGTATTAAGTTGTGAAGACGTTCCTGATACTCGTCAGTAGTTTCCCAGTCATATATTCCCGTCTCTTCTTTTATCGAGTTTTCTGCTATCTTTAGTTCTGAACGAGTGCTCTCTATTTTTGTTAAAAGGCTATGAATGGGCTCGGGGGCAAACCAGAATTTCTCTGCATGAATATCTATTGTTAAAATGAAGAAGAAAATCAGACATAGATGTAGATATTTACTTGAATTACGCATAGTTTTACTGCTCCTCATCAATCAGGTTATCCACTGTTATACGACCTGTCAATTAAAAACTATTGCGTCTGTTTATTGCGGGGAACAGCCAGCTGACCGCAGGCTCCGTTTATCCCCCGGCCGCGGCGAAATCGGCGGGAGGTTTTTATGCCGGCGGCCTCTAACATTTGTGTAAAGGCGGCGATTTCATTGTGCTGCGGTTCGGAGTAGGGCAGCCCCTCCACCGGGTTCCACGGAATGATGTTCACCAGGACCCGCAGAGGACGTATAAAACTCTGCAGGGCCTGCAAATCTTGCTTTCCGGTATTCAGGCCGTGAAACAGTACATATTCGAGGGTGATGCGTTTTCCGGTGGACTTTTGATAGTGGAGCAGCGCCTTCTGCAGATCCCCCAGCGGCGTGCTGCGGGCAATCGGCATCAGTTCTTCCCGCAGCTGCTGATCGGCGCTGATCAGAGAAAGTGCCAGGCGTATATGTGGTCCCTCATCGGCGAGCCTGTGGATGCCCTCGAGGATACCACTGGTGGATATTGTTATTTTACGCATGCCGATGTTGTGGCCCTCGGGATGGTGCAGCACTTCTATGGCCTGGGCTACTTCATCAAAATTGAGCAGCGGTTCGCCCATGCCCATAAACACAATATTGGCAATATCTCCGTAACGCTGCTTCAGGTGCAAAAACTGTTCTACGATTTCGCCGGCTGAAAGATTGCGGATGAAGCCCATGGTAGCGGTTTTGCAAAAGGTACAGCCGAGGCCGCAGCCGACTTGGCTGGACAGACAGGCGGTTTTACGGCCGCTTTCATCGCCCAGCAGCACCGCTTCGATCAAAGCTCCGTCATGCAGTCTGATGGTCACCTTTACGGTTCCGTCTTCATCCTTGTTCAGGGTCTCCACTTGCGAGCTCACCGGCGCGGAGTACTGTTCAGCCAGCTCTTCACGCAGTGCCGCCGGCAGGTTCGACATCTGTGAAAAATCTGATACGCCTTTCTGGTGGATCCATTGAAACAGCTGATCACCGCGAAAACGCGGCGAAATTTCGAGCTTCTTGCTGAGCTCCGCCGGCAGCAGCCCGCAGAGCGAAGTATCGGGATTGGGGGTGGTAGTGTCGGTCATGGACTCCGTACTATTTAGATGTTGCCGCCCTGCTGCAGGCGTTCGAGCAGTTTGGCAACATATGGATTGCGAATGCCCTGTTTATGGAACTCGTTGAGAATCTCAATGGCCTTATGGCGCTGACTGAGGGCCATGTAGCACTCGGCAATCTCGGTATACAGCCGGTGGTTCTTGGGATCGTTGCGCAGAAGGCCGTATAGGCTGTCGATGGCGTCTTCATAATTGCCTCTGGCTTTGTTGATCAGGGCTAGTCCGAGAATTGCGTACATATCGAACTCAATATTGAGGGCAGCGTGGTAGTACTCCTCCGCGTTGTCGTAATCGCCCATGCTGCGGTAGGCATCGCCGGCCCGGGTAAGGATGACCTTGTTGTGCGGGTCGAGTTTGAGAATCTTGTGCCAGTATTCCAGCGACTCTTCATGCCGGTTCAAACCGCGGAAACAGTCGGCCAGGCCGAACAGTGCATAGAAATTGTTCGGTTCGAGCTCCAGCGCCTGCTGGAAGTATTTCAACCCCTTCTCGTAGGTTTTCAGCTTGCGGTGGCAGTTACCGAGGCTGGTGAGAACCCGGATATCCACATTGTCCTGCTTAACCTCGAGCATGCGCTCCCAGTAATGCAGGGCCTCTTCATATTCCCTGAAGTCGTAGTGCAGATGGCCCAGACCGATCAGGGCATACGGGTTGTCGGGTTCTATTTCCAGCACCCGCAAATAGATCTCTTTCGACCGGCGAAAGTCTTTTACTTTACGGTAAGCATCTGCAACCCGGGTGAGCACAGTCACATTGTTGTCATCATGCTGAAGGTACTGTTCCCAGATCTTGATGGCATCGGTGTAGCGGTTCAGAGCCTTGTAGCAGTCGGCTAATCCGAACAGCGCATAGTTATTTCCCGCGTGGTTTTCCAGACATTTCTGGTAGAATCCGATGGCTTTGCGGTATTCGTGTTTCTTACGGGCTGCGTCTCCCAGTCCGACTAATGCATAATTATTTGTATCATCAATGCTTAATATCTGATTGAAGCTTTCTTCTGCTTCCTTTACCATGTTTTCCTTGAGCAGTTGGTACCCGCGTTTGGAAAGCTCTGATATCTGAGTCAGCTGTTCTTCTGTTAGTCCTTCAGGGGTAATCGCAGAGTTTTCTTCGAATTCACTCATATCTTAAATCATCCTTTCTCATTGATCCAATACTGCACTAAAGCTGCACATTGTTCAATGAGCTGCTGCTTTTTCCCATGGGCCGGGGCAATCCAGTACATCCGCAAGGCTTCCAGAATATCACCCTTTTGCTGGTGATAGTCGCCGACCCTCTCTAATCCATCACTGTAGCCTGTTGTGATAAAGATGCGTTTAGCAGTTTTTATGTCACCCTGGTTAAAAAACTCATTCCCCTTTCGAATAAGGGCGGTTTTTTGCTCCGGACTCAAAGGCTTTTTACCGGAAGGAGTTATTTTGAGGAATCCTTCCCGCGGCATCCGGTTCAGTGCATCTTCTTTTTTCATTCTCTTGTTTACAGTTAAAGTGTAATATAATAGAAATGGGATTGAAACGCAATATGATTCATAACCCCAATTCTCACTTAGAATATATCAATTCTTACTAAAAAAGTCTATAATATCGCTCTTATCGTACGCTATAGCACGCCCTTCGTCGAAGCCGGTTCGCCACGGTCGCTTTTTTGATATGCGCTCATGAATGCCCGGCCCAGGGCCTTGAACAGAGCCTCGGCCATATGGTGGCTGTTTTCGCCGTAGCGGCATTCTGCGTGCAGATTAATCTTGGCGTTATGCGCCAACGCATACAAAAACTCCCGGATGAGCGAAGTAGGGAACTCTCCGCAGTACTCCTGGGGGTATTCGGCAGTGTAGACCAGGTAGGGGCGTCCGCTTACGTCTACGCTCACCTCGCTCAGCGCCTCATCCATCGGGATGATGCTGTGTCCGTACCGCTGCACGTGACCGTACTGCTGTACCGTATGACTCAGGGCGTTACCCAGGGCTATGCCCACATCCTCGACCAGGTGATGTGCATCCACTTCCAGATCGCCTTCGGCTTTGATACTCAAACCAAAAAATCCGTGATACGCCATCGAGGTGAGAATATGATCGAAAAAGGGCAACCCGGTATCCACAGCCTGCTGCGGGGCATCGAAATCGAGACTCAGTTTTATCGAGGTTTCGCGGGTAGTTCTTTCAATATTTACGAGACGACTGCTCATATAATCACTCCTTATCGCGTAGCGTTGCTAAAAAACGATTGATTCGCCGGTAGTTCAGCTTGTAGTACGAGGGGTTCGATATAAGATGAACGTCAATATTTTTCAGTGTATCGACCACCTCGAGGTTGTTGGCCCGCAGAGTATTGCCGGTCTCTACCAGATCGACTATATACGGTGCGAGTCCCAGTATCGGTGCTAATTCTACCGAACCGTTCAGCTTTATTATTTGTATCGGTACACCTTGGCTATAAAAATAGTCCCGGGCAAAGCGGGGGAATTTGGTGGCCACTGATACGGCGCGGATTGTATCCGGCCGTCCGTAGCCCTTTTTCGCAGCCAGGCACATCTCGGTTGAACCGAAGTCGAACTGCATCAGTTTAAAAAAGCGCAGACCGGTTTCATAGAGGACATCTTCACCGGAGATTCCCAATCCGGCTATTCCGTGATTCACATAGGTTGGCAGATCGGCATTTTTTACCAGAAAAATCTTTAGTAAACCGCTCTCGTCATGGGCAACCAGTTTGCGTTTTTCGAATTTGAAGTGTAAGCCTTTGCCGGCGAAGAATTCTTGTACCTGCTCGAAGAGACGCCCCTTCGGCAGGGCCAGGGTCAGTGGTGCATCTGCTGTGCTGGTATTCATTGTAGTGCAATTCCTCCCTCTTCCCGGACCTTCTGAGCTGCTCGAAATGCCTCGGCAAAGGTTTTGCCCTCTACCTTGACCACGTTCTCCGGCAGACCGAATTTGTCGCCGATTTGATCCTCGATCTTTCTGAGCATCATCGAAAAGCCGACCGAGGGGCAGTCGAAACCAAACCGGCTGAGTAGTTTGTCGTAACGGCCTCCCGAGGCCACAGCATCGTCCAGACCGGCCTGGTACACCTGAAACACTATTCCGGTGTAATACGGCTGGGCGCCGACCTCCGAAAGGTCTATCCGAACGTCTCTGGCGTAGCCGAGACTCTCCATTTCTTCTATCAATTCGGCCAGATACTCCAGCGCTTCCATCTCCTCATTGTGCAGAATCCCTTCATACTGGTTGATTTCCGCCAAGAACTCAGCGCGGGTGCCGATAAAGGCGAAGAGCGATTTGAGCACCTCCGCCCGGCGCTCGGAACAATGCGTGGCGAGCATTATTCGCAGCCGGTGGTATTCCCGGTTTCTGATCGCCTTCACAGCCTGTTTCAACTCATCCTCGTCAAAATCCTTCAGAGCAAGTGTGAGAAACTGGTGCGAACCGAGATGAATACTGGCCGGTACCCCGAGTTTGATGAAGATGCTTTCCAGCAGCAGGAGCACTTCCAGATCGGCTTCGCTGCCGGCCTTTCCGATGAGTTCGGCTCCGGTTTGAAAAAACTCGTTTTTTGAGATATCCTCGGCGCTCTGATGACGCAGAATAGTATCGGCGTAGCAGACGCGGGTCGGCAGATCCTCCTCCCGCAGCCAGAGTCCCATCTGTTTGGCCAGAAACAGGGTGATGTCGGAGCGCAGCATCAGCAGATCGCCGTCGCGGTCGATGAGGCGATACACATCACGGGTACTGCTGCGCAGCAGCGGCTCATAGATGTCGTAAAAATCGAACACCGGTGTTTCGACCGGAAGATAGCCCCATTGGGTAAACAGCTGGAACAGTTCGTGGTTAATTCGGCGGTGGCGGTACGCTTCTTCAAGGTGGACTCCTTCGGTCCCCTGCGGTACCTGCAAATATCTTTTTCGTGAGTCTATCACGGATTCCTCCTTCAGGCAGAGTAGGGGTTCGCCTGCTTTTTTACTATACCAAAACCGTGGGCTTGCGGAAAGGGATTTCCCGGCGGCGTTTATTGGTCAGCTGCGGAAAAAAAGCGCAGGGTCGAGCCGCCGTAATCGCGCACATCATTGCACAAGAGCTGCCCGATCCGATCGGGCCACTCCTCCTGCCTGGGGTGGTGTATCAAGCACAGACCATCCGGAGCCAGTAGTCCGCTGCCGGCCACTGACTCGATCAGCTTTATCTTTTGTCCGTATTTGAAGGGGGGATCGAGGTAGATGATATCAAACTGCAGTGCCGGTCGGCCGCCGGCGATGAAGCGCTCGGCCGGCTGGAGTACCAATCTGATTTCGCTCTCGACGAAAGATATGTTTTTGCGGATTACCGGGGCTTTGCGCCGGTCCTTCTCTACCAAAACCACCGGCTCGGCTCCCCGGGAGGCCGCCTCGATACCCACTACTCCTGATCCGGTAAACAGATCCAGAAAAGCGAGTCCGGAAATATTACCCAGGATAGAAAACATCGATTCCCGCATTCTGTCCATAGCCGGTCGAATGACGCCCGGCGGGCACTGAACTTTGCGGCTGCGGTAGCTTCCGCCTGTTATTCGCACTTCTCTGCTCCTTCTCGGCGAGTATCGGGATTTTGCGGGGGCTGTATCATCAGCCTCCGCGCGCTCAGCCTCCGCTTAAAGCGTCTTCCGGAAAGGGCGGGCAACACTCCAAGACCTTACGCAGGTGACCGTGAGGCGGCTGCAGCAGGCCGGGGTCGGCTTTGATGATGCGGAATGCATCCTTGCGGGCTTTGTCCAGCAGTTCGAGATCGCCGCCCAAATCGGCGAATTTCAAACGCATAAAACCGGACTGACGGGTGCCGGTTACTTCACCGGGACCGCGAATTTTCAGGTCCTCTTCGGCTATGAAAAAACCGTCACTGCTCTGTTTCATTACCATGAGGCGCTGCTTGCCCTCTTCGGTTAGCTCTTCGGAGTATACCAGAAAGGCGTATGATTGTAATGTGCTGCGGCCCACCCTTCCGCGCAACTGATGCAGCCCGGCCAGACCGAAGCGCTCGGCGTGTTCGATGACCATGCAGGTAGCGTTTTTTACATCGATTCCCACTTCCACTACGCTGGTCGACACCAGGATGTCGAGTTTGCCTTCGGAAAAGGCGTGCATTCGAGCCAGTTTTTCGTCCTCACGTATCTTGGAGTGGATGAGTGCCACCTCGAACTCGGGAAATATCTGCGAGCTCAGCTGCTCAGCAGCCCCTTCGGCATCTTTCAGCGAACTCCTGTCGCTGCCGCTGATGAGAGGATACACGAAATAGGCCTGATGTCCCCGCTGCAGTTCGTGACGTACGGCGCTGTACACCTTGTCAGCGTTGGACTGCCGGGCTAGATGGGTGATGATAGGGCTGCGGCCCGGCGGCATAGTGTGGATAGACGAGACTTCCAGATCGCCGAAAAAGGTGAGGGTAAGGGTGCGGGGTATGGGAGTTGCGGTCATCAGCAGCAGGTCGGGGGCTGATCCCTTCTCAACCAGCTGAGCCCGCTGTTCAACGCCGAATTTGTGCTGTTCGTCGATTATTATGAAGCGCAGATTGGCGAAGACCACCTCTTTGGTAAACAGCGCATGAGTACCGATCAAAAGATCGATCTCTCCGGATTTCAGCGCCTCCAGGAGCGGCCGGCGGGCGTTTTTGTCGACATTACCGCTCAAAAAGGCCACTCTTACTCCCAGCGGCTCCAGCAGCGCAGCCGCTTTTTCGGCATGCTGGCGGGCCAGCAGCTCGGTCGGTGCCAGAAAGGCGGCCTGATAGCCGGCTTCGATAACCGGCAGAGCCGACAGAAAGGCCACCAGGGTTTTACCTGCACCCACGTCACCCTGCAGGAGACGTCCCATCGGTTTCGAGCTGTCGAGGTCCTGCTTGATCTCCTTCAAAACGCTGCGCTGATCACCAGTGAGCTTAAAGGGAAGCTGCCGCAGGCAGCGCTGCTGCAGACCTTGCGGCAGAATCTGCGGGCTGCGGCTGCTGCGGCTGCGGGCCGTCGCCCGCCGAGCAACCACCAACTGAAAGTAGAGCAGCTCTTCGTAGGCCAGCGCCTGCCGGGCCGTCGCGGCCGCTTCGTGGCTATCGGGAAAGTGCAGCTGTGTAAGGGCATTCAGTTTTTCAGGATAACGGTAGTGGCTGCGGAGGCTTTCGGGCAGCTCGGTGTCGATGTGTCGGCCGTAGGTATTCAAGGCGTCTTGCACTGCCTTGCGCATCACCGCCTGATTGAGTTTGCCCGAGAGCGGATACACCGGCAGAATCGAACCGAATTTAGAGTTGTCCGAGGGGTAGGGTTCGGCTTCGAAGCTGGTGGACTGCAGTTCACCGTAGCGGTAGGCGAACTGTCCGTAGAGGTAAAACTGCTGTCCCACCTTCAACACCTGCTGCAGAAAATTCCGGTTGAAACAGACCAGTACTCCGCCGGCGGTTTCATCCTTTACAAATATCTTTAAGGTTTTTTTGTAGCCCGAACCGAAAAAATCGTGTGCCAGAACCTCGACTATCGTGTTGACCGTTGCTCCCTGATAGCCGGCTTCCAGGGGAACGATTTTCGAGCGGTCTTCATAATCCCGCGGAACATGCAGCAGCAGATCGGCGACCGAAACCACCCCCATACCCGCCATCTGCGCGGCGGTACGGGGACCGACTCCTTTGAGTTTTGTTACCGAATGCTTCAGCTCGCCTAACAGCATATCCGCTCAGCCGGCAGTGCTTAGAAGGGCAGCGACTGAAACAGGCGCGCCAGGTGATAGACGAGGAAGTTGCCGGCAATTGAAACTACCAGCAGTAAGGCTCCGCTTATTGCCAGTCCGCTCTGCAGGGTCAAAAAGCGGCGTTTGAAAAAGGTGTTGTGAACCCAGTTCAGCAGGGGGGTGATGATCATATCGACGGTACGGATAAACGGATTCACCGTATTTGCATTGATCAGACCGGCGACGAAGCGAATGACGATTAGCACGATAAACAGAGTAATCAGGAATGAAACCGCGGACCAGAGGCTGTTGAGAATGATCGCCAGAACCAGTCCGACGGAAATGGTTCCGTACACGGCCAGGCGGTTGAGGATGTTCAGGACTACTACCAGAACCAGGATGCCGGCGATCGGCGAAAAGTCCACGTTTCCCATTTGCAGAAAGCGGAAGCGGCGGAAGTAATTGAGGTAGGGATCGGTGAGTGAACGTATAATTTCATAGGGCCGGCCGTAGTACACCCCGCTGAACCAGGTGAGCAGTACCCGCACGAAAATCAGAATCATGTAGAGGCTTAGAATTCCGCCTAATATTCTTGCAACAACTGTCATTTCTGTCCTTCCTTCTCTCCCTTTCCGGGTTTATCTATGCGGTCCAGATATCCTCGATAGTAGGATATCGCCGCAGCTCCTCCAGCACATCTCTCGAAGAAGAGAGGGTTATCTGACTGGAGGCCTTGATAACCGTCTCGTCCAAATGGAGGTAGAGGGGGCAGGTGCCCTTGTGGTCGAAGAGGTATGAGCGCAGGTTGTACAGTTCCTCCTCCGACATGGTATTACGTTCGAGCCGGATATGAATTTCCCGGGTTTCTATCTCTTCCATCTCCTCCGGCTGGATAATGGTCTCTACTATAAATTTTGGATCACCCCGGCTCAGGTCGACCCGCCCGCTGCAGGCCAGAATGCTGTCCACCTCGATCTGCTCGCGATTCTGCTCCCACTGGTCGGAAAAAACTACCAGTTCTATGGCTCCATTGTAGTCCTCTATCTGCAGAAAGGCCATCGGACGACCCGTTTTGGTGAAAATTGAGCGAACACTGGTCACGATACCGAGAATCGAATATTTGGCGTTAGAAACAAAGTGGTCCGGCCGTCCGAGGTCGATGTTAACCGCCCGTTTCCAGGTTTCACGGTAGGTGTCCAGCGGATGACCCGAGACATAGAATCCTAATAAAGCCTTTTCCTGCTGCAGCCGCTCCTGGGTGGGCCACTCGTCGTACTGCTCGAAATCGAAGCGCTCCATCTCCTCCTGCTGAGCCCCCTCGAACAGCGAGGTTTGGCCGAACTGCTCGCGTTCTTTCTTCTTCTGAATGAACTCAAGTGCGCTCTCCAGGTTTTCCATGAGGGTGGCCCGGGACTGGCCGAGGCAGTCGAAGGCTCCGCACTGAATCAGGGTTTCGATCACCTTTCGGTTGACTGCCCGCAGATCGACCTTGTCGAGGAAGTCGATGAAATTCTCGTATTTCCCTTCGGCCGCACGGGCCCGCAGAATCTCTTCAACCGCGCTCTTACCCACATTCTTTACACCAACCAGCCCGTAGACGATTTTACCGTCGCTAACCGAAAAGTCGCGCTCCGACAAATTGATGTTCGGCGGCAGGATTTCAATGCCCATATTGGCCGTCTCGGTAATGTAGATCGACAGCTTGTCGGGATTGTTGATTTCATTGGTGAGGTTGGCCGCCATGAACTCGGCCGGATAGTTGGCCTTCAGATATGCGGTTTGATACGCAACCACCGAATAGGCGGCGGCGTGGCTCTTGTTGAAGCCGTACTGGGAGAAGGGCTTCAGCATCTCGAAAATATCTTCGGCGTGCTGTTTGCCGTGTCCCTTCTCAACCGCTCCGTTGATGAAGTCGACCTTCATCTTCTCCATCTCTTTGATCTTCTTTTTACTCATGGCCCGCCGCAGGATATCCGCTTTTCCCAGGGAGAAGCCGCCGATGATCTGGGCTACCTGCATAACCTGTTCCTGGTAGACGATAACCCCGTAGGTCGGTTTAAGAACCTCTTCCAGGCTGGGGTCGGGATACTGGATCTCCTGCTGGCCGTTCTTGCTGGCGATGAACTGGGGAATGTACTGCATCGGGCCGGGCCGGTACAGGGCGTTCAAAGCGATCAGGTCCTCGATGGTCTCCGGTTTGGCCTGGCGCAGAATATTCTGCATGCCCGAACTCTCGAACTGGAAGATACTGGTGCTCTTGCCTTCGCCCAGCAGTTCAAAAGTGGGTTTGTCGTCTTCCGGAATCTTTTCGATATCAAAATCGATGCCGCGGGCGCGGATCAGCTTTTCGGTGTTTTTGATCAGGGTAAGTGTTTTCAGACCGAGAAAATCCATCTTCACCAGCCCGCACTCCTCCAGCTGGTCCATGGTGTACTGGGTCGAGATTGCTCCGGTGCGCGGATCGACGTAGAGCGGTACGTATTCGGTCAGCGGCTCACGGCCAATGACCACTCCGGCGGCGTGGGTAGATGCGTGCCGGGAGAGTCCTTCAAGGGTGCGGGCGGTTTGAATAAGCTCGGTGTATGCACCGCCCTGCTCCTCAATCTCTTTCAGGCGCGGCTCGGCTTCAATCGCCTTGTCGATGGTAATGCCGAGATCGCCGGGCACCAGCTTGGCTATTCGGTTGGTCTCCGATAGTGGTATGTCCAGCACACGCCCCACATCCCGCAGTACCGCTTTCGCCTTCAGCGTCCCAAAGGTGATGATCTGGCCCACTTTGTCCTTGCCGTACTTTTCGGTAACGTAATCGATCACTTCTCCCCGCCGTTCGAAGCAGAAATCGATATCGAAGTCGGGCATTGACACACGTTCAGGGTTAAGAAAACGCTCGAACAGTAGGTTATATTTCAACGGCTCGATGTTGGTAATACCGAGGGCATAGGCAACAATCGAGCCGGCCCCGGATCCGCGGCCCGGTCCAACCGGAATATGGTTCTTCCGAGCAAAGTCGATGAAGTCCCACACTATTAGAAAGTAGCCGGGAAAGCCCATGGAGTTGATGATGCCGAGCTCGTGCTCGGCCCGCTTCCGCAGCTCCTCCGTTACCGCCCCGTAGCGCTCTTTCAAGCCCTCGATGGTCAAGTGGTGCAGGTAATCCTCCAGCGATTCGAACTCCGGGGGAATTTCGTAGTGCGGCAGGATCGGGCCGGGCAGGGGAATCTCGAGGTCGCATTTACCGGCCAGCTCGACGGTATTTTCCAGGGCTTCGGGCACATGCTTGAACAGGCTTTCCATCTCCGCCGGGCTCTTCAGATAGAACTGGTCCGAGTCGAACTTGAGGCGGTCGTTTTGATCCTTCTTTTTGTTGGTTCCGATGCAGATGAGGATATCCTGGGCGTTGGCATCTTCCCGCTTGATGTAGTGGATATCGTTCGTCGCAATCAGCGGCATTCCGGTTTCTTTTGACATTTTGACGAGAGACTGGTTGACCGTTTTCTGTTCGGGAATACCGTGGTCCTGCAGCTCGAGGTAGAAATTCCCCTGGCCGAACAGACGTTCATAGTAACGCGCCTTTTCCACCGCCGCTTCGTATCTGTTATCCATAATCAACTGCGGGATTTCTCCGGCCAGACAGGCGCTGGCGCCGATCAGTCCGTCGGAGAATTCCTCCAGCAGCTCGTCGTCTATCCGCGGTTTGTAGTAGAAACCTTCGGTATAAGCCCGGCTGGAGAGCTGCATAAGGTTTTTGTAGCCCTGCTGATTGCGCGCAATGACCAGCAGGTGATAATAACGGTTCTTCTGCTCCGAGCCCTTCTTATCGAAGCGGGATTCCGGTGCCACGTAGAACTCACAGCCGATAATCGGTTTTATATCGTGAGATCTACAGGTTTTGTAAAACTTCAGCACACCGAACATATTGCCGTGGTCGGTTATCGCCAGCTGATCCATCCCCAGGTCGGCGGCGGTTTTGACCATCTTTTCTATATTGGCAGCTCCGTCCAGCAGCGAGTAGTCGGTGTGATTATGTAAATGGACGAATTGAGACATGCAAGAACTCCTTAGTCAAAATATACCGGATGGACACGAAGCCGTAAAGATATTCAAAAGATATTGCTTAGTAAAATAGCTCCGAGGTGGGCTCGTGGAGTGCACTTAAATACCACTGCAGCAGTCTGAGGGCCCGCTGTTTCTGAAACAAGGTCACATCGCCGGGCAGACCCATCAGAGAACTGCGAAACAGGCTGCGCGCTTCGGAGCGGATACGTTCACTCAGCGGAACCTTTTTACCGGTAATCAGGGTTTCGAGTTCGCGGTCTCGCAGCACCGAGCGGCCGAGGAAAGTGAAGGCTGCCCGAAAATCGGTGACTTCGCCCTTTTTAACATCGCTGAGCGCACTGAAGGTGAGGGATGATTTCGGCTTGGTGAAAGGATCGCCGATGCGCTGATAGAACTGTAGATTCCAGTCGACAAAGGGAATACGAATGCGGCTAATCAGCTCGCCGCTCTCCAGGGCCGGTTCTCCGGATTTATTGAACAACCGGGGTATCTGTACCCAGCGGCTGTTTCCGAGTTTGCGCAGTTCTACCCGCGCATCCAGAATGGTTAGCGGACCGAAGGTGTTTAAGCGGCGGGGGCGATGGCCGAGATTCCCTCCCAGCGTACCCATGTTGCGGACGGCCGGGTGGGCAATGTTGTGGAGGGCAAGGGTAAAGGTTTTCGGCAGGACATGTTGACCGACCTTCAGAATGCGGCTGATCGGAACACATGCGCCGATTTCAAAATAACGTTCGGTTCGGCTGATGCGCTGCAGCTCCGGAATACGATTGATGTGCAGCACAATTTCCGGCAAATCAAGCGGGCCGTCGCTTTTCTGTTCGCGGGCCAGGGCGGACCCGCCGGCAATTAAAAGAGCCTGCGGATACTCCTGGTAGGTGCGCAGGAGTTCACCGACGGAGGTTGGTTGATAGATTTTGCTCTCATTCATGCAGCCGTCTCCGTCTGTACTCGCCGGCCCGGATAACCCCCCGGGCCAGGTTGTTAAAATTGGTGCATGGGCAGTAGGTACCGGAAAAGGCTTCCAACACCTCCTGGGTGTTCGGAGCAACCGTACTTTCCAGGATGGACTGGGTAATAACGACTTTTGCCGGCAGGCAGTAGGTGCAGGGGTAAGCCTGCTCGTCATGAAAGCCCGAGATGATGTCGTTGTATTCCAGGGTTTTGACTATTCCCTCATAGGTATAAATCGAACTGCCCTGTGCGGCAAAAGCCGGCAGCAGACATGAATAGACTAATTCGCCGTTGAACAGAACCGCACAGTTGCCGCACTGTCCGTTGTAACAGGCCGGGTGCAGACTCTGCAACTGTAGATCCCGGTGCAGGAGATCGACCAACCGGGTGGAGGTGTGCGCTTCAGTTTCGATAGCATTGCCGTTCAATGTGAATCTTATTCTCATGAAGGTTCCTCCAGATAACTCTGAATAGTCTCCGAGGTGAGGGGGATGCGGTCGAAGTAGACCCCTGTTGCCTGGCTCAGAGCGGTGACAAAGGCGGCGGGTACCAGTGATTCGGCAATTTCGTTAATACCTCCCGGAAGTCCCTTGGCCCGGTTTGCAAAGACCACCGAAACCGGCGGCAGCCGCAAATTCGGAGTTTCATGTCCCTCGATCACATAGTCCTGATAGGAGCGCGGAGTAACTTTTTGTTCACCCGTTGCCCAGGCCAGGGCTTCGTAGATTCCGCCCTCTGCAATTGAGACTGCATACTGGGTGTCGTACACCAGTCCGCAGTCGAAAGCTGCCCACACCCCGCGTACCTCCGGCACCAGAGTCAATGGGTCGAGCTGCACCTCGGTCACGACAGCACCCCATGAAAAGTTGTGGAACGGCAGTCCCGTACAGCTCGAGGCGTCCCAGGTCGATTTTCTGGCTGCGATAATGTTGCGGCGCACCTCGATGGGCAGGGGTTTGTTGAACCTCTGTTTGCGGATGTAGTTACAGCAGCGGTCCACCAGACTGGTATATACAGTCACCGGCATGCCCAGCATCATCGGCCCCGAATCGGGCAGTGAATCGGTGTTTCCGGCAGCGATTTCCACTGAATCCGGTGAGATCCCCAAGGTTTCGCCGGCCCGGCGCTTCCAGATAGTTTTTATGGCCTCGGGTATCGTCATAGTTCCGCATTCAATAGTCAGCTGGTCCTTTTTATCCAGGGTAGCCTTTATGCCCCAGTTGCCCCCGCTTACCGGCTTGTCGGTGAAACCGTTTCCGGCGAATCCGGTGGCAATACCAATGCCGCGCAAAAACCTGCGTGAGGCTTTGACGGAATTGCGGCGTTTGCGGATCTGTTCATACGCTGAGTGTTTACGGTAGAAATCCGACTGATCGATTACCGTATCTACCAGTTTCTCCAGAGGCATATTGGGTATGTGCACTCCGGTAACAATGTGCTTGTCCTTGGTTTGGCTCTTTTTCCAATCTCCGGGGTTGAGCTGTGAAAACTCTGCCAGTCGAGAAAAATGCACCTCGGTGGCAAACAGGCTCTGCGATACTCCTAAGCCGCGATAGATGTTCATCGGAGGAGCGGAGGTTCGGATAGCTTCGGCGGTTATAGAAACGTTCGGCACCTGGTAGTAGCTGCCGGAGGTGATGACCGCCCGGCGTAGAAGCTCTTTCGTGAACAGCGGATAGGCTCCGACATCGAAGCGCATATGAACGTCGTGGGCAATAATGCTGCCGGCCTCATTCAGAATGGAAGTGCTTTTAACGTGCACCGGTGCTTTGCGGGTGGTGAACTGCTCCGCTTCCTTGGGTGCCAAGAGCAGCCGAGCGGCTTTGCCGGTGGCCTGACAGACGAGTGCCGACATTGCCGATAGAATCGACGGATAGACCACTTTCTCTCCATAGGCTGGGCTGGGATTCGTTTGAATTACCTTGATTTCTGTTTCTGCTATCCCCAGTACATCCGCCACTGTTCTGCGGACATGGAATGGCCAGTGGCTGGGAGTGTATACGCAATACCGGCCGTCTTTATACTCGGTGTAGGCGCCGATAGGCGCCCGGCTCACATGACTTTCGATGGCGGTACGGTATTCGGCTTCCACAATTTGTGTGGTTTCTTCGAACTCTTTAGAAGGATTGCCCCGCGAGATGCTTACCGAGTCGACGATCTGCTCTTTGGAAGCCGGTTCGAAGGCCAGCAGTGAAAAATCAGTCTCATATGAAATCCTGATGTGCCGTTCAGCTTCATCGAGCAGATCCTGTTCCTCCGCAGCTATCAGTAGAATCGGTTCGCCTTCGTAAGCAATACTCCCGTCACTGAGCAGCGGCATCTCCTCTTCCAGCACGCTGACCCGATTGCTGCCCTGGATATCGTCGGAATCGAACACCAGCACTTCATCGGGAAGATTGGTCGACTCGGTGGAGGATATACTGCCGCGCGGGATATCAGCGCGGACGATTCTAATATGCAGCATATCGCGGCTGCTGTATTCGTCAATAAAGCGGTAGCTATCTGGCACTGCAGCTCCTTCGGTAATGGCGGGTTCCGACCGACCTCACCGCCTCGATTATCCGTTTGACCTCGTTGTCGGTCAGATCGGGATAGATCGGAATGCTGAAAGCCGTTCTGTATACCCGCATTGATACCGGGTAATCTTCAGGCGCAAAACCGTAGCTGCGGGCATAATAGCTCATAATGTGCAGCGGAATATAATGCACGGAGGTTCCGATGCCCGCCGCTTGAAGCCGGTTGATGAACCCATCTCGATTAATGGTAAGCTTTTCCGGCTTAATTCTCAAGATGAACAAGTGCCATGCGTGTTGATCCGGCGCCGAAGGCAGCTCGAGAAAGTCCAAATCCCGGAAGGCCTCCAGATAGCGTTCGGCAATTATCCGGCGCCGTTCCAGAAACTCGTAGGCCCGCCGCAGTTGTACTCTGCCAACCGCAGCGGCCATATCGGGCAGGTTATATTTGAATCCGGCCGCCACTACATCATACTTCCACGAAGCTTTACTGTCGGTATAGCGCTTCCACACCTCCCGGTCGATACCGTGCAGGCGCATTACACCGATGCGGGCGGCTATCTCGGGATCGGCGGTGGTCACCATTCCCCCTTCGCCGGTGGTAATGGTTTTGGTGGCGTAGAAAGAATAGACTCCCACATCGCCTATACAGCCTAAGAAGGAGTCGCCGTAGCGTACGGGCAGGGCATGGGCCGCGTCTTCAACTACCGAAAGTGAGTATTCGCGGGCAATTTCCGACAAGGCTTTCATATCGCAGGGATGCCCGCCCATGTGCACCGGCAGCAGGGCTTTTATCGCCGAGCCCCCGGTTGATGCCGCAGAAGTGTCCCTGGCTGCCGCGGCGGCGAGAGCTGCTTCTGTTTTTTCAGGGTCCATCGTGAGAGTCCGCTCATCGATGTCGACAAACAGCGGGTCGGCCTGCAGATAGCGGATTACCTCGGCGGTGGCGGTAAAGGTGTAGGGGGTGGTGATGACTTTGTCACCCGGACCTATCCCCAGCGCCTCGAGGGCGAGGTGCAGGCCGGCGGTAGCCGAATTGACCGCCAGGGCATGGACTGCTCCGGTTAGTTCGGCAAACTCGCGTTCAAATGCCTGCGTCTGGCCGGCAGTTGTCAGCCAGCCGCTGCGCAGCACCTCCAACACCGCGTTTTCCTCATCCCGGCCGATAGAAGGGCGGGCGAAGGGTATAAAATTTGCACGGTTTTTTGAATCAGTAGAGCGGCTCATTCTCAGCCTTTCTTATTGTCGGCAGGTAGTTCTGCAGTGTTTCGCGCAACAGAATTCTGTTCCGGTAGCTTTCGGGGGAGTTCGAATCGAAAAAACAGATCGGACGCAGCTCATCGAGAACCTCGTCCAGACTCACGGAGAAACGCGGAATCCGGTCGAGTTTATTAATCCCGCTGTGTTCCGTTCTTATCAGCTTTTCACCTTCGGCCCACAGGCGTTCGTGCACTTTTTCTCCGGGCCGCAGGCCTATGTAGCGGATAGGTATCTCACTTTCGGGAGAAAAGCCGTAGAACCGGATCATCTGCTCGGCCAAATCGCGAATAAGCAGGGGTTCTCCCATGTCCAGAATATAGACATTGCCGCCTTTCCCGACTCCGCCGGCCTTTAGAACCAGCGAGGAGGCCTCCGGTATAGTCATGAAAAAGCGGGTAGCCTCGGGATGGGTAATTGTAACCGGCCCGCCCTTCAGGATTTGCTTGGTAAACAGGGGGACGATACTGCCCCGGGAGCCGAGGACATTCCCGAAGCGCACGACTATATAATCGCCGGGCCCGCCGTTGCTGCCCAGAACGATCTCCTCGGCCAGGCTCTTCGAAGCGCCGTACACGCCGGTCGGGTTGACAGCTTTGTCGGTGGATATCAGCACAAACCTGGGCACATTGTTCGCGCGGGCAGCTTCAACCACATTTTTCGTACCGAAAACATTGTTCTTAATGGCTTCGATCGGATTTTCTTCGAGCAGCGGTACGTGCTTGTAAGCGGCACAGTGAAATATGACATCCGCCTTCAGCCGCCGGATGATGAAGTTCATGTAACTCGGATCCTGCATCTCTCCTATGATAGGAACAATTGTCGCTTTTTCACCGACCCCCTCTTCCTGCAAAATCCTTAATTCCTTCTCTATTTCATAGACGCTGTTCTCGCCGTGATCGAACAGATACAAGCGTTCGGCACCTCCCGACAGCAGCTGACGTGCTAATTCACTGCCGATACTGCCTCCGGCCCCGGTAATGAGGACCCGCTGTCCACGAAGGTAGTCGAGGCTCTCTTTCAGACAGATGGAAATCTGATTGCGGCCCAACAGGTCCTGCGCCGTGATTTCACGAGTTTGAATGAGGTGAGCATCGCCGTCTATAATTTGTGAGAGCTTCGGCAGAATACGGATACGAGTGAGTTTTGTGTTCTGGAGAATGGTATATATCCGCCTGAGCTGCTCGCTGCTTGCCGCCGGAATAGCAATAAGTGCCTCATCAGCCGGTGTATGCTGCATCACCGACTGTAGTGCGGAGATGGGCCCGTACACCGGAATGCCATTAATCTCACTTCCGATTTTATCGGGATCGTCGTCTATAAAGGCAACCACATTCCCGAGGATGCCTTTTGACTTTATCTCTTCGGCGATCTCGTGGCCGGCAAAGCCGGCTCCAATGATGTAAATATTACTCTGTTTTTCCCGGATCATCTTCGCTCTTCTTCTCTAAGAATTCGAATCCAAAATCGATTAAGAATGACTGTTCATACAGCGATAACCGTACTTTTGCCCGCTTTTTTCGTTTGTCCACTTTCACAATCCGCCCCTCAAGGCCTTTCATCGGGCCGTCGAGCACCTCAATACGGTTATTTTTGTCAAAGGTAACCGTCGATTTGTCCACCACTTCGCCGTAGCTCAAAAAATGGAGCAGTAATCCTTTATCATCGCCGGTCAGGGGTTCGATGCTCTGATTATTCTTCAGAAAGCGAATAAACCCCGAAGTCCGCTTCAGTGTCCAGTAGACTTCTGGTGGAAGGTCGGTGGCTTCATAAAACAAGTATCCGGGGAATATCGGTGCAAGCTCCTCTTTAGTTTTTCCTCGCCTGCGTATGGTGAGCTTACGGCGCGGCCACAAAAAACGGCCGCTGTCAGCCCATTCAGGGCAATCCACCCGGAGTGCATTCCGGGCCAATGTAAGGAACTTTGGTTCTTCCCTGGTTAAAACCTGTATCACATAATACTTCATACGGTGAGTACCCGCTGATTCAATGTTGCTATTGCCGGCCGGCTGCACTTCTTTCTTCACAATTCTGAATAGAAAAATACCATGGAAATTGCTGCACTGCAACCACTTCGACGGTTCAATCCGGTCAGAGCCATTCGCATTTGCATAACAGCGGTATCGGCGGTTTACAAACCTGCCTTTTCTTCCGATATTATTAAATATGTACAAGCTTAAAACACAATCGGTATTCTTCATGCTTTTCTTCTGTCTATCGCTGGCAGCTTTACCTGCAGACACGGTAATGCTGTTCTCGGAAGTGCCTACGGGGAGCGGAAACAAGCAGGACTCCGTAATATACGTCGAAGACGGGATTATGGAAGTATTTTTTAGTGCCGGACACATTATTTTTAACGGCGGATTCCTGGAATATGATGATCAGGAATCAGAGGATGCGGCAAAAGAGACTTTTGGCGACACACCGTCGTTTCGAGAAGCCAAATCAGGAGGAGCCGGTTATATCCTGCAGGTTCAGTTAAAATTTACCGAGGATGAGGAAGAAATCCTCCCGCAAAAAGCATTGTACAGTTTCTTTGAACTCAATTCAGAAAAAAAGCTGGCCGACGGAGTGGTTCTGCTATCTGAAGCCGGTGACCGGGAAGAGTTGGAAGATAAGGAGCTGATACGGCGGATGGGAAGGCAAGTGGGCTCTCAGGCCCTGCAGGAAATGTAATCTGCTGCAGTTGTTCGGCGGTTTGTAACGGCAGAAAGTTCTCAATATGTCGTACACAATCCCCGAGAATGAGATATGGGAGTGTAATATGACGAAGAAACGAATTCTACGTGCCGCGGCACTACTACTATTCATCGCCATCTGTTCCGGAATGGTCTGGGCACAGGACTCTTATTGGGAAGGGAAGGTTTCCACCGCTCCGTACGGCCTTTTGCCCCATAGTGGAATGTATGCTGCCTCGAACGCATTCCCCCTCGATAGCAAGGTCGAGATTACACATCCCTCCAACGGAACAACTGTAGAAGTCCGAATTGTAGAGCGAGTAAATACGGACAGAATCTTCATGCAGGTTTCGCGTGAGGCTGCTCAGGAACTCGGAATTTCCGAAGAAGAAATTCTCACCGCCAAGGTCAGCCCGCTGCAAGACGATACGGATATGATCGAACCGATGATCTCTCAGGACGCACCTTATACCGCCGACCCCGATCTGAACCCTTCGGCGGCAGTAGATGAAGACGGTCTGTCGGTAGTTGAACAGTACCTGGCTGACCGGGAGCGGAAGGAAGTCGGGGAGGTACCGGAAGAAGCTCCGAGTGAACCCCCGGTTGAGCCGGAGGGCGAAGCTACGGTCGCTGAGAAATCTCCGCCGGAAGAGCAGCCGCCGCGAGAGCCCGACACCGAGCCAGACACCGAGGCCGACACCGAGCCAGACACCGAGGCCGTGACGCCCGAGGCGGATATTCTGCCGGACACGAGTCAGCCACGTTCCGAGATTACTGTTGAACTGCCCGAGCCCAGCCTCGAGCCCGAACGCACAGCAGAAGCCGCCCCATCTGAAGATGAGGTTCCTGCTGCGGAGAAGGCGGATGCTACAGTCGCGGCTGATGAAGTCGTCAAACCGAGCGGACCCGAGGTGGCCCAACTCGAACCCCTGTTCATGCAGCAGAAAGACCGGCGTTACTCTCCCGCGGCGCCGCAGCTGCCCGAGCAAGATGATCAACGTGAAGGCCCCACACCCTCTTTGGCAAGTGCCGATCCGGATGGAGATGGTGAGGAAGACCTCGACATTAGGGTCAGCCATTCACCCGAACCGCCGAAAGCCGAGGAACCCGCTGCAGATATCGCAGCAGCCGAGGAACCGGCTGCTGAAAAAAAAGCAACCGATAAACTAAGCCATGTGCCTGTGCTGCCGGTAGAAAAGGAAGCCGAGGAGAAAATCGCAGAGGAACCTGTCGAGGAGCCCTCCGAGCCGGCAACCGAGGAGGAAATTCCGGACGATGCTGAACTGGTTCTGATTCCGGCTGAGGAGCGACCCCCTGAAGGACCGGCAACAGTACCCGAAGACCGCCCGGCACCTGACGAGAAGCCGGCCGAAAAACCAGCGGAGAAACCGGCTGAGACGACCGTAGAACGGACTACCCGGCGGCCGTCCGACGGCAGGATTCCGGTACAGCGCAGTATTGACACCGGCAGTTACTACTTGCAGGTGGCTGCCTACTCCAAACTCGATCTGGCCCGCAGCCGCGGCCAAGAGCTGGCGGATCAGTATCCGGTGACTCTTTTTGAGGAAGAGGGCAATGTCGCCGCACCTTATAAACTGATGATCGGTCCGCTCAATGAAGACGAGAGCGGAACTCTCCTGTTTACTTTTACCTCGAGGGGATACCGGGACGCCTTTATTCGCAAAGGAAATTAATTTATGTCAGATATTAACCATGACCAGGCTCGGCAAGAGGTCCAGGAACTTGCCGAGCTTTTGCGTCGTTATCAGTATGAATATTATATAGAGGGACACCCCAGTGTCTCCGATCAGGAATACGACCGTCTGTTCGACCGGCTGGCAGAAATCGAGCAGCGGTATCCGGATCTGAAACAGCCCGATTCGCCCACCCAGCGGGTAGGGTCTGATCTCACTGAAACCTTCCCGGAAGTTGAACACACAGTACCGGTACTGAGTCTCGATAAAGCCTACACAGCCGAGGAGGTCAGCAACTGGATTCGGCGCACATCCGAACGCAGCGGCCGGGCTCTCACGTTTGTAGTCGAAGAGAAAATCGATGGGGTGTCGATCGTGCTCTACTATGAAAACGGCCGGCTCGTGCGGGCGGTGACCCGAGGGAACGGTTTCGTGGGCAATGATATAACCAGCAATGTCAAAACCATTCCGACTGTGCCGCTGCGTCTGCCTGAGGCGGTCGATGTGGCAGTCCGTGGGGAGATCTATCTTCCGAAAAACCGCTTCCAAGAGCTGAACCGCACAATGGAAATGTCTTACGCCAACCCGCGGAATCTGGCAGCCGGCACACTGCGCCGCATCAAGAGCAGCGAGGTAGCCGGGGTTCCTCTGAATATCTTTGCTTACGAAGGCTATTTTCCCGAGCAGCAGATGAGCCACATAGAGGTGCTGGATAAACTCAAAGCCCTGGAGTTTCGGGTGAGTAAACGCATCGGTGTATTCTCCAACCGGCTTAGTCCGGAAGAGCTGCGCAGGCAGTACCCGGAGTGGAGCTTCGGGCACTTCGATGATCTGCCGAACTATATTCAGACCGCGACTGCCCAGCGCGATTCCCTGGAGTACGAGATCGACGGGCTGGTAGTGAAGGTGAACGAGCTGCAGGTGCGCGAACAGCTTGGATATACCGGCCATCATCCCCGTTGGGCGATTGCCTACAAATTCGAATCTCCGCAAGGAACCACCACCATAAAATCGATAGATGTGCAGGTAGGGCGGACCGGCCGGATTACACCGGTAGCCCGGGTTGAACCGGTGCAGATCGGCGGTTCAACCATCAGTAACGTAACTCTGCACAATCAGTCCTACATTGAGATGCTGGAAATCGCCGAAGGAGATCAGGTTACTGTCTCACGGCGTGGTGATGTGATTCCGGCGGTAGAAAAAGTAGTGCAGAAAAATGAAGTCGGGAACCCGGTATGGCGGATCCCGGAGCATTGCCCCTCCTGCGGAAGTTTGCTTGAAGAGTACGGTGCCCACCACTTCTGCCGAAACAACAAATGCCCGGATCAGGTAAGAGGGCGGATTCATTTTTTCATCGGCCGTAATCAGATGGATATAGAAAACCTCGGACCGGAAACTGCCGAGTTACTGATCGAAGAGGGGTTTGTTGAAGATCTGCCCGATTTGTACCGTTTCGACTTCGACCGACTGCAGGGATATCAGGGCTTCGGTGAGAAGAAGATTGCCGCGATCAAGGCGGGATTGGAGAAGAGCCTTTTCCAGCCGTTTCGTGTTGTCCTGCCATCGCTGGGAATCCCTGAAGTCGGACCTAACGTCTCCGAGCTGCTCATTTCTGCCGGATATACTTCGATAGATGACATAATTAGAGTTGCCGAGGAGAACGACAGCGACAAGCTGGTAGAAATAAAGGGAATCGGAGAGAAAACCGCCGAAACAATAATAGAAGAGTTCTCGCGTCCGGAGGTACAGCAGCGGATTGAGGAGCTGAAAAAGGTCGGACTCAATTTCGAAGCCGAGTCCAGTGCCGCCGACGAAAGCCGACACCAATTTCCACAGATTTTCGAGGGCGAAAATTGGTGTGTGACCGGCAGTTTCGAGCATTTTAAACCACGCTCTGCGGCAATGGACTATGTGAAGGCCGGCGGAGGAAAAACCAGCAGTCAGGTCAGCGGCAGTACCACCCACCTATTGGCCGGAAGCGGAGGCGGCAGCAAACTGCAGAAGGCGCAACGGTTGGGCATACGGATAGTGGATGAAAACGAATTTCTGCAACGTCTGGAAGAGGGAGGCATTGAGGTAAAATGAAAGGCGGACGCTCCCGAACCGATTTTCAGGCTATGATTGAGGAATTGCAGCGCTCCGGATACGGGGTGGTTCCTCCGCAGCAGTTTCGCAGCGATCTCGAAAGCGAGTTCATTGATCTGTGGGAGCGGATCCGCGCATACACGATGGTCAGCATGGAACGGGCGTATGCCCTTTACTCGGCAGTGCATTACGTAGTGAAAGCCGGCATACCGGGAGACTTCGTCGAATGCGGTGTCTGGAAAGGCGGGGCAGCAATGCTGATGGCGCTGACACTGCTCGACCTCGATGCAGCCGAGCGTCGCCTGTATTTGTTCGACACATTCCAGGGAATGACTCCTCCTACTGAAAATGACAAGGTTGCGTACACCGGTCAGCCGGTTATAGAAAAGTGGGATGAGGATCTGCGGGGCGAGAAAAACAACTTCGGCTGGTGGGCGATACCCCGTCAGGAGGTTGCCGCCAATATTCATACTACCGGGTATCCGGAAAGCCAGGTATGCACCGTTGAAGGTGACGTGCTGCAGACAATACCGCAGGAGAGTCCCGGTAAAATTGCACTTTTGCGACTCGATACCGATTGGTATGAATCCACCCTGCATGAATTGCAGTATCTGTACCCCTGTTTGGAAACCGGCGGAGTGCTTCTGCTGGATGATTACGGACACTTTACCGGTGCACGTAAGGCAGTTGATGAGTATTTTGCCGACACCCCTGTGTTTTTGCATCGAGATGACTATACAGGCCGTTCTCTAGTCAAACCCTGAACTAGTGAGGGAAATAGTAAGGCCTCAGGATTTTCTTCTATCATGCTTAATCGGCCGGATATAGCTGCGTGGGCCGATATCCTTTCCACCCACTAAACTAATAATAACCTGTTCGATTACCGACCTGTACTGCGGATACCGCAAACGCAGATGCTTCACATAGCCGTGTTCCTGCTGAACCCGGTCACGTTTCATTTTTCCAAGACGTCCCAACAGAACATTGCGTTCCATATCCTCCATATACAGCATACAAATGGCCAAATTACGGTCGGTTATTCTCATTAGTCGGTTTTGTGCTTCGGCGGGGGGCAAACCCTTTAATATTTTAATCAGTCTTTTGTCCGGAGATTCATTCATAACTTAACGAATATAATAAAATCCGAAGCCGCCTGTATAGTAGTCTATGAAGTTGTCCCCGGCCACCGCCCCGGCTGAAAAATTTATATGCATAGAGGTGCCTAAAATGAGCCGGCTGATTTCGACTGCATACCAGAGCTGCTCGAAATCGGTATCTGTCTTCGAACTAAAGGAGTAAGCCCATCGGCCCCGCTGTACAAAAATGCCGCCCTGCAGCAGCCCTCTCCAATTGCGTTCGTTTTCCATCCGAAACATCCAGTGAACAGTCGGACTGAATCCTATTCCCAGCAGATACTCCGGTTCCGGGACATATCGCAGTTCAAGAATAGGGCCAGCCCCGATTCCAGATTCAAAGCCCGGTTGATATGTTCCGAGCAGTTGGAGTGCTCCGGCCCATTCGAGTGAATTACCGCCGGATGCAATCTCCTTTTTAATCTGAGCGGTTCCCGCCCAGTCAGAATACTCTTCCCGCTGAATGAAGAAGCTCGCGGATCCCTGCAGCTCGAATGCATACGGCAAGCCTGCTGCAAGACTGAGCTGGGCGGGAAACTGTTCAGGAATCTGTGCCGCTGATGAGCCGGCCGGTCCGCCTGCACTGAAGCTGAGTCCGCCCTGCAGCACTCCGCTGGGCAGGCTTTGAGAACGGGGTACACCCACCGGGACACCGGAGGAAGGTGTACCAGTGCTGAAGATCGCGATAGTATTCTCACTCACCACCTCAACCTTTTTTTTCAGCAGTACAGTCGCACGCTCTCGTTTTCCTTTAGCCCTGATAGTTACTGTATACTTGCCTTCGCCGAGCTTAAAAGCGGCCCTGAACTCAGGCTCTGCATTCAAGATTATCTGCTTTGAATCAACGAGTACGTCCGAGCTATCCTTAATTTCGACCTCAACTGTCCCCGGGCCACTGACTGTTCCGGTTAACAGGAGTCGCGGATCGGTGAGCGGGGGGATCCGACGCAGACGTTTCGCTTGGAGCGAAACTGTTTCCAGGTCAAAGGGCGCCGGTTCGAGGATGAACTGCGGTCGGGATGTCTCGCTGCGCTTTACTTCTATTGTTCTGCTGAGCGGCTTGTACCCGAAACGCTGCACCTGCAGTCTGTAAGTACCTACCGGCAGCTCCAAAGGGAACTCCTCAACCGGTACTCCTCTCAGTAATACTTCTGCATCCTGCGGATGAATGCGCGGGACTATCTTTCCGGTAAACGGCTCCAGTTCAATCTGTACCGCGGCGAGATTATCGTTCTGAATATCCAAATAAAAGTTATTGGGGTGATAGCGCTCCTTTTGCACACGCACATTATAGGTTCCATCCGACAAGGCATAGCGCAGTGGACTCCTGCCTACCAGCCGTCCATTGAGCACCACTTCAGCGCCTGACGGCACTGTACTGAAGATTACCTCTCCCGTTTTCGGTTCGAGGTTGAAAGGCGGAAGCCCCTCGCTCCTGCTGTACTTTTTCACCTGGCTGCGCTGGTCCTGGCGTACTTCCGCTTCCTCCTCGGTTGCAGTGGTCGAGACGGACTGTTCGGCAGGCTGTGATACACAGCCTGAAATACTCAAAAGCAAGAGAACGAATACTATAGCTGTTACCGAAATCGAAGAAACCTTCATATCGCTTTCAGCTTCTATGTGCCTTTAGCTGCCCGACTGTGGCGGCCAGACTACTTCGAACGTCTCACAAAGAACCGGCATCTGCTCTGTAAATTTGAGTCCGAGTTCCGATAACTCCTGCGAAAAAACTTCTTGATGCACTTTCCTCCAATATTCGAGGCTTTTATCACCTTCGCCTTCAGCGGCTGCAAATGCTTCAGTAACTTCGTTGAAAGGCACATTTTCCAACACCACGGTTTTAATTATGCACTTAGCTCTTCCGCTCCAATCGGTTATTATGCTCAAATCACCTACCTCAGGCAACGGTTCCTCTTCTGCCTCGAGACTCCAAATAGATGTCGCTGTACAGCGCTTTTCTCCTTTCAGCACCAGCTCGGCCAATTCATCGGCGGCCGGCTGAGTGCTGCAAAAATGCCAGGCTGTATAAGTTTTCGAGGTAGACTGCGGTGTCTCGCCGAGATATTCCAAATATGCTTGCCACATGTTTTTGACTGATGGATGAGGTGTCTTCACTCTATCTCTCCTTTTTCTTCTAAGGGTACCATATTTAATGGCTAAAATCCTGTTTTTTTGAAGCAAATGAGCATCGTCAAGCCTCTATTAGTAGAGTGTAAGCAATTTTTTAGAGGAGGTTCCTATGCTCTCACCCCCATTTTGTCCCAATCCTGATTGTCCCTGGCATACTGCCTTGCCAGTGCACGGAAAGTGGTACCACGGTGGCTCGCTTCAAATGCCTCTCCTGCGGCAAGACCTTCAGCGAACAGACCTTCCGCCTCGACTACTTCGCCAAGCGCATCGGCCGGATGACCGGGACGCTGGATAAGCACGACGGGGTATACTGGCCATTATAATAAAAAAACGACGCCAGTGTTGATGTGGCGCCGTTTTTCGGAAAGGTGTGCCGAAGCACTTGAGAATAGTGAATATAACTAAATGACTTATCTTCTTTCTCTAGCTTGGTTAACCTTCATCGCTCGTCCCATGAATTCCGAACCGTTCAAGGAATCGATTGCACTGTTTGCTTCATTATCATCGGGCATATCGACAAATGCGAATCCCTTTGAGCGCTGGGTCATGCGATCAAAAATTACCCGAACGGATGACACTGTTCCGTATTCCTGAAAAAGGTTTTTCAGATCGTCCTCGGTGGCGGAATAAGTGAGATTTCCGACATAAATGTTCATACAAAAAGCTCCTAAGAAATAAAAAGTACTAAAGAAATGATCTGATAGATGGAAGTAACCCAAGTAGTAGATACTATCTCGTCATGTCTTTTGATCGATACTACGTCATTTTAGTTCAAAATGCAATCATTTTTTTCGCAGGTACCAGTGAATGCCCTCGTTTTTAGTCTCTACGAGACCGCGTTTTTCCGCATCGAAGACCAACTTTTTGAACTTGCTGTATCCGTAGCGTTTAATTGAAATTTTCTTCTCCTGCAGCTGCTGGCTCGATTTGGCAAATGAGGTCCAATTGTTACCACTCAAAGAATTTAGCAGGTATTTAAAAATCTCCGGAAGCTGGCCAGAACTCGAGGTGCGGCTGCGGTCGGTGATGGTTAGAAGGTTGCTGTTTTCCTGGCTGTATTCTACGTTGGTATGTTCGATAGCGTCGGCTAAGAATGCTTTCCAGGATTTGTAGCCGATCTTCTCCTCGCTGAAGTCTTCATTCAAGAGTTTCATCTTTACTTTCACCGAGCCGGGGCTGGGTTTTTTCTTCTGCTTGAGCATGAGATTCACCGCTTCGGCGAACAGCTGAAAGGCAGCCTCTTTTGAAATGGTTTCGGTTGACTCCTCTTCCTGGTCCTCTTCATAGTCCTTTGTCATAATGCTGCGGTAGTCGAAGTATTTGTCCGACTGAGCCAACAGATCTTCAGAGGCGTTTGATGCGTCGCAGATAATCCATACATCTTTTCCGTGTTTTTTCAGTGTTGTAAGCAGTGGTCTGAAATCGGCATCTCCGGTAATCAGAATGAACCTCTGCAGGTGAGGGTAGAGGAATATCATTTCCGTGGCGTGGGTAATCAATGCCATATCGGCGCTGTTTTTGCGCGATTTGGGAATATGTATCAGTTCAAAATTATAATCCGAAAGGTTGCTCGGCAGCTTTTTCAAATGCGGCCGAGTCCAGTCGCCGAAACAGATCGAGGAGGAGATCTTATTCTCTTCCTCCAGAAAATCGAAAAGGTTTGTAATAAATTTATGATCGTTTTTGGGTGTTACGTTTTCGATATCCCAAAGAATGGTTGCGTTGTCCATGTTTCTCTCCTTATGAGCCTGGTTCACAGGCGCCGGTTCACAGGCGCCGGTTCATTTCTTCCAGTTTGACAGCATTGCTCTGACCGACCGGCGCATCTCTTGCATGAAGTCAGAGCTGAATTTCCGCAGGTAGATGTGCTGGCCATAGCTGTGTGCGCCTTCTAAAAATTGGGGCGTGCGCGGTAAATTCGCATCGTAAAGGCCGTCGGCTTCCTGCGGAGTAAGTCGGCGGTAACTGTTTTTCGCCACAATCAACTCCTGCGGGAGGCGAGGAGTGTAGGGGCGGTTCTTTTGCTGTTCGGTTGGATACCCGAAACAGATCATAGTGATCGGTGCGGCGTAGGGCGGTAAATCCAGCAGATCACGATGAACCTCGTAATTTTCCATTATATCGCCGATGTAGCAGCTGCCGATCCCGAGCGATTCGGCGGCTACCACAGCGGTCTGAGCGGCAATTAGCGCGTCGCAGGCGGCCAGCAGCAGGTCCGCCTCCTGCGGCTTGGTTTCGGCTGCGATGCCGGCCTTTACCAGTGCACCTGCCTCCGAAAAATGAAAGAAGTCGTACATACGCTGAAAATCTGCCAGAAAAAGCAGCACCCAGGGTGCAGTGGCGATAAACGGCTGATTATCGCAGGTTTCGGAGAGTTTCTGTTTGAGGTCTGCAGATTCTACATCGATGACCGAAAAAAGCATCTGGTTCCCGGCGGTCGGCGCCCGCAGCATCGCATTGATTACCTGCTGCTTCTGTTCCTCCGGAATTCCGGCGGGCAGGTAACTGCGGATCGATTTTCGCTTTAGAAGCGTATCAATACACACATTCATGATTTATAAATTTTTTTTATCCTTCCGACTACTCCGGATTCCAGTTTTACTTTGATGCCGTGCGGATGGTATGACGACTTTGTGAGTATCCGTTCCACCACACCATCGGTCAGATGTCCGGTTCCCTGATCCTGTTTTTTGACAACATCCACCTGCTGGCCGGTTTTTACATTGTCTCGGTAGCGTCCATCCATCATTCAGCCTCCTGCTCGCTTGGCAGAAAATCCCGCATTTTTCAGTATTGCAACAATCGAATCAACCTGATCGCCTTGGATAATAATGGTGCCCGATTTTACACTTCCGCCCGTGCCGCACTGTTGTTTGAGCTTGGTTGACCACTCATGCAGTTCCTCTTCGGAGCCGGGCATGCCGTAGATAACGGAAACCGTTTTTCCACCTCTGCCTTTGCTCTCGCGCTGAACTCGGATAACACCGTCGTTTTTTATACCGGAGGGAGGGTTGTCTCCCCTGTTCTTCTTTTTTTTGCCTTTGTGCTGTTTGCGCAGATCTCCTTCTTCGGTGGAGTATACGAACTCTTCATCCATTGTGCTCCCCCTTTTATAATGCGATGAAATCGGCTGCACGACAGCATATCACATACTTTCAACTACAGAAAAGGCTAAATGCGGACTGCGGTTGACGAATTTTGCTCCGGATGAGCAAAATTCGTCTGTTTTATTTATTTGTTTATTATCACAGTGTATATTCAATTTATTTTTCCGGCTTGCATCCAGCTGTGTTTCGGTTGTAGGCTATGGGAAGCATGCAATATCGGGAGGTTTGAATGCCTTATTTTAGGAAAATAGTCGGAGAACGGCTCTTTTTGTCTCCAATGAGCTCTGAGGAGGCGGAAAAATATACTCGTTGGATGAATGATTTGCGTACCACCTGTAATTTGACCACCGCACCGAAGATTATCTCCCTTGAGATGGAAGCCGAGATGCTGGTAAAGCTGCAGAAAGAGGGCTACAATTTTGCCATTGTTCAGAAAGAAAATGATGAACTGACCGGCAACTGCGGTTTGATGAATGTAGATCTGGTGCAGCGAACCGCCGAACTGGGCATTTTCATCGGCGAGGAGAAACACCGGGGAAAGGGCTACGGAGCTGAGGCGATGCGTCTACTGCTGGATTATGCGTTCAACCTGTTGAATCTTCACAGTGTGTATCTACGGGTTCGCTCCTTTAATAAGGCGGGGCAGAGATGTTATCAGAAGGTCGGGTTCAAGGAAATCGGCCGGCGGCGGGAGTGTGTTCTGCTGGGAGGGCAGTATTATGATGAAATTTTCATGGATATACTCGATCGTGAGTTCGATGGAAATTTAAATCTTCCTCCTACTTGATTAATTATGGGAAAGCAGTTATATTTACATACGTATATCGGATGCGGTATTGTTCTTTAATTTTCGATAGGTATTCTCTGAGTTGATGTAAGCTGATTCTTTTCTGTCTCTTCTCCCATCAAAAAAGTAATTTCCTACTGAACGATTAAGACTATTTCTTCCATATACTCAATATTATTACGCCCTGCGAAAGGCAGGGGAGAAGGATGCTACACTATGGCTAAGAAAATTTATGTCGGAAACATGAATTACAACACTACTGAGCAGGAACTCGAAAATCTGTTCGGTCAGTACGGTACTGTTGCAAGTGCCAACATTATCATCGATCGTTACACCGATCGCTCAAAAGGCTTCGGTTTTGTTGAGATGGAAGATGAACAGGCTGCTGATGCGGCTATCTCTGCGCTGGACAATTCAGAGTTCGGCGGACGCAATTTGAAGGTCAACGTGGCCAAAGAACGTCGTCCCCGCTTCTAAACGGCAGCAGAATATACAACCGGGTGGAATTTCTTCTACCCGGTTTTTTTTTACTATCGTATCCGCCCCTCCTATGAAGCCCTAAGATAAATGTAGAGAAATGACGATAATTAGCGTAGTATGAGAATAATGATCCGTATGTCTGCTGCGGCAGTACTCTTGATTCTTACCCTCGGTGTGTGGGCCCAAGCCACAACCGAACCTGTAAATCCAACCGACCGAGCTGGAACTGTCGAGGTGCCGGATGACGGAGAAGCTCAAGCACGAGCTCAGGCTTTGCCGACCGGTTTCAACCAGATTCTGTTGGGGATGGATCTGGATTCGGTACAGCAGGAACTGGAAGCCGATGGAAACTTCAACTATCGCGGAGAACCGGATGTGAGTTTGCTGCGTTCGCGTAATGATTCTCTGATCCAGTGTGACGGATTTGATTTTATTCAGCAGGCTTCATTTCAGTTCGTAGATGACGGGTTGTTCACTATCACCCTGATTTTGAACCCCAATCGCATCGGCTATTACACTATGTACAGTACTCTGCAGGAAAAATACGGAGAGCCGGACCGCCTGTCCCCCGACAAAGCCGTGTGGGAAAACGAGCAGGTACAGATGGCTCTTGAGCGGCCGCTGCGGGTAAAATACATTGCGATGCCGGTTCTCGAAGAGATGCGCCGCAGCAGTACCCGTGAAAAATCACTCGAGAGGCTGAATCGAGAACGTTTCTTGGAGCAATTTTGATGAAGTTTTTAATTCTGTTGATGCTCATAATGTCTGCCGGTTGTAGTGCAGATCAGGGGCTTCCTACTGCCGAAATAGAGGTAGGGCCGGATACATATACTGTAGAAATCGCACGCAGCGAAGAAGAACATCAGCAGGGGCTGATGCACCGGGATTCTCTCGGGGACTATGCGGGGATGTTGTTTGTCTTCGAACGCGACCGGCATTTGAGCTTCTGGATGAAGAATACCTATATTCCCCTCTCGATCGCCTACATCTCTAAGGCCGGTGTGATCAAGAGCATCCATGACATGCAGCCCGAGTCGCTGCGTCCGGTTAAATCTGAGGTGGCGGTGCGTTTCGCTCTGGAACTGCCGCAGGGTGCCTTTGCGCGCTCGGGAGTGCAGCCGGGTGATAAAATCGAAGCTTTGGAACGCTTTCTTGAATGAGCTTGTTCTGCTAAGATGTATGCAGAAGCACACAAGGAGCACACTATTTCCGATGAACGTCCTTTTTTACATGCCTATTTTGATCTGGTAGAACACATGACCCGCATGGAATTGCGGAATACCAGCAAGAATCTACTGCTCAACTACATCAACGAATCGGCCGAGTCGAGCCTTATCGGAAGAGCCCGGGAGGCGGTCCGTCGCTACCTCCAGGATGACGTGCCGACCCTCGAAGAGATTCAGGCTAAGAGCCGGGCCGGGGAAGAGTTGAATGAGCTGGATCATAAAATACTGAAAATGGAATTCGAGGCCCGCCGGTTCGAAGAAAACTCTCGGAAGCACCCGGAGCGGTAATCCGGGTACCAAGCTAGTGTATGTTAGCGGGTCGGCAGAGGCTCGCGCTCGGTTTTGAACTCGCTGGTGAAGTGGAACTCGATATCCGGGTTATCTTCAATGACTGTCCGCAGCATCCATTGGGTTTCGGCGAAGTAGACCGGGTTCTGCTCGGCGTCATAGGCGATTTTCGATTCTTTGAAACGGATAAAATCCTTCAGCTTTTTCGGGTCGTCGGAGGTAATCCAGCAGGCTTGGGCGAAACTCAGTGCTTCGAAGCGGCATGAGGCCCCGTACTCGTGTTCGAGGCGGTAGTTGATCACGTCGAACTGCAGATCGCCGACGGTGCCGACAATTTTACGGCGGCCCTTGTCCTGAATGAACAGCTGGGCTACGCCCTCTTCGGTCAACTGGGCAATTCCTTTGTCCAGCTGTTTGGATCGCATCGGATCGGTGTTGATCAGCTCCTTGAAAATCTCCGGCGAAAAATTGGGAATGCCGCGAAAGGTGAACTCTTCACCCTCGGTGAGGGTGTCGCCGATTTTCAGGTCGCCGCGGTCATACAGGCCGACTACATCGCCCGGGAAGGCCTCGTCTACAACGCTCTTGCGCTGTGCCATGAAGTTGTAGGGCGAGGTGAAGCGCAGATTTTTCCCCAACCGTACGTGTTTGAAGGGGCGATCTTTCACGAAGCGGCCCGAACAGACCCGCAGAAAAGCGATCCGGTCGCGGTGCCGGGGGTCGAGATTGGCGTGGATCTTGAATATGAATCCACTGAACTTCTCCTCATCCGGATCGACATAGCGGGTGTCGGTTTCTCGCTTTTCCGGGGAGGGGGCGATGTCGATGAAGGTTTCCAGCAGCTCCCGTACTCCGAAGTTGTTCAGTGCACTGCCGAAAAACACCGGCGCAAGCTCGCCTTGGCGGTACTCCTCATGCGAAAAGTCATCGTATACTCCTTCGATCAGATCAACATCTTCACGCAGCTGGTCGGCGCTGCTGCCGACCAGCTGGTCCAGCGTTTCGTCCTGAAGGTCATCGATCAGCAGGCGGTCCTCTTCAACCTTGGTTTTACCCGGCTGGAAGAGGTAGACGTTCTTCTCGTGCAGATTATACACACCTTTGAAGTTCATGCCCATGCCGATCGGCCAGGTCAGGGGGCGCACCTTTATCTCCAGCTTCTCCTCGAGCTCGTCCATTAGCTCGAGCGGGGCTTTGCCTTCGCGGTCGAGCTTATTGACGAAGATGATAACCGGCGTATTGCGCATCCGGCAGACGTTCATCAGTTTTTCGGTCTGTTCCTCGACGCCTTTGGCGCAATCGACTACCAGAATGACGCTGTCCACGGCGGTCAACGTGCGGTAGGTATCTTCGGCAAAGTCCTTATGGCCCGGGGTATCTAGGATGTTGATGAGCTTGTCGTTATACTCGAACGACATGACCGAGGTGGCAACCGATATGCCGCGCTGCTTCTCTATCTGCATAAAGTCGGATGTGGCGCTCCGCTTGATTTTGTTGTTTTTAACCGCCCCGGCGGTGCGGATACCGCCGCCGAACAGCAGCAGTTTTTCGGTCAGGGTAGTTTTTCCCGCATCCGGGTGGCTGATAATTGCAAATGTTTTTCGTTTCTCTATTTCTGTATGTAAACTCATTCAGTTGTGTCCTGTTATCCTTATTCTTCGTTTTGCTCGTTCTGGGTCGCTTCCAGGCCGGGAAACAGCTCGAGGTTCGGCTCTTCCTCCGGGGAGTCCGGTTCATTCACCAGAATTTCTATCTTCCGCTCTATTTTGGATAAATCTTTTTCCAGGCTCTTCGCCAGTTTGATGCCTTCCTCGAACATTCCTACCGCTTCATCCAGCGGAATGCTGCCGGCTTTCATTTTTTCATTCAGTTCTTCCAGTTTTTCGAGCCGTTCTTCGAATTTTTTCACGGGGTCTCCTCCTCATGGCCGTATATGGTATCTACCGTGGCTCCGATGCGGCCGCGGTGAAGGCGTATATCAACCTCATTGCCGGCAGCGGTCTGTCCGGCAGCGCTTATCAGGTCGCCGCTGCGGCGGTCGGTGACCACCGCATATCCCTTCTGCAGTATCGCGAGGGGCGAATTGCTCTCGATAGCGGCTTTCAGCATTTCGATCCGGTGGCGGGTTGTGGTGAGAATATCCTGCAGTGCGCGCACCGTCTCCTCTTTTGCATCGTCCAGACGCAGCTGATACGGCTGCAGTACCTGCCGGAAGCGTTCTTCCAGATTTTCGGGGGTAAACTGGCGGATCAGCAGCCGGGCGTGCTCGGCCCGGTTCTGAACCCGGGTGGCCATCTCCTCTCTCAGTCTGCTGACCCGCTCGAACAACTCTTCCCGGCTCTTGCTCACCAGTTCGGCCGCCGCAGAGGGGGTCGGTGCGGCTACATCGGCGGCATAATCGCTCAGAGCAGTGTCTATTTCGTGGCCTACCGCCGAGATAACTGGTATTTCCGATGCCGCTACCGCCCGCACCACCGCTTCCTCGGAAAAAGGAAGCAGATCCTCCAGCGAGCCTCCGCCGCGGCCGGTGATAATCACATCGCCGAGCTTGAACATATTGGCCCGCTGTATCTGTGCCGCTATCTTCGCTCCGGCACTCTCGCCCTGTACCGGCGCCGGCAGCACTACCACATCCAATCCGGATGAACGCCGGCCGAGAACCTGCAGAATGTCCCTGATGGCCGCTCCGCTAGGCGATGTGACTACCGCAATTCTGGTGGGAAAGAAGGGCAGCGGCTGTTTCCGCTCCTCCGCAAACAGTCCCTCGGCGGCAAGCTTGCGCTTGCGCTCCTCCAGCATCGCCAGAATATCGCCTTCGCCGGCTTTTTCCATACTCTCGCAGATAATCTGGTAGTTGCCGCGCTTTGCGTACACGCTGATACTACCCCGCACCACCACTTTTTGTCCGTCCGCGGGCATGAAGGCGACCCGGGAGGCGCGATATTTGAACATTACTGCCTGAATCATCGCATCGTGGTCTTTCAGGGTGAAGTACCAGTGCCCGCTGCTGGCCGGGCGAAAGTTGGATACCTCTCCCTCTATTGTTACAGTTGAGAAGCTCTGTTCGAGGATTTCCTTTATATGTGCGGTGATTTCTGAAACCTGAAAGCGGTGTTCACCGGGTGTAAACTGCATGTTCATAACTTACACGTTATATTGAGCTATTTCAATCTCTGTCGATGTGGTGGCCGAGCCTCTTTTTGATCCACTTGTAGCTTTCGTCGGCCAGTTCGCGAAAATCGGTAGGCAGCTGCTGGCTGAGCATACGCTCCAACACTTCCCGGGCGGCAGCATAGTGGTTGAAGTGGATGTGAGCCATTGCCAGTGCGTAACCAGTGCGGTAATCTTCGGGGTTCATGTCGTAGGATTTTTTAAATTTGGAGTAACTCGTGTCCCGCTTACCAAGCTGGTTGTAGACAACCCCCAGATTCCGCTTGATCGAGGAACTGCCGGGCATGATCTTTTCGGCCTTTTCGAGGTATTCGCAGGCCTGCTGGTTTTGTCCCATCTTGAACAGAGCACAGCCGTACGCCTCCAGAGCCTGGGGGTGCTCCTCCTGAAATCTAAAAAAATACTGGAGGGCCTTGCGGGCCTTGAAGGGTTCGTTCCGCTCGGTGAACACTACTCCGATACGCCAGAGCGCCTCCTGATTATCCGGTTCTTCTTCCAAAATGCCGGTCAGCAGGTCGAGGGCTTCAGAGTACATGCCCGTTTCTATTAAACTGTCGATTCTGTCGAAGTCATAATTCATACTCATTCTGTAATAAATATAACAATTAAGGGAAGAATTTCAAAATATTCGGTGTGGGAAAAAGTAATGGGAAAGGGCTCTTTTCTCACGACCGGTTTGGGTTGTATGATGGAGTGTGGAGGAGTTATGGAAAAGCGCAAAGTCACCGCTAAACAGAATAACAGTAAAAGCTGCATCGTGTGCGGGCTGGAAAACGATTTTAGTTTGTTCACCAGGTTTTATGAAATCGAAGGGGCTGAGCTCGTGGCATTGGCGAAGGGGCGGCACGAACATCAGGGCTATCCCGGCCGCATGCATGGTGGAATTATTTCTGCTCTTCTCGACGAGACTATCGGCCGGGCGATCATGATAGAGGACCCGGATGCATGGGGTGTAACTGCGGAGCTGAATGTACGCTTCAAGAAACCGGTGCCTCTAGAGGAAGAGTTGAAAATTGTGGGGCGGATCGACAAACTGGGCAGCAAAGTCTTTGCCGGCTCCGGCGAACTGCTACTGCCCGACGGTACGGTGGCGGCCACCGCCACCGGCCGCTACGTGCGCCTGAAGATAGATACAATTGTCGATGATGCCGAGGGCTTTCAAGAGGAGTGGTTTTTTGAAAACCGCGACGAAGAGCCTGAATTAGTATAAGGAAGAAAAATATGAGAAGCTTCAAATATATGCTACCGCTGCTGGGAGTAATGTTACTCAGTGCCTGCGTAACCGGGATCCAGGACATGCAGATTGATTCAATCGAGATGCGCATTGAAGACCAGGACGGCAAACAGGTTGATGAGCTCCTGCCGGATACTGTGTATTCGATCGATTTTCGGGTACGGGACAGTTCTGGCGAACTGCATTTAAACCCGAATTATCGTGATTTTCGTTTTTCGAACCTGAAGCATCTCGAACTCGTCCAACAGGCACGCTTCAGTATAAAGCTGCGTACGGATAAGTCGACTTTTCATGCTGCAGACACCGATTTGTACGGATTTAGTTTGGCGGTTAAGGGGAATCCATATCCTCAGCAGAGCTACTCGTTTCCCCTGAACTGGGACGGCTTTACTAAAGTTGATTACAGCGGTATCGACGGTAAGGACGGCGAAGACGGCGATTCCGGAGCCTCGGCCAGCGGAGAGGCGGCCGATGAGGTCGAGGGCGGCGATGGAGGGGACGGCAGCGACGGTACCCGCGGGTATCCGGGCGAGGATGTCACTTTAGTACTGAGCCGCTACAGCTACGACGGTCAGCAGAAGCTGCTGCTGTATGCTGTGGAGCATCAAGATCTGTACCTGTCAGAAATGAAGGCGATGGTAGTTGATGCCTCCGGCGGAGAAGGCGGTGACGGCGGCCGGGGCGGCAACGGCGGAACCGGACGAACCTTTGATGACGACCCGGATCCGGTGCCGGGAGTTGCCGGAGATCCAGGCGACGGAGGTGACGGTGCTGACGGCGGATACGGCGGCGATATTACCCTTTTGGCGGTTGAAGCGCGACTGTTTAACTTTATAGAACCGGATGCAGCCGGGGGAGAGGGCGGATACGGCGGTGCGGCCGGCCGGGCCTATGCCGATGGAGACCTGGCGAAGGTTGGCCGGGAGGGCCGCGACGGTCGCGACGGACGTAACGGTAAAGTGCGGTATAAAACTATAACTCCGCGGGAGATGCGGGAGTTGCTGCAGCGCATAGACGCGCCGGGCTTCGAATTAGATACAATTCTGTACTGAGGTTTTTCACCTCAGGTCTTGCGCGGAAAGCGGATGGTATAGACGGGCTGCGGCTCGCGGGTGAGTTCGAGACTTCCCTGCAGTTGTTCAACCAGGGTTTGTATGAGCCGCATGCCGAGGGTATCCGTGGAGCCGATGGCAATATCACGTGGGAGCGGGTGTCCGGAGTTGGATACGGAGAGAAGCAGCAGGCTTCCTTGGTTGGTGGTATCCAGCCGAACGCGAAACCAGCTGTCCTCTTCAGGCTTGAATCCGTGCTTGATGGCGTTGGTGGCGATTTCGTTGATAATCAGACCGATAGAAATTGCAGTGTCGGGATCGATGGAGATGCCGTGTAGATCAGCCTGCAGATCTATCGGATAGTCGGCAAACGTTGAAAACAGGGAGTTCAGTAACTCCTCTACATACTGTTGCAGATCGATTTCGGTGGCATCGCTGTTCTGGTGCAGCTTTTCATACAGACTGCTGAGTGCCTGTATCTTGCCTTTCAGATCTGCGAACGCTGATTGGGCCTCTATATTGGCAGTTTTCAGATTGATCAGCGAGTTGATCATATTCAGACTGTTCTTTACCCGGTGGTTGGTTTCGCGTAGTAAGAACTCTTTTTCGATGACGGTGTCGCGCAATTCGTCCAGCAGCTGCTTTTCCTCGGTGATGTCCTTGGCCACCGAGAGTATATAGGACTTTCCGTTGTGCCGGTACGGGAGATCGTACCATTCGCAGAGAATATCACGGCCGTCCTTGGTACGGTCATAGTTGTAGTTATGTGATTTCTTCTGATTCTCTAGTGATGTGAGCAGGAAACTCATTAGTTCGTCAGGCTGCTTGTCGTTTTTCTCGGAGGAGAGCAGCTGAATGAGGTTCTGCCCAATGGCCTCTTTTCTACGGTAGCCGAACAGGTCCTGCGCCGAAAAGTTCCACTCCTGCACTGTGTACTTTTTATCTGACACAACTGCTGCGATGGGGATGTTGTTGAAGAAAAAGCGGTACTTTTCCTCAGAAGATTTGTGCCGGTGCTCAGATCTGTACAGGCGTAATGCAGAGGCTATACCGCTTATGCCGCTGGGGCTTGCCGCTACTGATTGATCGAGCAGGCCGTAAGCGCCCTTATTTGTTAATTCTTCGATTACCTGCGGATCTTGTCGGCGGGTGATGAAAATAACTGGTAGGTGGTAGCGTTCGAAGATTTCTTGCGAAAGAGGTAGTTTGTTGTTGTGCCTCTGCTGCAGCTCGAGCTCAACAGCTGCAATCTTGGGAGCCGATTTGTGACTGGCGAGCTTCTCGAGGCACTCATTACCGGTTGCTGCAATTTCGACCTCATAGCCGTGCCGGCTGAGGTACTTCTGCATGTGTCGAGTAAAATCGCTGTCTGAGTGAACGAGTAAGAGGCCCGTTTTCACTATTTACTCCTGTATAGAGTGTTTTCCACTTTATAAAATACCACAAAACTCTAAAAAATCAAATAGTAGAATAAAAAAAACGTTGTAAATAGCTCCGAATTGCACTATACCTCAGATAGAGGAGAAACAAAATGCGCAAAATTCTTTCAAGTGCACTCTTCCTGGGAATAATTGGATTGGTGGCAGGATATTTCTTGTTCGGAAAAGTTGGAAACTCGTATATCGGTTTGAATGCACTGATTGCTCCGAGCGACAACCTGCTTTCACAGCTGGGAAATAAACTGCGCGGGATAGAGACGATCCGGCAGAACATCCTTTTAGCCGGCGGTGCCGGGGCAGTGATCGGGGCCGTTCTGGGAATTGTACGCTCCCGCTGACGGCCTCGTGAGACTCATGTAGTGTGATTACGTAGCGCAATAGCCCTTTCTAAAAGCTCCTCCAGCCGGCTGTAAAGCTGCTCCAGCTCCTCGTCTTGAACACCACGATACAGTTCTTCGATTTCACGGATCGAGCGCTCCTGAAAAGCCGCCCAGAAATCGTAGTTTTTCTGTGTCAAATGCAGTCGCAGCACCCTTCGATCTGAAGAATCCTTGCGTATTTCCAGAAATCCCTCCCGTTCCAGCGGCCTGGCCAGGCGCATCACATTCTGATGGCTCATCAGCAGGCTTTCGGCGGCTTCGCTGACAGTAGGCGCGGTGTCGCCGTACTGTTCCACAGTTGAAAGAAGCGTGACCTGCGGAAAGGTGATGCCGGTTTCGGAGAGACGCTGATTCAGATAATACTCCCACTGCCGCGCGAGCAGCATCACCTCTCTTATAATTGCAGTCTGATACTCAGGACGCTGCATCAGAAGCCCTTTCACGGCCGCGAGTGAGAATAAGCGCGAAACCGGCTGAAATAATGAGCAGCAGCACGCCGAACACCACAGTACTTTCAATGGTCCAGTTGGGGTCTTTGAACAGGTACATGGCCAGGCCCATTGCATTCACCGCCAGCCCCATGGTCAGGAAAAATCCGTAAAACAGCAGCTGCACCGGAAAGCCTGTGGCCGGCCGGCTCCAGAGCAGATAGATGCTGAGAAAGCCCAGCGGCGCTGTGAAGCCGAGATCGAAGTAACGCACCAGCCAGAATGCAAGGGGAGAGGCCTCGTAGCCGCGGGTGGTGCCGGTACGCATCACCTCGAAGACCTCGCCGACCCACATCAGGGCGAACAGAATAAGAAACAGACTGAAGAGCATGCTGTAGGGCAGCAGTACGCTGGTCTTGATCGGCCGGCCTTTGGCTGTTCCTGAAAACTGGCCGAGTGAGTCGAACAGCAGCAGGAACCCGCCGATCAGCAGCCCCAAAAACAGAAAGAAGTACTGTTCGCTGTTGCCGCTGTAGGCCGGGTGGCTCCACTCCATGCCCATCCCGAAGCTCAGGATGGTATAGATAAGGTAGAGCGGGGTGAGAATGAGCAGGTAGCTCGCCGCGCCTTTGCCCAGCAGCCGCAGTACCCCGCCGATAATGCAGACTGGTGCCATGATAAAAAGGTTGACCATATCCTGGCCGATGAACTGGTAAATAGCCGACGGCGAGGTTCTGTACTGAATTATTCCCAGCCAGAGCGGCCCCATTGCCGCCATTGCGGCCAGTCCTATCCCCGTCGCAATGGCGGCGATTCCTATAAACAGCCGTTCGAATCGAATGTATCCGGGTTTCATCAATATCTCCTTCGCATTGTTATATGTACTATAGTACCTAAAATAGGTACTATAGTACTTTTTGTCAAGAGGTTGTGGTACAAATTTATCCTGTGGCCGCGACCTTCGGTTTGTGGTATCGTAGACATATGAAAAAATTACAGGTTGCAGTGATGCAGGCCACACCGGTGCTCTTTAACCGGGAGGCCACAGTGGATAAAACAGTTGATTCAATCGGCCGGGCGCAATTGATTTTGACGGGAAAAATGTGCGAGAGTTGCCTGTGGTTTCAGAGAAAG
Organism: uncultured Sediminispirochaeta sp.; assembly: GCA_964603735.1. Lineage (GTDB taxonomy): Bacteria > Spirochaetota > Spirochaetia > DSM-16054 > Sediminispirochaetaceae > DSBN01. The sequence goes on along the minus strand of CAZRWN010000003.1, from coordinate 35,254 downwards.
AGTTGCGGCGCGCGTTAAAACAGTATTTCGGATTCTTGAAGTTTCGGGCCAACCAGAAGGAAGTGGTGCAGGCGCTGCTGGCCGGTTCGGATGCCTTCGTGTCGATGCCCACCGGCGGGGGCAAGTCGCTCTGTTACCAGCTGGCCGGGCTATTGATGGACGGGCTGACGGTGGTGGTCAGTCCGCTGATTGCCCTGATGCAGGATCAGGTGGGGGCGGCGCAGGAGCTGGGCCTGGCGGCGGCCTTTCTGAACAGCAGCATGAGCGAGCAGGAGATCCGGGCGGTCTACCGGCGGCTGCACGCCGGGCAGATCAAGCTGCTGTACATAAGTCCGGAGCGGTTTGCATCCCACAAGTTTCGTACCAGGTTGCAGGAGTTTGAGCCGGGACTCTGCGTGATCGACGAGGCGCACTGCATCAGCGAGTGGGGCCACGACTTCCGGCCCGACTACCTGGAGCTTTCCAAGATTCGCCGCGAGTTTCCCGGCTGCCGCATCGCCGCTTTTACCGCCACCGCAACCCGGACCGTGCAGGACGATATTCTGAAGAAGCTCAAGATGAAGGATCCCTTTGTGGTGCGGGCCAGCTTCGACCGTCCCGAGCTGTTCTACCGGGTGATGCCGAAGGAGGACGTCCTGGACCAGATTCTGGCCTTCGTGCAGGACCGTCCGGGGAAGGCGGGCATTGTGTACCGCAGCAAGCGGGCCGATGTCGAGGCGACCAGCGAATTTCTGCGGAAAAACGGGGTGAATGCCCGGCCGTACCACGCCGGACTGCCCGACGAAACCCGCCGCCGCCATCAGGAGCAGTTCGTGCGGGACGAGAACGATGTGATTGTGGCCACCATTGCCTTTGGAATGGGCATCGATAAGTCGAACGTACGCTTCGTGGTGCACGGCGACCTGCCGAAGAGCCTGGAGGCCTACTACCAGGAGACCGGCCGGGCCGGCCGCGACGGGCTGCTGTCGCACTGTCTGCTGCTCTATTCGACGGCGGACATCCGCACCCAGCGCTACTTTATCGATCAAATAGAGGATGCGGCCGAGGCGGCCCGGGGACGCCGCAACCTCGAGACCATGCTGCGCTACGCCCAGAGCAGCGTCTGCCGGCGGACGCAACTTTTGAACCACTTCGATGAGGAGCACCCGGGCAACTGCGGCCACTGCGATGTCTGCACCGACCAGGCCAGCACCGAGGACCTTACCGTGGACGCCCAGAAGCTGTTGTCGGCGGTGGCCCGCACCGGGGAGCGCTTCGGTGCCGGGCACATCGTCGATATTGTGAAGGGCAGCGATACCGAGAAGGTCCGCGAGAGGGGCCATGATGCCCTGCCGACCTTTGGTGTGGGCCGGGGACGGCCGAAGAAGCACTGGCAGCAGGTGGTAAACGATCTGGTCAGCCGCGGTGCTCTGGTGCAGGATGGCGGCCGTTACCCGACCCTGAGTATGAGCCCCGCGGGGCGGGACATCCTGTTCGGACGGGCCCCTTTCCAGGTAGTTCGCCGGAAGCAGCAGTCCATTCTGTTGAAGCGGGGCGGCGGGGCCTCGGGGGCTGGCGGCACCAGTGAGGCAGCTGGTGCCAAGATTGTGGGCCGTGGAGCAGCGGGCCGTGAAGCTCGGGGGGGTGCCGCCCCCGAAATCGAAACCGAACTCTTCGAACTGCTGCGAGAAAAACGGTTCGAGTTGTCGCGGGCAAAGGGAATCGCTCCCTACATGGTTTTTTCGGATGCCAGTTTAGAGGAGATGGCCAGTGAGATACCCCGCGACCGGCAGTCTTTCCTGCGGATCAACGGGGTCGGGCGTAAAAAAATGAAACAGTACGGGGCGCAGTTTATCGAGCTTATCGACAACTACGCCCGCGAGAGAGGGTATGTAGAGACCCGGCCGAACACCCAGTGAGCCGGCTGGCGACCGGGCTATCGGGCCGGGGGCTGCGTCAGTCGTCCTGACCGCAGTTGTGCGCCGCGGTTTGAAGCTGTGGCCGCAGCCCTCAGCCGCGTGCGGCCACCTGCCGGTCGGCATTCATTTTGGACACCAGACCCTCGGCGGCCTTCACCAGCAGGTTGTGGGCCGGATAAAACGACTGCCAGGGCTGGCTGGAGTAACTGAAACCGAGCAGCTGCCGGGCGGTGATCCCGAACTGAATGGCCATGGTCATCTGGTCGACCTTGTCGGTGACCGGCTGGCCGCTGACCACCTGCCCCCCGAGGATCCGGCCGCTCTGCCGGTCGGCAATCAGCTTCAGCTTGACCTTCTTGGCGGTAGGCATAATCGGAAAGGCGGTGGTGAACTCGGCATAGGAGACCACCGCAGCGCGCACCCCGCCCTCGACCATGGCGGCAATCCGCTCCATATCCTTCTGCGACTTGAACACCGTCACCCCGTCCAGGTCGTGTCCTGGAATCGGCGGCAGAATCGGTTCGGCCCCGGTGGCAATCACAAGACGCTCCCAGCCGAACTCCTGTCCGCCGCCACGGCTAAGGCCGAGCTGCAGAATCTGCGGCCCGGCTTCGACTCCGTGGTAAGAAATGCCTGAAATGCTAAAAAATGAAGATGCCGATCAGCCCGCCGGCGATGATGTAGTAGACCGGATAGGCTTTGGTTCTCCAGTAGACCAAAGCCAGTGCGCCGAACAGCAGCACCGCCCGCAGCTCTATCCAGCCGGCCTGCGGAAACAGGTTCAGCTGCAGTACCGAGTTGGCCAGAACGAACCAGGCGGCTGCGGCAATCAGGCCGATGGCCGCCGGGCGTACCCCGGCCAGCAGGCTGCGGACCGCCGGGCGGTCGGCAAAATCCCGCATAAAGCGGGCGATAATAACGATGATGATCAGCGAAGGGGCCACCATTCCGGCGGTGGCCGCCAGCGCACCGGCCACCGAGGCGGCCTTGAAGCCGGCGTAGGTGGCCATATTGATGCCGATAGGACCGGGGGTCGACTGGCTGACTGCCAGCATATCGATAAACTCGGCGCTGGATACCCAGCCGCCCTTCACCAGCTCTTCGCGCAGCAGGGGAATCGCCGCCAGCCCGCCGCCGATAGTAAACAGGCCGATCTTAAAAAATGCCGTAAAAATAGTAATCAGACTCATCGTGTCTCGCTTTTCTCCTTGTGTGCGGTCAATCGGCCGGCGAGCAAGCCGATCAGGGCGGCGGAAATCAGCACCGGGATGGGTGAAAGATCGAATGCGGCTATCGAAAGGAAGGCCGCTGCGCACAGGATTCCACCCAGCAGATTGTGTACGGTCTTCCTGATCAGCGACCCGACGGTAAAGCTCAGCAGCACCGCCACCGCCACTCTGATACCGCGGAAGGCCCGCTGCGCCAGCGGATTCTCCTGAAACTGGGCAAAAAAGAGGGCAATCAGAGTAATAATGATCAGTGAAGGGGCCACCATACCGGCGGTGCTGGCGATTGCCCCGGCAATTCCCCTGCGCTTGTAGCCGACAAAGGTGGCCGTATTGATAGCGATAATACCCGGAGTTGCCTGGCCGATGGCGTAGTAATCGATCAGTTCCTCGTCGCTCAGCCAGTGGCGGTTTTCCACCATCTCGCGCCGCAGCATCGGCAGCATCACATAGCCTCCGCCGATCGAAAATAGGCCGATTTTGAAGAATATAGTAAATAGGTTAAGCAGTTCGCGTATCACGCAGCGATTGTACGGGAAAAGGACGGGCGATGCAAGCCAGCCGCGGGCGAACGGTTATAGTGCGGCAATCCCCTCGATGAACTCCCGTACGACCTGTATGTAAGTCTGCCGGTCGGTGTTTATGGATTCCGCGTGCCCGGCCTCCGGTGTCAGATGTAGTGTCGTAGGGGCTTTGGGGCGGCGTACACGGTACAGCTCCTCGCTCATCCGCGTAGGTACATAGTTGTCCTCGGCGCCGTGGGTCAGCAGCAGGGGGCAGCTGCTGGCCAGCGCGTCGGCGGCCGGCTCCACCCGCTTAAAGTCGAACTGGGCTTTACGCTGAATATATCTGCGCACTATCGCTAAGAGCAGCCCGTGCAGCCGGGCCGGGACGCCCATATTAAACAGCTGATGCACCAGCTCTCCGCGCAGGCTGGAGAATGGACAATCGGCGATGGCGGCGGTGACCAGCGGATCATCGGCCAGGTACTGCAGCACGGTGGCCGCTCCCATCGACTCGCCGTAGAGCAGAGTGGCGCTGCCGGGCCAGCGGCGGCGGACCATCCGCATTAGGTCGGCCAGATCGCGGCGCTCGAACACTCCGTAGGTTGCAAAGCGGCCCTCGCTTTCACCGTGAGCGCGGTGGTCGTAGAGTACCAGATTCCAGCTGCCGTCGAGAAAGGGCTCCAGATATTTGAACATCCCATAGCGGGTCCAGGTGATGCCGTGACAGAAAACCACCGTTCGGCCGGCTGTGTTGTCCAATAATTGCCCTCTGATAGTCAATCCGCCAGTCGTGACGAGCTCGAAGTACTCCCAAGGCAGGTCCAGTTCGCTTGTACCGAACTCTTCGTTCAGCAGGCCGAAACCCAGGGTATAGGCGGTACTGTGGCGATGCTGGTAAATGACTTTGCGGCCCATGAAACTGGCAACTGCAAAATAGGCCGCCGGCAGCAGTCCGGCCAGTAACAGAATAATCCACAGCAGCGTCATGTTACTCCTCCGTATTCAAGACCGCCAATACCTCACGTTCGCGGTACAGTAAGAATAATAGCAGACCGCTCACTAAAAACAAGAGGGCTGCGATGGCCGTCAGCCGGATGCCGATGTCGTTGGTACGGCTCTGCCCGAGCAGCAGCAGGCTGGGAAAGAGGATGCCCCCGACCATCTGACCCAGTTTCGACATGAAGGTGCGGGCGCCGAAAAAGATGCCGGCCTTGAAGGTTCCCCGGCGCCGGCCGTCCGCCTCGGCAATGTCGGCGATAATAGCGTTGGGCAGAATTCCGAAAATAGCCATCGGCATGCTCAGCAAGAGGATAAGCGCGTAGCCCTGGGCCCGCGGGGTAATCGGCATCCGGCCCAGGAAGAAGACGAAGCAGTACACGAATATAAACAGAAAGAAAGCCACGATTAATAGGCGTCGTTTGCCCGTAGCATTGGCAATCAGGTTGACCGGCACGTAAAACACGAACGAGAGACCGAACATGAGTACCTGCAGTGTCGAGGTAAAGGATTCCGGCAGTGCCAGGAGGATCGTCACGTAATACACCAGACCCGTGCTGGCGATGGTGATGGCGATCCAGTAGGAGAGGTCGGAGAGGGCGAAGACCCGGAAGTTCCGGTTCCCCAGGCTCGATTTCAGCGCCTCGAATATCCCTTCCGATGAGACATGCTGTTCGCAGTAGCGTTTTTCATCGATAAAAATGATCGGCAGCAGCATGAAGATGAATCCGATTACCGCGAACAGAGCCACCGTCAGCTGAAAAGCCGGGGCCGGGTCCATACCGCGGTTTTCGAATACCGCCTTTATCGCGTAGACCTGACTGCCGATAGCCGTACCTACCGCCCAGGTAATAGAAATGAGGGTGGAGAGCAGCAGCCGCTCTTTGGGGCTGTGCCCCAGTTCCGACATCCAGGCAAAGTAGGGTGTAACGTACATGGTCATGAACCAGTAAAAGATAATAATAGTAGCGAACACCCAGACCGTATTGAGCATTGTTACTCCGGACTGGGGAGGGAAAAAGATCAGAAAACTGAGCAAGCTGAAGGGCAGGATACTTACAGTAAGAAAAAAGCGCCGCCGTCCCATCGGATGGGTGGAGCGATCGGAAAGGCCCGCTATCAGCGGGTCGGTGACCGCGTCGAAGAGCCGGCCGGCGGCATAGGCCAGGCCGATAACCGTCAGTACGCCGAACACCGAGCCCTGAAAAATCTGCGGTGGAAAGCTCCGTTGCCCGGACTCCGGGGGCATGTAGTAATAGACCAGCAGCATTCCGGGGGCGTAACTGGTCAGGGCCCAGCCCAGCTGCCCCAGGGCGTACATGAACTTTTTCCAGGTTGGCAGCGGTTCGGGCCCGCTCGTCTTCGCCGCCTGCGCGGCGGATTTGGTATCTTCAGGCTTCTGTGTATTTACTTTCATGGAGAAAATAATACCCGGGGAACGGCGAGGGGTCAAGGCTGAAAAGGGCATATTCGGCCGTTTTCGGGCGTCCGGCCGATAAGTTGACAATCCGATATAGGTGAGCGTATGATTGGAGAATAGAACTGCAAGTCGAATTGATCAAGGCCATTCAACAGATACGCTCGCCGCTGCTGGATGTGCTGTTTCAGGGCATTACTATGACCGCCGAAGAGTTGTTTTTATTGTGCTGGCGGCCTGGTTTCTGTGCTGCGGTAACAAGCGGCTGGGCTACCGGGTCGGTACGGCGCTGATCTTTCTGGTCGCACTCTCCCGCATGTATCTTGGGGTCCATTGGCCGAGCGATGTAATCGGCGGAGTGGCGGCCTGAGTGCTGACGGTCCTGCTGATAAACCGGGTCTTCGACTTTGCAGCCCGTCGCCGCAGCAAGCTGCTCCTGCTGCTGGTAGTGCTGCCGCTGGGTGTCGGTCTGTTTCTCTTCAAGGACGAGAATTATATAAAGCCCTTCGGCGCTCTGCTCGGATTCTGGCTGGGATATGTGCTAGAAGACCGCTATATCGGGTTCGAGGTGCAGGCTGCCTGGTGGCTGCAGGCGCTCAAGCTGATTGTCGGACTGGGGCTGTTGGTAGCTCTACGGGCCGGGCTCAAGGGTCTGTTTTCCGTGTTGTTTCCGGCCGACTTTATGGCGGCGGACCTGATACGCTACTTCTTCGTTGGGCTCTGGCTAACCGCAGGTGCACCATATTTGTATAAAAATTGTAACATACAATTAAAGAAAAAATAGAAATTGTGTTATATTTAAGTTGACAAATGACCGTTTTACTTCCATACTTTGAGTGATGGATACTCAGTCACACACTAAACACAAATATTTGGAAATCGCCGATACTATCCGGAGGGATATTGTTGCTGGAGTCTATACGGTTGGAGAAAAAATTCCGCCTATCCGCAAGCTTTCGGAAAAATACGGAGTTAATCCTCAAACCGTGAATAAGGCCACCGCCTATCTGGCCAGTCTCGGCTACCTGCAGCCGCGCCAGGGAGCCGGCTCAACGGTCACTATTCCGTATGAAGAGGCACCGTCCCGCTATATCGGCATGCTGGTCGACCGTACCCGCAGCCATTGGCTGACCGACCAGGAGAATCCCGAGAACAGCCACAGCCGCGATATCTACTTTTCCTACTTTATGCTGATGAATAGTAATAAGATCAATGCGGATTTCATCATATACGATAAAAATGTCGAGCTGGTACCCGAAGAGTTCAAGGAGAAGGCGCTGAAAGCCTCCGGCTTCTTTGTACAGGGGAGTTTGCCGCAGTGTTACTTCGATTATCTGGGGCAGCACGAAATTCCAACCGTACTGATTAACCGCACTCTGCCGAAAGGGGCATCGGGAAAGTTCGGCTCGGTCCTCATTTCAGAGGAAAAAATCGGCGATCTGCTCAATTATATTGTCAGTATGGGTCATAAAAAGCTCCTATTTGCCTTTTCCAAGGAGTTCGAGAAGAGTGAGGTCTGTTACCGGCGCTATAATCAGCTCGAGTCGGCAATTAAGAGCTGGGGCGATGCCGGCATCCGGCTGGAGGAGTTCGCTTTCGATGCGCATGAGCATGAAACAGTCGAGCAGCTGCACCAATACCTGCAAGAGGGCTTTTCAGCGGCCTTCGGGTACAACGATGTTTCGGCGCTCCGTCTTTATGCATTACTGAATGCCGCCGGGCGCTCCATTCCTGAGGATTTCTCGGTAGTCGGTTTCGACGATATCATGGCCAGCAATCTGGCCAGCCCGCCGCTCACCACCCTGCGGGTTAACCGCTCCTCCCTTGTGCACGAAGGGTATGCAATTATGGAAGAACTCATGAGCGGGCGTGCTCCGGTATATCTCGAGAAAACCCTTAAAACCGAAATGGTCATTCGCAAATCGGTATTTGTAAAACAGTAATATTCTTTTCCTCTGCATTTTATGTTTTCGGGTACAAAATTTACACAAATTTCAGTTAAATAATGTACGGTACAAAAAATAAAATTGTGTTATATAATTATGAAAAAAGTGTTGACAAGTTATAATATTGTGCTACCATAAAGTATCATCATTTTAACGAGGATAGCGCATGAATGCTGCAATAAAACCGGAAGGGCACAACTATTTGTGGATCGCTCTTTTCATGCTGCCGACCATGATTGTGTTTCTCTTGTTTATACTGTGGCCGATATTAGCCAGTATTTACTACTCTTTCTTCCAGTGGAACGGAATCGGCGAGTGGCCGAGTTACTATGTCGGGCTGCGCAACTATCGCGACCTGATTGGGGATCCTCATTTCTGGAATGCCTTCAAAAATACATTTGTTTTTGTAGTTCTCAACAATGCCATCAAGCTGCCGTTGACCCTGATCATCGCTTACATGCTCAACAACCCGAAGCTGAGGTTCACTAATTTGTACCGTACCGGCCTGTTCCTGCCCATGGTCAGTTCTACGGCGATCATCGGTATCGTCATGACCTTTATCCTCAATCCGTGGAATGGTCCCCTGAACAAGCTGCTGCTGGACTTCGGCGTGCTGGAACGGCCGGTTGACTGGTTGGGTAATATCAATTTAGCCATGCCGGTTGTAATACTGGTTGAGGTGTGGCACTACTCGGGCCAGTATATCATCTACTGGCTGGCCGGCCTGCAGACGATTCCCAAAGAGCTGTATGAGGCGGCGGAAGTCGACGGGGCCAATTCAGTGCAGAGTTTTCTGTTTGTAACCATTCCGGCGTTGAAACCGGTCATTATAATTGTAAGTCTGCTCGGGATCGTCATGTCGCTGCGAGTCTTTGACATAGTAATGGCGATGACCGGCGGCGGGCCGGCATTTTCCACCGACGTAATCGGCACCTTTATCTACCGCAACGCCTTCAGCACCGCAGCACCGCGGATAGGTTACTCCTCGGCGGTGGCCGTACTCTTCGGCCTGCTGATAATGGTGGTCGGCACAATGCAAGGCAAAATAGTGGGGAGAGGCACTCATGGCTAATACAACAACTTTAGATGTATTCAGAAGATTTATGCGCCGCAGTTTGCTGCATATAGTACTGACCGTTCTCTGTATTATCTGGATGTACCCGATTGCGTGGATGATCTCTGCCAGTTTGAAAACTAATGCGCAGATGTGGAACAACAGCGCCGGTCTCATTCCGGATCCCATTCAGCTGAACAACTACGTGCGCGCCTGGACCACTTCGAACTTTTCCATCTACTTTCTCAACACCGTCATTTTTGCGGTGAGCGTGGTTCTGCTGATCATTTTTCTCGGTTCGACCAGCGGATATGTCCTGGGTCGCTTTCAGTTTCCGGGCAAGCGGCTGATTATGCTGCTGCTTATCGGGACTACTGTGGTCCCCGGGGCTACCACGATCATTCCCCTGTTCCAGCTGGCCGATATGCTGGGTATGCTTAACAGCCGCATCGGATACACCTTGGCCTACACCAGTAAAACCCTGGTAATTGCCATTCTCCTGTTCATCGGTTTTTACGTCGGCGTCCCCCGCGAAATGGAGGACTCCGGGGCGATGGACGGCTGCAACTTTTGGCAGCAGTTCCGGCACATTATGCTGCCGCTGGCCAAACCGATTATCGGTACGGTGACCATTCTGAATACCATCGGAGCATGGAAGGAATTTATGATTCCCCTGGTTTTTACCTTCAGTCGACCCAATCTGAGAACCCTGGGCGTCGGAATGTATGCCTTTGTCGGAGAGTTCTCCAGTGACTGGGCGGCCATGGCCGCCGCGGCTTCGATATCGATTTTACCAATGATGTTGGTATTTCTCCTGTTTCAGCGCTATTTCATAGAGGGATTAGCGGGAGCAGTGAAGGGATAAATGCACAAAAATCTAAGGAGGAGATGTGATGCGTAAGAAAAGTATCATCCTTTTGGTAGCACTCGTAGTGCTGATGGCTCCGGCTCTGTGGGCGGGAGGTGCCCAGGAAGAGTCGGCTGAAACCGAACAAAAAGCCGGACCGGTGACGGTAACCGTATGGAACTGGTCGCAGGAAAATCAGAAGTTTTTCGAAAATCAGGCGGCAAAGTTCGAAGCCGAACATCCGAACATTAAAGTGAACTTCGAGACCTATGCTCAGGATCAGTATCAACAGACCCTGCCCCTGTCTCTGAAAAGCGGCCAGGCTGCCGATCTGTTCTGGCTTTCGCCTGAAATGAGCGCCATGGACTACATCGCGCAGGACTGGATTCGTCCGATCGGTGATTACATGGACGATGACTTTCTTGCTCAATTTGATCAGCGCCGCTTTCAGGAGGGGATTCTGCTCTATGATGATGAGCTTTACACCCTCCCGTTTGAAAACCGCTTTGTAAAGCTGCACGGACTGCTCTTCTACAACAAAACAGTATTCGAAATGGCCGGTCTCGATCCGGAAAAGGACATGCCGGAGACCTTCTCCGAGTTCCGCGAGGTGTGTCGTAAGATCACTGATGCCGGTGATGGAAAATACTACGGTATCGCATTGCACGGCGTAGGCAGCGGCATGGACAGACCCCTGCAGGGCTTTTTTACCACCGCAACTCCCGCATCTGGAGATATACGCTACGGCCGGGTAGGTTATGATTATCGCGATGGCGAGTTCAAGGCTGCTAATGATAACCATCTTGAAGTGTATCGCCTGCTGAAAGGCCTGCTGGACGACGGCAGCGTGGCTCCCGGTTGGAGCTCGATGAAAAAAGAGGCTGCTCGCAGCCTGTTCGGTGAAAACCGCGCCGCCTTCTACCTCGACGGAACCTGGATGCCGCGCACCTGGAACTCCATGGGCTATGAAGATCTGGACTTCGGAATTGCCTATGTACCGGTTCCCGACAGCGGCCGTCGTGCGTACCGTTACATGAGTTTGGCTAAAGGTTCGGTATTCATGTCTTCCCAAACCAAACACCCGGAAGCTGCCGCAGAAGTCTATAAATGGCTGCACGGCAAAGAGTTTCAGAAGGCTAACTTTGATCAGAACGGCGTGTTTCCCGGAAACCGAGAGGTTGACACCAGTAATGCCACCTGGTTCCAGAAACGCTTTTTAGAAATCGCCGAAGAGGTTGTGCGAAACCACCCGGAGCCGGTCACCCAGAATCCGGATGCCGGAAAAGTGCAGTGGCCCAGTGTATCGCCTAATCTGGCGGAGATTTTCAGTGCTTCGCTGCTGAAAGGAGAGGACTACTATCTGAAAGAAGCCGCGGCCTGGAACGAAAAAATGGCCGAACAGCTCGAGCGCAACATCGAAAAAGCCCGCTCGGAAGGTGCTGATGTGAGCAAAGACGATTTCATCTTCCCGGACTGGGATCCGATGAAGAACTATTAAAACACAGGGGATAAGAAAGGTTCTTACCCCCTGGTAAGAAGGCGGGGGCCGGCAAGTGTGTGGCTTACAGCCCCCGCTCCTCTTCTAAGTATACAGAAAATAGTACAGAACTCCAATGGAACTACTGACAGATGAGGTGCGGAAGGAGAGAAGTGTGACCAGAGAAGAATTTATTGAGAAAACAGTCGGACAGATGTCCGTTGAACAGAAAATAGGCCAGTGTGTGGTAGTAGGTATGTCGGGTACGACAATCACCAACGACCTGCGCGAAGCAATTACGAGGTATCAGTGCGGAGGGGTCCGATTATCTCCTTTTTACCGAATTTTTCGCTATTTCAGCGATGAGCGGGCCAAGCAGCAGGATTTGGGGCCGGATTATGTACCCTCCCTGCAGAAAATTGCCAAATCGGGCGAGCCACCCTATGCAAGCCCGGCCCGGTTCGTAGAAATGCTGAACGAGCTGCGCGAGCTGGCGGCGGTGCGCAATCCGGGGATCCCCCTGCATATGGTGGTAGACCAGGAGGGCGATACCAGCAAGGACTACAGCCGCGGCGGAGTGGTGCAGTTTCCTTCCAATCTGGGACTGGCCGCCTCCGGCAACCCGCATATGGCCTATGAGGTTGCCCGGGCCGTCGGATTACAGATGAAAGCCGCCGGCCTGGACATGATTCATTCGCCGGTGGTGGATGTGAACATCAATCCGCAGAACCCGGAGATCGGACGTCGCGCCTTCGGTGACGATCCCGCCCTGGTGGCCGAATACGCCGTCGCCATGCTGCAGGGATTTAAAGAAACCGGGGTGATTGCTGCTGCCAAGCACTTTCCTGGCCGCGGCGACAGCGCCACCGATGCCCACCACGCCTGTCCGAAACTGGAAGTCGATAATAAGCGCTTTCACGAGGTTGAATTGTATCCCTACAAGCGGCTGATCGAGGCCGGCATCGATTCCATTATGGTGGCCCACTGCATGTACCCACACATCGACGGCGATACTATCTCTACCGTGTCGCGGCCGATCGTTACCAATCTGCTACGCAAGGAACTGGGGTTCGAAGGCGTGATTACCACCGACAGTATGACCATGGGTGCGCTGATCGACCGCTACGGAGTGGGCGAGTCCTGTGCCCGGGCTCTGGCCGCAGGTGCCGATGTCATCCTGATGAAGGCCGAGAACCAGTGGCGCGGCGAGATGTTCTACACCATCGGCAAGTGGGTAGAAGAGGGCAAGATAGATGCCGGCGAACTGGACGATAAGGTGCGCCGTGTACTCAAAATGAAGTACGACTACGGCCTGTTCGACACTATGGGAATGGCCGAGCCCGATTTGGCCGATGCTCCCTTCAGCGACCCGATTGTAGTTCAAACTGCTAAAAAGGCGGCCCGCAGCGCCATCATGGTGCCGAAAGATGAGCTCGGTGTGTTGCCACTGAAAAAAGAGGGCCGGGTGCTGCTGATCAACCAGCTGAACAGCGTAAAAAGCCCCAACGACTGCTGGGACCATCCGGCACTTTTCTCGGAACTGCTGGAGGCGGAGTGGCCCGAGCTGCAGACCTACGAAACCGAGTTTGCCGGCAACGA
>CAZRWN010000003.1:0-22188 GCA_964603735.1 uncultured Sediminispirochaeta sp. | reverse complement strand
TGGAGGCGGAGTGGCCCGAGCTGCAGACCTACGAAACCGAGTTTGCCGGCAACGAGGAAGACAATCAAAAAGTAGTGCAGTTCGTGCAGCAGGGCAGCTGGGACTTGATAATCTGCACCAACTTCTACGACCGCTCGGCAGCTCCGAACAGCTATGTAAAGGAGCTGATCGATGCCGGCTATCCGGTCCTTCTGATCACCAATACTCCCTATCAGATTAAAGCGAGCGGGGGAATGATTACCGCGGCTAAGAGCATCATTCTCAACCTCAACCTGTCGCCCGAGGGACTGCGTACTACCCGGGACGTGCTGTTCGGCCGGGTCGAGCCGCAGGGGCGCTGGCCGCTGTCCACCTACAATCCCTTCGGCCTGGCGGAGGCGAATGCGAAAGCCTCCGGCGCCGGTCAAGGCAATGCCGCTGAGGGGGTCCGGAAGTGAGACGCATCGAGTTTCAGACACCCTTTGATTACAGCAGTTCGCGCTATTCGGGTTTTACCCGGGCGCACTACAACGAAATATTTTCCCAGCTGATGGCGGCCATCATCGACAACGCCTCGCCGGGGGCCGCCCGGCAGCTGATTTCAGGCCCTCGCAGCCATCACGGGCGGCTGGCCGATGAGCTGGAGGGCTTTACCCGCTCGTTTATAATGGCCGGTCCCTGGCTGTCCCAGCGCAGCGAGCCCGATTTCGAGCTGCAGGGGCGCCGTTACGATGTCGCCGATTTTTACCGGAAGGGCATTCTGAATGGAACCAATCCACAGCACCCCGAGTACTGGGGCGACATCGTTGACTATGCCCAGCACCTGGTCGAGATGGCCTCGCTGGCCTGGTCGCTGTATCTGGCCCGTACTCACATCTGGGACCGCTTTTCCGATGCGCAGAAGCAGCAGGTCGCCGATTACCTGCATCAGTGTACCCAGGCTCAGTACCACCAGAACAACTGGCTGCTGTTCAACGTGGTCACCAACGCCGTGCTGAAGAAACTGGGCATGCCCTACAGCCAGGAGCAGATCGACCAAAACATCGCCGCCTGCGAGCACATGTATATCGGCGGCGGCTGGTACCGGGACGGGAACATCAACCGTATCGACTATTACAACGCCTGGGCCTTTCACTACTACTATCTCATCTACACCATTCTGGAGGGCGAAGAACATCCCGAGCTGGCGCAAAAACACAAAGACCGGATAAAGGAGTTTGCCCGCGCGCTGCCGTACTTCATTTCGGACGACGGCAGTGCCCCCTGCTTCGGCCGGTCGATGATCTACCGTTTTGCTTACCTGGCACCGCTGGCCCTGGGCTACTCCCTAGGGGCACTCGATATTTCTGTAGGCGAGCTGCGCAGTATGTTCAATATGAGTCTGAAGTTCTTCTTCTCGCGGGAAATCCTGACCGACCTGGGATTCCTGTCGATGGGTTTTCTGCGGCCGGCCGAGGGGGTGCTGGAGCACTACAACTGCGGCGGGTCTCCGTACTGGGCGGTCAAAGCGCTGAATATTCTGATGATCCCGCCGGACGACCTGTTCTGGTCGGCAGCGGAGGAGCCGCTGCCGATTCATAAGGACAGCTTTTCGGTACCTCTGAAAGAGGCCGGTCTGCTGCTGGTGGGTGACACTCGCAGCGGACATATCCAGCTGATCAATCACAAGTCGTATCACGACAAGGACGAGTACAACGCCAAATACACCAACTTCTCTTATTCCAGCATTTTTACCTACGACTCCCGGGCGGTGTACGGCTCGTTTAACAGCGACTCCAGCCTGCAGTGGTCCGAGGATGGAATCTTCTTTCACCAGCGCTGGCAGATGGAAAACCTGTACTGTGAGAAGGATTTCGCCGCCAGCCGCTATCCCCTGCACGAGGCCGATCCCGACGGACAGGCAGCTACCTGGACGATTGTAAAAGACGGGGTGCTGGTGCATATCCACAATGTGACTACCAGCCGGCCCGGCATCCGCTTCCGGCAGGGCGGGTACCCGCTGGGCTACGATTCGGGTAGGCCTGAGCTGCGCAGTTGTCCGGCCGCGGAGATGGCCCGCATCGACGAGCGCTACACCCTGCTGGCCAACTTGGAAGGCTTTACACGGCAGGTACCGGCCGTCCCGTTTCACGACCAGCTGAACGGAGTAAACACCCGGTATGTGCAGAGCATTACCCCGCGCCTGGAGTATCGTTCGGCCGCCCCGGGAAGCTTTTTGCTGGCAGCGGCGGTGTATGCCAACCGCGGCCGCGAAACTGATGACCAGCTCTGTGCGCTGATTCCATCGTTCTACCGGCAGGACAACTTTGTGCGGCTGGTATTCCACGATGGAGAAGAGGCGGTTCTGAATCTCGGCGAGCCGGCCGATCTCAGTTTCAAGGTCGGTGGACTGAAAATTGAGGGACAACCCCGGCTGGTGCGGGTGAAAAACGGCGAGCTGACCGGGCGGGTGGAATACTGAGTGATGTACTTTTCTCCGGCGCTGATAGTGATCGATTGTCCGATGGAAAAATCGAAGGCGGCAATGTCGGCGCGGAAAATGGCTGCTATCTCACGCAGTACCTGCCACAACAATCTTCGGTCGACTCTCTCTTCCATATGAACAACTAACCAGTCGTCCACTATGTCTGCTTTTTGTTCTTCGTCAATGGACACTATCGCGTGGTTGAGAAGTGCTCTCAGATCGCTTTCGTAGCGCAGGGTAGCGGCAGCAATCGGAAGCTGCTCTTTAATGGTGCCGGTGATTTTCTGATTGTAATAGTTGTACTGTTTGATAGCATATGCGATGGCCGGTACGGTGCCGACTGAGATTCTCGTGCTGGCTGCAGGCCCGGACTATGCCGATTTTCTCGTTTTGTATATCGCTCAAATCACCAATAAAAACTGGTTGCTTCGGGTTACGATTACAATCGGCAGATGAATATACGGTTTGGTAAAAGCAAGCGTATCCTGGAATTCAGAGGTGGGTACTATTGCGGTAATACACCTGTGCTTCTATTCCGACAGCTTTCCCCTTCAAATCCTCTATACTGCTGTACTGGAATTCGTTTTTTCTGGTATATACCACAGTTGGCAGCAGATAATAGGGATCTGTAAACAGGGTGTAGGAGCTGCGTTCTTCAGTGAAGGACATCCCTGTAATCAGATCTACTCTGCCATTCCGAAAGGCAGAGAAATTATGCTTCCATGTGCCGGGCACTATTTCAAACTCGAGCCCGGTTTTTTGTTCGAGAAGCTCGATATAATCGGTTGTAAAACCGGTTAACTGATTATTGATGAGAAATGAAAAAGGGGGAAAATTGGTGAGTAATGCGGCTCTGATCGGCCTGTCAATTTGTTTACGAGTCGATTCCCCTCGGCTTTTCGGCGGACGCTGTTTCGTAAATTCCTCTGTCGAAGCTGCGAATGGGACAAGGCTTATTAGTAACAGCACATGAAGGGTTCTAAAGCGCATTCAACCGCCTGTTTTCTTGGTCGAGTAATTAACTGTATAACTCTGATAATTAGCAGACTCTATTTCGAGTAGAGGTTATCAAGATTTTCTTGTCCTCTTTTTTTTACTACACTGAATAGTGAGAGAACAAAAAGGAGGCATTTATGAAAAACTGTGAAGTCTTAGAGAGCCTGTTCGAACGAGACAAAATCGACTTGAATCGCGGGTCCCTCTTCGATATCGATATGCAGGGCAAAGGCCCCGGGTTTGATTTTAACCGAATCGAGGGAATGCTGCTCGGTTTGGCAATCGGTGATGCCCTCGGGGCTACCAGCGAGGGGCTTACTCCGTCTGCACGACAGGCAAAATATGGTGAGATATCTGAGTATCTTCCGCATCCCCTTGCCGGTGGAGAAGCGCTAGGGCTGCCCACTGATGATACCCAACTCGCATTCTGGACCCTGGAGTCTCTGGTCGAAATGAATGAGTTCAAGCCGGAACATGTGGCCGAGCTGTTTGCCAGCCGGCGGATCTACGGCATCGGACGCACAGTCCGCGGATTCATCAGCGCCTATAAACGTGGCCGGCCCTGGTACGAATGTGGTCCCCGTTCCGCAGGTAATGGTGCGTTAATGCGGATTGCGCCGATGCTGATACCCTATTTGAAAAGCGGGAATCGGGGCCTTTGGGTCGATACTGCCCTTTCGGCAATGATGACGCACAACGATGCCGCCTCGACCTCCGCCTGTCTTGCCTTCATCGGAATGTTGTGGGAGCTACTGGATTTGGATTCCGCCCCTGAGGCGGAGTGGTGGCCCCAGAGATATGTCGAACTGGCCCATGACCTGGAGGGGCAGACTAACTACTCGCCCCGGGGAGGACGTTTCACCGATTTCCACGGTCCGTTATGGCAATTTGTGCACGAAAAACTGGCCTGGGCCCTGCAGAACAACCTCTCGACCGTGGATGCCTGCAACTCCTGGTACTCGGGGGCGTTTCTTTTGGAAACCGTACCCAGTGTACTCTATATTCTCATGCGGCATGCCGATGATCCGCAAGCGGCGATCCAGCGGGCGGTAAACGATACGCAGGATAACGACACTGTTGCCGCGATTGTGGGGGCAGCGGTAGGTGCGCTGCACGGCCGCCGGAAACTGCCACAGCATCTGGTCGAAGGGTTGGTGGGCCGCACTGGAGGCAGCGACGACGGGCGGGTTTTTGAGCTGATCCGTTCATCCCGTCTGCTGTTTGCCTAATGTGTCTACAGTTATTACGTTATAGGCATGAAGGAAACCAAATTATCAACCACAGGAATACAAGCAAGTAGAATTGGTCTGGGTACCTGGGCCATCGGCGGATGGATGTGGGGCGGTTCGGAAGAAGAACCGGCCATCGCGACCGTTCAGCGTGCGCTGGAAACCGGAATCACTCTTATTGATACGGCTCCGGTCTACGGTTTTGGTAAATCGGAGGAACTGATCGGACGGGCACTGCAGAATACGGCCCGCGAGAGTTTCGTGCTGGCCACAAAAACGGGGATTGAATGGGATGATGACGGCAATGTGTTTCGCAACGCTTCGAAGGACCGTATTCGTCGAGAGATAGAGGATTCGCTGCAGAGGCTAGGTCTTGAGTATATCGATGTATATCAGGTGCATTGGCCCGATCCGAACGTCCCGATCGAGGCCACAGCTGAGGCGATGCGGGAGTTGTACGATGAAGGCCTTATCAGGGCTGTTGGAGTCAGCAACTTCAGCATTGACCAGATGAACAGGTTCATGGAGCAGTCTCCTCTGCACACCTGCCAGCCTCCGTACAACCTCTTCGAAAGAGAAATCGAAAATGGGTTAAAACCGTTCTGTGAGCGGAACGGTATTGCGCTGATAACCTACGGGGCATTGTGCCGCGGTCTGTTGACCGGCAAGCTGGATGAAAACTCTTCGTTCGAGGGGGATGACCTGCGGAATGTAGATCCGAAATTCCAGCAGCCGCGCTATTCACAGTATCTGCAGGCAGTCGAGCGTTTTACCGATCTGGCGGCTAAGTATGACCGATCAACACTTCAACTAGCGGTGAACTGGATTCTTCAACAGGGTGTGCAGGTTGCACTGTGGGGCGCCCGCAAACCCAGCCAGCTTGATCAAGTGGGGGCGGCAGTTGACTGGAGCATATCTCCTGAAGACATGCAGGAGATAGAGAAAATTCTCAAGGAGGAGATTTCGAGTCCAATCGGTCCCGATTTTATGGCTCCTCCGTCCAGAGATTAAGACCAAAAATTGATTTGTCTATTGGCCGCTGTGCTCTATCCCCGTAATCTCGAACTCGAACCAGGTGAAATCACCATCCTCCAGCTTCCAGGTGACAGAACCGCGGCTGGGAGCGGTGAGGCCACCGAATGTACGGTGTTCTGAAATTGTGATTTTCCATGGACGCAGAGTGTAGCTTCCGTTTTCTTCGCGGTAGCGGTCCGCAGTGAAACTCGCCGGCATTCCGTTTTCAGTGAAGGTAAAGATGCCCTCACCGTCTACATCCCTATAGGTCATGCTGGCGCGTGCTTGCCGGGGACCGATCTGCTCCCAGCGGATGTAGTCCTGCAGCGCAGCCTGCGGAAACCACACCATCTCTCCCAGAAACCGCTGCAGGGTACCCTGATCGATTTCGCGGCCCCGTGCTTTTACTACAGGAATTAATGACATCAGTTTGATGAGCATATGTCCGCAGCCCTGCGCGTAGGTGTCCCGGCCGGTGATAAAAAGCAGCGGCCCCATCTGTATCCGGGCCCGCCAGGTGAAACCCGGCGGCGAAGTAGTAAACTCCTGTACGGCTCGCACCGGCATCCACTTCTGTTCCGGCTTCAGGCGCATGCGCGCGGACTGCACCACGCGAACCTGCGGAGTCTTCGGCTTTCCAACTGCTCCCGCCGCCTGCAGCCAGGTGCGAACCGGCAGCGGTAGGTTTTGAAGATCAGATTCTTTCACATTACTCATGCATCGGCCTCTCTTTTAATGTGCAGTGTCGGCAGTAACAGGGTTGCGGCAATACACAGAACCCCGAGTCCGATAAACGAATTGCTGAAGTAACCCCGTTCGCCGAGGTAGCCCATGATGGTGGGAGTAGCGCCGGCCCCGAGGGCGGATGCAAAGGGGATGATCAGTGAGAATGCTACATTCCTGGTTTTGGCAGTGGTGATGTTCGAAACAGTGGTGTTAAAAACCGGAAAGAAGCCCGATACGATTACCGGCTGGAAAAAGACCGCGATCAGTAGTAGCGGCCCTTCTAGCAATCCTAACAGCAGGCCGAAGGCGCCGGTCAGTATGAGAATTATTCCGATGAGTTTCTTGAGACCGAAGCGGTCGGCCAGCACACCTGCTCCTAATACAAAGGCAATCGCACTGACGCGTGAGAAGCCCACGACACTGTTTACTATCTTAGGGTTCATCCCTTTATCGGATATAAGGTAGGTCGGCAGAATTGAGTAGACTCCGATTGCCGAACTGGCAGCGAGTACCAGGAAAAGGGCCATGATCCAGAAGGAACGATTGTTCAAAATTAACTTCAAATTACTGAAGTTGGGAGGAGCGCCGGCGAAATCTCCCCCGCGCCCGTAGAGAAAATAGAGTAAACCATTCAGCCAGTTGGCCGCGCCGATGAGTATCAGCACCAGTTTCCATCCCAATAGAGGGGCTGCAAACCCTACTACCAGCGGTGCCAGGACCAATCCGAAGTTCGGCCCGGTCTCATGCAAACTTATCGCTTTTCCCCAGTGTTTGCGGCTGGCAAGGTTGGTCACCGATGCCAAACCGGATGGCGCATACAGTCCGGCACTGATACCCAGCAGGGCAGCAGCTGCCTGCATCACTAAAAAGGTAGGACTGAGAGCACAGAGCATTAGTGAGAGTCCCAGCATGATTTCGTACAGCAGTATAGTACCGCGGTGCTTTAGACGGCTGGAAATGAATCCGGAAAATACCATGCTGCTGCTCATGCTGATCGACATAATCAGAAAGAGCGTACTGGAGCGACCGTGGTTTACACCGAACTCCGCCTCCAAAACCGGCAGCAGCGGGCTGAACACGCCCCGCGAAAGAAAGTTGTACAAAACCATCAGCATGAGAATGAGAATCGGGCCAGTGTGAAAATGGGTGTCAGCTTCTGAAGTCATTAGTAATTAACATAAACCTAAGATCTCAAAATGTAAACGCGGGTAAATGATCTGGTTTTGGATGAAGCTGATTGTTTTTCCCGTTTCGATAGTGTAGGTTTTTAAGAGTAAGAGAAAGGAGGCAAATGTGTTTTTAGGGCCATCATTTTTATGGGGTGTTATCGGACTTCTGCTGATAGCATCCGAAATGCTGATTCCGGGCTTCACTATTTTCTTTTTCGGCCTCGGTGCCTGGCTGGTTGCCGTGCTGGTGCTTGTGTTTCCTTTCCTCGAAGCCAGTTTTGCCTGGCAGATACTGGCATGGGCAGCTGCGTCGGTGCTCTCTTTCGCCTTTTTACGCAGAAAATTCACCAAGCTTTTCAAGGGAACCCTTCTCAACCGGCGTACTCCAGAGGGACTCGGCGAGCGTGCGCTCGTGCTGGAGCCGATTACCCCGGAAGAACCCGGACGAGTACGCTACCGGGGCACCAGCTGGAAGGCGATGAGCCTCACAGAGAGTTTCAAAAAGGGCGATGAGGTGGCAATTGTCGGAGAAGACGGGATTACTTTAACGGTCACTGCGCCGTTTGATGAATGATATGAAAAAGGAGGATGTATGAACGTAGTGTTTGCATATGTGCTGGCGTTTCTGGTTATTGTGATTTTTTTCAAGCTAATCAGAATCGTACCGGAGCAGGAGGCGTATGTTATTGAGAGATTTGGGAAATACCAGACTACCCTTGGATCGGGGCTTCACCTGATTATCCCATTTATTCAGCAGGTTGCCTACAAGCATATACTCAAAGAAGAGGTTATGGATGTCGACCCGCAGGTCTGTATCACCAGCGACAATGTGCAGGTGACCGTAGATGGACTCTTGTACTTAAGAGTGATGGATCCGGAAAAGGCCAGTTATGGCATTGACAACTACCGGTATGCTACCGCGCAGCTGGCGAAAACGACTATGCGTTCGGAAATCGGAAAGCTTGAACTCGACCGAACTTTCAGCGAACGAGATGAGATCAATGATGCGATCGTCAAAGCCCTTGATGAGGCTTCAGATCCCTGGGGAATCAAGGTTACCCGTTACGAGATCAAGGATATCAGTCCGACGGAGACCATTGAAAAGGCGATGGAACAGCAGATGCGGGCCGAACGGGAGAAGCGGGCCGGCATACTGGCCAGTGAGGGTGAAAAAACCGCCCGCATCAACATATCTAAAGGCGAGCGACAGTCATCGATAAACCTCAGTAAGGGCGAACGTCAAAAGCGAATCAACGAATCCGAAGGCCGGGCCAGTGCAATCGAGATTACCAGTGAAGCAACTGCCGAAGGACTTACCATGGTTGCCGAGGCACTGAAGCTGCCGAAGGGAAAATCCGCTATGGCTTTGCGGCTGGCCGAACAGTACATTGACCAATTCGGATTGATTATCGAAACAGCGGAAACCTCGGTCCTCCCAGATGATCTGGCCCGACTCAAATCGTTGATCGATACCGTGGCCCCTACGCTGGGCGGCGGACGGAGCCAGCACGCATCCGCTAATCAGAATGCTGGCGGTGCCCAGACTGCTGAAGGAGGTGAGGTATGAACCCCTTTTTACCCTTGTTCATATTAGTCGGACTTTTCCTGCTGTTCATCCTCCTGACACTCATCAGGAGTATCAGGATTATACCGGCCAAAACGGCTTTGGTGATCGAGCGGCTGGGTAAGTTCTCCCGTACGCTGGAAGCCGGATTTCATGTGCTGATTCCGTTTATCGAGAAAGTGCGATACAAACACAGTATGAAGGAGCAGGCCATCGATGTTCCCGCCCAGGAGTGTTTCACCCAGGACAATGTAAAGGTGCGGGTTGACGGAGTGCTGTACATGAAGGTAGTCGACCCGCGTCGTGCCAGTTACGGCATTACAAACTACGAATACGCCACGATTCAGCTGGCACAGACAACCATGCGTTCGGTGATTGGTCGACTGGAGCTGGACCGTACCTTCGAAGAGCGGGAATCTATCAATGCCCAGGTGGTAAAAGCGGTGGACGAAGCCTCCGATGCATGGGGGGTGAAAGTCTCGCGCTACGAGATCCAGAACATCAATGTGCCGGAGGGTATACTCGAGGCGATGGAAGTACAGATGAAGGCCGAGCGCGAGAAGCGGGCCTCGATAGCCCGCAGTCTCGGGGAAATGGAATCGCAGATAAACTATTCCCAGGCGGAAATGGAAGAGGCGATAAACCGCTCCGAAGGTGAGAAGGAAAAATCTATCAATGAGGCCGAAGGCCGGGCCAGTGAAATTAGGGCGCTGGCCAAATCGACGGCCGAGGGGCTGCGTAAAGTGGCATCTGCGGTCGAAACTTCGGGCGGCGAAGATGCGCTTGCCCTGCGGATAGCCGAAGCCTACATCTCCGAACTCCAGAAGCTGGCCCGAAAAGAGACCAAGCTGATTGTTCCGCTGGATCTATCCGACATGAACGGAGTGATGCAAAAAATAGAGCGAATTGTAAAACAGTAAGTTATGAGCCCGGAGCTCCTGCCTCTGAAGCAGAGTTCCGGGTTTAATTGCATAAAATCCGCCGCGCTACTATACTGATGCAGTATGAGTGCATTGCTGTGGACAATAATATTTACAGTGAGTCTGGCGGTTTTAATTAAATCATCAGACCTTTTTATTATATCCGCCGAAAAGGTAGGCACCTACTTCAAACTGCCGCCGTTTATGATCGGGGTGATAATTATCGGCTTCGGCACCAGCCTGCCCGAGCTGGTATCGGCCCTGGTGTCGGTGACTACCGGTGCATCGGAAATAGTAATTGGAAATGTGCTCGGTTCGAACATTACCAACATTTTCCTGGTGGTTGGAATTGCCGGCTTTATCGGGAAAGAATTTAAAGTCGATTACGATGTTATGAAATCGGATTTTCCTTTCCTGGTGGCATCGATGTTTCTATTGGCTTTTATGGTGTGGGACCAGGAATTTACCCGCGGTGAAGGCATACTCTGTCTGGTCGGCTTTGTGTACTACCTGTACTACACTTTGCGTAATCCTGAACAGATGCATGAAATCCTCGAGCTGGAGGAACATCCCGTCAGACCGCGTTTGCGTCACTGGATTACTCTTCTGCTGGCACCGGCGGGTATCTATTTCGGGGCGCACTATACCATCGATTCAGTTGTAATCATCTCCGAGAGATTGAAGATTGCAACCGAAGTGATCGCATTGAGTGCAGTTGCGCTGGGGACCAGTCTGCCCGAGTTAATGGTTACCATCTCCGCCGCTCGAAAGGGTAAACCCGAGCTCACAATCGGGAACGTACTCGGTTCGAATATTTTTAATACACTGATGGTGATGGGGGTGCCGGCTATGATCGGAACCCTGCGCATTCCCGACTCCATAATTACCTTCTCGCTGCCGCTTTCACTGGCGGCTACCCTGATTTATATCGTGATAGTATTAGATCATAAAATTAACCGTCTCGAGGGCGGCATCCTGCTCGTTTTCTACGCTTTCTTTATTCTTCGGATTTTTGGTTTTGCGTAAACTCTTCCGCCGGCAGTCGAATTATAAAGGTAGTTCCTTCGCCCTCTGTGCTCTGCACTTCCAGGCTGCCGCCGTGGTTTTCCGTAATAATGAAATACGAAATTGATAATCCGAGGCCGGTGCCTTCACCTACCGGTTTGGTAGTGAAGAACGGTTCGAATATCCGTGGTTTTATTTCTTCTTTTATTCCGATTCCGTTGTCCTCGATTTCTATCCGCACCATTCCCGCTTCTCGGCCAGCTCTCAGCCTGAGGCGGGCGTATACCCGCTGCCTTCGATTTTTTGACGCTCGAACATAGCTGCTGCACCGTTGCGTAGGATATTGAGAAAAACCTGGCGGATTTTTCCCGCTTCGCAGAGGATGGTAGGAATACGGGGCGCATACTTTTTCTCTATTCTTATTCGCTTAAAATCATTGCTCTTTTTTAGGTTAAACTCGATCGAAGCCAGTTCAACCGTACTGTCGAGGAGCATAAGGATGTCGTGGCTCGAGCGGCCGGCGTCGCTGCGGTGGGCAAAGTTGAGCATATTCAGCACTATATCTTTTGCATGCTTGCCGGCTTCTCTAATCATTTCCAGTTGCTGGATGATTTCCCGGTCTCCCACATAGGTCTGGAGCGCCGCAAAAGAAAGTCCGGCCTTTTCTGCCGAACGGAGATTGGCCGGGTTTTCGGTTTTCAGCCGTTGGAGTGCAACTTGTGCGTTCTGCACCATTGCGCTGAGCGGATTGTTGATTTCATGCGCCATCCCCGCGGCTAATCCCCCGACTGACAGCATCTTTTCATTCTGGATCATCATCTCTTCGAACTTGCGCTGTTCGGTTTTATCATCTATACGGATCACCGCCCCTTTCGTTCCTTCTGTAATCAGGGGATACACCACGATTTCTTCATAACGAGCATGAGCATTCTTGGTTCCATTGGTTTTTATAATATGCTCGGTTTGGCGTTGTGCAATTGCAGTGTTTATCTGATCCATCTGTCCGGTAAAGCGGCTGAACACCTCATCAAAGCGGCGGCCCATCGCTTTCTCCGCGCTGACCTTACTCTCCTGTTCTGCTCGCAGATTCAAGTTGGTAATGCAGCCCTGCGGATCAACCCCGACAATAATCGAAGGCATCGAATTGATTATACCAATGATATAACTTTGAGCGCGCTTCAATGCTTTTTCCGCTCGGTGGCGCAGGAGAATATTTATTATCAGGGCAGCTACCAGAACGGTTAAGAAGATAATGACGGTAAAAATTGCGACAAAGAGCTCACGGTTTTCTCTAATTACCGAGTAAGGCCGGCTGATAATAAAGCTCTCCTCTGGCAATTCAGCTTCCCGAATACCGAACCTTTCGAGGGCAGTGAAGTCAAAGGCATATGTGTAGGGATTACTGGTTCGAACCGGTATTTTACTTACCCTGTTGCCGGCCAGTATTTTCTTAGCCATTTCACCGGCTTCCAGCCCCTGCTTGAAGCCGGACACGAGCTTACCTCCGACGATTCCCAGTCCGAGGCTGAAATCCCAAAGCCCGTATACCGGAACCCGGGAGGCCCTTGAGATCAGCTGGGTTCCCTGCTTCCAGTCGTAAAATGTATTTTCCGCATCACGGAAGAAAAGGGAATACAGAACTACTGCATCATCGGGCAGTCGCTTCAGTTTCGAAAGCAGTTCTACCATAGTGAAATCGTACCATATGCTTATTTCATCGAACTCCTGTCTGAAGGGGATGCTCTCATGTGCAAACTCTTCCTGCAGCCGCTTGCCCGTTGGGGTGTCGTCGGTAATGAAAATCAGTTTGTTTGCTTCCGGATGAAGTTCGGTGATCAGTCTTATATTTTCTTTGAATCTGACCTTTTCAATGACTCCGGTCACATTATCCCCAGCGTTTGCCAGTGCCTCCTCGGGATAGTTCAGTCCGCAGAAAACCGCTGGCGTGTAGCCGAAGATCTTTTTTCCCTCGTTAGTGAGAAAATTGAATGCGTTGTTGTCGGAACAGATGATCAACTAAAAATTGTGCCGGGAGAATTTATACTCGAGAAGCTGCCTCAGCAGCTCGAGGTAGTCGGGGCTGTACTGATGTTTGGTGTCCATATACTCGACGAACAGGTTGACCCGGTCGCCTAGGGCTGCTTTGACCCCGTTAGTGATATCATCCGTCCATTTGAACCCGGCATGATACGAATGAATGAGCAAAATATTCTGCCCGAAAACCCCTATATCCTGCCTGGAGTTTTGAGCGGAAATGGTGGGCGCCAGCATTGCCATTATGAGGACGCAGAGAATAAGTGCTGCCCGGCGGAGACTGATCATAGTAACTATAAATAATAAGGCAAGAACCGCCAATGAGCAACCTGATAGTAGAGGCAGCATTAAGGTAACAAAAGTATTAAATATTGTTAAAAATAATTACACAAAACACGGTTTAAATGATATATTAGCTATAAATTGCGTAATAACGCAAAATAATAAAGATTATTTTACTTATACATAAATTTACCTATTATAAAATGTAAATATAGGTTAAATTATAGATACAGAATGGAGCGTATTATGGATCATATTGATGACCTTCCGGCTGCAATAATCGACATACCCATACTCGAAAAATACTCAGCCCATCTGCCCGGCTTGATAAAAGAGTATAAACTCGAGCTCCGGCAGCGCGGCTGGAAGACTTACAAACCCTACACCGATGGAGAACATTTGAAATACGGAATAGCGAAGAGCGAACTACTAGAGGCCTACGAGGAGCTGCTGTGTAAGGCCGCCGGGCTCTATAGGGACTTCAGTGAAATTTTAAAAAAAATACAACAGCACGATGAGTGTTGAGAATTATATATTTGGAGGTTCCAATGACAACGGATATTGAGAGTAAAGCCGACACAGGCTTTTCACCCGAACTTATGGAGTAGTGACCTTTTATCACTATTTTCGTTTGGCAAAATCGGGCAAGCACAACATAAAAAATTGCAGGACTGTATAAGGATGACCAAAACTCGGAAGTGCGGGCTTCACATCAGAACCCTGAAATCAAACAACTTTATGATGATTTTATAGAAATGCCGCTGAGCGAAGTTTCGCATAAATATTTTCGTACCAACTATACCCCACGGCCCCTATATAAGAATATTGGAGCTGTATGAAGTGCCCCTACACGGCCGGTGTGTGTGACATCTGGTGGAAGGCCACCTGCAGGTGATCAGGCAAATAATAGCCGGCCGTTTTTTTTCAGTAGCGGCCGGCGAGTTTGACCAGCTCGAGCCGCCGTTTTACACCGCACTTACGGTAGATGCTGTGAATGTGATTTTCTACCGTTCTTGGAGAGATAAAGAGGGTTTCGGCGATGTCTTTGCTGCTCATGCCATCGCATAACAGCGGCAATACCTCCTGTTCGCGGGCGCTCAGGCCGTACTCCCGAATGAACTCCGGAGATACTCTTAACGCTTCGGCGGATGAGCTTTTCGCGTTTATCTCTGAGATTGCCGGAACAGCAACCACCAGACCCCAGAATATTTCGTACAATGCATTGGTCAGCAGAATTCCTCGCAGTGGACCTTCCAGGTCAAGTTTGATATCGAGGAAGACCACATCGACTACCCACACCAGATGAAAGAGGGCGGCTCCGGCGATGAATATGAGAATCTCACGTCGCCAGCGGCCGGAGGGGATCCGCTTCCTGCGGAAAAGCGAGACACCGAAAAAGATGGCCAAATAAAGATAAAAAAAGGCTGAAATAGAACTGTTGTTCTGTTCCGCGAAAACAGCCAATGCCTGAAATCTGTGCGGCAACTGTGCAAGTACTGTTAGGACAGCTACTGCAACCGGCAGTACCAGGAGTGCAATCTGAGCGCTGCGAACTCGAGCAGGTTTAGAGGTGGTGCCGGACAGTTCTAACAGAAATCGCGGAGCAAAATATAATATCGCTGCTGCGGTGATAATCTGAAACAGGATAAAAACAACACTCGGTGTGGCTGGCTGATCAGATAAATACACAACCGAATAAAATACGAAGGTAAAGCTTACACTGTATACAGCTTCGAAACCCATGTAGATCAGAAAAAAACGCAGCCATCTGCGCGGTGATTTCTGGTAAGCCAGAATCCCCAGTGCCAGCGAGATAAACAGCACTGTAAAACTGATCATCCGGAACAGCAATACGATTTTAACCATTCGAGCCCCTCAGTTTGGCAGTATATGAGGGCCATTCAGCGGCTGTCAATTATCTTCTTATTTTTTCCTCCCTTATGGATAGATTTCATTAGAATGTATATGTGGCCAGCATTTTTAGATAAAGCTGGCTTTGTGATTCTACCAACAAGCAATGCAAGGCCTGTCACTGGAGACTGTTGAACTCGAGTTGCCTTAGAAAAAACCAATCCAGCAGCATAAGGATGAACAGAGCAAGCCGCGCTTTGTTATGCATATTTAACCTACCAACTGCTTCCTTGCTGGCCTCCTCCGCCCGATGAGCAGCACTCCGAGGGCTGCCGCTGTTACTACCAGCACTCCGGAATCGCCGAGCCAGAGCGGTGCCGCCTGGCCGGCTGTGTGGCCGTCGAAGGGATGTTGAATTATCGAGTTCCAGGCGCTGTGAGCGATGATAGCCGGCCATAGCGAGCCGGTCTCCAGCCTCCACCACGACCACAGGTGGTGCAGCGACAGGGCGAGTATGGTAAAGCACACCAGGGATAAAACCGGAGAAGGGCCGGCGGCATACTGGCCGGAGAGTATGAGCGGACTGTGCCAGGCTGACCAAATCAAACCTCCGAGTATGTGGGGAGCTTTGATTCCGGACCTGCAGAGCTTTTCGGACATGTAGCCGCGCCAGCCGATCTCCTCTCCGGCTACCATCACAATTCCGATAAGGGTGCCGGCTGTTGCGGCGAAGAAAATATTGCTCAGCAGGCCCGTCAGGGCGGGCAGGATAGATGCAGAGGCAGTGTTGGAGTGAATCGATTGGAAGCGGACCAGTCCGCTCAGCCATGCACCTCCGTAGGTGAGAGAGGCAACCGCAAGTGGGAATAGAATCGCCAGCAAAATGGGTTTGAGCAGTGTTCTGGCCCGCTTAGTGTGAACCCGGTCGGTACTGGGGCGGCGGAATCCGACCCCCAAACCGAGACCGATACTGCGAAATCCCTCCCTGCGTATAAGCCGCAGGAGCAGCGAAACGATGGCAGGAACCCACATCAGCAGAATTATGAATAGGACACTCTGTTCTACCGGCAGCCTGCTTTTTAGCAAAATGTAGTACAGCGGCAAGGATAACAGGAATACCGCTGCAACGAAGCACCATAGTGCAGCTCGTGCGCTTTGTTTTTCTTTGTTTTGATAGGTCTCTGACCTCATGCAAACTCCTCCTTTACGGGTATTAATAAAACAGCAGGACACTACCGGCTGTCATGCCGGCAGCTCCGATTGCCAACAACAGCCGAACGGCCCTGCGGTAAGAAATTCGTTTCCCGGCGCTCAATATCAGCACCACTGCCGCCGCGGCTGTCATTCCTAATAAAATCGATACAAAATAAATCAATATCATATGCACCGAGTTTAGCGCTGTTTCCGTGCTTCTCATATCCGGTTTTTTACTCATTTTAATCTCCAGGGACGAATAGGTAGGAATACTTATAGGTTGAAACGGGTGGAGAGAAAAGCCCGTTTTCGTTACAATAGTGGACGAGAGGAACCGCATGGCAGCAACGCTTTTTTGGTATGACATTGAAACCTTCGGAAGAGATCCGCAGTTGGACCGGCTGGCACAGTTCGCCGGCATTCGAACCAATGGGGATTTTGAGCAGGTGGAAGAACCGATCATCGAGTATGTACAGATTGCCCCCGATTATGTGCCCAACCCCCAGGCCTGCCTGATAACCGGTATTACCCCGCAGGAGACCCTGGAGAAAGGGAGTCCTGAATACGAAGTTGCGTTGAAAATATATAAGCAGTGGATGCAGCCCGGCACCTGTGTGGTCGGCTATAACAATATCCGCTTCGATGATGAGTTCATGCGCAATGTGTTTTACCGGAACCTGCTCGACCCCTATGTACGGGAATACGCTAATCGCAACAGCCGCTGGGATCTGATCAACGTGATGCGGGCGGCCAAGGACCTGCGACCGGAGGGCATCGAGTGGCCGAACCAGGATGACGGCCGGCCTTCCTTCAGACTCGAGGAGCTGAGCGCCGCCAATGGAATCGCCCATCAGAACGCCCATGATGCGCTCAGTGATGTGGAGGCAACCATCGGTCTGGCCAAACTGCTGCACGACCGGCAGCGGCGCCTGTTCGAATTCCTGTTTCACCATCGCCGCAAGGATGAGGTGTCCAAGCTGATAGATCTGCAGCGCCGAACACCGGTGCTCTACACCTCGGCCATGTTTACCCGTCCGGAGGGGTGTACCAGCGTGGTGGCGCCGCTGGCAGTGGATCCGAACAACCGCAACGCGGTGCTTGCCTTCGACCTGCGCTTTGATCCCCGGCCTCTGCTCGAGCTGTCGGTGGAGCAGCTGCGCGAGCGGGTATTCACACCGAAAGAGGAGCTGGAGGAAGAGCGGATACCGCTGACCCCGCTGCATATCAACCGGGCGCCGGTAGTTGCCCCGTTGAAGACTCTGGATGCTGCGGACGCCCGCCGTCTGGGTCTGGACATCGAACAGATTCAGCAACGGCAGAGGATTCTGCAGGCAGCTCCGAACCTCACCGAGAAGGTGCGGGCGGTGTACGACCTGCAGGGAGGCATGCCGGAAGCCCCTGACGTGGATATGGCGATTTATTCGGGCGGATTTTTTATGGATGAGGACAAGGTGCTGTTTTCACATTTGCATGACAAGGGGATCGAGCACTGGCGGGACTTTTCGAGTAATTTTTCCGACCAGAGAGCCGAGAAACTGCTGCACCGGCTGGTCGGGCGCAACTACCCTTCGCTGTTTACCGATCGCGAGCGCCTCAAATGGAAGAACTTCTGTGCCACCCGCCTGCTGTTTCCGCCGGGGAACCGGATCGACGATTTCGGCACCTTCGAGAAAAAACTGGACACCTACAAGCGGAGTACCGAACTCGGCCCGCGGGAAAAACTGATCATCCGCAGCCTGATGAACTATGCAACTCAGTTGAAAGAGAGTGTGTTGGCCTATAAATAGCAAGATGCAGAAACAACTTAGTAGACAAAAAGCGGCCCCGGGCAGAGGGAGTAAGTCTGCAGCCCGAGGCCTAGGCACATTAAGGAAACCTAAAATAGAAGACTTTAATTAATATAGATCCTGGTTCATTCCGACGAAGGTGTCGATGATAACGGTTTTGGCTTCATCGATCAGATCTTCTTGCTCGTCGGCATTCAGTGATTCGGGAGCTACCACTATCTTATAGATCAGTGAGGTTTTTTTGATCGAACTGCCCTCGAACTCGATGCTCTTTTCCACTTCCATATTGTATTTAAGCGCGCAATCCTCATCTTCTATGCTCGCCGGCACATCTTTACGCAGACCTATGCTGGTGTAGTCGATTTTTCTGCGTCCATCGACCAGGGGGCCGATTGAAAGCAGTGAGCCGGAATAGGTCAGGGCCAGGGCCGCCCGCTCGTCGTCGGCTTCAAAGCTGGCAATTTCATCCATGCCCAGTTCGATCATCTTGTTTTCAAATGCTTCGAGCTTTTCGGACCAGCTGTCGGCCAGCATTTGGAGTGTCTCTTCATCCTGTCCCAGACCGAAAGATGTAGCCACATATTGCAGATGTTTGAGAATGTTTTCTGGTATAGTTGCGTGTGTTTCCATAATTTATCCTCCTTATGTTAAAAGGATAGCCCCTGAGGCTGGAAAAGCGTATATGCCGTTTGGTATAATTTGAGCATATGAGTACAAGTGAATGGTATCTGCAGGGACAACTTTCTGATAATTCGCCCTGGATAGTGCCCATCTATAAACACGGATTCACCATCGGACGCGGTGCGGACCGCGATCTCATTCTCTCAACAGCCGGGGTTTCCCGACGGCATGCCTGTCTGTATCGGGAAGGGGATGAGCTGTACATCGAAGATTCCGGTTCGAGAAACGGAACCTATTTGAATGGCGGCCCTGTCGGGCGGAGAACCCTGGTTCATCACGATGACATCCTGCAGATAGGCGGCTATGAGTTTACCATACGCTACCGCGAGCGAAGCGAGGCGGCCGATCAGACCGTAGTGGAGTCGCAACAGTCTTCCAAAAGCGGCTTCGCCCGAGCATATGGTCTCTCAGAGCGCGAACAGGATGTGCTCTACCTACTGCTGCGGGGGAAAACTGTTCCGGAAATCGGGGAGAAACTGTACATCAGCCCCGGTACCGCTAAACTCCACACCCAAAGCATCTACAAAAAAACCGGCTGCCACAGTCGGATGGAACTGCTTACCCTATACCGCGGGCCGGTGAGCTGAGTTATTGCTTACCGGAACGGATAGTCAGTTCCGGCGCGTCGTAATTTGCGCTGACTGCAGCCCTCCACATTTTGGACAGTTCGTGGTCTGACAAATATTTACGGATTTCTATCTTTAATCGCTCCTGTAGAAACAGGGCCGTTTGGCTCTCCTTATACAACTGCCGTGCCTTCGCCGAAAGCGTCGATTCAGCCATCTCCTTAATTCTGGATTCAAGCTGCGCTTCGAAAACGGAGACAATATTGCGATAGTGTTCAAGGATTAGTTCGGCATATTCGATGATGAGCGGGTCGAAGCTGCGGATGGATCGGGAGTATTTAATGAGATATTCCAGTTCGACAAAGGCGTCAAGGTAGTTCTGATCTTCCTTGAAGTAGCGTAGGATCTTCCTGGACAAGTGAATAAGGTCTTCGTTCTCGAGACGGCTTATCACTCCCTTTGTGCTTGTTTCAACCCTGAACGGCGGCATGAACTTATAAAGGCGTATGAGCAGCATGAGCAGATTTTCGAACACACCCTCTTTCCATGATCTGTTCTCGATTGATTTCATTAAATTTTGCAGATCCTTCTCGATCATGACCCGGTACTGGTCTTTTTTCTCAAAAAGTACCTCACACACGGCCACATCTATGCCTTTGAAACGGATAAAACCTGAATCTATGAAATGAATAGGCGGATCTCTTAAGTCGACTTTTGGTATATGTTTAGTTTCCGCTTCATAACTGTGGAAGGTAGTGCGTCGAACCAGTATCCGGGAACAACTTTCAGAGAGTTCATTGGCCCGGGTTTGCAGACGGGCGGCTGTGTTGACCACTCCACCGGATAAATCTCCGTCGCGAGTGATGATAAACGGGGTGAATTTGTTACCCCCGGCAATGCCGGCTGACACGTGCATATCCGGCAGGGAGTGTTTTAACTTTTTGTGTTTTTCAGTATTGCGAGCAAACACATCGATGATGTCCAGGGTCAGCTCTATCAGATCGCGGGCGCTGGTGCCGACCAGCACTATTTCATCTCCGCGCTGACGCTGCAGTACCACATCCCGGACCCGCGCCAGCTTCATGAGCTCCACCTGGATCAGTTGATCCAAGGCCTTCAGCATTGAAAGGTTATTTTTGTGTTTGTCACAGAAGCTGGTGTATCCGTGCAGATCAAGAATACCGACGAAGATATTCGAGATGGTAAGATTTTTTTTCAAATCGCCGCAGTGGGGAAAGCGTTCATTCGGAAGTACGATTTCTTTCCAGACCTTTGGAAATACGATTCGGTCTACATCGCGAAAAAAGCCCCAGTAGAGTTTACGAATGAGTACAAACAGGCTTTCGAATACGGGCCGGGTTTTCTGATTGACTGGTATATTTCGACAAAGAGAGAGCAGATCGGAGAAATCCGATATGTGATTATGGATAATTGCCTCCGACAGGAATTTGTAGAGTTCGGCATTGGAGGTCTCGGAGGTATATTCGGATATATCCTGCATCCTGTTTCCTTATATAAACCGTTCAAATCATATTCCAACATACCCCGCAGGTCAAGCTTGATTGCGTTGAGCATTGAGCCGAGCTTCCTGTCCGGCCGCGTCAGAACTTCCATCGTATACCCGCGGCAGCATAGTGAAACATGCTGAAGGTGTATACCGAGCCTCCTCCGTCGGAGCCGCCCTCCAGGATGCGGTAGCCGAGCCGTAGCTCCATATCCGGACGGGGAGAGTAGACCGCAGCCAGCAGGAAGTCTTCAGCTCGTCCCTGGGGTGCGGCCAGTCCGTCGCCCTCCAGCAGCAGTGAGAACTGCGGGGTGGCAAACCACTGCAGCTTGAGGTGGATGAGCGGAACGAAGCCCAGGTCGGTTCGCTTGGCGGATGTGCTTCCGTCATCTAATTTTATATAGGCATCGCGGATCTTGCCGGTCAGCCCGGCGGCCAGCAGAAATCGGGGTCTCTGTACAAAAGAGTAAGCGTAGGTAAACCGGTAGCTGTTGAACTTATAACTGCCGGTGAGTTCATCGCCGGCGATAAAGTTTTTACCGTAGAAATCTATGTTGGCAGAGCTGGTACCGGAGCTTTCCACCAGCAGGGGGGCGTACAGTACAAAGGCTGAGTGTCGGCCGATGTCCAGCCCGGTTTGCAGCCGGTAAAACCACACCGGGTCGGCCTCCAGATCGTCGGCCAGGGAGAAGCGAGTGCCGGTATCGGCGGGGATTTGTACATCGTTGTAGCCGGTAAACGCGGCTCCGGTTTCGGCATCTACCCAGAAGGACACCGGCGACAGTGCCATCAGGGCGGCGGGAAAGAATATGAGCAGGATGGCAATAACGGACATAAACACTCTTTTTTTCATAACGACCTCCAACTCTAATATTCGAATAAAAAATGCATCCGCGCAAGCCGCAGTGGTATGTTAGTATCATGTGGTATGAAGACTTATGAATTGCATAGGATACCGCTTGGGAAGGTGAACAGCTATCTTCTGGAGCATGAGGGTAAGCTCTTTTTAATCGACAGCGGCTTGAAAGGCAGTGAGGGATCGATCGCGGCAGCCTGCAGCCGAACAGGCTTTTCGATCGTGGATATTCAGATGATACTCCTGACTCACACGCACTACGACCATGCCGGCAATATGGCAGCAGCTCCTGGACCTCGGGGCGCGGCAGTTCTATCCCGGCCACGGCCGGTCCTTCGGGCACGAGAAAGTGGAGCGGGAGCTGGCG
>CAZRWN010000002.1:187007-228066 GCA_964603735.1 uncultured Sediminispirochaeta sp. | reverse complement strand
GAGCCCGCAGGGAGGCTTTTTTTATTTTAAATTCAAAACAGTAGAGAGAACACATTGGTGAAGATATTGGTCCACCACTGCTTGCTTTTTTCGGGCAATATAGCCTAAAGTCGGTCTAATGAAGAAATACCTGTTTTTACTGCTGATAAGCGCCGTGCTGCTGCTGGTTATTCTATGGTCACCTGAGTCTGGAGATTCGGGTGCCGCTGTGTATGCGGAGAAGGAAGGGGAGCTGTTGCTTCCCCAGTACAATGTAGCCATTGCGGTGCTGGACCTCAACCGGGCGGGAGTGTCTTTACAGCAGGCACAGGACATTCCGGTTCTTCGTGATTTGCAGGAAGAGTTCACACAGCTGCCGGGCGTTGTCAAGGTTGAATCGATTCTCAGCGCTTCCAGGGTTGTCTCGGAGCATGACGAGATAATCGTCAGCAGAGCTATTCCGGCTGATCAGGACAGAGTAACAGATGAATACCTTCGCCGCCTGGCGGAGGAGCTTGAGGAGTTTCCCGAGCTGACCCCCTACGTGAACAAAACACAGGACACCCTCCTGTTTTACGTCTATTTCGGTAACCGAGTCCTCTCGGCGGATATCCACCGGCATATGAGCGACCTAAGAGCTAAATGGGAGGGAACCCTCCCATTTGAGTTTACCGGCAGAGCTCCTATCATAGCTGAGACCGAATCCCTGTTAACTGGTGATATCTACCTGTTCTTTCCACTGTTGGCTCTTATGGTTATTGCTGTCTTTTCTCTCTTCAGAAGTGTACGGGTGCTGGTTGTTTCCGTTTTTCTCATGCTGCTGGCCATGGGAGCCTCTTACGGCATTGTTCGCTTTTTCGGTGTTGCGGATACCCCGCTTGTCCTGCTGATTCCCGTTTTTAGCCTGGGGCTCTTGAGCGATTATCTTATCCACTACTTCTATCACTGTTTTCATAGGACCGGGCTGGAAGGGGCTGAAGACATCCCGGGCCGGGAAAGCCTCCGCAAAAGACTTTTATTTCCTCTTTCGCTTACTGCTATTTCAACTGTAACAGGCTTTCTCTCCTTGAGTTTGATAAACGGGCCCGGCCACCTGCAGATAGGGCTGATTATCGCCTCCGCCGTGGTGATTACCTGGTTCGGCGTTTTTTTCTGGGTCGATTACCTGAATTTTCCCGAACAAAACCGGCAGCTAATGGCAGGTTTCCGCGATGCACAGTCCCGTGTTTTTGGCCGGATAGCCAAATACCGTTACCTCTTTTTTCTACTGATTGCCGGCGGGGTGGTCTGGGGGGCGCTACACCTTGACAATCTGTCGATAGAACCATATCCGATCGAACAACTGCCCGACTCCACAACTATCAAAAAAGCTGACACAATAATAAATGAGGAGTTCTACGGCACACTGCCCTTTTTTATCGAGGTGGATACAGGCGAGAAGATGGGAATTATGAAAAAGGATACCCTGCTCAGGCTCGAGGAGATGCATAGATCTTTGGAGGCCGGGAATGTTGGATATGCTTTTTCTATGCTCAGCGTATTGAAGCGGATGAACTACTATTTTATGGGGTCCGAAGAGACCCTGCTTACCAGCACCGAATACGACGACTTTTATGATGCTCTTATCGAGCAGTACCTGCTCTATTATTCCTCCAGTGTTGATCCCCTGGAATACGAATCTCTTCTGGACAGTTCCTACCGGTTTTTCTCTATTAAGGGGCTGTTATACTATCACAACTATAAGGATTTGGAGAGTTTTTTCAGTACACTCACTGCCATTGAGAATAGTTTACCGGACGGCTGGACTTTGACGGTGCACGGGATGGTAAAAGAGCTGGAGAGGGAGCATGCTAACCTTAGGAATAACTGGCTGCTTTCCTTCCTGGCCGGAAGCCTGCTGATCTTTCTGACAGTACTGCTTTTCTACCGCCGCTTCGTTTTGGCGCTTATCAGCCTCATCCCGGGGGTTATCAGTATGCTTATTTCCTTTGGTTTAATCAGCATGGCGGGTATCAGTATAGATGCTTTCTCGATAATATTTGTGGCGATTATCACCGGACTGGTAATCGACTACAGCATCCATACCCTGGTTGCCCTGGAGCACATAGAAAAAGTACACAGCCTGGAGGAGAGCTTCAGGCTGGTTGTGGGATACAGTGGAATTCCGATATTTTTGAGTTTTATGACATCACTGCTCTCATTTATGGTGCTCCTGCTCTCCTCATTCAGTGGTGCCCGGAGTTTAGGCTTTCTTTTGATGACTTCGCTTGTACTCTCGTTTTTCTTGAGTTTATACTTAATACCGTTGATTATTCTTCCAAACCGATTTAAAAGGGAGTAAGCCTGTGCGTGCTTTATTCAATATTGTTTTGTTGTCACTTATCTTGGTGTTTCCTTCGGCGGCTCAGAGTGCAGAGGATATTATTGCGAATAATGCAAAGACCCTCGAGATACCTTCTATTCAGGGGTCCTTTAATCTGGAACTCATTTCCCGGAAGGGTGATGTGCGTAAAATCGAAGCCCGGGCTTTCCAGAAACATGTGGGTGAAGCTCAGAATAATCGCCTGTTTATCTTTGATTTTCCGCCGACCGTTCGGGGAACCGGCCTGCTGCTGCACTCCTACTATGACGGCCGAGAAAACAATATGTGGATCTACCTGCCTGCCGTCCGCAGAATCAAAAGGATAGCCCTGGAGAGCTCCGGAGGCGGATATTTTATGGGCAGCGATTTTACATATAGAGACCTTATTAACAACGATTATAATAATATGGAAATTGAACGGCTTCCGGATGAGCGTGTAGACGGTCAGGACAGTTATGTGATCAAGGCCTGGGGCAAAACGGTCGAGATTCGGCAGGAGCACGGCTACGGGCATATCATAACCTACTATCGAAAGGATAATTACATGGTGCATCGCCGAAATTTTTTCGATTTGAATGGAGATTTGCTCAAGGTGTATAAGGTAGAAGATTTTCTCGATCTTGATCCGTATATCTATCCTACCAAAATTTCAATGAGCAACGAGCAGACCGGCCACCGGTCGGTTTTGCAGATAGAGGATGTGAGTACCGAGGAGATACCCGGCAGATACTTTACAACCCGCTATCTGCAGACGAATTAGAGAGGGGGAGAGTATGAACAGGATTCTACCGATGCATCTGTTGCGCGCCGGATTGCTTATAGTTCTGCTGAGTGCTGCACTGCCCCTCAGCGCGCAGGAGTTTCGCTTTGTCGCCTTCCTTGACTACTACGGGGGTATAGAACCGGAAGAGGGCTACGAAAACCTGCGGGCAAGACTGTTCATGCGGCCCCGTTTTTCCGGCTTTCATGAGGGATTAAATTTTGAATGGCTGCTCTCCGCTGCCCTCTGGGCCCAGCCCCTGCAGCCCGGCGGCGGGACTTACGAAGGCGGGCCCTATGCAATCGATTCCTGGGATATACTGCACGAAGCCTATCTTCTGTTTCCCTACAGGAAATTCGATCTGTCCCTGGGGCAGAAGATTGTGACCTACGGATTTGCAGATGTGTACGGCCCCTTGAATGCGCTTCACAGTACGAACCGTACTCCTCTCAGTTTGGACGACGGGTATGACAACCGCCGTCCAGACCCGCTTGTCCAGCTGCGCTTTTATCCCAGTTTTGAGGATACCATCGAATTAACCTATGTACCCTTCACCCGGCCGGACCGGGAGCGGAGCGGGTCGGTATACCTGCCGGATACCCAGGATACAGTAGTGTGGAGTGATGATCCTTACATTACGGACAATCCCCACTCCCTGTTTTTCAACTACAACCGTTACGGTCTAAAGGCCGACTGGCAGCTTTTCTACGGCTGGTATACCGAGCATACCCCCGACTTTGAGATTTCGCAGATCGACAGCGCGGTACCCACCGACATAGAGACGGTGTATCACAAAAAACATACCTTCGGCGTCGCGTACTCCACCCGGCTGGGGAACACAACGCTGAGCCAGGATTTCGCCTTCAACCTTACCAATGATCTGTCGGGCAAAGACATCGGCGCCCAAAACTCCGATCTCACCGTCAATACCCAGCTCCTTACAAATCTGCCGGGGGACATTCTGGGGCAATTCAGCCTCATATACTCTTACTTTTTCAATCACAACGGCCACAAGCCCGGCAGCGACCCGGAAGCGGCGGAGTATCTGGCGGAGGAGATACAAAGCTTTCATACCCAGCCTCTGCAGCATATCGCCTTCCTTGTAAGTCATTTTGAGAAGAGTTTTCTCCGTGAAAAACTTAAAACCCAGTTAAACCTAGGGTTCTTCTTTTCTCCCGAGATCTATCTGGCACCCCGACTGGCCTACAGCCTGAGCGATTACTGGTCCCTTGAGAGCGGGGCGGACATTACCCTTGGTCCCCCTCCCGATACTGATTTGAGGAGAAACCCCTGGAATGACAATTTCTATATTAGGCTGTTGTACCGGTACTGAATGTGGAGATCTTTATACTGTATAAATAGTGCAGCATAAAACGTCAAGATATTGAATATCACTAAAATAAGTCTTGCATGTGGACCAAGGCCCTTTAAAATAGTAGTAGGGGGTAAAGATGATAAAAACTATTTTAGCACCAATCGACGGTTCACCAGCTTCATTTGCTGCCTTTGATTATACTCTCAAATTAGCGCAACTGCTGGAAGCGGCAGTCAATGTTCTCTTCGTGGTAGATCAGCGGAAAACCCAGGTGCCGTTTATGTATGCCGGCGGAGCATATGATATAACCTATGAACGTATCTACATTCCTCCCGACCAGGAGCTGCGTGATTTCTATGACAGGATAAAACACGATCTTCAGGAGTTTGCCCACAGATGTACTGCTCGCTGCGAACAGTCGGCTGGAGAGTTAGGAGTTGACTTAAGCTCCGAAGTGGTGGAGGGATATCCGGCGGATGTCATTGAAAAACATGCGCTGGGTGCTGACTTGGTGATAATCGGGCAGCACGGTGAGAATGCCGGTACGAAAGAGGAGACAATCGGTTCGACTACTGAAGAGCTGGTGAGAAAATCGCCGCGGCCGGTAATCGTGTGTCCGGAAGAGGCAAAGATTCCGGAAAAAATATTGTTTCCCTATGACGGCAGCCGTAGTGCAGAGAACTGTCTACAGTTTTATACAGCTCATCTGAGTAAAAAAATACCGAATTTGGTGTTTCTGTGTGCGGAATGCGAGGAAGACAGTGAACCGTATCAGAACGAAATCGAATATCTTACTCAGCACAGTGTGAATGTAAAACTGATTCAGCAGGAGGAAAATCCGATTCAAGCGGTCGATACGATGATAGAGGCGGAAAAACCCGACCTCATCATGTTGGGGTCGCATGGCCGTAACAAACTGGTAACTTATCTGCTCGGATCTACTACCATTCATGTAATTCGTAAAAGCAAACTGCCGGTGCTGATAGTTTACTGATGCCGATATTCAGTTGAAATCAATCCTGCAGGCCCGCAGTACGGGCCTTTATACTACTGTAAAAATACTTAGTATTGCAAATTTGAAGTAACTCCATTATTCTATTCATGTTACGAGGAGGTGACATGGCTGACGGCGAAGAAAAACAGATGCAGCTGGTTACATTCCAACTCGGAGACGAACTGTACGGCATCGATATCATGTCGGTTGATGGTATAGTTCGGGTTGAGGATGTACGGACGATTCCCAACGCTCCTGCCTATGTTGAAGGAATATTCAACCTGCGCGGTGATATTATCCCTATTATTAACCTGCACAAGCGGTTTCATTTGCGGCGTGCGGCACTTAGTGAAGAAGACAAACTGCTCAGCGGATTTATTATCATTGACATAAACGGCATGAAACTGGGGGTGGTCATTGACAAAGTTTCGCGCGTGCTCACTGTGGATATGAATAAAATGCAGCCTCCTCCTCAAATGATATCTGGAATTGGGGCTGAATATATTCAGGGTGTTTTCAATCGAGATGACGGCTATCTGATCGTGCTTGATATCCAGCGTCTTTTCGATCCGAAGGAGCTCCAGCAACTCGGAGATATTGCAACCTAATTAGCTTATCGGAGCAGCAAATGATCCCAGTATTTCGACCTTCAATCCGGCGCAAAGAGATGGACGCTGTGTTGTCATGTCTAGTGTCAGATTCTATTACAAACGGCCCCGTGGCCAAGCAGTTCGTTCGTGACCTGTCGGCCTTTCTCGAGACCGACGGCGGTGTTCTGCTGCGTGAATATGAGCGGGCCATCGATCTGGCAATTGAAGCACTAGAACTAGAAGAGGGAGCCGGAATCATCATATCGCCGCTCAGCGCCTCTCTGTATAAGCGCAGTATCGAAGCGCAGGGGTATCGGTTGTTGCTCTGCGACGTAGATCCCGATTCTCTGACTCTGGATTTGCTTAAAGCGGACGCCCTGGCAGATGATGCGGCTGCCATAATCGTTGATTCACCCTTCGGCTTTGTAGCGGATATGGATCGGATCTCAGATTTGGACCTGCAGATAATCGAAGATATCAGTGCTTCGATCGGTGGTAATACGGGCAACAAACAGTGCGGTTCGTATGGAGATGTAGTAATTTTGCGCATGGAGCCGCAGGATCCCTTGAATACGGGCGGCGGAACAGCGGTACTCGGCTCCCGCAAGAAGTATTCCGCCCGCATCAAAAAGCTTTCCGAGGAATGGCCGCCCGAACGCTTTCTTCCGGATATGAACAGCAGTCTGGGAATGGCGCAGTTCAAGGATCAGGAAAGTTTTTTTTTGAAGCGCAGGGAGATTTACAGCCTCTATATCAATGCAGTCCGTAAGGGACGCCATACTACACCGATCCAGAAGGGAGAGGCCGAGCATATTCCCTCCACATTTCCGGTATTTGTAAAGGGCGGGGTAAAGGATATACAGGCTTACGCCCGTAAAAAGGGAGTTGCCACTGAACAGGCCTTTGCCGAAAGCATTATTGCCTTCAGCAATGCGGATACCGCCGCCTGCGAAGGTGCCCGCCAGATATACCGGCGGTGTGTGCTGTTCCCTTTATACCCGATGTTGTCCAAATCGGAAATCGAAACGGTGAGTAAGGTTTTATCTACTCTGCCGTAGGGAGATGGACATAGGAAAAAGAATGGTCCGAATGATAAAAAAGGTACTGATAATCGCCAACCTCCACAAAACCGAAGCTGCCGAGCTCATCGAAGAGATCAAAGAGTATATGAGCGAACGGGGGATAGAAACCGAGGTGTTCGGTTTCAAGGGAAAACCGGAAATCCCCTCCATTGAAGACATAGATTTCGTATTCTCTCTCGGAGGTGATGGTACGGTACTCTTTAGTTCGCGTATTGTTGAAAGTCGCGGAATTCCGATTTTAGCAGTGAATCTGGGTGCCTTCGGGTTTATTACCGAGATATCACAGCACGAATGGCGTTCTGCATTTGAGAAATACGTTTCCGGCGAGCTGGGTATTTCACGG
The DNA here is from genome assembly GCA_964603735.1 of uncultured Sediminispirochaeta sp. Taxonomy (GTDB): domain Bacteria; phylum Spirochaetota; class Spirochaetia; order DSM-16054; family Sediminispirochaetaceae; genus DSBN01. The sequence continues at coordinate 220,641 of CAZRWN010000002.1, read as the reverse complement.
CGCATTATGGTCAAGGTGATGGTTGAACGGCAGGGTAAGCGCATTGCTACCTTTCGGGGGCTGAATGATGCGGTGATAAGCGGGGTCGGCATCTCAAAAATCGTGCGTCTCAATCTGGTACTCAACAAAACCTCTCTCGGACAGTATCGAGCTGACGGCATCATTGTATCCACTCCCACCGGTTCTACTGCGTACAGTGTAGCCGCCGGCGGGCCGATTCTCGACCCTGAAATCGAAGCCTTCATCCTCAACCCTATCTGTCCTTTTACTCTGAGTAACCGGCCGATCGTAGTTTCGGGAAATGATGTTATCTTTGCTAATGTAGAGCCTGATCAGCGGGGGGAAGTGCTGTTGTCCATCGACGGACAGGAGGAGTTTCCACTTGAAAAGGGAGATAATATTATTTTTGAAAAATCTCACAGTAAAGCTCTGTTGGTTCGGTCGGATATGCGGAATTTTTACGAAGTGCTGCGCTCAAAATTGAACTGGTCCGGAGGTTCAAATGCTTGAGGAGCTCTCTATTCGCAATTACGCTCTTATTGATGAACTCGACGTACAGTTCGAGAGCGGGTTAAACATTCTCTCGGGTGAAACCGGAGCCGGTAAATCAATAGTAGTGGGTGCGTTGGGACTCCTGCTGGGCGATAAGGGCGATGTGAGTGCAATTAGGACCGGAAGTGAAGAATCTGAGGTCAGCGGCCTCATCCGGGTGGATGATCAGCCGGATGCCCTGCGCTGGCTCAACGAGCGCGAACTGGAACCTGAAGATGGCACCGTACTGCTGCGCCGAATTGTCAGGAGTTCAGGAAAGGGGTCGAGTTTTATTCAGAACTCCAAAGTTACCCGTAAAGATTTGCAGGAGTTTACCGCTTTTCTCATCGATATGCACGGCCAGCATGAGCACCAGTCGCTTCTATCGATTGATAATCACCGGCGACTGCTCGACCAATATGCCGGTAATGTTGAGCTTGCGGCCAACCTCTATTCCGATTTTTATCAGCTGACTAGAATGAAGCAGGAGCTCGAACAGCTCAGACAGTCCGAACGCGATCTTTTACGGGAGAAGGATCTCTTGGAGTTTTCCATTCAGGAGATCGACGCCGCCCAGCTGAAGCCGGGCGAGGAGGAAGAGCTGACGCAGGAGCGCAGCATGCTGAATCAGTATGAAAAGCTGTTCGAACTGTTTCAGACCACCCGCGACAGCGTTGCTGAAAACAGCGGCGGCGCTCTGGCGGGGCTGCGCGAGGCGCGACGTTCATTGCGACAGATCTCTGAGATTCTTCCGGATATGGAAGAGCCGGCGTCCCGGCTGGAGAATGCCTTTTATGAAGTCGAGGATATTCTGCAAACAGTAAAGGGCCGCCAGGACCAACTTACATTTTCACCGAACCGCTTGGAGGAGTGCGAAGAGCGGCTGCAGCAGATTCACAAACTCGAGAAAAAATACGGCAACAGCATAGATGAAGTTCTTGCCTATCGGGACACTTCGAAGGAGCGCCTGGCCTCGATGGAGCAGCAGGAAGAGCAGCAGGAGGAGTTGGCTGCCCGTATACAGCAGATGGAAACGCAGGTAGTGAAGCAGGCAAAGCGGCTCTCCTCGCGCCGTAAAACCGCCGCCGAGGAGCTCGAAAAACGCATCGAGGCAAAGCTGCAGTCTCTCGGGATGCAGAACTCTCATTTCCAGATCTCCACCACCTATCGGGAGAGTAAGAACGGCGGACATGCCTGCGGGCCGCACGGGTATGATAGAATCGAGTTTCAAATTGCACCGAATCGCGGTGAAGAGATGCGCCCCCTGCGGGAGATTGCCTCAGGGGGTGAAATTTCACGCATAATGCTGGCAATCAAGAGTGTATTTGCCGAGACCGATCAAATTTCTGCGCTCATATTCGATGAAATCGATACCGGTATCGGCGGCGAGGTGGCGCGGGCGGTTGGGGAGCACCTGGCTCGACTGGGAGCGCACAAGCAAATTCTCTGCATCACACACCTTGCCTCGATCGCGGTTCGTGCCGATAATCATTTAAAAGTGGTAAAATTTGAGCAGGAGGGCAGAACTCTCACTAAGGTTGAGCCGGTGACGGATGCGCAGCGGGTAGAGGAGATCGCCCGGATGCTCTCCGGTGATCGAAACGATGAAACATCCAGACGACACGCCCTGGAATTGCTGGAACGCTATCATGCGGAGGAGTGAAGGTGGCAAAGGTAAGTAACGAAGCCAAACGGCGCTATTATGATAAAATAAAAGAGTATAAGAGCATCGTGGACAAACTGGCTCAGCATGAAAACAGCATCCAGCAGATCATGGAGCAGGCGGAAACGGGTCAGTCCTACCAGCGCCTTACTTTGGCCGATGAAGGCCTTAACATGGTTTCCTACTACCTGTTGATGAATCGGCTGTCGGTCTCGCTGCTCGGAATAAAAAATGAAGGGTTTTTGAACAACGCCAGAAAGGCGTGTTACAAAAGCATCATCTATCTCGAAGATGTGGTGACCAGTTACATTGATGTGCCCTATTCGGAATACGAGGAGTATCTCGACGAGATTGCGGAGTTCGACTATCAGCAGCGATGGAATCTGCTTTCCAAGCTCGGCTTTGCGATCGAATCACTTATTGAAAGTTACGGGAGTAATTCGAAGTGGAAGTGGTCCTTCGTCGAGTTGGAGGGTCGATTTGCCACTATTTCCAAGAATATGCTCAACCTCAAGCAACTTATAATCAATCTCGATCCGCGGGCCGAAGGATATAAGGTCTATAAAGCCCACATGGCGATGGTAAAACGGTTGCTCGAAGAATCTGCCAATAACTACCGGCAGAAATACGAACTCTCCACACTACGTATTGACGATTTCAAACTGGCAATACGTTATCTGGCAGCACTGCGCCGTCTGCATATACTTATGGGTGAAACCGAGGAGAGTGAGGTTATCAAGAAAAAAATTGATGTCTGGAAAAGCAAGATGGAAGCTGACAGTAAGAGCCAGGAAAAGACAAAAAAGCGTGGTTAATTAATATATGAGTTCGGGTGGAGGATTCCTTTTTAAATTCACAGCTATAATGGCGATTGCAGTGTATGTGCTGCTGGGCAGCTACACAGTACAGCCCGGTACTGCCTATATTCAGGACTGGTCGCTCGATGTGGCTTCGGCAGAGGTGTCGGAATCATTCGAGGAGGCCGACGGACAGTGGATTCCGTTCCGTGTGCTGGACTATTTCGGCTATGCGCAGGCAGACGGAAAGCTTCTGCTGCGCAGCCCGGTTCGCTGGAATGTAGCGCTTACCTCTGAAACCTTCTGTAACTACAACCGACAGGGAAACGATTTAGTGCTCACGGACGCCCGGCGTAATTATTTGTACCCATTGAATATGGACGGCTATCCGATAGCCAGAGGCGGAGGCTATTATGTCCTCAGTCCTGACCTGACCGGGCTGACTACCTTCAGTTCCACCGGTGAGTTCGGCTTCAGCCGTGAATTCTCAAGTCTTATTACCTCGCTCGATGCCAATGAAACTGCCGTGGGGATCGGTTTACTGAATGGAAGCGTAGAGCTTTTCAACCAGGACGGGAGCTACCGGGTGGGCGTACGACCGGAGACCAGCCGGATCAATGTAGTGTACGGAACCGCGCTGTCAAATGACTCAAAATATCTGGCAATGGTGCACGGGATCGATTCTCAGTATCTATCACTCTATGCATTGAATGGTGCCAATTATCGTCTTCTTGCGCAAAGAGAGTTGGCCGAACCGACTCGATCGCAGACTCCAGTAGGCTTTTCGCATGAAGGAGAGTTCCTGCTGTATAAAGATGGTGAGAGTGTAGTTATTCTATCAACCGAGGATTCGACTCGCGAATATGTGCTGCCGATTGACGGGGAGCTTATTGACTTCGAATTTTTACCTGAATTCGAATCAGTTTATCTGCTTTCGACCACAGGCGAAAATTCAGTGCTTTCGATATATTCGGAGGATGGTCGTCTCTACAGCCGGGAAGAGTTTTCCGGGGAGGCTCAGTGGCTGTACAGCGGCGAAGATGCCTTGTATCTAGGCAGTGGAAACCAACTGAAGAAGATTTTGATTGAGAGGTCTTTTTAATGAAGCAGGGAATACCCGGCTGGTTTTATGCGGGCAGCATTCTTCTCGGATTATTGTTGTCGATTCAAGCTGTTTTTCCGTTTGAATGGCCCCTCAACGAGCCGCAGGTGCTGTCTACCTTCGGTAGTCCGCTGGGCCGCAGTTATAAAAAAGGGATAGATATTGCCTCGACAACAAGTGAAATAACCCCGATAGAAGGTGGAGAAGTTATTTTCAGGGGTAGTGAATATGCATTGGGAACACATGACATTCCCTTGCCGCTGGGCAACATGCTCGTGCTCCAGCACGAACGGGGAATTCGATCTGTGTATGGGCATCTTTCCGCCACCGCAGACCAGGAGAAGCAGTTTTATGATATTTCTTCATCCTTCGGTAGAATCGGCAATACTGGGATGATTCGCAGCGAGTTTGTCTTTTTGCAGATCATAGATAGTGAGGTGAACCGGTTTGTAAATCCTATGCTTTCGCTTCCACTACTTGAAGACGACACTGAACCGCAGCTCGATGCGGTCACTCTGCAGGCTGACGGTTCAAACTATCAGTTGAGCGGGAATACCGAGGTGGTACAGGGAGAATACCGACTGCTGGTAGAGACGTTTGATGTCAGTTCTGTTCTGAACTCTCTCCACCGGATGGCTCCCTATTCTATCAAGGTATACGTGAATGGAGAGGAACAAATCTCTCTCGGATTCGAATCGCTCTCGGTAAACGACTGGTCGGCTACCCCGACTTCTCAGCGCTCCGTGAGTGCTGCCAGGCTGTATTCGGACCAATGGACATATAATCTCGGACAGTTGATTCTTCAACCGGGAGTAGCCCTGATCGAGGTGTTTGTGAGTGATTTTACCGGGAATGAGACTGTCGAAACCTACCGGCTGCAGGTAACGGCCCGATGAAGACTTTTTCGAAAACGCCTCGCGAATCCTCGTCTGTGAGCATTGCGTGCCCAATTTGTGGTGATTCTCCGGCCCGTCCTATGTGGCAGCTGAACGGCTTCACTTTTTCCCGCTGTTCGGGCTGTGGACTCTTGTATCAGAATCCGCAACCTGATCACAGCGAACTCATCCAGCGTTACGACGAGGAGTATTTCGATTACGAAATCGAGAATCAAGAACCGTTCTTACAACTGAACCTGCTCGGACTGCAGGATGTCGGTTTTTTCGAGGATATTCAGCCGAACGCCTTATCAGGTTCGTCTCCACGGTTTGTTGATGTGGGCTGTGCGACCGGCCGTCTTATCCAGTACCTGCAGGCCCTTGGCTGGGATGAACAGGGAGTAGAGGTGTGCAAACCGGCTGCGGAATATGGACGACGGGAGCGGGGGGTCTCTATTTTTACGGGTACGCTGGAGGAAGCGCGACTGGGCGCCGGTGAGTATGATGTGGTGCATGCCAGCCACGTCATTGAGCATTTGCAGGATCCGGGATCGTTTCTTGAGGAAGCCTTTCGGTTGCTCAAACCAAATGGTCACCTGATATTGATAAGCCCGAACAGTGACGGATTTCAGGCAAAACTCATGCGCGGTCGCTGGCGGTCGGCAATAGCTGATCATATGCTGCTGTTCTCACGCAGAACCCTCACTTTACTGCTGAAAAAGCACGGTTTTCAGGTTGAAAAGAGCAGAACTTGGGGTGGTATTCCACAGGGGATGGCTCCCGGGCCCGTGAAGCAGCTTGCCGACCGCTTAGCGAAGGCATTAGGCTGGGGCGATGTTATGGTTCTTCGAGCACGGAAAGCGCATGAATAATGTCGTCGGCATAAATTCCCATCACGAGGCACAGGTCGATTACCATTTTCAACTGGTCCCGCTCTTCCGTATTGAGTTTGGCCAGTTTTTGCGGATCAATCTTATGATATGTATGATATCTTTGCGGCTTGTCGGCGAGTTGTTTCCGGCATCTGCTCAGGTGGTGAAATACGATTTTTTGGGGAATTGTCAAATCGGGCTCAATCGAAGCGGCTCGAAGAGCCTTGATGAGTCTGACCATATAGCTGCATTCTGCACGGCACCCGCCTACTGAAATCTGTTCAAAAAAGTCACGCAGCAGGTGCATGAGCTGCTCAATGATATGCGGCACTTCAATATTTATGTTGTAGCGGGCGGCAAACAGCAGAGTATCTTCTACCTTTACAATTTCTTCCTCCGTCAGCAGTCCGGCACCACGTTTCAGCTGGCGATAGAGGAGGGTTGTGGCCGCTACCTCGGCGGAGTGTCGGATTATAGGCGGTATTCGAGTGCCGAGATGAGAGGCCGCCTGTAATGCGAAGCGTATATCCTCAAATGTTTCGGCTGAGTATTCAGCCAGTGCGGCTTCGGTCGACCGCAGCAGATAGTTGGTCAGGTTTTGCCGCAGTTCGAGAGGCAGTTGTGAGAGATCCTCGATAAACTCATGCGGCTCATCGGCATGAAGATTTTTCACTGAGATGTTAAGACTGCCGGAAAGATCGTGTTCGGCTTTGAGTTCATAGCTGATTTTTTTTTGCAGAGTGGTGTCAATAAGTTTGAGTTTTGCAGTTGACGGCTCTTTCGAGAGCTCAATCATCTGCAGTAATTTGAAAAAGCCGTAGTGCGGCTGGGTTTCTTCATTCGTGTCGATGATTCGGCGGATAAAAAAGTATGAGGCTGCCTCGACACCGTCTTTCTGCCATCGGTGTGCTTCCCTCTCAAGAATGTCCCGTCCGGTTCCTTCATCTTCGTTATTGCTGTGCGCCGATTCGAGTGTGCTTGCCAGTTCTGCGTACAAGTCCTCTTTAGTAAAGGAATTGTACAGATCAAGCGCTTTGAGTGCATACCGTATGTTTTGCACGGGTTCAATTCCGGCTATGTCGGAAAAGAACCACCCGCAGGAGGTAAACATATACATTCGATACTTCTGCCCTTCGAGCAGGCTCAGCAGAGCTGCAATGTCATCTTCACTGCTGCGATTCTGCTTGAGGTGGGTTTGAGCGAATTTTTTTGGTTCGGCATTGGTAGTCAGAACTGCAATGTACTGTTTCAACAGCGCTTCGGGGGTGGTCGTACACAGCTCGGCCGTCTGTTCTGCATATATCCTTTGAATTCTTTCACTGAGCTTCTGAAACCCCTTGCGCAGCGGGGTTCTCCACTTCTGGTTCCAGTACCTCTTTCCTCCCGTACTGCAGCCGCAGTCTTTATACCACCTGGAAACCCCGTGAGGGCAGCTCCAGGAGCTGCCCAGTTTCTCTTCGCCCTTCCATAGGCGGGCCTTGTGCTTCGGCGGAAACTGTTCCAGGTAGTTGGCATAGTTTGTGAACTCGAAACGCTGGTCTTGTTCGATATGCTGCTGGAGGGCGGCCAGGCACATGTCACCGAAGGGTTCATGGTGCCCGTATACCTCGCCGTCGGTGGCCACATGTATTAGATGACCCGGGTCGGCGTTGTTGTGATAGGTGAGCAGGCGAGTATAAAGTGCATCGGCACTGCGCAGGTAGTGTTCAAAACTGATGCCCTGAGCCAGTTCCTGATTATAGAAGAAAACTGCTAATTCGCCGGCTGGGCGTTCGATTTTATAGGCGCGCCAGAAGGGAGCCGGCTGATTCTCCAGCTCCTCCCACTCTTCCGAACCCTCGGCATAAATCGCTTCAGCCTGCCAGGGCGAGAGGATGACGAATTTCACCGTTTCTTCGAGCAAAATATCGGCCACGGTATCATTGATGGCGGTTTCCGGCAGCCAAATTCCTTCGGACGGACGTTCGAAGTGGTACTCGAAATCGGCTAATCCCCACTGTATTTGCAGCCGGGCGTCTTCGGGGCTGTCTAAAGGGAGGATTGTATGGTTATATGCTTGTGCGATTGCATTCCCATGGCCGTTGTTTTTTTCGACACTGAGCCGGTCGGCCTCGAGAATGGCTTCATATATATGCGGGGCATGGTATTTCAGCCACCAAAACAGAGTGGGCCCGAAGTTGAAAGAGAGCACTCTATAGTTGTTGATAATATCTTCTATTCGCCCGTCGTAGCGTAGAAACCGGGAGGCGGCGTTGGCAGCGTAACATTCGCGGGTGATTCGGTGGTTCCAGTCATGAAAGGGGGCTGCCGAAGGTTGGGTGCCGACAATTCCCGTCCAAGGATCCTCCCTGGGTGGTTGGTAGAAATGACCATGGAATATGATATAGTTTCTCATATCACAATTCTAACGGCTCACTCTTGAATGTAAAGCCTCTATTCTGTAGGGTTGACACAACCTCGAATATTTTTCTAGTATAATATACCTCATATTTGGAGGCTATATGACAAGAAAGAAGCTTCAGTCTCTTTCTCAAGAGCAGTTAAAAAGTATTGCAAAACGTGAGGGAATACATAACCACGAGGATGCCACCCGCGAGGTCATGATAGATCTCATTCTGGAGGCATTGGAAGAAGATCGCAACGAAAGGGAAATCAACAACAATGCGGCCATGCGTCTCGAGCATAAAAAATACGACATTCTTCGGGACGAAGAGATCGACTTACTTACTCAGGATGAGTTTCCGCTTCCCGAATCCTATACTGATACCAGGATTGTTCTTCTGTTGAGAGATCCCCTGTGGGTATATGTATATTGGGATATCAATAAAACTCAGCTGGATGAGTTAAAGGAAGAGCCGTTTTTCGAAGGCTTTTTTCTGCGGGTGTATGAATTCCAGGGCGAAGAGCCGTCGAAAGATAACATCAAAGATTTCTTTGATATCCCGGTAGAAGAGGATGACCGGAGTTGGTATATCAATCTGAATCGTCCCGGCAGTGACTATTGTGTGGATTTGCGCTGTAAAGTAGTGCATAAAGAGCGTGTGATGGCCGCATCAAACACCGTACACAGCCCCCTCGGCTATATTGCCCGTAATCAGGAGGAGTTCTACAAGGATCCCTCCACTATGATGCTTATGCTTTCGGGGCTTTGGAATTATGAAGCGGGATCTGATAACCGTCAGGAAATTCCCCAACGCATCATATCTATTCTGGATACACACAATATCGAACTAGATTCGTATCGAGAGAAGTAGGGTAGAGGAATTTAATGAACGCTTATTTAGGATTTGTATTTCATGCGCACTTACCATTTGTTCGACATCCCGAATATGACAGGTTTTTGGAAGAGAACTGGTTGTATGAGGCTATCTCCGAAACGTATTTGCCGTTTTTACGGATGTGCAACCGACTGAAAGCAGACAAAGTACCATTTCGTCTTACCGTTTCGATTAGTCCTACGCTTTCGGCTATGTTGTCAGACGAGTTGCTGCAGGCAAGATATCTTCGTCATTTGGAACTGCTGATCGAACTCGGTGAAAAAGAGATTATTCGTACTCAGAACAGCCTTGATTTTCATCCCCTGGCGAAAATGTATAAACAGTACTTCGAACAGAATCGCAAAGATTTTACCGAACTGTACCATAAGAATATCCTCTGGGGTTTCAAAAACCTCGAAAAAGAGGGTTATCTGGAGATCATCACCACAGCCGCCACCCACGCATTCCTGCCCCTGTATCAGGCATATCCGGAGGCCCTCGAGGCGCAGATACAGACCGCGGTACTCGACCACAGCCGGAAGTTCGGTAAGAAGCCGCAGGGATTTTGGCTGCCGGAGTTTGGTTATTATCCGGGAATCGAAGAGGTCCTGCGCAAGAACAATATAGAATACTTCTTTACGTCCGCCCATGGCATTCTGTTTGCAAATCAAAAGACCCCATACGGAGTATATGCTCCTCTGACGCTGCCGAATGGTCTGCACGCCTTTGGACGGGATTATCCCACCTCTGATGCGGTATGGTCGGCGGACAGAGGGTACCCGAGTGACGGTGATTACCGTGAGTTCTACCGTGATGTCGGCTATGATGAGTCATTGGAGTATGTACGCCCTTATATTCATGAACCAGAGGTACGGGTCTGTACCGGATACAAATACTATGCAATAACCGGATCTATCGATGACAAGCGGCCTTACGACCCTGAGAAGGCTTCCGCCAAAGTGAAAGAGCACGCGGAAAACTTCGTGTACAACCGCAAAAAGCAGCTGAAAAAATTCGAAGGGGTGATAGACCGTCCGCCGTATATAGTTGCACCCTTCGATGCGGAGTTGTTCGGACACTGGTGGTTTGAAGGGATTCAGTGGCTGGAACAGGTAATCAGACAGGTGTACCAGTGCGAGAATCTCAGTTTGAATACCGCCGCCGATTATCTGAAGCAATATAAAGCGGTGCAGCGCGGACGCCCCTCCTTCTCGAGCTGGGGCAACGAGGGGTATGCGGACGTGTGGCTCGATGGAAAGAACGACTGGATATACCGGCATATACATAAGGCAATCGAGCGGATGTCGGAGCTGGTGGCTCGCTATCCGGATGTGAACGGTCTGAAACACCGCACTCTCAACCAGGCGGCCCGGGAAGTAATGCTGGCGATGGCCTCGGACTGGCCCTTCATAATGAAAACAGGTACTACGGTGCCGTATGCCGAACGCAGGGTGAAAGAGCATCTGTACAACTTCAACTACATCTATGAACGCCTGTGCAGGAATACTGTAGATACTGAGTGGCTCACTTCGATCGAGAAGAAGAACAACCTGTTTCCTGATATCGATTATAAAATTTTTTCCAAGAAAAGACCTGAGGCGCAGGTCTCCGGCTACTGCCGGTAAACACTCCGGTCCAACATTATTGATATAAATGCAGCCCGACGACTGGATATCAGTCGCGGGCTTTGTTGTATATGCCCGCGGCCGTTCCTGTGCGGCTATGGTCGTACCAGTGAAAACAGCTCATCTCCGGACACCAATTCGAGATGGTAGTAGTGGGCCGTTTCCCCCCTGGTCTCTCTTCTCTGAATTTTTGACACTCTGTATACAATCATTCTGTGTGTCGACAGCGGCAACGGAAGCGGATATCCGTTCATGTCGACAACTTGGTTGAACTGCAGTCTATGTTCTATCTCCTGAGTCTCGCCTTCCGGATATATGAGATAGTGGCTCTCGAGAAACATCCATTCCCTCCAAAGTACTTAACGTATGTAAAGTAAACATTATCGGCAGGTTTCACTTTTCTCTTTAATATAAAAAAACTACGTTGACATCATTTTCTTATGCGATAGTATGTAGGATAAAGGTGGGGGAAAGTGGGAAATTTTAGGAGAAAGTGGTAAAACAGTATGTTGATGGGGGAATACCACAACTCGATTGATGATAAAAGCAGACTCTTGCTGCCGTCGCGGCTCAGGGCGGAAATTGCCGGCAACGCCCTGATTCTTACCCGCGGGGTCGATAAGTGTCTGTGGCTGTTTCCCCCGGAGGAGTGGCGCAAGATTTCAGAGAAGATTATGGGCTCCTCTTCTATGTTTAAGTCGAAAACACGGCTGCTGCAGCGGCGGATCATTGCGCCGGCGCAGGAGTGTGAGATCGACAAGAGCGGCAGAATTTCTATTCCGCCCACTTTACGAGAATCAGCAGAGATGAAACTGAAGGGCGAGGCTGTCATTCTGGGAATCGACAGCTATATGGAACTCTGGGATATCGATGCTTACGGCGAGTATTTACAGGAGAGCGAAGCTGATTTTCAGGAAGCTGCTGAAGAGCTGGGTGAACTGCTGTCTCTACAGTAAGTGGGGACGAGCTGGATATACGAAACGAATTGGAAAGGAGAAACATCGGGTTGCTCATGGATACCGTGCATTATTCCGTGCTTCAACAGGAAGTTCTACAGTACGTGGTACCCCCGAGCGGCGAGGGGCTGTTTATAGACAGCACTCTCGGCGAGGGAGGGCACTCTGAACTCGTACTGAAAGAGAACCCCGGCATACAGGTTGTGGGGCTTGATGCCGACGCGAAGATTATGGAAGTTGCACGTAAACGGCTGGCGCCGTTTAAGCCGAGGGTGAGGCTTTACAACACATGGTTCAACACCTTCTTCCGCGAGTATCCACTGGGAGGAGAGCGGCCCGATGCGATCCTTTTCGATTTGGGAATCTCCATCTTTCATTATGAGCGGGCCGGCCGGGGCTTTTCTTTTCAAAAAGAGGAACCTCTGGACATGCGGCTTGATACCAGCCTCGAAATTTCCGCCTACGATATTGTGAACACTTATCCGGAAAAAGAGCTGGCGCGAATCTTCTTTGAGTACGGCGAGGAACGCTACTCCCGAATTATTGCAGCGGCTATTGTTCGTCATAGATCAAAAAAGACGATCGAAACCAGCGGCGAACTTGCAGAACTGATCAAGTCATCGGTACCGGCTAAATACCGCCACGGACGTATTCATCCGGCTACCCGCTCTTTTCAAGCCCTGCGGATTATGGTAAACGGAGAACTGGCCCGTCTGGAATCGGTTTTGGAGGATGCGCTCAGCGTGTTGAAGGTCGGCGGACGGATCGGTATTATTTCGTTTCACTCGCTCGAGGACAGAATAGTCAAACAGTTTCTGCAAAGAAAAAGTCAATCCTGCACTTGTCCGCCGGAATGGCCGATATGTAAGTGTGGGGGGAATCAGGCGATTGTAAAGTTCATTCGAAAAAAGCCGATTCAACCGTCGGAAGAAGAGATCAATCTCAATGCTCCCTCCAGAAGTGCCAAACTACGGGTTGCTGAAAAACTACAGGACGAGGAGCGCTGAAATGAAGCAGCTGATAATGATACTGTTGGCAGTGAGTGTACCGGTGATGTTTTTCCTTTCGGTTCATCAGGTGTATCGCTATCAACAGTTGGAACGTGAAATTGCTCAGCTCAAGGATGTGCAGATAGAACTGTTCGAAAGCAATAAGAGAAGGATTGCAAATATCGCTATTTTGAGTTCGCCGAAAAGAATTGCCGAGCTCGCCCGCGACGAACTGCAGCTCCAGCAGCGGGAAGCCTCGTCAAAGGTAATCAGAATTGTGCTGGGCAACAAGGAGAAGCCCGATGGATAGGCTCTTTTCCGTGCGGGAGGCGGCCGAAATGGCCCAGTGTACACTGGTCTATGAAGGCCGCGCCGTTCACAGCGCCTTTGTTTCGGGGGTTGCAACCGACTCACGTATGGTGGGGCGGAATTTTTTATTTGTTGCTCTGAAAGGGGAGCGTACCGACGGACACCGGTTCATCCATCAGGCGGTTGAAAATGGAGCCGCGGCGGTATTAATTGCTCACAGCTACACCCAGACCCCGGAATACCGGGACAATCTGCACGATGTAGAGATTCCGATTCTCACCCATGAGAATCCTCTGCGGGCGCTGCAGCTTTTGGCTAGTGCGTATATAAATGAGTTTCCGCAGCTGTTGAAAATCGGAATTACCGGCAGTAACGGTAAAACTACCACTAAAGAGCTGCTGGCTGCGATTCTCGCCGAAGTTGCAGCCACTGTGAAAAACGAAGGGAACCTCAACTCCGATATTGGCTTGCCGTTATCAGTATTTAAAGTGCGCGAGCGGCACCACTTCGGGGTGTTTGAAATGGGAATCAATCATATCGGTGAAATGCAGACTATGGTGGATGTGCTGCGTCCGCTTTACGGGGTGATTACCAATATCGGCACCGCCCATATCGGATTACTGGGCAGCCGGGAAGGAATAGCCCGTGAGAAGGGCAGTCTGTTTTCCTCACTACCGGCCGACGGAATCGGTTTTGTTCCCGATACGTTTGAGTGGCGGGAGTATTACACCCGCATATGCCGGGCGCCGCTGGTACCTTTCGGTACGGAAGCGACGGTGGGGGTACATAAGACTATCAATCATCACCTGAACGGCTGGACTATTGCATACGAAAATGAACAAATCCGGTTCCGCTTGCCCGGGGTTCACAATCTGAATAACGCAATGGCGGCAATTCAGGTAGCCCGTACCCTTGGGGCTCGGCCCGAGCAAATAAAGGCGGGGCTGGAGAAGCATGAAATTTTGCAGGGGCGAAGTCAGGTTATCGAGGGGGCGATAACAATAGTGCAGGACTCCTACAACGCGAATGCGGAGTCGGTGATTGCCATATTGAGTACTCTGCAGGACGCCGCCGCCGGGCGGCTGGTAGTTGTTTTAGGGGCTATGAAAGAGTTGGGCGATAAGGCCGAATCTTCCCACCGGAAGGTCGGCAGTGCCATTGCCAATATGAACGCCGCGGCAGTGTTTTTATTCGGAGAAGAGATGGAGTATGCCTATCAGGAGGCACTGCAGCAGGGTTTTCAAGGTGTGCTGAAGCACAGCAATGATTTTAAAGAGCTTTCACGGCTGGTAGCCGAGTCAGTTCAAGCGCGGGACACCGTTTTATTGAAGGGCTCCCGTTCAATGGAGCTCGAACGGCTGGTTCCCGAGCTTGAACAGAAATTCAATACGCAGCAGGGCAATTCTTAGGAGGGCGTGTGTTTCCGGATATTTTTTTACCGTTGGTAAAGTATTTCAGCGGCTTTAACATCTTTCAGTACATCACATTTCGGGCGGCCTATGCTGCCATTACAGCCCTGGTAGTTTCATTTGTCTTCGGACACCCGCTTATCCGGAAACTGCAGCGTCTGAAAGCCGGGCAGGAGATACGGGACGACGGCCCGGAAACCCACTATGTGAAATCCGGAACCCCAACGATGGGCGGACTGCTGATTCTCATCTCGGTTACCATAGCAACGCTGCTCTGGCAGGATTTGAACAATTCCTACACCTGGCTGCTGCTGTTTGCGATGATAGCCTTCGGCGGAATTGGATTTGCGGATGATTATCTTAAGATATTCCGTAAGAGTTCGGACGGTATGCACGCAAGGGTAAAGTTCATTGGTCAGACACTGGTGGCCCTGTTGATAGTGCTGTTCTTGTTTATAAACGGAAACGAACATACCACGCTGCTGTATGTGCCCTTTTTCAAGCATCCGGTAGTGGATCTGTCGTATTTTTATATTCCATTCGGCGTGATCCTGTTGGTAGGCACCTCGAATGCAGTTAATCTTACCGACGGGCTCGACGGCCTGGCTATAGGCCTCGTCATTCTGGTGGGCATTACTCTCGCAATCCTGACCTACATAACCGGGCGCATGGATTACTCTGAGTATCTGCAGATTCCCTATTTGGAAGGTACCGGCGAACTGACGGTGATGACATTGGCGCTGGTGGGAGCGAGTATTGGTTTTCTCTGGTACAACTCCCATCCGGCGGAGGTATTTATGGGTGATACCGGCAGCCTATCCCTGGGAGGAGTGATCGGTGTTCTGGCTCTGGTATTGAAGAAGGAGATCTTGTTGGTGGTTATCGGCGGCGTGTTTGTTCTGGAGGCGTTGTCGGTAATAATTCAGGTTATTTCGTATAAATGGCGGAAAAAGCGGGTCTTCAAAATGGCCCCGCTGCATCACCATTTCGAAATGAAAGGCTGGGATGAAAGCAAAGTGGTAATTCGTTTCTGGATTCTAGGAATGTTGTTTACCATTTTGAGTCTTTCAACCCTGAAAATACAGTGATGAGTAATAGGAATGAGTGACAGGTTTTATATCGAACGGGTAAAAGACGCACGCAACGACACTACTCTGCTGATCCTGCTGATTCTCATAGTGGGGGTCGGCCTTGCTACGCTCTTTTCTGCCTCCTACTATTACGGCGGTAAACGCTTCGATGACCCCTTTCACTTCTTTTTTCGTCAGCTGGTTTTTATAGGCGTCGGCGGAATTCTGGCCTTTATTGCCTCGAGAATACCTCTGACTGCTCTGACAAAAAAAATCCCGCTGTTGCTCGGAATCACTTTTATACTGATGCTGGCAACCTTCATTCCGGGGCTGCGCCACAGCATCATGGGTGCCAACCGCTGGATCACACTGGCCGGTTACACCTTCCAGCCGTCTGAACTGGTAAAGCTGACTTTGATTATTTATCTGAGCTCAATTCTCTCCAAGAAAAACGACCGGCTCGACGATGTGGTGAACTCGATCATTCCTCCGCTATTAGTGGTGTTGATGTTTACTACACTGATTTATCTGCAGAGCGACTTTTCTACTGCGTTTTTTGTAGTAATGGTTTCTCTGTTGCTGTTTTTTGTGGCGGGAATTAAATTTCGCTATTTTCTGTTTCTGTTTTCGATTGTGCTGCCGCTGGCCTCGATTCTGGTTCTTTCCAAGGAGTACCGGGTGAAACGGGTGATAGCATTTCTGGATCCGAACAGCGATCCCGTAGGGACGGGTTATCAGGTGATTGCGGCGCAAAACGCCTTGGCTTCCGGGGATTTCTGGGGGCGCGGCTTTGGAATGGGAACCGAAAAGTTCGGCGGTCTCCCAGAAGCGCACTCCGACTTCATTTTTGCAGTGTTTGCCGAGGAGATGGGGTTTATAGGAGTGGTGTTTGCGGTCGCACTGTTTCTGGCTCTGGCTGTGCGGGGATATGCATTAGCGCTGCAGTGGGAGTCGAACGACCGTTTTGGGTTTTTACTCACCATCGGCTTGACCAGTTGTCTGGTGTTTCAGGCTCTGGTGAATATGGCGGTGGTGGTCGGAATGCTGCCGGCAACCGGACTTCCGCTGCCCTTCTTTTCCCACGGCGGTTCGTCTATGGTGGTGAGCCTAATCATGGCCGGCCTGCTGATCAACCTGTCGCGAAATGTGACCGATGAAACTGCGAGGGGGGATGTATGAGCAGCGTAGCCCTGTTTCGTAATTCCGAACGCAGCTACAAACCGCAGTACAGATCGATCCAGGAGCAGCGAGTCCGACGTCGTATTGAACGCGATCAGCGGGATCTGCGGCGGCTCTTTACTGCCATCATAAGCATGCTGGCGTTTATACTGGTCGCTGAAATTGCATATCATCTTTTGATTGCTCCCTACCTGGTGGTCAATAAGATCACAATTCAGGCTGAAAGTGATTTTCCGTATACTAATGAAGAACTGCTGTCGATTGCCGGTGTACACGGGGATACCTACTTCTTCGATGTAAAGCCGAAGCTGATTTCCGCCCGGCTGGAACGGGTTCCGGTGATCAAAAGTGTAGAGGTCAGTAAAAAGTTTCCACACAGTCTGGACATTTCGATTACCGAACGTGATCCTCTGGCAGCCCTGACTCTGCTCGATGCAGAGGCAATGGTACCGGCCTATGTTGATGCGGACGGAGTGATATTCCGTTCCAAAGGCGTAGATTTCATGGATTTGCCGATTATTTCCGGTATAGACGTACCGGAGTATAAAGACGGAATGCAGCTGCCGCAGGTACTTACCGGTTTTCTGGAAGATCTGCAACATCTGCAGCAGGAGAATCCGGCACTGTATCGGTTGATTTCCGAGGTAAAATTCGTTAAAAAGAACACAGCCGATTACGAAGTAGTGTTATTCCCATCGCAATACCAAGTAAAGGTGCGAATCGGTCCCGCCCTTACAGAAGAGTTAATGAAATACGTAGTACTGGTGTTGGATGTGGTCGCGGGTAAAGGTTTGGAATCGACGATTGACGAGCTCGATTTCAGGACCGACGAAGTTGTATACCGCGTGGGGGAGGAATAGGTGCCTGCAAGAGACATGATAGTAGGACTGGACATAGGAACCAACAAGGTCTGTGCCGTTATCGGTGAGTGGGATGAAAACGGGACCATTCAAATTACCGGGGTTGGTACGAGTCCGTCCGAAGGACTGCGGCGTGGAGTTGTGGTAAATATTGAATCGACGCTTCGTTCGGTCCATGCTGCCATCGAGGCGGCGGAGATGATGTCCGGCCGCGAAGTTCAGGAGGTTGTGACCGGTATCGGTGGTGCTCACATCGAGGGCATCAACTCGAGGGGGGTTGTTGCGGTTACCGGTAAGGGGCGCGAGATAAACCGCAACGATATCGGAAGGGTAATCGATGCTGCCAAGGCAATCGTAATTCCGATGGACCGTGAGGTTATCCACGTGATTCCGCAGGAATTCATCGTGGACGATCAGGGCGGTATTAAGGATCCGCTGGATATGATCGGAATTCGGCTCGAAGCCGAAGTGCATATTATCACCGGGGCGGTAACCAGTGCACAGAATCTGTTGAAGTGTGTAAACCGGGCCGGCTTTCGGGTGCAGGACATAGTGCTGCAATCGCTGGCTTCGGGCAAGGCGGTGCTCTCAAAGGAAGAGAAAGAGCTGGGCGTGCTGCTGATCGACCTGGGCGGAGGCACCACCGATATTCTGGTGTACTCTGAAGGTGCCCCGTACTACACTGATGTGCTCTCCATAGGCGGGGGCCAGGTTACCAATGATGTGTCGATTATGCTGAAAACGCCCTTCGATGCGGCGGAGAAAATCAAGCAGGAGGCCGGTTGCGCCTTCATGCCGATGATAGATACCGAAGAAGAAGTCATTATTCCCGGAGTAGGCGGGTGGCCTTCGGCTTCGATTCCGCGCAAGGAGATCTGCAAGATCATCCAGCCGCGGATGGAGGAGATTTTTTCTATGATCCGGGGACGCCTCGAAAAGAAGGGGCTGGAAAAGCACCTCGGCGGAGGAGTGGTTATTACCGGCGGCGGAGCACAGCTGCCCGGAACTGCCGAATTGGCCCGTGAGGTCTTCGGCATTCCGGCCCGCATTGGGTACCCGGTGAAAGTCGGTGGCTTGTCGGATATGTATCAGAGCCCGGTGTATGCGACTGGAGTTGGCTTGGTACTGTATGCCGCCGAAATGGTGGAGGCCGAAGCAGGACATGCCCTGCCGGCCAAGCACAGCGGAGACGGAATGATGGGTAAGCTGAAAAAGTGGTTTAAGGAGTTTTTATAAGCTAACAGTGGGCGGGTACGGAGTGCGCAAGGGTTAGGGCAGTCCGCACCATCCCATTTAAAGATATATTTTCAAAACTATGCTCGGGAGGGGGCAATGCAAATCGAAATAGTAGATGATCACACACATGAGCAAGTAGAACCTACCGTTATCAAGGTAATCGGAGTAGGTGGAGGCGGCAGTAACGCGGTCAACCGCATGATTTCATCCGGATTGAAAAAGGTTGATTTTATAGCGGTCAACACCGATATGCAGGCACTGCAGCGGGCGAATGCCAAGTCGAAACTTCCGATCGGATCGCAGTTGACAAACGGGCTCGGGGCCGGCGGAGTGCCGGATGTAGGCGAAAAGGCTGCCGAGGAGTCGCGCGAGGAGATCAAGAACGTGCTCCAGGGGGCGGATATGGTTTTCATTACCGCCGGTATGGGCGGCGGCACCGGAACCGGGGCCGCACCGATCGTGGCACAGGTTGCCCGCGAGCTGGAAGCGCTGACCGTGGCGGTGGTTACCAAGCCTTTCGATTTCGAGGGCCGGCAAAAAATGAAGCTGGCCGAAAAGGGAATCGAAAAGCTGCGCAACGAGGTAGATACCCTCATCACGATTCCCAATCAGTACCTGCTAAAAATCGTAGAGCGTAAAACTCCGATCCGCGAGGCATTTTTGATGGCCGATGATGTGCTGCGGCAGGGAGTGCAGGGGATATCCGAGCTCATCACCGAACCCGGCGAGATCAATATCGACTTCGCCGACGTAAGAACAATTATGAAAGGCCGCGGTGATGCACTCATGGGTATCGGAGTAGGTCACGGTGACAACCGGGCTGTGGATGCAGCTACCAACGCGATCAACAATCCGCTTTTGGAAGATGCCCACATCGAGGGAGCTAAGGGCATTCTTGTGAATGTCACCGGCGGTGAGGATCTCTCTCTGTCCGAGTACGAGGAAGTGGTAAAAATCATTACCGCCAATGCTGACGACGATGCATTGATTATTCCGGGTCAGTCGATAAAAAGCGAGCTGGAGGACGAGGTGAAAGTCACTGTTGTAGCAACCGGTTTTCGCAGCGAGGCGGTGACCGTGGATGAAGAGGTCGCTCAGGAGCCGCAGGACGAGATCATCAAATACAAAGAGTGGCTGAATCTGCAGAAGGGCCTGAACCGGAACAGCTCCGGCGGCTTTCTCAGCGGACGCAACTCCGGCGAGAACGACCTGGGCATCCCGACGGTACTGCGCGGACGCAAGGCGTCAGGAGAAAACGAGCAGTAAAGATGAACGGTGCTGAACTCTTGAGAGAATACGAAGATTTCCTCAGTTCTTCGGCTCAAATTGCCCCCTTGAGCCGCGAAACCTATATGCGGGAAATCCGTTTCCTCTCGGAGTGGTGTGCGCAAACCGGCAATGCTTTGGACGGCTTGACCACGCTCGACCTGCTGGACTACATAAACTTCCGGCGGCAGGGCGGCAGAAGCGACGGCAGTGGAGACTCACGGTCGGTACCGGTAGATCACCGTACCCTGGCAAAGGGGATCAGCGCACTGCGGTCTTTTTTTAAGTTTCTAGTGCAGGAGGATTACCGTGTCGACAATCCGGCCGGACGCCTCGACACTCCCCGCCGTTCGGCATCTCTGCCGGATGTGATGACCCGCGAGGAGGTCGAAGCCTTTTTCGGGGCTATACCGCTGGATACCAACTATGGACTTCGGGACCGCGCCCTGTTCGAAATGATCTACTCCTGCGGCCTGCGTATCTCAGAGGCAGCCGGTTTGAAGGTTGGAAACATCTATTTATCGGAGAAGGTTGCCAGAATTCACGGCAAAGGCAACCGGGAGCGGATTGTGCCGATCGGCGAGCACGGCATCTACTGGCTGCGGGAATACCTGCGGCTGGCCCGGCCGCATATGCTGAAGAGCGAACGAATCGAGGACAGCCTCTTTCTGAGTATGCGCGGAACTGCTCTCTCCCGCAAGGGAATCTGGAAGCGATTCAAAGAGATATGTGCTCGGGTAGGAATCGAGGCCAAGGTACATACCCTTCGCCACTCTTTCGCAACCCATCTCCTGCAGGGTGGTGCGGACTTGCGATCGGTGCAGGCCCTGCTCGGTCATGCGGATATCGGAACTACCCAGATTTATACCCATGTCGAAAACGAAGAGCTGCGGCAGGTACATTCCGCTTTACATCCGCGCGGATCTGAAGCCACAGGCGCTGAGAGGGCGTCTAGTACTGGTAGGAGGCAGAGATCATGAAGCGGAATAGAGCAGTTTTAACAGTCCTGAGTGTGGTCCTGGTGTTGATGTTGAGCGCACTTATGTCGGGCTGCAACGAGGCCCAGAAACGCATTCTACAGCGACTGATGGCAACCGAGTCCGGCCAGTACGCCGGCGAAGAGGTGGATGAAGAGCGTATCGCTGAACTAAAGGATCACATTAAGCGATTTTCCGATGAGGTGGAGCAGCTGGTCGAGGACACCGGTCAGCTGGGAATCTTCTACAAGATGCTGGCCCTCGAGTTCATGGACGAGAAGCAGTACGGCCCGGCTCGGGAGTATTTTCTCAAATCACTGGAGATCTACCCCAACAATCAGGTGGTGCAGTATTACACCGGTCTGGTGAGCGCCCAGACGGCCGGAGCCCAGCCGACTGAAGCCGAACGAAGAGCCCGGCTTGAAGAGGCTGCCTATCACTATGAACGGGCAGCCGAGCTGAAGCGAAACTACTTTGAGGCCCTATACGCTTTGGCGGTACTGTACATCCATGAACTGGACCGCCCCTTCGAGGCTGAGCAGTACGTCCAGCGGGCGCTCGAAGTGCGGCCCGGCAGTGACAAAACTAAATTTTTGCTGGCATCCATTCGGGTGCAGCAGGGACGCTTCGAAGAAGCGGTGGAGATTTACGACGAGATAGCCGCAGAAACGGAAGACGAGAATATGCGTGCGCGGGCACGGGAGAATCGGGAGCAGATCCTGGGAGGAGGCTATGATGGCTGACATCCTCTCGCTGGCAATAAGTCTGCTCAAAGGCGTTTCGCCCCAGCAGCGCAGAACCCTGGGGCTCTATTTGACGTCTGTCGAACAGTTCGGACGTATGCGCCTGCAGGATATCGAACAGCTGATCAAACGGCCGCTGCGCTACAGGAATCCTTCGCCTGCAGAGCTCCTGCGGCAGGGTGAAAAGATAGCCCGCGATGTATGCCGCTCAGGGGCACGGATTATCAGTTATTGGAGCGAGGAATATCCGCCGCTCCTGCGGCACAATCTGTATGACCCGCCGTATATACTGTATGTGCGGGGCACACTCCCGCGGCAGGACGTACCGTCCGTCGCTCTGGTCGGCACTCGGACTCCCTCAGCAAGCGGAAGAAAGGCTGCCTTTTCTCTGGCAGCGGAACTCGGGCTTGCGGGTATTCCGGTTGTATCGGGATTAGCCGCTGGAATCGATACGGCCGCCCACTGGGGCGCATTGAAAACGCAGCAGCAGACGGCAGCCGTCATGGGCAACGGGATCGACAGTGTGTATCCGCATGAAAACCGCGAACTGGCGGCCCGTATTCTGCGGAACGACGGTGCATTGCTCAGTGAATATCCTCCGTTTACTCCGGCGCATAAATACTGTTTTCCAAAGCGCAACCGCATCATCAGCGGAATGGCCCGGGCGTTAGTGGTAGTGCAGGCTCCGGAAAAGTCGGGTGCTCTGATTACCGCCGATCATGCACTTGACCAGAACAAGGATGTGTATGTGCATTCGGCCGGAACCTACGGTACGGTAGGCGCCGGCGGACTGCGCTTGTCCCGGGAGGGCGCCAAGCTGCTGGTGAATGCCGCTACTCTGCTGGACTCCTGGAATATTAAGACTGAAAGCCGGATTGAACCGGTAGACCAGGGCGATCTCTCGCCGGAGCGCCGTCTTCAGGAAGAACTGGATGGACGTTTGTTGAGATTCGACGGACTGTGGTATCGGAGGGTAGGATGAGTTTACATGCCGTAATTACTGAGTATCTGCACTATCTCGAATCGGTGCGGGGACTCTCCGTCCACAGTTTGCGGGCGTACAAGACCGATTTAGAGCGTTTCGAGGCCTTTGTGACGGAGCGTGAAGCGGGCTGGACAGCATTACGTCCGGCCGATGTACGCGGATTTGTCGGAAGACTGCATCGAGACGAACTGAGCGGAGGTTCAATAAACCGGGCCCTGTCCGCGGTAAAAGGTCTGTACCGGTATGCGCTCCGTTACGAATTAGCCACCGCTGACCCTTTTGAGCACATCAAAGGGAAATCCCGGAGCCGCAAGCTGCCGCAGGTGCTCAGCGGCACTGAAATAGAACATTTGTTGAGCATGCCGGATGATTCATTCAACGGCGCCCGTGACCGGGCATTACTGGAACTGCTCTATTCAACCGGCTGTCGTGTGGCCGAAATAGCCGGGATGGACCGCAAGGACATAGAGAAGGGAAAGAAATCCATTCGCGTACTCGGCAAGGGAAACAAGGAGCGTTATGTATACGTAGGACGTCCGGCCCGAACTGCGCTGTCATACTATCTAGATATGCGCGACCAGCACTTTCGCCGTAATTCGCTTGCTGATACCGAGGCTCTGTTTGTAAATTTGAAGGGAACACGACTAAGCACGCGCGGCATTGGATTGATTCTTGCAAAGTATATGCAGCGCAGTGGAATTTCCAAGAAGGTTTCACCCCACACCTTTCGGCATAGTTTTGCCACACACCTTCTCGATCAGGGCGCAGATATTCGCCTGGTTCAGGAAATGCTCGGACACTCCAGTGTTTCTACCACTCAAATCTATACGCATGTGGGGTTAGAGAAACTCAAAAAGGTTTATAGGGAGGCTCATCCGCATGGAAAACGATAATCAATTTCATGGAACCACAATTCTCGCAGTCCGTAAAGGCGAACAAGTTGCAATGGCCGGTGACGGACAGGTGACACTCGGCGAAACGGTTATGAAGGGCAACGCCCGCAAGGTCCGGAGCATGTACGACGGAAAAATTCTGGCAGGCTTTGCCGGAGCAACTGCAGACGCTTTCACTCTTTTCGAGCGCTTCGAGGGAAAAGTGAAGGAGTATAACGGGGATATCACCCGTGCGGCAGTCGAACTGGCTAAGGAGTGGCGTACCGATCGAATGCTGCGTAAGCTCGAGGCGATGCTGCTGGTGGCCGACAAGAGCAAGACTCTGCTGATATCCGGCACCGGTGATGTGGTCGAACCGGAAAGAGGTGTAATTGCCATCGGGTCAGGCGGAAACTATGCGTATGCCGCCGCATTGGCGTATCTGGATATCGCCGAGTTGAGCGCCCGCGATATCGCCGAACGGGCGATGGAAATCGCCGCCCACATATGCATCTACACCAATGATCAATTTACCGTGGAGGAACTGTAATGGTACAGGAACTATTTTCACTTACTCCTAAAGAAATAGTGAATGCATTAGATAAATACATAATCGGGCAGGAAAAAGCAAAAAAGTCCGTTGCAATAGCTCTGAGAAACAGAATGCGCCGGCGTAATTTGCCGGACGATTTGCGCGACGAAGTAGCGCCGAAGAACATTATAATGATCGGTTCGACGGGTGTCGGGAAAACCGAGATCGCCCGGCGCCTTTCTAAACTGAGCGGGGCGCCTTTCATCAAAGTAGAGGCTACCAAATATACCGAAGTCGGATATGTCGGCCGAGATGTGGAGTCGATGGTCCGTGACTTGATGAGTGTCTCTCTTTCGCTGGTTAAAAGCGAAATGGCCGAGGAGGTGCGCCAAGAGGCAGAGAAGCGCGCCGAGGAGGTACTGCTGGATCTATTGCTGCCCGGAATGAAAAAGGGCGAAGGCCAACCGACAGGTGGTCAGCCAACCGGCGGAGCATCTTCCGACCGAGCGCCTGCCGGCGGCCAGACCACCAGCGGCGATGTGATCTATGCCGGCGACGGCAGCGAAGCGGGAGCGGTTGCCGAATCGGGCGGAGGATCGGAATCCCGCGCCACCACCCGCGAAAAGTTCCGTAAAATGCTGCGGGACGGCAAACTGGATGAAAAGATGGTGGAAGTGGAAACCTCGCAGTCGAATTCTCCATCAATCGAAATCTTTTCGGGTCAGAGTTTCGAAGAGATGAACATGAACTTCGGGAATCTTGGTAATATCTTCGGCGGAAAGAAGAAGAGACGCCGTGTGTCAATAAAGAATGCCCGTGAAATCTTGCTCGACCAGGAAATGGACAAACTGATTGATGACGAAAGCGCTGCGGACATTGCTCGTGAGCGGGTCGAGCAGATGGGAATTATATTTATCGACGAGATCGACAAAGTGGCAGTCAAAGAGGGCCGCGGCGGAGTAGATGTATCCCGAGAGGGTGTACAGCGCGACATTCTGCCGATTGTCGAAGGCAGCAAGATCAATACCAAATACGGTCTTATCGACACCAGTCACATACTATTCATTGCTGCCGGTGCTTTTCACATGAGCAAACCCTCCGATCTGATTCCTGAACTGCAGGGTCGGTTTCCCCTGCGGGTGGAACTGCAGGATCTGTCCGACGAGGATTTTTACCGCATTCTGACCGAACCGGAGAACGCTCTGACGAAGCAGTATACCGAACTGCTCAAAACGGAAGGGGTCGATCTCGAATTTTCTGATGAAGCACTCAGGCGAATCAGTGAAATTGCGGTGGAAGTAAACCACAAGACCGAAAATATCGGTGCCCGCCGGCTGCAGACCATTATGGAGCTGCTTCTGGAAGAGGTGTCTTTTACGGCTCCGGAGTTGAAGGGACAGAAGATTCCGATTACGCCGGACTATGTGAATGAAAGGCTACAGGATATCGTGCAGGACCAGGACCTGTCGCGCTACATCCTGTAGGTGAAAAGAGAGTTCTAAGTGAACGGGGTGATTGTGTCGACAATAGAAACGAGAAAGCTTTTGAAAAGGAGAGCACAGAGTGTTTTTGAATAACAGCTTCGGCAAAACACTGGACATTCTACACAGAACAATGGATGTCTCGATGCTGCGGCATCAGGTAAGTGCTGACAATATAGCCAACGCCGACACCCCGAATTTCAAGCGCAGTACCGTGAATTTCGAATCCGAACTAAAACGTGCGCTCGACTCGGAGAAGGTGCAGAAGCCGCAGGCGCATCTCACCCATCCTAAACACATTCCCTTTGACCGAACGCAGAATTATCGCGAAGTTCGTCCGCGACGGACGCTCGACTATCTGTCGAAAACGGACAACAACGGGAATAATGTCAATTTGGAAGAGGAGAGCATGCTGCTCCTGCAAAATCAGCTGCGCTATAACCTGTTGACCCGCTCGGTTGCGGACCAGTTCAATCGGGTTAATATTGTACTGCGGTAGAGGAGGTAGACTGTGGGTTTATTCAGTAGTATCAATGTAGCAGCTTCCGGCTTGACCGCCCAGCGCACCCGTCTGGATGTGGTGTCCAACAATATTGCCAATGCCGACACGACTCGAACTCCGGAAGGCGGACCGTTTCGCCGCAGCCGGGTGATTTTCAGACCGCGTGTACAGCAGCCATACTGGCGCAGTCCGTTTTTACCCAAGACAATGGATAACGGAGTGGGACAGGGTGTTCGGATTGCAGAAATAGGGAAGGATGCCGACGCCAAGCCGCGTTTGGTATATGATCCGACCCATCCCGACGCAATCAAGACCGGCCCGCAGAAGGGTTATGTGGAAATGCCGAATGTCAATATTGTGGAAGAGATGGTTGATATGATATCCGCATCACGGTCATACGAGGCGAACGTGGCAGTTGTCAATGGAGCCAAGAGTATGTTCCAGGGTGCGCTGAATATCGGACGATAAACTGAGAGCATGAGCTAAGGGAGGGCGAGCAGATGATATCGAATTTATTTTCTAACCAGGTAAGCGGACACATTGTACCGCTCGAGCGCACCAACAACCGTCATATGGCCGGTAAGCTCGGTCAGCCTCAGCAGCAGAACGGGGGTAATCTAGACTTCGGGCAGATGGTGTTCGATAAGCTGCAGGATGCGAACGCGCAGACTCAGCAGAGTGCGCAGTTGACTCAACAGTTTATTACGGACCCTGATAGCGTTGATGCTCATGACGTGACAATTGCAATGAGCAAGGCAAATTTTGCCGTGTCATTGACTAAATCGGTTGTCGACGCGTCAATAAAGGCCTACAGGGAGATTTCAAACTTGCAATAGATAGAGTGATATGGGCGCTGCAAGAGCTTAAGGCTTTTGAGAGCGCCTATGGCAGTCGTTCCTTTTGGGAGGGGAAATGAACGAGTTTATGCAAAAAACAGTTACACAGATCAAAAATCTGTGGGGCAAGCTTTCGCTTGTACAGAAGATTATTCTCATTTCGGTGGTGGCCGTCGCTATACTCGGGCTTGTACTGCTGGTCAACTTCAGTTCCAGCCCCAGCATGGTGCCGCTCATCACTTCACCGGTTACCGATCAGGAGAAACTAGATCAAATTTCCGTTCGGCTGGATGAGGAAGGGGTGGAACACACTATTACCGAAGAGGGACGGGTGTTTGTCGAAGACCGACAAACCGCCCAGCGCATGGTAACGGTGTTGATGCGCGAAGATCTCATTCCGCAGGAAGCCAGTCCGTGGGACGTGTTTAAAATGGACCGCTGGAGTGTGACCGATTTCGAGCGGAATGTGAACCTGCGCCAGGCAATTACCCGGAACCTCGAGCAGCACATCGAGGCTCTGCAGGATGTAGACTCGGCTCAGGTTACCCTGGTACTGCCGGAGGATGCGCTGTTTCAGGAAGATCAGAACCCGGTGACCGCATCGGTTATTATCACTCCGACACCCGGCAGTGATATTTCCGAAAACCGCAATAAAATCGAAGGTATTGAAAAACTTGTGATGTTTGCGGTTGAAGGCTTGGTTCAGGATAACATTGTCATTTCCAATCAGAACGGAGTGGTGCTGAACGACTTCGCCAACCTGGCGGAGTTCGACCGGCTCGAGCTGTCCAAACGACAGCTTGATCAGAAGGCAAGACTGGAAAACAAGTACAAATCTCAGATTTTCAGCGAGCTGTCTCAGATCTTCGGAGCCAAACGTGTCAGCGTTTTGAAAGTCGACATAGGTCTTGATTTTCGAAAAGAGACTGTCGAGACGGAAGAGCATTTTCCTGTGACCACCGTTCCCGACGACCCGAACACCCCCTTCAGTGAACGGGAATACGTGCTCTCCATCCCCCGTTCCAAGGAAATCGTGAATGAGGAGTTCAAAGGAACCGGTTTTAATCCTGAGGGACCTCCGGGACAGGAAGGACAAACCCCGCCCGCTTACAAGGACCTTGATAACCTGGTTGGTGAATACAAGAACACCTCAGAAATCGTGAATGAAGAGGTGAATACCCGTAATATCTATGAGGAAAAGAGCCCCTGGCTTATCGATCGGATAACCGTCGGTGTGGCTATCGATGGAAAGTGGGAAAAGAAGTATAATAAAAATGGCACTGTTGAGATCGACGATGAGGGGCGGATTGTACGCGATTACATCCCGGTGGAAGAGGATGCCTTGGCAAAAGCTCAGACTCTGGTCGAACACGCGGTCGGCTACGAGCGTGAACGCGGTGACTCTGTAACAGTACAACACCTCCAGTTCGACCGATCGAGTCAGTTCGAGGAAGAGGATGAAAAGTACCGCCGTCAGAAGCGGGTACAGCAGATTCTGCTTTATTCCATTCTCGGTATTGCTATTATCATCGTGGCCTTTGTTGTATTCCGTCTCATCTCTCGCGAAATCGAACGTCGACGGCGCCTGCGTGAGGAAGAACTCGCCCGTCAGCATCAGATGGCCCGTGAGGCTGCATTGCGCAGTGCTGAAGAGGAAGAGGAGGGCATGGAAGTCGGCATGTCGGTCGAAGAACGGGCCCGAATGGAAATGCAGGAGAACGCCATCAATATGGCCAGGGAGCATCCTGAAGATGTTGCTCAGCTGATCAGAACCTGGCTGGCGGAGGAGTAGATTATGGCAAAAGCAGCTGGACAGCAGAAAGGGGCCGCTGGTGGAACGTCTCAGAAACGCGGCGGTAAACGGGAGTTGAACGGCCGTCAGAAAGCTGCCATCTTTT
This sequence comes from uncultured Sediminispirochaeta sp., assembly GCA_964603735.1. GTDB lineage: Bacteria > Spirochaetota > Spirochaetia > DSM-16054 > Sediminispirochaetaceae > DSBN01. The sequence goes on along the minus strand of CAZRWN010000002.1, from coordinate 191,819 downwards.
TAGTAACTCTCGGGTCGGAAATCTCATCCGAGATATTCAAACACCTGCGTGAGGATGAGATCGAAACCCTCACTTTTGAAATAGCCCGGCTCGACAATGTGGATTCGGAAGATCGCGATAAAGTCCTGCAGGAGTTCAAAGAACTGATGATGGCGCAGGACTTCATAACCTCGGGGGGTATAGATTATGCCCGTGAGCTGTTGGAGAAGTCCCTGGGAAGCCAGAAGGCGGTCGATATCATCAATCGTCTGACCAGCAGCCTGCAGGTGCGGCCCTTCGATTTCGTCCGCCGGACCGATCCGGCTCATCTGCTGAATTTTATTCAGCAGGAGCACCCCCAGACCATCGCCTTAATTCTGGCGTATTTAGAGCCACAGAAGGCATCGAATATTCTGAGCAGTCTGCCGCATGAGGTGCAATCGGATGTAGCCAAACGGATTGCGACTATGGACCGCACCAGCCCGGAAGTCCTGCGGGAAGTCGAACGAGTGTTAGAGAAGAAGCTCTCGACTCTCTCCAACGAAGATTTCACTGCTGCCGGTGGTGTTGAGAATATCGTCGAAATCCTCAACCTGGTCGACAGAACGACGGAGAAGACCATTATCGAATCGCTGGAAGAGGAAGATGCCGAGCTGGCCGAAGAGATCAAGAAGCGCATGTTCGTATTCGAGGATATCGTACTGCTCGACAATCAGGCCATTCAGAAGGTTCTGCGCGAAGTCGATACCAACGATTTGGCCAAGGCCCTGCGCGGTGTAGAGGCGGAAGTACAGGACAAAATATTCCGCAATATGTCGAAGCGGGCCGCTGCGCTGCTGAAGGAAGAGATGGAATATATGGGACCAATTCGTCTGAAAGACGTGGAAGAGGTTCAGCAGAAGATTGTCGCATCTATACGCAAGCTGGAAGAACAGGGCGAAATCGTGGTTGCCCGCGGCGGCGAAGACGAGATGGTAATATAGCGGTGTGTGATATAGGGGAGGTCGCCTATGGCTAAAAATGTGTTTCGTGCCCAGGAGGTTACTCAAACCGGAAAGTGGGTCGAACTGGAGACTCCATTCGAGGAAGAGGCGGAGGAAGTCTCGATTGAATCCGTCGAAGAGTATACCGGACCCACTGCCGACGATTTGAAGCGCGAGGCCGAGGCCTTCAAACGCAACTGGGAAAACGAAAAACAGCAGATGATCGACGAGGCGAAGGCCGAGGCCGACCGTATTATCAAGGAAGCCGAGCAGCGTGCCTTTGAAGAGATCCAAAAAAAGACTGAAGATTCGCGCCGCGAGAAGCAGGAAGCCGAACAGGAAGCGGCCCGTCTGCGCGAAGATGCGCAGCAGGAAGCCGACCGGATGCGCACGGAAGCGGAAAGCGAGGTTTCGAAGATCCGTCAGGATGCCTATAACGAGGGTTACAAAGCCGGCCATGAAGAGGGGTATAACTCCGGCAAGCCGGAGGTGGAGCGGCTGGTAGAGCAACTTCACCACATAATCGACCGCACCCTCGAGAAGCGGGCGGAGATTATTGAAGAATCCGAAACTCAGCTTATCAATCTGGTACTGATGATTACCAAAAAAGTTGTGAAGGTTATTTCCGAAAACCAGAAAAATGTGGTTATTAACAATGTGATCCAGGCTCTGCGCAAGCTCAAGAGCCGCGGCGAGGTACTGATAAAGGTAAATCTGGAGGATGTTGAGCTGACTACCGATCATGTGAAGGACTTCATGCGCATGGTGGATAACGTACAGTCGGTAACGGTTGTGGAAGATTCCACTGTTGATAAAGGCGGATGCATCATCGAAACCGATTTCGGTGAGATCGATGCCCGCATATCTTCACAGCTGCAGGAGATAGAAGAGAAAATAATAGAACTTGCACCGATTCGATCTAAAGGAGAGTAACGGGCACGAAAGGGACGAACATACCTTGGGAGGGGAATATGTTTGAAAAGTATAGCGACATGATTGAACAGATGGATCCCATCAAGTACACCGGGACTGTCCGCCGCGTAAAAGGACTCCTGATCGAAAGTCACGGTCCTCAGGTTGTAGTAGGCGAGAGTTGTCAAATTGTTCTTCCGGAGGAAGAGCGTACGGTAGGGGCCGAAGTGATCGGCTTTAATGATACCAGCGTCCAGCTGATGGCCTTTGACCAGATGGAAGGGATCGAACCCGGTTGTCAGGTAGTTGCTATGGGCGAATCGCTGACCGTCGCTGTGTCGGATCACCTGAAAGGCAGAGTCCTCAACGCTATGGGCAAACCGATCGACGGCAAGGGCTCGATCGGTTCGGCTGTAGGCGCCTCTACCAATAATACCCCGCCGAATGTACTGTTCCGTAAAACTATTGAAGACAGAATGATTACTGGAGTTCGTTCCATCGATGCGATGACCCCGGTGGGCAAGGGGCAGCGTATCGGCATCTTTTCCGGAAGTGGTGTTGGGAAGTCGACCCTGCTGGGGATGATAGCCCGCAATACTGCTGCGGATGTAAATGTAATTGCCCTGATAGGCGAACGTGGTCGTGAAGTCCGTGAGTTTATCGAACAAGACCTTGGGGAGGAGGGACTCAAGCGGTCAATTTTGGTGGTATCTACCAGCGATACCAGCCCCCTGGCCCGTGTACGCGGCGCCTTCGTTGCAACCGCGATAGCCGAGTATTTTCGCGACCAGGGGCAGGATGTCATGCTCTTGTTCGATTCGATTACCCGCTTTGCCCGGGCGCAGCGGGAAATTGGACTGACTCTCGGCGAACCGCCGGCCACTCGTGGTTACACCCCGTCCGTATTTTCGATTCTGCCTAAACTGCTGGAGCGCTGCGGTAACTCTGAGAAGGGAACTATTACCGGTTTTTATACAATTCTGGTAGAAGGCGATGATATGGACGAGCCGGTATCCGATACTGTTCGCGGTATTCTAGACGGACACATTGTACTAAGTCGCAAACTGGCGCAGGCTTACCGCTATCCGGCCATCGATGTCCTGGCCTCGCTGTCGCGGCTGGGGCGGAAGGTAACCGGACGGGAAGAGCAGAATGCCGCGGGACGAATTCGCCGGCTTCTGGCTACCTATACTGATTCTGAAGATCTCATAAATGTTGGTGCATATGCCGAAGGTAGTAATAGCGAGATCGACGAGGCTATCGAGAAGATCAATGATATTTGGGACTTTCTCGGACAAGAGATCGAAGAGAAAGCCCATCTACAGGATACGATTCAGCATATGGCCCGGATTGCGGGAATCGAGGTGCCTTTACCGGAGGGAATAGATGCGGAAGTTTCAGTTTAATTTAGAAAAAATTTTAGAACTCAGGAAATATGACGAGCAGCAATGGGAACTGAAATTGGGGCAGGCAACCGGTCGCTGCAGTGCCCTCAACCGGGAGATCGAGGCGCGCAAAGCCAGCCGGAGGGAAATATTTGAGAAAAGGCGTCTGGACTCGGGCGATTTACGCATGTTCCTGTATGCCGAGAACTATACACACCGAATGGATCAGGAAATCGTCGAACTCAGGGCCGAGCTGGAAAAAGCAGAAGCCGAGCGACAGAAGCTGCAGGAAAAGTTTCTGGAAGCTTCGAAGAAGCGTAAGATCCTGGACAAACTGAAAGATCGTCAGCAGCAGGCCTACTATAATCATGAACAGAAACAGGAACAGAAGGTGCTCGACGAAATCAGTTCGGCCCGTTATGCCCGTGAGCTGGAGGATGTCGGATGAGAATTAGATTAACTGTTCTTGGGAGGCTGTTGTGGCCGATGGGATGAAACTTGTGTCTAAAATCCTCATGTTGCTGCTTCTCATACTCGTACTGCTGGTAGGCGGGTTGCTGTGGTTTGACTATCTAGGATTGATGAATGTGAAGCAGTTCTTTGCACCGGCTACTCAACTTTTGGGACTATCGGCTCCGGAAAAGCTCGAGAACGAGGAGGATGCACTGCTTCTGGAGCGTGAACGTCTATTGAAGCGAGAAGAGTCGCTCAAGCTTCAGCAGGAAGGTCTGGACTCTCGATCAGAAGAGATTGCCCAAATGGAGGCCGAAGTTCAGCAGAAGCTCGAAATGTTGGAAGAAAAAGAAAAAGCACTGGCTGAAAGGGAAAAATCTTTTAACGAAAGAGTAAAACAGTACGAAAATAAAAGAGCAAACCTCAGGCAGTCGGCTGAGTACTTTGAGGGAATGTCGCCGCAGAAGGCGGTGGATATGCTGCTTGAGATGGATGACCAGGATATCATTGATATCCTGCGTACATCCGAACAGATGGCCCAAGAGTCGGATGAAGCTTCGCTGGTTTCGTACTGGCTTTCGCTTATGCCGTCGGAACGGGCCGCCCAGCTCAGCAGAAAAATGCTGAAGAAACCTGAAGGATAGGTAAAACAAAGTGATTGATGCTTTGATTTCCGACATTCAAAAACCCGGAACCGGAGGCGCAGGAATGCTGTCTTACCTCCGGGATGCGGAATTCACGCCCTCCGATTCCCCCGATTCATTTGCCGCATATCTGGAACGAATTTCCGGTTCGGGTGCGCGGCGGTTTGAACCCGGCTACAATTCGCAGCTCCGTGATATGGATTCTTATCAGACCCGCTTGGAAGACCTCTCGCGCAGAGAGACCGAGGAATCTGCCAGAAATGCAGTTTCAGCAGCCCGTAAGAGTGAGGATGCAAGCGCTCGGAGAGCCGAAGACAGATCTGCAGAAACTGATCGCGCCGAGACAAAAAGAAAAGCGGAAGAATCGGATGCAGACCGGGCTGAAAAAGCCGCGGAAGACGAGTCGAAACAGGATGCGGCAACTAAGTCGGCTGCGGCTGAACAGAACGAACGGAA
>CAZRWN010000002.1:34322-186907 GCA_964603735.1 uncultured Sediminispirochaeta sp. | reverse complement strand
ACTACCGACTTGAGCAACGGCCTCAGTGGGCGGAATGTAAGCGGCGGCGGATCAAAAGGCGAGGGGGATGGACTGCAGGTAATGCAGGTGAACCTCCGGGCCGATGGAACCTCAACCGTAAGCTCGGCCCAGACGGCCGGGAGCAGCGGCGAGACTGGTATACGAGGACAGCTGCTGCAACAGCTGCAGGAGCATTTGAACAAAGATATTGTAAAGCGAAGTTCTATTCTCATTCGTGAAAACGGCTCAGGTGAAATAAAGCTCGATTTGAAACCGGATGACCTGGGTCAGGTGAGAATCCGAATCACCATGGAGAATAATCATATAGCTGGAAAGATTTTTGTCGAGAATAGTAGTGTAAAGGAAGCGTTCGATCAGAACATGCAGCAGCTTTACCGTGCATTCAAGGAGCACGGTTTCGAAGATGCCGCATTAAACGTTTCTGTGGGTGATCAGGGCCGTGAGCAGCAAGAGCGCGGCAGATCATATGGACCGCAGCCGCGAGTTGGGTCGCAGCAGATTCACAGTTTGAATGAACAGAGTGCAAGTGTGAGTGATGAAAGCAGCGGCGAACGACGACTGGTCGACGTGATGGCGTAGAAGGTAAGGAGCTATACATGGATTTTACAGCGATGTTATCCGGTGCGGAAAGAAGCAAAGTCGAGACGCAGGTGAATGCCAATAACAAAGGTCTGAATCAGGGAGAGGGGCTCAGTCAGGAACTAGGCAAGGACGACTTTTTACAGCTGCTGATTACTCAGCTGAAGCATCAGGATCCCACGAAGCCGATGGATGACAAACAGTTTATTGCCCAGATGGCCCAGTTCTCTTCACTAGAACAGATGACCAACTTAGGGCAGGAGTTTGCCAAAATCAGCGGCATAGTAAGCCGCGGAAATGCCCTCAATCTGCTCGGCAAACAGGTAGAAATTTTAGAGGGAGAGCAGCGGGTGTCCGGAGTTGTCGAATCGGTCTCGGGAACCGAAAATCCGCAGGTAAAAGTAAACGGGCGTTATTACGATTATTCAGTAGTTGAAACGGTGAACATAAAGGAGGCAGCCAAATGATGCGTTCGCTCTATTCCGGTGTATCCGGTCTGCAAAATCATCAGGTCCGTATGGATGTGATTGGTAATAATATATCCAACGTGAACACAACCGGTTTCAAGAAGGGACGAGTCGAGTTTCAGGATATGCTGTCTCAAACAATGTCCGGGGCTGCTCGACCGACCGACGAAAACGGCGGCGTGAACCCGAAACAGGTTGGTCTGGGAATGAATATTGCCTCTATCGATACCATTCACACGCAGGGTTCAATGAAGACTACCGGTGTGAAAAGCGATGTAGCCGTTCAGGGCGAGGGCTTTTTTGTGCTGCGCTCAGGCGAGAAGGAGTATCACACCCGGGCCGGTTCCTTCGGACTCGATGAGGACGGTCGTCTTGTGAATCCGGCCAACGGAATGCGGGTTCAGGGGTGGAATGCCCAGACTGACGAAGCTGGACCGTTCATCAATACCGCCGCCGATGTAGAAGATCTTGTAATTCCTGTAGGCAGCAAAGACCCGGCGGCTGCAACGACCGAGGTAGAGCTGGCATCTAACCTCGACAAACGAACACCGCTGATTCCGGATGATGCAACTGCCGAGGAAATTCGCGAAGGCTCGTGGAGCATTGATAAAACTATCTACGACTCTTTCGGGAACACCCATACCCTCAGAGTGAACTATACCCGTGTGCCAGGTACTCAAAACCAATGGCAGGGTGAAGTAATCATCGATCCCGATTCTGAGACACCCACAAATACACTGACCAACGTGGGAGCCGAAGGTAACGCCGACAACACCTTTATCGTTACTTTTGACAACCTCGGAACCCTGGAGTCGGTGACCGACGCGCAGGGTGATCTGGTAGAGGAAGGCCAACTGCAGGTAAACGTCGGTTTCGATGTGCTGGAGGCGGCTCCGGAAGACGGTGAGCAGGTTCGGCAGAATTTTCAGCTCACCCTCGGCGAAGTCGGAAGTGTGGTGGACACGATGACGCAGTTTGCCGAAAAAAACTCCACCAAAGCATTCCGTCAGGATGGCTATCCGATGGGGTATTTAGAAAACTATAAGATTGATCAGTCGGGAATTATCACCGGTGTATACTCCAACGGTACTAACCGGGTGCTGGGACAGATTGCACTTTCCAGCTTTACTAACCCCGGCGGTCTTGAAAAAGCCGGCGAAAACACCTACGTTGTATCGAACAACTCCGGCGAAGCGCGTATCGGCGAGTCAGGTATTGCCGGCAAGGGCAAAGTCATTGCCGGAGCACTGGAAATGAGTAATGTTGATTTGGCCGAGGAGTTTACTGACATGATTGTTACCCAGCGCGGCTTTCAGGCCAATTCAAAGAGCATCACAACCTCTGATCAGATGCTCCAAGAACTACTGACACTGAAGAGGTAGTTAAGATAAAATGAGGGGAGAGCAGGATAGTAGTTGAATGATTAAGGTAACGCAGCTGAACGGGCGCGAGTATTATGTAAACCCGCACCAGATCGAGCACATTGAATTGAATCCCGATACCACTCTTGTAATGCTCTCCGGAAAACGGCTGGTAGTTAAGGAGGACTACCAGTCGCTTTTTGATCGTATAATCGAATACAGACGGCTGATCGGCGCTTTTAAAAACGAGGAGTGATGAATGGATATTTCCACCTTAGCAGGACTCGGACTCGGTTTCACAATGATCCTGATGTCGATGATACTCGGCGGCAGCGGTATTGGTGTGTATATCAACGTACCCTCAGTGCTCATGGTAATCGGCGGTTCGTTCGGTGCGATAATGGTCGCCAATCCCCTGGCGCGGGTGCTGGGGATTATGCGTTATATCAATATAGTCATTCGGGTGCCGAATTACGAGCTCGAACGTACTATTACCACTCTGGTGAATTTTTCAGAACGGGCCCGTCGCGAAGGTCTGCTCGCTCTGGAGGATGACGTAGAAGAGGTACAGGACGATTTCCTGAAAAATGGAATTCAGCTGGTAGTCGACGGCACCGATCCGGAGATTATCAAGACAGTGCTGTTCAACGATCTAGATCAACTCTCCGCCCGTCACGATACGGGAATAAAATTATTTGATGACTGGGGCAAACTGGCGCCGGCCTTTGGTATGATTGGCACCCTGGCCGGTCTGATTGCGATGCTGGCCAACCTCGACGATCCTGATGCCATCGGTTCTGGTATGGCACTCGCGCTCATCACTACGATGTACGGCTCGATTTTTGCGAACTTGGTGCTCATTCCTATGAAGAGTAAACTTGAAGACCGACATAAAGAAGAGCAGCTGCTGCGGGAGATTATGATTGAAGGAATCCTTTCCATTCAGGCCGGTGACAATCCGAATATCCTGAAGTATAAACTGGTATCCTTCCTTGATCCGAATCGCAGACGCGAGATGCTCGAAGTGTTAATGGGAGAATAAATGGCTGAGCGACGCAGAAAAAAGAAATGTCCTCCCGAAGGCGCAGCCGATTGGTTGCTTACGTACGGGGACATGGTAACTCTGCTGCTTACCTTTTTTGTAATGATGTATACCACCGCCACGGTAGACGGTGCAAAGATACAGCTGATTTTAGCAGCCTTCAACGGGTTGGGACTGCGTTCGGGAGGAACCACCCTGCAGGCAACCGGTCAACTGGCGGATATGGGGAACACCATCATGGCCCTGCCGTCTACTCAGGCTGGCCGGGCTTTGGATGAGGCCCGCCGGAAGGCGGTCAGTATGTTCCAGCCCGAGATCAAGGCCAAGAAGGTGCGGGTGAAACAGGATGAACGTGGGTTGGTCATAAGCCTGGCGGCGGATGCGTTTTTCGAGCCGGCTAGTGCGGAGGTAAACATAGAGGAGAGTCGGAGTGTTCTCGAGCGGGTGTCGAACCTGCTCATTTCGCTGGAAGAGCACAAATTCCGAATAGAGGGGCACACCGATTCGATTACCACGGACCCTGAGGGACCGTGGCGGACCAATTGGGAACTCTCGACCGCCCGGGCGACCAATGTACTCCACTATTTAGTGGATTTTGGTGTGACTGAAGAGAATTTTCAGGTTGCCGGCTTTGCCGACACTGTGCCGATTGCGTCCAACGAAACCGAGGAAGGTCGGGCGTATAACCGGCGGGTGGATATTATAGTACTGTCGGAGGGGCATTTATAGTTTGCAATAAACTGATTCTTTTGGTAGAATTTTACTGATACTACAGGAGCTGAGGTATGGGAGACGAAGAGGTCTTTTCGGAAGAAGAAGTTGCCGGGGGGGCAGCAGCAGAAGAAGATGCGGGGGGGAAGCGGCGTTTAATACCCGCGTTTGTACTGAAAATACTCAAATGGGTTGCCCTGGGACTGGCGGCGATTATCTTCATCGTTACGGTGGTGGTAATTACCGTGAGCCTGATGAATCAGGGACCCCAAAGCGCAGCCTATCCGTCTGCCTCTGAAGAGTATCAGGGATCAATGCAGATCCTCTCATGGTACGATATTCCTGAGATACGGACCCGTACTGCCGATGAAAATGCATATACGGTAATTGTAGATCCGAAGCTCGGATATGAGAGCGAGAGCAAGAAAATACAGACCGAACTGATTGCACGGCGTGAGCAGATCATCGATATGATGCGCAGATATTTTTCCAGACGCACCGCAAACGAGTTGACGCCGCAGTATGAAGATGAGATCAAAGCCGAACTGGAGGAGCAGATCAACCGCATGATGAGCACCAAGGGTATTGAAGATATAGTGTTTCTGCAGTTCAACGTGGTAGAGTTTTAATAAGAGGGTGAGGATGAGAACGGTATGAACGAAGTTCTGTCGCAGGATGAAATAGATCAGCTACTCACAGCAATATCAACCGGTGAAATCGAAAGCGAGTCCTCAGCCCCGGCGGCCCAGGACCAGCGCAAGATCAAGATCTATGATTTCAAGCGGCCCGACAAATTCTCGAAAGAACAGATTCGTACTGTATCTATCATGCATGAAACCTTCGCCCGGCTCACCACTACCGCACTTTCGGCGCAGTTGCGCAGTATGGTGCACGTGCATGTTGCTTCGGTAGATCAGCTGACTTATGAGGAGTTCATCCGTTCAATCCCCAATCCGACCACCCTCGGTATTATAAATATGGATCCTTTGAAGGGGTCCGCTATTCTGGAAATTGATCCGGCCATTACTTTTTCGGTGATCGATCGTCTGTTCGGCGGACAGGGAGAAGGGACTAAAGTAAACCGGGACCTCACCGATATCGAGCAGTCGGTAATGGAGGGAATCATTGTAAGGATTCTAGGCAATCTGCGTGAGGCCTGGAGCCAGGTAATCGATCTGCGGCCGCGTCTGGGGCAGATCGAGACGAATCCACAGTTTGCCCAGATCGTACCCCCGACCGAGATGGTAGTGCTGGTAACCCTTGAGACGAAAGTCGGCGAGGTAGAGGGAATGATGAACTTCTGTATTCCTTACCTTACAATCGAGCCGATCATCTCAAAACTGTCGGCTCAGTACATGTATTCATCGGTGCGCAGTGGAGCCACAACCGAAAATCTGACCATTCTAAAGGATCGACTGTCGAACATTGAGGTGTCGGTGGTGGCCGAAGTCGGCAGCATGCAGCTGACCGTACGGGACGTACTTTCACTGCGACAGGGTGATGTAGTGAGGTTTCCGAATGTACAGACTAAGGATCCGATGACAATGAAGATCGGCAACCGCAAAAAGTTTCTGTGCAGGCCGGGAATCATGGCGAATAAAGTAGCGGTACAGATAATCGAAAAACTGGAAGATATTACGAAGGACGAGTTCGAAGAGCTCGTCGCAGAAGAAGGAGAAGAGTGATGAGTGATGGTTCTCTCTCTCAAGATGAAATTGATGCATTATTGCAGGGAAGCAGCATGGATTTTGGCGGCCAGGACTCTTCCTCCTCCGGAGGGGGCGGAGAAGCTGGACTTTCCGATCAGGAAAAACAGCAGTTCGCCCAGATATTAGGACAAATTGTTCAATCTCAGGGTTCCAATCTTTCCGGTATGATCGGAGAAACAGTAACCCTGCAGACACCCTCCATTGAGGTTGTTGCGGCTGAAAACGCTGGGCAGAGTCTGCCCGCGAGCTTGGTTGAGGTTAAGATAGATTATTCCGAAGGTCTGAGCGGGTTTCACTCCTATCTGATTCCCGAAGATGCAGCCACGACTATTGCCGGGAAAATGATGGGGCAGAGCGACGTCGAGTTGAACGAAGCGGCCCTCTCGGCCCTGGATGAAGCCGGCAACACATTGGCCGGCTCAGCTGCTACCAGTATAGGCGATACCATCGGGGCCACAGTGATGAACTCGCCGGGAAGTACTAATAAGGTTTCTAATAGCGAGGTCCAGACCCCCAGCGGACAGGTCGTGAAAGCCACATATCCGCTTACCATAGACAACGAACCGGAAACCACACTGGTTGAATTTTTTGAGCTGCCGGTTGTCAAATCTATACTCCAGGCGGCCGGGGGCGGACGTCAGCAGGCGGCTCCTCAAGCACAGCCTCAGCAGCAAATGGGCGGCGGACAAATCCAGCAGCCCGGTATGGGTCAACAACAGATGGGCGGCGGGCAAATGTGGGGCGGCCAGCAGGCCCAGTTCGGCGGCCAGGCTATGGCCGGAACTCCAGGTATGGGGGGGGCGAATGTGCAGGCGGTGCAGTTTCCAAACTTGAATCCGCAGTCCGGCGGCAGCGAGCAGGGAAATATCGGTCTGTTGATGGACGTGTACATGGAGATGACGGTCGAACTGGGACGAACCCGTCGTCTTATCAAAGATATACTGGGAATGGGCGAGGGTACCATCATCGAGCTGGATAAACTGGCCGGCGAACCTGTTGATATCCTTGTCAATCACAAACTTATTGCCCGAGGAGAGGTAGTGGTTATTGATGAAAACTTCGGAGTGCGGGTTACCGAAATCGTATCTCCGATGGATAGGGTTGAGGGTATGACTTAACCTTTAGCCTGTACATATATAATACATCAACGGCGAGCGATGTAGATAATTGGGAGGGGACGTGAAACGCGTATTTATTATCATCGCCTTGGCCGGAGTGCTGTTTCTAAGTGGGTTGCCTGCGTGGACTCAAAACAACGCGGGTTCGGAAGCAGACACATCGGCACAAAGCGCCGCAGCCACTCAGAGTGCTCAGGAGAGCACCGATGCAGATGCTGCGGAAACGACGAATACCGGGACGCAGCAGTCGTCTGCGGTAAACGAAGAAGATCTTGTCATTCAAGACACTCAATCACCGCAAGTAGAGCTCGAAGAGGGCCTCAATACCTTCACCGTGTGGGATTTTCTGCGCATGGTATTGGTGTTAGGCGGGGTGATAGCTGCCATTTACGGAGTGTTTTTTCTTCTCAAACGCGTGGGCAATCCGCGCACTCAACCGAACAGCCTCATTAACGTACTCTCCACACAGAACCTGCAGGGGAACCGCGCGCTGCATTTGGTCGAGGTGGGAAACGAGGTTTTTCTGATCGGTTCGGCCGACGGAGGAGTTCAGTTGGTTTCCAGAATAGAAGAGAGCGAGACTCTCGATGCCATTCATCTCTACCGGTCTCAAATGAGCGCCGGCACCAAGACCTTCCAGAGCGCCCTTAAGGGAATTTTTTCGAAGGGAAGTGCCGTGGAACCGCAGTCCGCAAGCAACAGCTCGACCGCTTCGGCCGAGTCGGCCGAACCAGCCGGCAATCAGGGCGGCAGTATCAGCGGTAGTGCGCTCTTTCTGCAGCAGCAGCGAGAGCGATTGAAGAATATGTAAAGGGATTAAGACTTGGGGGGGGGATGAAAAAACGTATATTTTTCTTAATAATTATCGTGGTGATACATCTGTGTGTCGCCGGAGCGCTGTTTGCTCAGGAGGCGGTAGCAGAAACCGATCAGGGTGTAAATATTCCGTTTATCGATATCACCGTTCAGGAGCCTCAGAACAATCAGGAAGTGGCACTCAGTCTGCAGATCCTGCTGCTCTTGGCGGTTATTACTCTATCGCCTTCAATAATCATTCTGATGACCAGTTTTCTGCGCATCGCGATTGTACTGGATTTCATCCGGCGTGCCCTTTCGCTGCAGCAGGTGCCGCCGAATCAGGTCATGATGGGGGTTGCGCTGTTTCTCACGCTCTTTATCATGTGGCCGACCCTGGACAATGTGTACCAGGAGGCTTTTCAACCTTTTGCCGAAGGTGAGATCGGAATCGAGGAGATGTATGACGAAGCGATCTCACCGATGCGTATCTTTATGTACCGCCAGATGGATGATAACCACGAGATGATTCAGCTCTTCATGCGAATGCGGGGGCTTGCGAAGCCGGCCAATTTTTCGGAAGTACCCACCTATGTTCTGATTCCGGCATTTGTGCTGCATGAACTGACGGTGGCGTTTAAAATAGGAATTCTCCTGTTCATCCCTTTCATAGTGATCGACATGGTGGTGGCTTCCACCCTCATGTCAATGGGAATGATCATGCTGCCGCCGATTATGATTTCGCTGCCGTTCAAGATCATACTGTTCGTACTGGTTGACGGCTGGGGCTTGATAACCCAGCAGCTCATACAGAGCTTTAATTAGAATTCGGAATAGGAGGAGATTATGAGCATAGGAATGGCTGCCAACATCATGCAGAGCGGGGTCTTTCAGGTTCTTATTATCGCCGCACCAATGCTGATTATCGGTGTTGCGGTAGGGCTGGTGATTTCGATTTTTCAGGCCACTACTAGTATCCAGGAGCAGACCCTGACCTTTGTACCGAAAATCGCGGCCATCTTGGCCAGCGTAGCGTTCTTCGGGCCGTGGATGCTGCAGTCGATGCAGCAATTTACTCTGAAGATGTTCAATTTGATTTCACAGATGGGAGGCTAAGCTGAGGTGAATATCGACCTGATTGCCGAAAATACCCAGCTCTTCCTCATCCTATTCACCCGGATTTTTGCAATGCTCGCGGTAGCCCCCCTGCTCTCCTCACGGGCGATTCCCGGGGTAGCGCGGGTTGCACTGGGGCTGTTTACCGCGGTTATGATATTTCCCTGGGTGTATGAGGCTGGCTATCCTATACCTGACAACGGGGTTCAGTATATGTTTCTCCTAGTTGGTGAAGCTCTGATTGGCATCAGCCTTGGGTTTACTCTCACCGTGATCTACGCAGCCTTCCTGGTGGCTGGTCAATACTTCTCTTTTCAGATGGGTTTCGGCGCTTCGCAGGTGTACGATCCGCTGGCACAGGTACAGATCCCGTTGATGGGTCAGTTTTTGAACATCATCGCCATGTTCGTATTTATTATTGTCGGTGGATTTCAAAAACTGTTTCTGGCCGGGGTACTGCGCTCTTTTCAGGTAATGCGCGCGGCCGATATCATCACCAGCCGTGAAGGGCTGTTGAATCTGATCCTCAGCAGCCTCTCCGAGCTCTTCCGACAGGCCCTGATTATCTCTTTCCCAATTCTGGGAACATTACTGTTGATCTCGGTATCTATGGGCCTTCTGGCAAAGGCGGCTCCGCAGATGAATCTGTTGATGCTGGGTTTTCCGATTAAGATCGGTATTGCGTTTGTAATGATCATGGTCACTATGCCCTTTTTGATGGAGGCGTTTGCGCGCATAATCGATGCCAGCTTCCTAGAGATTATGCGTTATCTGGCCGATGTCGAGCGGGGAGGTTCGGTATGAGTGAATGGCTCAACCTAGATGAATACTACCTCCGGCTTCTCGGGCTGGAGAGTGCGGGCGACGCTGCCGAACTTGCTGCCGCCGGAGCCGCTGCAGCCGAAGCCGGCAGCTTTGCTATTCATCTGCAGTGGTTCGCCGCTGAAGACGAAGGGCGAACCGAGGATCCCACCGAACACAAAATTCGCAAGGCCCGGGAGGACGGCAAAGTAGCCAAGAGCTCAGAGTTTACTTCGGCTTTGGTACTGTTGTTTCCCGTTATTGCTATCGGGCTAATGGCCCCCAGAATGTGGGCTACTATGGAGGAGATGCTGACATTCTTTCTGAAGCTCTCTACCAAGCTGGATCCGGCCCGGGAAGCGCAGATTGTACCGGCCTTTTTCAACTACTTCATACGTCTGTTTGCTCCTCCGGCGCTGATTGCCTTTGTGGCGGCTTTGCTGGCGAATCTGCTGCAAGTAGGTTTCCTTTTCAGTACCAAACCGATTACCCCCGATTTTAGTAAGATTGCACCGAATTTCTCGCGTTTCCTGCAGAAATCCTTTTTCTCCATGGAGGCGCTGTTCAACTTCTGGAAATCGATCATGAAGGTTGTGGTCATCAGTATTATCGCGTACATAAATATACGCATTGAGATGGACATGATTATTCAGTTCGTAAATGCACCGTACCAGTATTCTCTGGTCAATATTGCTGGTATCGCGTTTCGAATATTAATCGAAGCGGCAATAGCAATGCTGTTGATGTCGCTTCCGGATTATCTGTTTCAGCGCAAACAACATCTCGAGTCATTGAAAATGACCAAGCAGGAAGTAAAAGAAGAGCGCAAAACCATGGAGGGAGATCCCTTGATCCGCAGCCGGCTCAGAGAGCGGATGCGGGATATGCTGAACCAGAACATGATGCAGAATGTGCCGGAGGCGGATGTGATAGTTACCAACCCGACCCACTATGCCATTGGCCTCGAATGGAAGCAGGAGAAGATGAACGCCCCTATGGTCATTGCCAAAGGGCAGGACCATATTGCCCAGAAGATCAAGGAGATCGCCCGAGAGAACGATGTGCCGGTAATCGAAAACAAGCCGCTGGCTCGGGCACTTTATGCGGAAGTAGAGATCGGAGATGAAATCCCCGAACAGTACTATGAAGTAATGGCGATAGTACTGTCGGAGGTGTATCGAATGAAAGAACAGGAGAGGGTATCTTAATTGAACTATTGGAAAAAGAGTGAAGGAGTATGTTATGGCTGATATTTCCGGCACATTGCGGGGATCTCTGCTGAACGGCCGCAACGATATAATGGTAGCAGTGGGTGTAATCGCTGTTATCGCGATGATGATTATACCCCTGCCGGCGTTTATGCTCGACCTGCTGATGGCATCGAACCTGGTTTTCAGCCTGCTGGTCATTCTGATTGTACTCTACACCAGACGTGCACTGGAGTTTTCCGTTTTTCCGACCCTGCTTCTGCTTTCAACTGTGTTCGGTTTAGCGCTTAATGTCAGTTCGACACGGCTGATCCTCTCGCAGGGCAGCGAGTTCGACGGAAGGATTGTCCGGGCGTTTGCAACCTTTGTGGTCGGTACCTCGGGAACCGAGGGGCTGGTCATCGGTTTTATTATCTTCGTCATTCTGATTTCAGTGCAGTTCATTGTAATCACCAAGGGTGCCACCCGCGTTGCGGAAGTTGCTGCGCGCTTTACCCTGGATGCACTGCCCGGAAAGCAGATGGCCATTGAGGCGGCGTATAACTCGGGTACACTGAGTGAAGAGGAGGCTACCAAACAGAAAAACGATCTGCAAAAGGAAGTCGATTTCTATGGAGCTATGGACGGTGCCTCGAAGTTCGTTTCGGGAAACGTGAAAGTCGGAATTTTAATCACCGCCATCAACATAGTCGGCGGGTTGATTGTGGGTACAACGATTCATGGTGAGTCCCTGGGATTGGCAGCCAATACCTATGTATCACTGACCGTCGGTGACGGTCTGGTTACCCAGTTTCCGGCCTTGTTCATTTCGACCGCCACCGGATTAATCGTGACCCGGGCTATATCCGACGGTACTTTCGGGTCGGATGTCTCCGAACAGTTCAGCCAGCATTCACGGGTCTACTGGATTGCTGCGATTTTTCTTCTGTTCCTTTCGTTTCTGCCGGGATTTCCCTCGCTGGTGCTGATTCCCCTTTCCCTGTTGATCGGTTTTTTAGCCTACCGGCTTTCACGCCGGCAGATGGCTGAGGCGGAGGCCGCCCGGCAGACCGAGGAAGCGGCTCCGCAGGATACCGAACCTCAGGATGTCTCTCCGGTCGTTCCGCTTGACCCGCTGTCTCTCGAGCTGGGCTATGGTCTTATCCCTCTGGTTGACAAGGATCAGGGCGCCGAACTGCTAGACCGGATTACCCGTATACGGCGGGAGTCCGCACTGGAGCTCGGGCTGGTGGTGCCGAGAATACGGATTATAGATAATATGCGCTTGGAACCGAGTGAGTACAGTGTGAAGATAAAAGGGGTGGAAGTCGGCCGCGGAAAACTCAAAACCGGATTTTATCTGGCCATCAACCCTGGGGATGTGAATGAAGAGATAGAGGGTGAAGCCACAACCGATCCGGCCTTCGGCCTGCCGGCTCTGTGGATTGATGAGGCGCACCGGGAAGAGGCCGAACGTTCGGGTTACACGGTCGTGGACAGTCCCTCTATTATCGCTACTCACCTTACCGAGATCATCAAACGCCACGCCCACGAAATGCTCGGGCGGCAGGAGGTCAAGTCGATTCTTGACACCCTGCGCGAGAACTATCCGGCGGTGGTCGATGATGTGAACAAGGCACTGTCCCTCGGAGAAATCCAGAAAGTGCTGCAGAGCTTATTGCAGGAACGGGTTTCAATCCGTAATATGGTGCCCATATTGGAAAACCTGGCCGACTATGCACCGGTTTCTAATAACGTAGCTTTTCTGGTTGAGAAGGCCCGACAATCGCTCGGCCGGCAGATCTGCCTACAGTACGCCGATGAAAACCGGGTGCTGCGGGTGCTGACAATCGAGCCGTCCCTCGAACAGGCGATCATTGATTCCCGGGTAGAAACCGCCAAAGGACCGGTAGCTTCTCTCGAACCGGAGAAACACCGTGCGTGGATCAACGCGGCAACTAACGCCGTTCATCAGATACAGCAGATGGGATACATGCCGGTTTTGCTCTGCTCGGAAGCAGCCCGCCGGCTGGTTCGGCAGAGCCTGGAGCGGGATATACCGGATGTTGCGGTCCTATCGGTACCAGAGGTGGTATCGGATATAACCACGGAAGGACTGGGTGAAATCGTCCTGGATACCCAGGTACAGCAGTCATGAAAAGGATAGAATATGCAGTATTTTACTGAACAAGCCCCGACTCATCACGAAGTGTTGGAAAAAATCCGCCATAAATACGGTGAGCGGGCAAAAATTTTGACTCATCGGACGGTTCGATTAGGCGGTTTTCTGGGTATGTTCTCGAAAGAGGGGGTCGAAATGACCGGATATATCGCGCAGGAAACCCCGGCCAAGCAGAAATCCCGTGTACAGGAGGAGAAACAGAAAATCTTGGAAAGTGTGCGCGGTGACAAAACCCTGCAAAAGGTGCTCGAGGAAGTACAGTCGCTCAAGCAGCAGTTTGAAAGTTATACTCCTGCCAAAGAAAAAGAGGAACATCCGGTATTTGCGCAGGTTAGTGAGGTGCTCTCTTCGAATGAATTCAGTTTTCAATTCATTCAGAGTCTGCTGGAAAGGGTACGCCAGGAGCTCAGCTACGAGCAGTTGAATGATACCGATTTTGTACTGTCGCAGGTGCTGGAGTGGATTGGCGAGAGTGTGCCCATAAAAGAGAGTTATCGCGAGGCGAAACCCCGCATCATTATTTTAATAGGACCGACCGGGGTGGGCAAGACCACTACCATTGCAAAGCTGGCGGCCATTCACAGTCTGGGAAGCAAGGGAGAACGCTCAAAGGATGTGCGCATCATTACCATTGACAACTACCGCATAGGTGCAAAACAGCAGATTAGTACTTATGCGGAAATACTGCAGGTGCCTTTCAAGAGCGTAGAGTCCTTCCAGGATTTACAGAATCAAATTGCGTTGGATCAAGATGCCGATTTGGTGCTGATTGACACTATCGGTAAGAGCCCTAAAGACTACATGAATCTGGCAAAAATGCGAGAGATACTGGACGGGTGCGGCGGAAAGGCCGAAATTCATCTGGCCGTCAGTGCAACTACCAAGGTTTCGGACTTGAAAGAAATTATGCAGCAGTTCGAGCCCTTCAACTATGAGGCGGTCGTATTGACAAAGCTCGATGAAACTATGCGGATCGGTAACCTGATCAGCGTGTTGAATGAGCGCGGCAAGCAGCTTTCCTATGTAACCGACGGACAACGTGTGCCTGAAGATATACAGAGAGCAACCCGCATTCGCATATTAAAAACACTGGAAGGATTCCCGATACACGTGGGAAGACTGAAGAATAAATTCGGGGAAGTTGATCACTCTGAGGAGGATTCGGAAGATGGAAATGATGCTGTTACTCCGGCGGAGCAAGAGCAGCTCTACACTGTGGGGAAAGAGATTTCAAAAACAAAGTGGGGTGAAAGATGACGGACCAGGCTGAACAGCTGCGGGAATTGATGAAAAACCGCAAATCGGAGGATGGCAACTCTGAGAAAAAAACCAGGATAATCGCTATATCCAGCGGAAAAGGCGGAGTTGGAAAAACCAATATCTCGATAAATTTGGCTATGGCATATGCACAACTCGGCAAAAAAGTAATCGTTATGGACGCTGACCTCGGACTGGCCAATGTGAACGTGGTATTGGGAATCATCCCCAAATATAACCTGTATCACCTTATTCGCAAACAGAAGCGGATGAGCGAAATTTTGATGAGCACCGACTACGGTATCCAAATTGTGGCCGGAGCTTCCGGATTTTCAAAAATTGCCAATCTGACTGACGAGGAGCGGGATAACTTCATAGAAGAGCTCTCCACTCTCTCTGATGCGGATATCATAATCATTGATACCAGTGCAGGAGTTTCGAATAATGTGCTCGGCTTTATAGCAGCGGCCGATGATGCGATTATTGTCACTACACCGGAACCTACCGCAATTACCGATGCGTATGGTATAATCAAGATTATTGCCACGGAAATTGAAAATATGGATTTGGGTTTAAAATTAATCGTAAACCGTGTGAAAAGCGTCACGGAGGGGCGTAAAATAGCAGAAAGGGTCATCAATATTGCCGGCCAGTTTTTGAATCTAAAGCTGGATTATCTGGGATATGTGTACGAGGATCAGGGGGTCGGTTCGGCGGTCATTCATCAAAAACCGTTTATGGCCTCCGACCCGAATGGAAAAGCGGCTATATGTGTGCGGCACATTGTCAGCCGGCTGGAGAATGTAGAGTACAAAGAGGGAAGCGGTGTAGGCAGTTTCCTCAAGCGCTTGTTGGGGAAGATGTAGCACCGGCAATCTTGACGGTTGCTTCATATTCTCATAATCTTTTGGTAGGGGGAATAGGCTTATATGCCTAATATCAAAGTTGTTATTTGGAGCGCAGCCGGAGCAGCGGTAATCGCTTTTATTGCCGGTTTGTTCGGGAGAGTCGACTTTTTAGATCTGATTTTGCGAACTCTTATCGGTGGTGCGGCTTTCGGTCTGTTCGGGGCCGGGGTGAGTGTACTGCTGATGCGCTTCGTCCCTGAAATCTTTGAAATCCAGGAGGTTGAAGAAGAGGAGTTTGCAGTTGCGTCGTCTGAAACCAAGAATGAAGGCACACAAGCTCAGCAGGGAAGCAACTTGAATATAGTCCTGGATGGTGACGAATACAGCTATGCCGGGGAAGCCGGCGATGATCTATCATCGGAGCCCGGACGGGAGGAATCCGCACTCGATCTGGAAGAGGATGAAGAGTTCGTTGAACAGGTTGCAGAGAGCGGTCAGTCTGCAAACGAGGCGAGAGGCGGAGAGTCTCAATCTCAGTCGACGGACTACGAAGAGTTCGAAGACCTCTCCGATGTTGATACGCTTCCCGATCTCGAAGACTTCTCCGACTCGTTTGAAAGCGTCGCAGCAGCTCAGGATTCAGATGGACAGTTAACCGGCGGAGGGGGGTACTCCTCTGACGAATCAGTAGATATAATGGGAGATCAGCAGGATCCGGCAACGGTCGCCAAGGCGGTTCGTACTATTATAAGTAAAGACCAGGAAGGATAAAGTATGGGGGAAAAGCTGTTAGAGGAGAAGACAGAAGAAGAACTCTGGGAACTGTATAGAAAAACGCAGGACCCCAAGATTCGTGACATGTTTGTGAAACAGTACGCGCCCTTGGTGAAGTATGTTGCTGGCAAAGTAGCGGTAGGGATGCCGCACAATGTTGATTTCGATGATCTGGTCGGGTTTGGAGTATTCGGTCTGATCGATGCCATCAATAAGTACGATCCGGATAAGCATGTGAAGTTCAAAACCTATGCTGTTACACGTATTCGCGGGGCAATTTTTGACGAACTACGATCTATAGATTGGGTTCCCCGTTCGGTACGGCAGAAAACCCGTGAAATCGAGGACACGGTTCACCGGCTGGAGGCTTCACTGGGACGATCTGCAAGCGATAAGGAGATTGCCGCAGAGCTGGGACTGTCCGAGGACGAGTTCCAGAAAACCATGATGAAAATTAGCGGTACTTCTATTCTTTCACTGAATGATGTGTGGTATACCAGCGAAGAAAATGACCGCATTTCCATTGTTGACAGTATCGAGTCACCCCAGAGTCTGAATCCCGATACTATCATCGAGAAGGAAGAGGTCAAACGGGTTATCGTGCAGGCAATCAACGAATTGCCGGAGAAAGAGAAGAAAGTACTGGTACTCTATTATTATGAAGATCTTACTTTGAAAGAGATTGGCAAGGTGCTCGAAGTTACTGAATCGCGCATAAGTCAGCTGCACACCAAGGCAATTATGCGTTTGAGATCAAAACTGACCAATATTAAAAAGGGGATCTTCTAATCGCCGGGGAGGGAACTACGTGGTAGAAATTGCCAAATTGCGAGAGTTTATGCGGACACAGGCGGAGGAAGACCGCAAGAGCCGCTGGGTACAAGTCGAAGGAGAAGATCTCGACGAAGCCCTGCGCCAGGCCGCAATAGAGCTTTCCCTTCCGATCAAGAAAATTGAATATGAAATTCGTGAACCGGGTAAAAAAGGCACCTTCGGAGTAGGCCGCAAGAACTGCGTAATAGTTGCTTACCCGGCCATAGACCCGGCTCAGCTGC
This sequence comes from uncultured Sediminispirochaeta sp., assembly GCA_964603735.1. GTDB lineage: Bacteria > Spirochaetota > Spirochaetia > DSM-16054 > Sediminispirochaetaceae > DSBN01. The sequence goes on along the minus strand of CAZRWN010000002.1, from coordinate 169,884 downwards.
AGCTGACCGAAGATTCACTCGATCTCGCTGCAGGGGAAGAGGAGTCGAAACCCACCGATCAGGACGGAGAGGTAATTCTGCGGCTATTTCCGGAGGGCGTATTTCTCAAAGTGACTCCCCCCGGGGGTAACGGTAAACGGGCAACTGAAAAACAGGTATATGCCCGACTGAAAGAGCGGGATATCGAGCGTTACGATAAGCAGATGATTCAAAAAGCGGTTAAATCTGCTGACAACCGTTATGTGAAAATCGGCGATTTCGATTATAACCCGGCCAATGATTCGATAATCACTGTTGATATTACGGATTTCGATATGAAAGCCTTTATCATCTGTAAACCGCCCAGCAGAGGCGGGGCCGATCCGAATTTCGATGGACTGGTCGGTTTTCTCAAAACTAACGGCGTAGTATTCGGAATCAAAGAGGATGCAATCCGCAACTTTGTCGATTTCCCGAAATACAACGAAACTGTGTTGGTAGCCGAAGGTACTTCTCCCGTGAACGGTAATGATGCCCGTATTATATTCAATTTTGAAACCGACCGGTCTAAAATCAAACTGAAGGAGAAAAACGGCCGGGTAGATTTTAAGGAATCTAACGTAATTCAGAATGTAGTGGAGGGCCAGGCCCTGGCCAAGAAGATACCCCCCGAGGAGGGCCAGCCTGGTCGTACTGTTACCGGCAAACTCCTTCCGGCCAAGGACGGAGAGGACGTCAAATTCGAACTCGGCAAAAATGTCAACCTTTCCGATGACGGTATGACGGCGGTAGCAGCTATTAATGGACAGGTCATGCTGACCAATAACAAGATAAGCGTTGAACCGGTCTATGTAGTAGCGGGTGATGTGAATCTGAAGACCGGCGGCAATGTTATTTTTCTCGGTACCGTTATTGTCAAGGGCAATGTGGATGATGGTTTCAAGGTGAAAGCGGCCGGTAATATTGAAATTATGGGCAATGTCGGTAAGAGCGAGCTGGATGCCGAGGGAGACGTAATCGTGCACCAGGGTATTACCGGCAAGAGCGAAGGAACGGTAAGGGCCGGACGAGGTGTTTGGTCGAAGTTTATCGAAAATGCAAAGATTGAATCCGGCGATCTGGTAGTTGCATCGGACGGCATTATCAACTCCCATGTAAATGCCAACCAGCGTATTATATGCCAAGGTAAGCGGGCCACCATCGTGGGAGGCCATTTGCGGGCGGCGGAAGAGATCCATGCAAAAACTCTGGGCTCGGTGGCTGGATCGGAAACGGTTCTCGAGGTCGGCTTCGATCCGAAGAGCAAGGAACGTCTGTATGAACTGAATACCCGTCTAGAAGAAGTAGACGAACAGCTTGATAAGATCATGCAGGATATGGCCACTATCAAAAAGTTGAAAGAGAAGAGTGGTAAAAAACTGCCCAAGGAGAAGCTGGCTTATCTGAAGGAAATCACCGAAAAGAAGAATAACCTGGAAGAGGAAAAACAGAACAAGCAGGAAGAAATTGAAGAACTGCAGCACTACCTCTCTTCGCTCAAGGTGAAGGGCCGCATTTCTGCCTCAGAGCGAGTGTTCAGCGGAGTAAAACTCAGCATCAAAGATGCTTCGTTAGAAGTAAGAAATGAATATAAATCAGTTACTTTTGTGAACGAGAAGGACGATATAAAAGTAACGAAATATATTAAACTTGAGGAGGACTATTCGAGGCCGAACAATGCCGCTTCAACCGATTGATTTACAGACATTATTTGCTCATATGAATCAAGTTGGGAGAGATCAAGCCGCCCAAAAGGGAGCTGCGATTGCTCAGCAGGAGATACGCGGTCAGGAGATGGCTAAGGAGACCCTACAGAAGGACGAAACGGTGCAGCAGACCGATGAGCTGCAGGAAGAGGCGGCCAAGGTCCGCGAGAAGCAGCAGGAAGGCGGAGGCGGGGCGCAGCATGAAGAAGAGCGTAAGCGCCAAGGCGAACAAGCGGAGGAGAAGCGTAAAAAGCACTATATCGAAGACCCTGCTTTAGGAAAGAATATCGATATATCGGGATAACATATGTATATTACATCAATCATGGTGAGCATCGGTTCCAGTATCATCCTGGCGGGTTTAGTCTATATCCTGCTGGTAAAAAAAATGCATAATGAGCGGTCGAGTGCGACTATCACCGAGCAGGTGCGAGCGGAGATCGACCGTATGATAGTAGATCTAAATCAAACTGCCGATCGAAATATCGGCCTGATCGAACAGCGTTTGATGTCATTAGGTGAACTCATCAAAGAGGCGGATCACCGTATTTCTCTGCTTCAGAAACAAGCTGACAACCTGTCTAAAAGTATGGATACCTACAGCCGGCTTCGGCCGGGTACCATGACCAATCCGTCATCCCCATCCGCCTCCAAACCTGCGGCTGGCACAGCGGTCGAGCACACGCCACAGCCGGAGAGCCTGCGTCCCAAAAAGTCAGAAAAGAGTGAAAAGCCGGCTGAAGGTGTAGTCGGGCAGAGCAAGCGTGAACGGGTGATAAGTCTGTATCGCCAGGGAATTTCGGTGGATATTATCGCCTCGCGTGTAGATTCGACGGTGGCCGAAGTCGAATTGATTATTTCGATGACCGAGGGAAAGAGATGAGTCGCATAATTGGGATCGATTTAGGAACAACCAATACCGCCGCCGCATTTATGGACGGGGAGACAGCCCGTATGGTTCCTAATGACCGTGGTAAAAACCTAACACCTTCAATGGTAGCACTTACCGAAGCCGGGGAACTGCTCGTTGGTGAAGCGGCGAAAAACCAGGCTATCGTGAATGCCGAAGGAACCGTGAGTTCGATTAAACGTCTGATCGGTCGAGACACGGTCATCAAATTACGAAACCGTTCGTATTCACCCCAGGAGATCAGTGCGGAAATCTTGAAAAAGGTTAGAAGAGATTGCGAAGCTTATATGGGTGAAGATCTCAGGGATGTGGTTATATCGGTTCCCGCCTATTTCAATGAGCTGCAGCGTAAAGCCACCCAGGAGGCGGGGCGTCTGGCCGGCTTGCGGGTGCACCGTATCATCAACGAACCCACCGCAGCCTCTCTGGCCTATGCCTCACAGATAAAAAGCCGGAAAAACATTTTAGTCTACGACATCGGCGGAGGAACCTTCGATGCGACGGTGCTGACCAGCGACGGTACGGATTTTCAGGTATTGGCTACCAACGGCGACAATCAACTGGGTGGAATCGACTTTGATGCACTTCTTTTTGAGCGGGTGGCCCGTGAGTTCAGCCGGCAGGCCGGCTTCAATGTGGGTGAAGATGCGTTTTTGCGGCAGCAGCTGTTCGAACAGGTTGAGCGGGCTAAAATTGAGCTGTCGGAGAGAAGCACCGCTGCTATAGCGCTTCCGTTTATCGATGTAAACCGGAAACCCATTCATCTGCATTACTCGGTGGAGCGTAAAGAGTTCAACGAGCTGATTTATCCGCTGATCGAGAAAACCATAAACTTGAGCCGCGAGGCGGTTCACGACGCGGGTGCAAAAATTGACACCCTCATTTTTAGCGGCGGCTCGAGCCGCATTCCCCTTATCTCAAGTTTGATGAATGAACTCCTGCAGGTGCAGCCGCAAGCCAAGATAAATCCTGACGAGGTGGTTGCACTGGGCACCGCGGTTCAGGCCGGTTTGCTTTCGACGGCACATGCAGCCGGTGGACTTGGGCGCCGGCATTCGTTGAAAGATGTCATACCGCTGCCCCTGGGGGTCGAGATAGAGGGGGGAAAATTCCAGACGATTGTACGGAAAAATACCCCCCTGCCGGCGGAAGAAAAACAGCTGTTCACGACTGTTGTAGATGGTCAGCAGTGTGTGGCCGTACATGTACTGCAGGGTGTCAGCCGCAAGGCACGGGAAAACGTTTCACTGGGACGCTTCCTCCTCTCCGGAATAAGAAAGATGGAGCGGGGAGCTGCCAAAATTGAGGTGCTTTTCAAAATCGACCTCGACGGTCTGCTCAAAGTGGTTGCCCGCGATGTCGCTACAGGTCGAGAGAAAAATGTGACTATCGACCGGGAAAGCAAAGCCGCAATGGCCATGTCGGCACATGAACACATGGATAAGCTAGAGAACCTTATCCGGCGTACGGAAACGCTTATACAAATGGTTCCGGAAGAGACGACGCGGGATTTTGTACAAGAGGCAGAAACTATACTCTCATCAGCCCGGGTAGCGCTTGAACGGGGTGATGAGGATATGGCCGTTCAGTATGAGGTTGCACTGGAGGCAGTGCTGACGGAGATTCATGAACTGTTGAAGGAGCAGGAGGTGCAGGTTGGAAGAGCTTAGACATTACCGGGCTCTGGGTTTGCCGGCCGGCGCGGACATTCAGCAGATCAAATCCGCCTACAGAGTGCTGGCTAAGAAATACCACCCCGATATGAGTAAAGATCCTGCTACCGGTGAGCAGTTTCGCCGGGTAGTTGCAGCGTACAAAAATTTGGTGGCCAGAGAAGAAAAGAGCAGTTTTATTCGATCGACTGTCCGGCGCCCTTATCGGACTGCCCGGAGTTCTTCCGCACAGCAGACCGACTCGAATACGGGGCAGAATTCGCTTTACTCCATAGGCCAGCTCTTATTGAACGGAAAAACGGCAAGCATGCGGGCTTTTGCCGCCAAGCGGCTCGGTTTTTCCGGACAAAAAGGGGCCTATGTCTATTTGAAAAGAGCTCTTGACGATCCTTCAGAATCGGTAGTGCTGGCAGCTATCGAAGCTATAGGACGTTTACGGATTACTATATCAGCCAAGGAGCTCGAATCAAGCTTCGAAACTGGTTCTCGAACAGTGAAAATGGCGGTACTCCAGGCGATAGAACTGTCTGTCAGAAAGGCGGTATTCATGGGAGTTCTCCTAAAGGGAATGCAGTCTCTCGACCGCAATGTACGCGGGAAAGCACTCTCTCTGTTTGCACAAGCTGGAAAGGAGCGTAGCTAATGAAGACACACAATGATAATTCTCTGTTTCACTCCTTTCTGCGTGACAGCGACCAGTTTATCAAAGCTCTGAACCGCAGTCTGATGGCGCTGGAGCAGAACCCGGGCGATCGCGGACAGATCGATGTACTCTTTCGCAACGCGCATTCCCTTAAATCTGAGGCCGATTATCTCAATCAAAGCGAAATTGCCGCCGAGGCTCACCGCATAGAAAATGCAATCCAGCAGATACGGGACAATGCGGAGGTTCCGGGTCGAGCCCAGTTCGATTCGTTTTTTAGCAGCGTAGATAAAGTGCAGGAGATGCTGGGCCAGCTGAGACAGCATCATTTGGGCCAAACGGTCGACGCGCCCGAAGCCGGCGGCCTACTGAGCCGGAGCAGCGGCCGAAGGATCCCGTTTACCACCGCCGCTATCCCTGGCTCTACCGTTGAGGATGAGCCGGCGCAGATGACAGAACCGAGAGCCTTTATTCCAGAACTGAGCGATTTTGAAAAATCTCTGCTGCGGGAGTCGCGAATACGAGGTGAACGCTTTTTTAGAATCTATATTGAATTGACTGAGCAGGCGGAACTTCCGTATGCGAAGGCCTACCTTATTTTGAGCAACTTGGAACAGCTGCTGCAGGTAGTGCATAATGAACCGAAGTTCGGTTCGGTTGCCGGAACAGATACTCAGGAGGAGTACCGAAGGCTGCTCTTTCTCTGCACCGGGACGGTTCCGGAGAGTGAGCTGTATCGAGCGGTGAATATTGACCAGGTGGAAAAGATCAATATTTCGCCTTTGGATTATAAAAGTGTTCTCGGAGAAAGACTGCCACGGAAGGATGAGGCGGCTGAGTTCAGCAGTGAGCTTCAGGTTCACATTAAGGGCAGCGATCTAGACGAGCTCAACGGGTATGTTGATGAGCTGAAAATCCGGTCTCATCGCTTGAAACGTGAACTCTCGAAAAGGCCCGGCTTAATGAGTGACCATATAAGCCTTTTAACCAATATAATTGATGACTTGGAGGCATTTACCCATCGAATAAGCCTGGTGAAGCTGGATGATGCCCTGCAGCCGCATTACCGTCTGGTCCGCGATTTGGCGCGCTCACTGGACAAAGAGGTCGAGCTGCGGCTAGAGCATTGTGATATAACTCTGGACCGCCGCGCGGCTGAGCTCATTTCCGAGATTTTGGTTCACCTGGTGCGGAATGCCGTCAGCCACGGCATAGAAGCCCCAGAGGAGCGTACCCGCAAAGGGAAGCCGGCCACAGGCAGAATTTCTATAAATGCAAAACAACAGGGTGAACAAATTTTAATCACTCTTGCTGATGACGGCAGCGGCATAAACGAATCTGCTATCAAACAGCGAGCCGCCGATGCCGATATAGACCCCGCGCGGATTATCGGTTCCGCGGTCAAGGATGAGCTTTTGGCCTATCTGGTGTATCCGGGATTATCAACCCTGCCGGAGGCTGATTCGCGGGCGGGCCGCGGCTACGGGCTGGATTTGGTGTATCAGAAGATTCGGGAGTTCGAAGGGGGTAAACTGGAGGTGTCTACCCAGCCTGAGCAGGGCACGAGTTTCGTAATGACGCTGCCCTCCGGTTTTTCTATCCTCTCGCTTCTGGTGGTTCGCCATGAAAACAGTCTGGTGGCTGTACCGGCAAAATATGTAGAGTCGCAGGAAGAGCTTCAGTCGGGCAGTTTCAGTTCGGGAGAAAACGGCGAGCTGCGTTGGAATGATCTGCCGGTGTTTAACCCCGAAGGGCAGTTGTTCTTTACCGGATCGATTCCGGTGCAGAAAGAGGGAATAATACTTTCATATCTGAAACGCAGAATTGTGCTGATAGTCGATGAGGTTCTTTTCAAGAAGGAAGTAGCCGAGGAGAGCATAACTCTCTACATAGCCGGCAGCCCGCACTTACACAAGATGAGCCTTTACAATGCAGAATCCGAACTCTACTACCTGAGTCCGTCTATTGCAGTCACCTGAAATCAGGAGAAGAGGATAAAAAAAAACGGTATGCTTCTGGACGTTTAACAAAGCATACCGTTAAATACAAGGCTATTAATGCCCCTATTTATCATTTCGGTTACTGAGGGGGAGACTTTAATATTTTTTCTCGTAAAGTTTAATTCAGTTTTAACAGGTCGATGTGAAAGCCGGCCGAGTCGCGCAGGTGCCGGTAAATGCTTCGGGAGGCTTCAAGACTCTTACGAAGAGATTTTTGTGAGTATAGTTCATCTTGAACCTGTTCTAAAATCGGATTGATGAGAAAACCGGCAATATAGCGGCTCGAAGAGTAGAGGAGTTTCTTGTCGATTTCATCCAGTTCTCTGAGCTCCGGCTGGAGTAAAGCCGGAAGCTGTTCCGAATCTGAGCGGTCTTCCATTCCCGCGACTAATTTTTCCGCAATGTGTGCCCCGTCGGAGGCCGTTTCTCGCAGCTCTTGCAGTTCGATTAACAGATCGGTGAGGCGGTTGCGAATACACATCTGACTGGTTTCTTTATTCGAACGGAGATGCATCCGGTACTGTTCGACTGCGCTGCTCAGCTGTCGGTCGATCAAAGAACGTGTCGGCGGAAGGGCAATCAGTTCCTGTATCTCGGTTGCCATTATTCCGTTTATTTTTATACCCTCCGGCGACAGAGTGTAGGTAACCGCATTCGATGCGGCCATCTGGTCTTCGAACCACTGCCGGTAGATGATAAGGCGCCTGTCGGTAAGAGTGTTTCCGCCGGAATAGTTTTCATGGTAGAAAGGCTGTCCGCTGTGCAGATAGTCGAAGATATGCCCCTCATACGGCTTCAGGCGTCCTGAGAGTGAGAAGAGTCGTTCTTCGAAAAAGCTGCCTCTGTAATGGGTTCTTTTTTCAGGAAAGCCGAGATCCAGCCCCGACAGGTAGATTCGCTCGGCTCCTAAGAAGCGGGCGAAGTCCCAAGCAGTAGTGGTGACCGAACCGCCGGCCCCGAGTTTGTGTGGAGTTTCTTCCTGCTGCTCAAGATAGCTGCCGAGGGGAAAAACAGAACCGCTGAAAAAGAGGGCCCGGTAGGAGTGCCGGAATACATTTGGGTGGGTCGCCGACTCCGATATGAGGATGGTATTATGCAGATCCAGAGCGTCGAGGTGGCGTGAGTTCCAGTACTGCGGATCGACCACTACTGCGAAGTCTGGTGCGATTCCGAATCGCGCTAGGGCTCGCAGCGAGGTGTCGGTAGCTATCATTACCATTCTCTGCTGCAGCTGCTTCAGATAGGGCAGCGCAGCATCCAGGCTTGGTCCGGCGGCAATCACCAGGGCTGGGACGGTTTCCAAGAGGCTCTTCAGGCGGTTGAGGCTGCCGGCAGCTGCTATGGTGTCTATATTACGAGCAAGGTTTCTGACCCATCGCCGACCGAAACGCTGAACGGTGGTACTATTGACCTGCTTGCGCGACCGTTCGTTCCTGATTAACTCTTTGACAAAGGTGTAGTATTCGGGCGTACTCTGGGTTATCGGAACAAGCGGGATAACTACATCCGTTCTCTCAATCAGTGGGGAGAGTGCAGCTGGAAGATCCGCTTCGTTGAGGCCGATGAGCAGGGAAATCTTATTCTCGAAAAGTGGACGGAAATCTCGGGCCGATAAAGCCCTGAGAAAGAGTTCGGGTTGCCCTTCGATTATAACCGCTTCACCCTGTGGACAGCGTTGAAAGAACTCCTCGATGTGATAAGCGAGACCGAATCCGAGAAATATTGCCCTGGCGGAGGATGCATCGCTGAATGCGGAGTCCAGAAGCCGCTGGGCTTCCCGGTAAGGATTATGCCTGGAGTGGATCCAGCGTCCATCAATTTGAGCGCTGACCGTTCCCGATCGGGTGGTTTCGATGCTCATCTCATCCGAGGGCTGGAACTGCGAAAATACCTCGGTTCTCAACCGTGGGAACAGTTTTTCTAAATAGGCACGATTTTTGTCGAATAGATTCATTCAAACTCCAGAATGATCTGCATATTCTTTGTAACGGGTGTACCGGGTTTCGGTTCCTGGGAACGTACCCATCCTTCTCCGCGGAAAATCACATTTATCTCCTCATGCGACAAGAGCGGCAGCAGCCTCCGCTTAGAAATACCCCGCAGATCGGGCAGTTGTTCGCCAATTTGTATCTGTGGCTGCTGTTTCAGTCGAACGACTCCGGTATGCCGGGTAACTTCATCAGAAACAGTGGGGATATTCATATAGGGAATCAGTTTGTTACCGAGTTCCTTGACTAGCGGAGCGGCTATTCTTCCTCCGTAGAACTCATCACCACGGGGGGTATCGATTACGATATAGGTGATAAGTTGTGGATCATCGGTAGGGTAGATGGCCATACATGAAGCCACAAATGCATTTTCTGAGTAGCGCCCGGTCTGCGGATCCACCTTTTGAGCCGTTCCGGTTTTTGCAGACATGCGGATACCATCGATTTTTGCCCTGCGGGCGGTTCCGTTGTCGGCTGTTACGGTTTCCATCATGAGCAGAGTGGCTTCGGCTACCTCAGGACGGACGGCCTGGCGAATTGGTTCACGAGTGTTTTCTTCAATTGTTTTCCCATCCGGAGAAACTATTTTTTTGACGATATGCGGCTGCAGCAGCATTCCCTGGTTTGTCAGAGCCGTGGCGGCTGTAAGCATTTGTATTGCCGTAACCGAGATTTCCTGTCCGATTGCCACTGTGGGTTTGGTTCTGCCGGACCACTGTTCGGGCTTGCGAAAACTACCGCGGGTTTCCCCGGGGAATGGAAGGTGGGTCTGACTGCCGAAACCGAACTCGCTAATCTGCCGAAAAAAATCGTCCTTGCTCACCAGATCGGAGGCATAGGCCGCGCCGGCATTACAGGAGTACTGTAAAATTTGCTGAGCATTTACCGTTCCATGAGTTCCCAGACAGTTGATATGCACCGTCTCATCATTTTCGAACTCGTGTTCGTAGTAGCCATTGCAGTAGAATTCGGTGTTCGGGCCCAGTGTACCCAGTTCGAGCAAGGAGGCTATTGAAAACACCTTGAACACTGAACCTGGTTCATAGGCGTATGTGATCGGTCGGTTATTTTGGGCAAAGCTGTCAGCCTGTTGGAAGGTATTCGGATCAAAATCCGGGGTGCTGGCCCAGCCCAAAATATCTCCGTTTTTAGCATCCATCACCATGACCATCACCGAAGTAGCCTCGTGCTCCGCATAGGTTTTCTCTGCCACTTCTTCGGCCATATACTGAATATTCAAATCGAGTGTTAAAAAGAGTTGATTCCCGTAGTTCAATGGTGAAGCGGAGTTTTCTCCAGCCGGAGGAGAGAGGGTCTCGTCGTATGTCAGTTCGATTCCATCGAGACCGATATTGTCGGTTCCCACATAACCGAGTACATGCGCAGCCAGGTCCTCTTCTGGATAGTTACGACCGTATTCCGGTTCCAGCGAGACGCCCGGCAGTTGGCGAGAATCGATGAGACTGCGAATTTTTTCGCTCGTACTCGGGGAAACTTTGCGTTTGATATAAAGAAATCCGCGGCTGTTTTCAATCCTCGTTTGGAGTTCTTCGGCATTAAGTTTGAGCAGGGGCGCCAGCGTCTCGGCGGTATAAGCCGGATCTATGATATTGGGAACCCAAGCGGTAACTGAGTACAGACGTGTCTGTATGGCTAAAATCCGTCCGTTTCTGTCTAATATCGGACCCCTTTCGACTGAGGTCTGGACAGGGCGTTCAGGGATTTCCTGATCGGGTTCCAACAGCATCAACTTGAAGTACTGAGCCACCAGGAGAAGCACAAATACAGTAAAAAAAATAATAACTATTCCAAAACGTTTGGTAGCTTTCGACATACTTGTTTCACGTGTCCTAGTTGTATCCTAATACCCGGCCGCTGATACGGTCGGCATCCACTAAACCGTAGTTCCGAGAATCGAGAGATACCCTGCGGTTATCACCGAGAAGGAATACCTTCCCCTCCGGGATCGCCTCCAAACCGAGCAATTCTGTTGCCTTAATTTCTCCAATGGGGATAGCAACATCCCCAACCAGCAGCTTCCCGCCTGTGTTTTGCACTGAGGTTCCACCGACTCCTATACAGCGCTTTACCACGGGAAGCGCGTATACCGGGTCCCTTAAGAATACAAGCTCATGAGGTTTAATTCTACCCCACCGAATGAAATATATATCAATTAAGGGAGGCTGTGCTCCGTATGCCCAACGATAGACGAAAACCGTCTGATGCGAGTGCAGCGTGGGCAGCATCGATTTGCCTTCAATATACTTTACGTCATATAATGCAAGGGCTACTATACATACGCCTAAAGCCGTCAGTAGAATATGCGTGAACGGTGATCTCATAGCTACAAAAATATTAATATGAACCTTGCGTTTTGTCGATATGGATATTAAGAGATATGAGCATAACAGTGTTTAACAATCAGAAATACAGAAACAAACGAATATCCCGGCGGCCTGTCCCGATAGAGAAGGATTCTCTTCTTAAGCGTCAATCGGTTCGTAAGTGGAAGCTTAAAACGCTTGTTCCGCGATTACCCCGGCTCGGCACTCTTTTTCGAGCCCCGCAAATGCCTGATTTGAAGTTTCCGCGTTTTGCGAAAATGAAGAATCTTGAAGGCAAATGGCTCATAATGGTCGGAGCGGCGCTGTTAGTGACAATGCTCGCCATATGGTCCTATCAGGTTCTCAACAAGCAGAGCCGGACAGTGGAGTTCGAGCCGGTATTGCCGCAGAGTGACGGTCCGATTACCGGTGAGTTGTTGGCGTATACTTCTCCGGAATCAGAGGCGCGGGGATCCGGTGATATTCGTTTTCCGGAGCGACCGATTGTAACCTCGGTATCCACCCGCTCATATACTGTCAAACATGGCGATACCCTCTCGGAGATTGCTGCGGACCACAACCTGGATATGGGGACACTGATAAGCTTTAATAAGATTGACGATGTACGCCGTCTAATGGCAGGAAGTGAAATTACCATACCGGATATTGATGGGGTTCCATATACGGTTCAGCGGGGTGATTCCCTGGAAAAAATTGCCGAGCGCTACAATGTGACCCTTGAGAATATTCTGGATGCAAATGACCTGCAGACGGCGTTCATTCAGCCGGGGCAGGAGCTGTTCATCCCGGGTGCCGAAATAAGTGAGTACGAATATAAAAAAGCGATGGGGACGCTTTTCATTTACCCCACCTCCGGCCGGCTCACCTCAGGCTTCGGTTACCGAAACGATCCCTTTACCGGTGTGCGCCGTATGCACTACGGGGTAGATCTGGCCAACCGAACCGGAACAGTGATTAAAGCTTCAATGGCCGGTAGAGTGGTTGCAGTCGGGAATCAGACCCGGGGTTATGGCAAATATGTGGTAGTGAAACATAACCACGGCTTTCAAACTCTGTACGGCCATCTGAGCAGCATAGATGTCAGCCGAAACCAGTATGTCGCCCAGGGGCAGCGAATCGGCTCGATGGGCAACAGCGGCCGCAGTACGGGCTCACATCTCCATTTTTCTCTTTACAAGAACAACATCCCAGTCAATCCCTTGGGAGGCTATCTCTACAAGTAGGTCCACACTTATCTGCCGTGGCAGTGTTTGTACTTTTTACCGCTGCCGCAGGGGCAGGGGTCGTTGCGCCCCACCTTGGGAACCGTACGTTTTACCTGGGCTCCCTGGGGCTGAGAGGCCCCGCCTCCACCCCCGGCAGCCGGAGCTCCGCCGGCGAACTGTCCCAGCTGAGTATGGCTGGCGGTACGTGCCGCTGCCACCGGCTGGCGTCTGCTGGCCTGTTCCGGTTGTTTGATTTCTACATTTACGACCATGCGGGCTATTTGAGTTCTGATGTTGTAGATGAGAGTGTCGAAGATATCAAAGCCTTCCAGTTTGTACTCCAGAAGCGGGTTCTTCTGACCATAGGTTCGTAGATATACCGCTTCCCGCAGCGCCTCCAGTTCATCCAGGTGATCCTGCCAGCGCTGGTCGATCTGCCGCAGATAGTTGTAGCGGATAAAATCGTTGAACTGCTGAACCCCGACCGCATCGATTTTTTCCTGAATCTCCCGGTCGATACGGTGTACGATTTTGTTTACCAGCGCACTCTCAGGCTCCTTGTGCAGATCAAGCTCGCTGAGATCGGGTTGGTAGTACAACTTAGCCTGAAAATCCTGTTCCAGATCGGTGGAGGCGGTGTCCAAGTTGCCCCGGTTTTGAGTAAAATTGTGAATGACTTCCTCGGTAAGTTCACGAATAGTGCTGACAACACGCTCCTTGAGGTTCTCATCACTCAGAATTTTATCACGCTGTTCATAAATGAATTTTCTCTGTTCGTTGAGCACATCGTCGAAATCGAGCAAATGCTTTCGTATTTCGAAGTTGCGCTCTTCCACCCTGTTCTGAGCACGTTCGATGGCTTTGTTGATGAGGGAGTGGTAAATCGGCTCGCCGCTGTCCATTCCTATTCTTCCCATCAAACTCTTGAGGTTGTCTTTGGCAAACAGGCGCATCAAGTCGTCGTCGAGGGAAAGGAAGAAGCGTGACTCGCCGGGATCTCCCTGCCGGCCGGAACGGCCCCGCAGCTGGTTGTCGATTCGTCGTGATTCGTGACGCTCCGTACCGAGGATGTAGAGCCCCCCGAGTTCCTTCACCTCGTTATAATCACTTATCCATGACTGGTATTCTTTTTCATAAGCCGCCCGGAACTCTTCGGGAGTGGCTTCGGTACCCACCTTGCGGCGAGCCCGGAAATCTGGGTTTCCGCCGAGTTTGATGTCCGTTCCGCGGCCGGCCATGTTGGTTGCTATAGTTACCGAGCCCTTTGCACCGGCTTCGGCAATAATCAGAGCTTCGCGGGCGTGGTTTTTCGCGTTCAGTACTTCGTGCTGGACGCCCCGCTTTTTGAGAATATTAGAAAGGTGTTCCGACTTTTCAATAGAAACCGTACCCACCAGTACCGGCTGGCCTTTCTGTTTCAAACGAGCAATTTCATCGCCGATGGCCTGATACTTGAAGTTTTCATTCAGATAGATTACATCGTCCTGGTCAAGCCGCACCATCGGGCGGTTGGTGGGAATAACAACAACTTCCAGGTTGTAAATTTTACCGAATTCCCGGGCTTCGGTGTCGGCGGTACCGGTCATACCGGAAATCTTATCATACATCCTGAAGAAGTTTTGGAAGGTAATGGTAGCCAGTGTCTTGTTGCGCTTGGCCACCTTGATCCCTTCCTTGGCCTCGATAGCCTGGTGAAGGCCTTCGGAATAACGCCGGCCGGTCAGAATGCGACCGGTGAACTCGTCAACGATTTCCACCTTGCCCTCCTGCACCACGTAATCTACATCGCGCTGGAACATTCTGTGAGCTTTTACGGCCTGGGTAAAATAGTGGATGAACTCGAAGTTGTTATCGGTAAACAGAGAGTCTTGAATGATCTTGTGCTTGAGCAACAGCTGTTCTATATGGTTCATTCCCTCTTCGGTGAAGGTGACCCGTTTTCCCTTTTCATCAACTTTATAATCGCCCTCCGGCTCCTCAGGATACTCGCCGGTCTCCGGATCACGTTCACACTCCTTGAGAAAAGGAACCAGCCGATTTACATCGGTAAATTTACGGGTGTCGTCTTCCGCTTGACCGGAGATAATCAAAGGGGTTCTGGCTTCGTCTATCAAAATCGAGTCTATCTCGTCGATGATACAGTAGGAATGATTCCGCTGGACCTTCCCCTCCGAGGTCCAGCGCATATTGTCGCGCAGGTAATCGAAGCCGAACTCATTGTTGGTTCCGTAGGTAATATCCTGTTTGTATGCATCAATGCGATTCTGGTTGTCCATTTGCGGTGTCACTACCCCGACACTCAGGCCCAGATAGTTGTAGACCGGAGCCATCCACTCAGCGTCACGTTCGGCCAGGTAGTCGTTCACCGTGACTACATGGACACCTTTGCCGGGAATGGCGTTCAGATATGCGGCGGTTACACTGGAGAGGGTTTTGCCTTCACCGGTTTTCATCTCCATTATCTTGCCGAAATGCAGTACGATCCCTCCCAGCAGCTGCACATCGTAGTGCCGCTCGCCGAGAACCCTCCTGGCAGCCTCCCGCACCATTGCATAGGCCTCCGGTAATATTTTGTCCAGAGGCTCACCGCCTTCAAAACGGGATCTGAACTCGGCTGTCTTTTCGGGAAAATCGTTGGGAGAGAGCCCCATCGCCCAATCTTCGAGTTGGTTGATCTGGTGCAGCAAAGGGAGCAGAGCTTTGAGGTCGCGCTCGTGCTGAGATCCCATTATTTTGTGTGCAATCTTCTGTATCATAAAGAGTAGTACCTCACATATTACGAATAGTCTCTGTACAGCGTACCATTTTACACGATTCAACGCTATGTTTCTACCATGAATTGACATTCTCGAATCCTCAAGAGTACTATGGGAAGCAATGAAACGTCTAAATCTACTACTGATTCTATTGCCGCTGCTGATTATTTTTTCGTGTAATGAAGATGGGCTGGAAACGCTCGAACGGGAGAAGCTGTTCGAGCTCGAAATAGGAAAGATGGAGGATCAGCTGGATATGCTCCAACAGCAGGGGGTGCCGTTCCGACAAAAGACTCGCATATTAATGCGCAACGGTCTGTTTTATATCTCTAACGGCGCTTCGCAGAAAGTCATGGAGTTTACCGGCTACGGTGACATCCTCTCTCTCTATTACAACCCCGAAGAGAATCCCGAACCATTTCTGCTGAGTGAGAATGCGCCTGACAACACGGAGTCAAACCGGCGCGCCTTTCAGTACCCCTTCCGGGAAGTCGGCGAAATCGCGTTGACCTCCGATAAAACTCTTCTGGTGGAAGACCGAGTATCGGAGATGCAGCAGGAATACGATGAAGAGATCCATGCAATGCTCAACCGGGTCGTTTTGCGTTTCGATGAAAGCGGACAGTTTATAGATTACCTTGGTCGCGAGGGCAGCGGCGGAACCCCTTTTCCTTATATCGAATCGATACAGGTGACAAAATCCGATGAGATTGTAGTTATTTCGCGCTCAGTACGGAACTGGTTTGTCTATTGGTTCAGCCCCCGAGGCTCTCTCTTGTACGAGGCTACCATTTCACGCAGCAACTTGCCGGTACCGGAAGGCGTGGAGTTCATGCCCTCACTGGGCTCGATCTCTGCTGATATTGATGAGCACCTGATCTATTTGAAAATCGACTACTACGGAAGTGAGGGCAACGAAGATGCCGGCCGACAGAATGTCCATTTCCAGCAGTCGCGCATCTGGTGGTATGATCTGGCGAAAGAGCAGTATGGCGGTTCAGTGGTCGTACCGCTGCGCTTTGAAGAGTTTCGCTTATCGGAGTTCGAAGAATCAAAAAAGATCCGCAACTTATATGAGCTGATCGGCAACAGCGTCGGAAATGTATTCTTTTTAATGACACATGATCACGATTCTCTGTTTGAACTGCTGCTGCTGCGTCGAGACGGTACGGTGATTCAACGCAACTATATAGAAATACCTGAAGAGTCGATTATCTATCGCGATTTTCATCTGAATCACTTTGGTGTGCTGTCTGCACTCTTAGTGCACGAGTACACTGCCGATGTAGTTTGGTGGCGTACCGACCGCTTTCTGGAGGATAAAAATGAGGATAGTTCAACCGCATTTGATGGCTGAGATCGATCGGCTGGCACAGGAGAAGTACGGTATTTCCGGCCTGCTTTTAATGGAGAATGCTGGCATAAAGGCCTTTCAAGAGTTTCAAAAAGAGTGGAGCCGATCACCGTCGTCCTCGAGAAGCGCGCGGAGCTATAATCACCCGGCACGCCTGCTGTTTATAGCCGGAGGGGGAAACAACGGCGGAGATGCACTGGTAATGGCCAGGCAGGCATTTGTTTCCGGCGAGTACGATGTCAGGGTCCTCCTGCGTGGAAGTAAAATGAACGAACAGATGCAGGTGCATCATAAGATTGTCCGGAGTCTCGGAATACCGATCTGCGTGTGGGAGGAGGACCCGCACTCCTCCCGCGAGGAGATCAAACGGGCCGATGTACTGTTCGACGGTATCAGTGGAACAGGAATCAGTGGAGGACTGCGGGGGAGTGCGGCCGAACTGGTGACCGCAGTGAACGAAGCCGGGAGCGGCTATGTTGTGGCTATTGATGTGCCCAGCGGACTGAGTGATTCCTTCCGGACCGGTTATCCTGCAGTAAAGGCCGACCTCACCCTGACGATGGGGCTGCCGAAGATTCCGCTCTACACTCCCGCCGGAAGACCGTGTGTCGGAACTCTAAAAATTGTCCGCTTGGGTTTCCCTCCGCAACTCCTGAATCAGCCGCCTCGGCTGAAGGGTGTTGATTCCGGCTGGCTCATCGAGAAAAACGGAAGAGAAGAATTCCGACCGGAAGCCTACAAGAATGTGCGCGGCCACGCGGCCCTGTGGGCCGGTAGTGTCGGAACCACTGGTGCCGCTGCCTTGGCAGCCGAAGGTGCTGCCCGGGCTGGAGCCGGACTTGTAACCCTATATACCGACCGGGAGATTTATTCTGTGATGGCCGGAAAACTGTCCGAGGTTATGGTGCGTCCCTACGAACTGATTCGGGAAGGTAAAAAGCTGCCGTCTGAAGAGATTGGTGCACGGTTTACGGCCCTCCTGGCCGGTCCGGGCTGGGGTACGAGCGGCAGGAATGAGACCCTCGAGAGTCTGCTGCAGAGCGGAGTGCCGGGAGTTATAGATGCCGATGGAATTCATGTTTTGCGGTCCTTGTGGGATCAGCAGGGCAGTCAAGCTCTGCGGAGCAAGACTGGCGGAGCCTGGATTCTGACCCCACATCCGGGAGAATACCTCGAACTGGCAAAGGGAAGCGACTTCGAAACCGACAAGACTGCACTGCTGGGAAATCCGCTGGAAACGGTAATGCCGTTGGCCCGGGAGCTGCAGGTAACCGTGGTCTTGAAGAGCCATGTAGTTTGGATTTTCTCCCCCGAGGGTGAGTTTGCGGTTGTCGATGGGATGAACCCCGCTATGGGAACCGGCGGATCGGGGGATGTGCTGGCCGGGGTGATAACGGGAATCCTCGCCGCCGGAGTTCCGGCTTTCGAAGCGGCTTGGCGCGGGGCAGCCTTGCATCAGGCTGCGGGAAAGCTTGCCTTCCGCACAGACGGCTGGTTCTTGGCTGGCGATTTAGCCAAAGCGGTCTCGCTGATCCGCGGGGGAGAGTCGGGTGAGCGGGCAGAATAGGAATGAGTTCGATGATCAGAACGAATTCCAAAAACGGGTTGTATCCGGCGAAATAAAGTATCACAGCCGGGATGCGGCTCCGGAACCGGAGAGCGAAGCGCCGCGGCGCAAACTGCGCTTCGGAGGAGTGTTCAAGAATAATCCTACCCTCCTGATTATTCTGCTCGATATCGTGCTCGTACTGGTAATCCTGGTTATTGTGTTTCCGCTCATTCGGCCCGACAGTGAAGTCGATAATTTTTTGGGATACGAAATTTCGCTGCATGGGTATCTGAATCAGGGTGAAGTGCAGGTGAGCTTAGTCATGCAGCCGAACCCTTCAAGATTAATGACAACTGCCGAAGAGCTGCAGATAGAGTTCAGAGTGCTGGAGAGCAACAGTAGTGTTCAGACATCCATTACTACTGCTGCGGCGGGAGCGAAGAGTCTGGAAACCAGAATTGTACGTGAGAGAATAGTGCTGCCGAATGAGTACGAAACTGCAGAAGAAGTAAGCATCCGGGCTACTATCAGCGGAAGCGAAGAAAGGCTTACTTTAGAAAAAAAGATGCGACAATAAAGCTTGACGATGCTATATTGATGATATAATTTGGTAATAGCAAAAGAGTGGGGGGACCTATGGTACAATTTTATTTACTTGCAGTCATTTTGAATATTCTGGGCGGTCTCATCCTGGCAGCACCACTGTTCCAAGAGAAGTTTCCTATGCTTGAAAATCTTCACGAAGCCCTTAGGATCAATATCGCCTCGCGGATGATTCTAATAATTTTGTCAGTGGCAGTTGGTATTTTTAAGATTCTGAGTGTAACCCGTGGTGATGTCGCCGTGGTGGGGGATCTTTTGCCGGCATTAAGTTTGCTTCTCATGTCTGGGGTATTCTTTCTCGATTATTATAAAGAGCAGTCCGAAGTAGGATCCTCGTTCATTGACAAGCTTCAGCGAATTTTTGTAGACAACAAGAGCAGCATCGGTATCGTATTGGTCATAGTCGGATTGCTGCATTTCCTCTTCCCCAGGGTCTTGTTCCTGTAGTATATTTTTCGGGATAGGCGGAGCATACGTAGGTGAATCAGCAATCCAGTCAGTCAGTCAAAATTTCGACCGCCGGCATCGCCCGTAGAAACGAAAAATTCTTAGTAGCCCTCAGAAAACCCGGAACCAGTATAGGCGAGTCGTGGGAGTTTCCCGGAGGTAAAAAAGAACTTTCGGAGACTTCGCAACAGGCTCTCAAAAGGGAGTTTCGCGAGGAGTTCTCCATCGACATTATGGTCGGCGATCTCATCTGTACCGACAGGTTTTTGAATCGTGATCAGGAGTACGAACTGGAAGTATATTCCGTGCGTCTGATCAGCGATGCATTCGTGTTACGGGAGCACCAGGAAGTGAAATGGGTCTCGTTATTTGATTTGAAACATCTACCGATGGCGGGGTCAGATAAGAAAATCGTGCACTGTTTGGAACGGCTGCACCTGGCCGGTGATCTTGGTTAAAATATCTGAAAGTATCAGATAGTGGTTCCCGGGGGAATGATACCGTTTTTCGGAATAACGATTATTCCATCTACAATCCAGTAATTTCCGTAGTCACCGTCCTGTCGGTCTACATGGTCGATACCGATTCGACATCCGTCGCCTATGCGGGCGTTTTTGTCGATGATCGAGCGTTTTACGATTGTTCCGCGTCCGATGCCTATATTGGGTACTCCTTTAGCTTCGTTTTCTTTCTTACGTTCATAGGTCTCGTAGTAGTTGGCACCCATACAATAGACCCCGTCCAGACTAGCGCCGGATTCTATCAGAGTTCGTACGCCGACCACTGAGTTTACGATGGAAGCATTGGTGATAATACTGCCTTCGCCGGCGAGCGACTGGCTTATAGTGCAGAAGTTTATCTTGGTAGCCGGCAGATGCCGTCTATGGGTGTAAATCGGCATATTCTCATCGTAAAAATTGAACGCCGGAGTCAGTGAGGATAGATTGAGGTTGGTTTCGTAAAAGGCTTTAACGGTTCCAATATCTTCCCAGAAACCGTTGAACACATAAGTGTTTACATGCCGTTCGCTGATGGCTATCGGAATGATTTCGTGTCCGAAATCGGTGTAATTATTGTCCAGGACCTTCTCCATGGTGTCAGCATTAAATATATAGATGCCCATAGAGGCCAGGTATTCTTTCGAGCTGTCAGCCTGCTGTCCCTGCGCATACAGGATGTCCCCGGGAACCTTCATTTCATCTATATCAGCTTCCGGCTTCGGTTTTTCGACGAAAGACACTGCCCTGCGGTTTTGGTCGGCTTTAATGATTCCGAGCCCGGTAGCCTGTCGGCGGGAGACCGGTGTTGCGGCAACCGTGATCTCGGCACCGCTCTGAATGTGCTGATTAAGCATATCCGCGAAATCCATACGGTACAGCTGATCTCCGGCCAGGATGAGGTAGTGGGTTGGTTCTTGGTCGTGGAAATGGGAGAAATTCTTTCGCACGGCGTCGGCGGTCCCTTCGTACCAGCTGGAATTTTCAAAGGTCTGCTCGGCGGCCAGTATTTCTACAAAACCTTGGGTGAAGACATCAAAAATATACGTATTGGATACATGATTGTGTAGAGAAGCGCTGTTGAACTGAGTCAGTATATAGATCTGTTTGAAGTTCGCATTGATACAGTTAGATATCGGTATATCGACCAAGCGGTATTTGCCTCCGAAGGGTACCGCCGGTTTTGCTCTGTCTTTAGTTAAAGGATAAAGCCGAGTGCCTTTCCCGCCTCCGAGTACTATCGATAATACCTTTTCCAATGTTGCCTCCCTCGCTTTCTAGTTAAAGGGTAGTAGAACATTTGTTGAAGGTCAAGGTAATAATATATCCCAATAATAGGACTCATTAATCGGACTGAAATATTGGCGGAATGTTGAACAAAAGTATGAGTAACTGTAAGATCGAAGTATGGTTTCGAAGCGAATTTTACCGCCCGTTCTCAAAAAAGCCAAACTTTACTTTGTCGGCATCAAGGGCACCGGAATGTCCGCCTTAGCCGAGCTCATGCAGCGCCATGGAGCCAAGGTAAGCGGTTCGGATACCGATGAGCGTTTTTATACCGATGCAATCCTTACTTCGCTGGGAATTCCTTATTATGAAGGCTTTCACGGCGAGCAAGTGCCCGATGATGCGGACCTGGTGGTCTATTCGGCCGCCTATGACCCTGATGTTCATCCGGAGATTCTGGAAGCTCGCCGCCGAGGTATTCCCATCGCCGAATACACCCTGGCTTTAGGTGAACTGTCGCGGAACCTGCATGCAACCGGTATTGCCGGGGTCCATGGAAAGACCACTACCGCCGCCATGGCCGGTACCATCGTGAAAGAACTTGAGTTGCCGGCCGGCGTACTGGTTGGTTCGGCCGTACGGGGCTTTGACGACCGGGCCACTTATTTCGGCGGCGACCGGTATTTTATTGCCGAGACTTGCGAGTATCGCCGTCATTTTCTGTCGTTTCATCCGAACCAGCTGGTGATTACCACGGTTGATGTCGACCATCTCGATTATTACCGTGACTATGCGGATATAGAATCCGCGTTCCTCGAATATGCTGACCGACTGCCGAAGGGCGGTATTCTGATCTACTGTGCTGATGATGCCGGTGCCCGCGGATGTGCGTTGAAACTGGCCGAACGCAGGCCGGATCTAGTACTACGCCCCTACGGATTCGAAGCCACAGGAGATTTTCAGATAGTTGATTACCGCAGCAAACCGGGAGTCCATACATACCGTTTAGCCGGCTGGCAGACGGAGTTCAAACTGATGGTGCCGGGTGTCCATTCGGTGCTGGATGCTGCAGCGGCGGCGGCGGCGGTGTACGGTATTCTTGTCGAGAGCGGCGGTCAGCTGGATCAGGCAGCTAAGGTCGGTGAGCACGAGATGGCGGGTGTCGCGGCGGCTCTCGAAACCTTTCGCGGAAGTAAACGGCGTTCGGAAATCCTGGGCGAGCGCCGGGGGGTTCTGTTTGCTGATGATTACGGTCATCATCCCAATGAGATTAAAACCACCCTGGCTGGTTTTCGCCGTTTTTATCCCGGCCGGCGGATGATTGTAGATTTTATGTCGCATACCTATACCCGGACCCAGGCCCTTCTGGACGAATTTGCCGTTGCGTTCGCCGATGCGGATATTGTAATACTACATAAGATCTATGCTTCGGCCAGAGAAAAGGCCGGATGCGTGGACGGCCGTACTCTTTTTGAAAAAGTGAAGCAGCGCCACTCCCACGTGCTCTATTATCATGAAGTAGATGATGCCGAAGCGGATGTGATGGATCTGCTGCAAACCGGCGATCTGTTTATTACCCTCGGTGCCGGCGACAATTGGCGGCTCGGAGCTGAATTGTATGAAAAAATTGAATCGGAGAAAAAAAGATGATTAGTATGACCGGATACTCCTACCGAGAATATCAGGACGAGCGAGTGAATCTCGCTCTCGAGCTGAAATCCTACAATAACCGGTACCTCGATATCATTATAAATGCACCCCCGTTTTTATCACCCCTCGAACCCATCATTCGGGCATATTTGAAGTCGAGAATAGTAAGAGGACGGGTAGAGCTTTCTTTACGGGTTAAAGAGCTGGAGGAGGATTTGCAAGTATATGTGGATCAGACTGCGGCTAAACAGTACGCGGCGGCCCTGCGCCGGCTCTCCGAAACCGCCGGTTTGGGAGAGGAGCCCCGTTTGAGCCATTTTTTGAGGTTGGAAGGTGTCCTCAAACCGGTCAAGAACCGCGATATCGAGTGGTTTGAGAAGATAGTCATGCAGGAGCTGGACAGCGCTTTTGATGACTTCAGACAGGCCCGCCAGTCAGAGGGCCAAGCGACTGAAAGGGATATCCGCTCTCTCCTGGAGCTTCTCGAAGGAAATCTGGCTACTATCGAAGCGCACTCTTCAAAGCTCGAGGAGTACATCCGCAACCAACTGACCGAGCGGTTTAAGGAGATGGTAGGCGAAAACTACGATGAAAACCGTATCCTCTCGGAGACCGCAGTGATGCTGATGAAGTATTCGGTGGGTGAGGAGACGGTGCGGATGCGCAGTCATCTGGAGCAGTTCGAAAACTATATGCAAGAGACAGGTGGAATCGGCAAAAAGCTGGACTTCATCTGTCAGGAGATGCACCGCGAAATTAATACGATCGGATCAAAAAGTAATATCATTGCCGTAAATCAGGCCGTAGTCGAGGCCAAAGATGCACTGGAAAAAATTAGGGAGCAACTAAGAAATGTCGAATAAGAACACCGGCTTAAAAATTGCAATTTCTGGTAAAAGCGGATGTGGTAACTCATCCGTAAGCCGCATTGTGGCGGAGAAACTGAATCTGCGTCTGATAAACTACACTTTTCACGATATGGCTGATGAAAAGGAGATTGATTTTGAAGAATTCTGTAAAATGGCCGAACAGGATTTTTCATATGATCGAGAGCTCGATAGAAAACAGGTGGAGATGGCCGAAGAGGGCGACTGCGTGCTCGGCTCACGGCTTGCAATCTGGCTGTTAGAGGATGCCGATTTGAAGGTGTACCTAGAGGCTTCTCCCGAAACCCGGGCGGCCCGAATAGCTCAGCGAGAAGGCGGCACACTCGCGGAAAAAATGGACGAAACCCGCCGCCGCGACCTGCGTGACAATGCACG
Organism: uncultured Sediminispirochaeta sp.; assembly: GCA_964603735.1. GTDB lineage: Bacteria > Spirochaetota > Spirochaetia > DSM-16054 > Sediminispirochaetaceae > DSBN01. The sequence continues at coordinate 146,051 of CAZRWN010000002.1, read as the reverse complement.
CTATAAAAAAATCTACGGAATCGATAACGACCAGTATGACTTTGCCGATTTGATTGTAGATGCGGATACCAACGACCAGTATCAAATTGCCGATATTATCGTAGAACGAGTTCGTAGAACGAGTTGAATCTTTACAGAGCAAGGATTAATTTGCTATAGTGAGAATGGAGAACAATAAGGAGACAATAGCATGATAATACCCTTGGATAAGCTTGTCAGCTGGAAAGGCAACATATACGAAATGACAGCCGCCTCTATTAAAAGATCTAATCAACTCACGATTACCGGTGATGAAGAAGTAGAAAAAAACAACGGAAAAGTGGTTCCTACCGCTATTAAACAGTTGCTCGATAAAAAAGTTGAGTATCGTATCGAAGAGTAAACAGCCCGTCGTCCTGCTGTTCGGCCCAACTGCGGTCGGCAAGACCGCACTGGTAGAGCAGCTTTTTTCCCGTGATTTCGAGATAATAAATGCCGACTCGATGCAGGTGTACCGTTACATGGACATTGGTACTGCCAAACCGTCGCGCGAACTGCGGAACCGGATACCGCATCATCTCATCGACATCCGTACGCCCGATCAGCAGTACGATGTGGGACAGTTCGTACAGGATGCGGATCGGGCGGTTGCTGAGATCTGTTCGCACGGACGTATCCCCTTGATTACCGGGGGAACCGCTTTTTATTTCTATCACTTTCTCTATGGACTGCCGCCGGCACCTCCGGCGGACCCGGCAATTCGCGAGGAGCTGTATCATCGGCTTGCAGCGGAGGGGCGGCAGACCCTGTGGGCGGAGCTGAAGCGGCAAGATCCGGACTCTGCTGTTAAACTCCATCCCAACGACAGCCAGCGTCTGGTTCGCGCACTAGAAGTGTTCTACAGCTCCGGTACGCCACTCAGCGCATTCAAGCGTGAGCCGCTGCTCCGGCCCGGATACGAGTACCTCGTGCTGGGCTTGTATAGGGATCGCGCCCAACTGTATGAACGCATCAACCGGCGGGTGGATCAGATGTGGGCCGCCGGCTTAGTGGACGAATTCCAGTCTTTGCTCTCGCGCGGGTATTCCGCTGAAGATCCGGGGATGCACGGAATCGGCTACCGGGAGTTTTTCGAGATGCGGGGTGCAGGGGAGCTGCTATACGATGATGTTAAAACCGAAATCAAAAAAAACAGTCGCCGTTATGCAAAACGGCAGATCACCTTTTTCAAGCGGATAGCCGAAACCGAGTGGTTTTTGCCTGCCGATTCTACTGAGATCGCAGCCCGGGTCGAAGGATTCAGAGCGCGATTCAGAGCCGATTCACATAGTGTTTGATATAAGGACGGTTTTGAGGTACACTTTTTACAGTACATAAAAAAAGGAGCCGAATGATGAAACTGCCCGCAGGAAAAATGAGAATACAAGGCTGGTTGTCCCTGCTGTTCTTATGCGCCGTGCTGGTGCCCCTATCGGCACAGATCGACGAGAATTCCGAAACTGATGCAGGCAGTTTGATCTATGCGTCCGGGAGCGGATTCGAAATCGTTCGAAACGGCAGCAAAGAAGAGTACGATCTGTCGACCGATATCGTCGATGGACTGGAATTTCGAGCCGGCGACTATGTGAATACTTTTGACGGCACTTTTCTGGAAATCCAGATCAGCGGGTCCACCAACGTATTGAAGATATCCGAGAATACCAGTTTCGAATTCGACCAATCAGCACGGACCAACACCTCGCAATATGAAGTTAGCTATGGCCGGGTGCGGGCCAGGGTGAGAAAACTGGCCGGCTTGGAGCAGTTTGCGATCTCCGGTCCGAGTATGGTCGCCGGCGTGCGGGGGACCGATTTCGGGTATGATGTGCTCTATGATGTAGAAGAGCAGAGCACCATTGCGTCGGTGTACTGTTTTGAGGGTAAAGTAGAGGTTGAGCCGACTGTACAGGTTATTGAAGAGGCCGAGCAGGGCGAACTCGAAGCCGATGCTGTTCCACGGAAAATGGCCCCCATTGAGATAGAAGCCGATGAGATGGTGCAGGTCCGCGAGCTCACCGCAAATCAGCTCGCGGCTGCCGGCCGGGAGACCGGCGATGCCGAACAACTCTTCACTCTCCGCAGAACTAATGTAGACGAGGAAATTCGAAGCTTCTGGAAAGAAAATGATTTCAAAGCGCTGCCGGTCGAACTGGAAAGTGAAACCGAAACAGAGCAAGAGGGGCAGGTAGAGACAGCGAAAGAGAGTGAAACTGCCGAGCCCCCGCCGGGATTACAGTTCAAATTTACTCAGTCGCAGCTGCGCAGAGGGTCGCTGCTCACTGCGGGAATTGGTACGGTCTTCGGAGCGGCTGCCCTCACGTTTGCCTATGCCGACCCCTTAGTGGGGGATATGGATCCGGCGGTTCGCGACAACCTGACACTCTCTATGGGCATTTCCGCCGGACTCTTTTTTAGCACTTCTCTGTTTACGCTGATAGCCTCGTTATTTTAGCGTCTCTTGCTGTAGCAATTCAATAGAGTCTATTTTCCAGCCGTTGGATGTTTCCGTCATATGCAGGCGTTCGGCAGTACGGATAGCCCGTACTTGGCCGGTTGAGGAGACCCGAGCCTGTTCGGTTTCGGAAGTGAGCTCCTCAGCGTCGGGGGGCAGTGTCGACCACTTTACGTAGGAAACCTCGTATTGATTGTTCTGCCGGGTACTGCTGATTTCCAGTTCGGTAATGCCGAACACGAATTTGTTGTCCTTCAGCTCCGGTTTTCCGGCCTCGATCCATTCGGGCGCGGGAGTAAACACATCTTTCATTTCAACCCCCTGCCGCACACGGGCTATTACGAACAGCGTCGTTACCTGGTTGATGTGCGAGTTGCCGATAGATCTGGTAGTACACTCTGCCATTGCCTCGTGATTCAAACTGTTCTGACTGGTATAAAACAGTTCTATAACCTCGGTCGGGGCGAGTCCTTCGGTGATATCCGGTTCGGCCGCCCGCCTTACGAAGGGGGCGGCGAAAAAGGCTACCGCCACCAAGGCCGCAGCCGTCAGGACGACGGTAGCGCCGTGCTTTTTCTTGAAGCTGCGCAGCTTTTCGCGCTTTCGAAGCGTTTTTTCGACCGAAGCCGCTGCAGAGCGACGCTCTTCGGCCTTATCAAGATGAATTGGCTCAAAGACATCCGACTCTCTCCAGGCCGAAATCTCCTCGGCGGCTTGCCGGATATCTTCCCGAATGTCGCTTACGGCGAACTGCCGGTTGATGGTGCGAAACAGATATTCTGCTATTCTCGGATTGAGCTCCGGAACTACCGAATGAAGATGGGCTTTTACCAGAGACTCATCCCCGTCGGTCAGCTCTACTTCCGATTTTGTGTTGAGAATATTCAGCTGCAGCAGATAGGCACACATCGGTATCAGCTCTCTTCTTCCGACCGGGCCGTACTGGTCCATACCCGGAGTGGGGCAGAGTTGTTCGAAGTGCTGTTGCGTCAGCTGGGCAATCTGCGGATGCGGGATGTAGAGTCTGCCTTCTGAGTCGAAGTAGCTGACCCCCAAAAAAAGGGCATCCGGCTCGAAATCCCCCTGCTCTGCGATCTGATGCAGACTGTGCAGGAAATGATCCAGCATGTGCAGTGCCGCTTCGGGTTCACTCCGGAACACATCTGTAAAGGGATAGAGCTCTGACTCTTGTTCGGCAAAGGTCAGATAAAGCCAATCCCTGTGTTCCACTGTTCCGTTCCATCTCCACGGTTCTACCCCGGCGGTGCTCACGCACCAGCCGCTGAGACTCTGAGGATTACGGATTGCCTTGTGCAAGCGCGAATGTGAGGGCGCAATCCGGACACTGGTATAACTGCGATCTCCGCTTTTGAGCCGGGTAACTGCCGGAGGATCTGCTTCGGTCGATCGAATAGGGGAGTTGTACATTCAGCTATTACTCCTTTTCACCAAAAACTATGGCGGTAAACAGATAGAGTTCGGTCTGCGGATGAGTCCAGCAGTCGCCGGACAAACCGGCTTTATAACAGAGATTGGTGAGGTACTGACGGCGGTTCCAGCCCTGTTCAACCGGAACCTGGGGTAGCAGAACGCCGGAGCGGCCGCCCGATTTTATATAGAGGCCGTGGACACCAACCTCGACCTGTTCCGGAGATTCAGCCTTTTCGAGTGGAGTCAGCACCGATATCTCAATATCGATTTCATCGTACTCGGGCAGCTGGAGAGCCGGAAAGCGCGGATCGTCAAACGCGCTCGAACGGGCCAGCTCCTTAATCCCCTCGAAAAGCGGTCTGACTGCAAAAATATGGCCGATACAGCCGCGCAGTTTCTCTCCCTCGTGCAGAGTGACAAATGCCCCGCAGTTTTTATGTAAATTCTCGGTAGGTTCTGGATATCGCGGAGCTTCGCCGGTGAGGGCCGAGCGAATACTCTCGCGGGCTGTCCGCAGCAAAATGTCCTTTTCTTGAGACGAAAGGCTGAAACTCATAACTCCTCCCCTTGGATCTGTTCATCAGCGGGAGTATACCCGGCAAAGCTGCCGTACCATACCTCCCGCTGCGCGGGTTGAATAATCCCCGATCGTCCTATTCTTAATTTAATAAAGCTTATGCCCTCAGAAAAGAGTTGACTCAGAAGATACAAACCGTTGCGCCCGCAGGCTCTGCTGCTTCGGGATGCGAGCAGGTGCCCGGAGGGATGTGCGAGCTGTTCCAAGAAGCGCTCCGCCTCTTTCTGAGAATTTATCGAATCGGTAAAACTGCTGAGGTTGGAGCTGAGCAGCCAGAGCGTATTCGGCTCGTCCGCATAACCTGTCGATTTGATCTTCATAACAGCCGCATCGAGCATCTTCTGCGAGTAGCTGCCCAGCAGCATCGGCACTATTTTCGCATCGGGGCAGTACTCGTGCAGCATAGGCAGCAGAATCTCCTGCGCATGTTCCTCGGTGTGCGGCGTATTGTCAATTTTAAACGGGTAACCGGTTTCGGCCAGCCGTCGGACCGCCGCGTTGTCTACTTCTGCTGCGCCCAGGGGGCAGTCGTATGCGGTGAATTCCGGAAGCAGCACCGCATCTTCGTTATCACGGTGCACGGATGAAATCAGTACAGCGCGGGTGATCTGCTCTGGCCGGCGGATGCAGGCGAAGGCGCGGGCAAGGTAGCTTCCGATGTGCTGATAAGAGGCGTGCGGCAGCAGCAGCACCCGCAGCTCGCCGTCTTGCGGTTCATTCGAAGTGGATTCTTCGGTTGTTGTCTGTCGAGCGAGTTCTCTGATCAGGGTTTTTAGCTCATATGGGTCTTCCGGATAAAAAATACCGCTTACAATGGGATGTCGAATTCGGGATTCCGCTTTCATGGATACATTATCTCGTACTTGCTCATCTCTTTCAATCCGTTTTTAGTAAGCGCCGGATCCGATCCTCATCCAGTTCGATTGACAAGTTTTTCTCCTGCGTAGGAATAAGCAGGCCCTGTTTGCCCTCTTTGGCTCTGCGCAGGTATTTGACCTGCGTATAGTACAGTTCGGCCTTGCCGGCTGAACGACCTTTGGAATAGTGCAGGGCGAGGTTGGCTGCATCGAGCAGGGTTTCTAAAGGTACGGATTTTCCGGCGATATATTTGATAAACACATAGCCTCCGGGATAATCGCGGGTATGCAGCCAGTAGTCATTGCCGCGAACATACCGGCGCAGTAGTTCGTCGTTTTCCCTGGCAGTGCGTCCTACGAGGAGGGTGAATGGTCCGGATTGAAAGCGCAGCCCCGGACTGGCAGAGCTCGGTTTTTCTCCCTTTTTGGGGCTGTACTCATCGATAAAATCCTGCAGCGCCTGCCGGCGCTCTTCAGGGTCTTCTATTTTGAACATGTGCTCAGCCCTGTGCTGCAGCTGCCGGCGGCTCTGTTCGAGGTTTTCCAGCTCCTCTTCCAGATGCGAGCGCTGGCGTTTTGCTTTGCGGTATTTCTGGTAGTAGGCTTCACCGTTCTGTTGAGGGCTGAGATCGGGGTTCAACTCTATCTCCACCGGTGCATTCTCATGGTAGAAATCGTTTAAACGCACCCATTGCGAGCCTGCTTCGATCTGATGCAGATTTGCCATAATGAGGTCACCGGTCTGCTTGAGCCCCTTCAGCTCCTCGCTCGCATAGCACTTGTCCTGCAGCTCTTCCAGCTTTGTTTCGATATTAGAAAGCTGCTTGTTCAGGAGGGCTTCGGCCCGTTCGGTCAGCGTGTTCAGTTTCTGATCCAGTTCGCGGGTAAAATACTCCTGCTCAATAAATGCGTTGAAACTCATCGATGCGGGGTATTCGCGTACCCTAAACCGGCGGCTTTTGTCCGCTCCGTTATTACTGCCGGTTTTTGTTGCTTCAATCAATTCATACGGATTGAAGTATTCGCCCGACACCTCCTTCCGCTTCGGCCGCCGGTAGAAAGCATCCAGGATGTTGTGGTCGGCATCGGTTGCGATTATATTGGCCGCTCCTCCCCACATGCGCAGGTACAGGTAAGTCGTCTCACCTGCGCGCTGTATCGTGAGACACACTATCCGCTCTCCGGCGATTTGTTCGGCGGCGGTTATTTTTCCGCCCTTTATCCTCGAGCGCAGAAATTGAGCAAAGCGCTGCAGCGGAACCTGGTTTTTGACCGGAGTCCGCAGACGGTGGAGTCTCGTCTTCCCCTGGGCCAATGAGATGTACAGACTCTGTCGGTTTCCGGGAGCATACAGATCGAGAATCAGCGTTCTGAAATCGGGCTGCCGAATTTTTTGGATAGAGCTGTTTTCGAGCTGAAGCTCCTCCAAGATGAGATCGATTTCTTTCCAGTTGAGGGACACACTTTACTCCAGATTATTGGTGTGAAGTGTTTCCAGGAACACCTGCTCGTCGTCGCTGCTGAAAAATACCAGATATACCTCTCTCGGCAGGCTGTGATGTTCGAGAAATTCCCGGATGGCATGGTACACAATCGTGGCGGCACGGCCCTTCGGAAAACCGTAGACCCCGGTACTGATGGCCGGAAAAGCGATGCTCTTCAGACCTGTTTCGGATGCAATGGTAAGGGAATTGGTATATGCGGAGGCCAGCTGCTGGTCCTCATCCTTATTCCCGCCGTGCCATACCGGGCCGACCGTGTGAATTACATGTGCGGCGGGCAGCTTCCCGGCTCTCGTAATGACCGCTTTGCCGGTCGGGAGCCCTTCGGGATACTGATGCTGGCGGATCTCTTTACACTCCCGGAGGATTTCCGAACCGCCGCGCCGGTGGATTGCACCGTCCACACCACCTCCGCCCATCAAACTCGAGTTGGCGGCATTGACGACAGCGTCTACCTCGACGGAGGTAATATCTCCGGTTTGAACTATCATGCGGTCCTGCAAAAGCTTTTTCATAACTTCCCCCTATTTTGAATAAAGCGAATCGAGAGTCGATAATAAAGTATCCATCTGCTCCCGGGTTCCGATGGTAATACGGACGAACTCCTTAATACCGGTATGATTAAAATAGCGAACCAGAATCCCTTTCGCTTTCAGGTCGGAGTATACCGTGTAGCCGTCGACTTTCGGGGCGGAGGCAAAAATGAAATTGGCCGTCGAAGGGAGTACCTTCCAGCCCCGCCTGGCGAGCTGCTCTACGGTGTAAGTGCGGGTGGTGACGATCTGGTCGCGGATCTGCTGAAAATAGGCTTCGTCTTTTAGTGCCCGGATTGCGAGCTCCTGACTGAGCCGGTTCAGAGGGTACGAGTTGAAGGAGTCTTTCACTGTAAAGATGGTTTTTATGAGTTCGGGGTTGCCAAGAGCAAACCCGAGTCTGAGACCGGCCAGCGACCGGCTCTTGGAAAAGGTATGCACCACCACCAGGTTCGGAAACTCGCGAACCAGGCTGCTGCAGCTTTCCCCGCCGAAGTCCACATAGGCCTCGTCGATTACATATACCCGGTCCTCCCGGGAGGACTGCAGGAAATCTGCAATCTGGCCGCGGGTAAGGGCAATCCCCGTGGGGGCATTCGGGTTCGGAAAAATTACCCCTGCGTACTGCCTGTGTTCCCGAAAGCCCTCTAAGCTGACTGAAAAGTCCCGATTCATTGGAATTTTCTGATACTCCAGGCCGTAATAAGTACAGTATACCGGATAGAAACTGTAGGTGTGCGCCGGAAACAGAACCGGCCCGTTGTCGGCATCGAAGAAGGCGTAAAAGATGAAGGCAAGGACCTCATCGGATCCGTTGCCGGTAAACACCTCTTCCGGACTCAGTTGATAGCGCTGGGCTATAGCCTGGCGCAATCGCAGAGACTGCGGGTCGGGATACAGCCGCAGTTCCTCGGCCCGGTAGTCCTGCAGCAGTGTCCGCACCCCCGGGGCCGGCGGGTATGGATTTTCATTTGTGTTGAGTTTGATATACTGCTTGTCCTGCGGCTGTTCGCCGGGGGTGTATGGGGTCAGGGCTTTTGCCCGGGCTGACACAAGGGGTGACTTCATTTTTCCTCCAAAGTACTGAGCGGAGAGTTTTTCAGCAGCGGGCGAATCTCCGCCACCATATAAAACGATCCAGTGACCAGTATCGGTCGTCCGGCAGACAGTTCCAGAGCTCTGCGCAGAGCCTGCCCGGCTTCAATATGCAGTTCGGCCTGCGGAGCAGCGCTGCGGAATATTTCGGCAACCTGTTCCGGCCAGTTCGGTTTGAAGGTGCCCGGCCGCGAGATTATTATATCGGTAAATGCATCGGAAACCGCCGCCGCCATTCCGGCGGTATCCTTGCCTTCGACCGACCCGAAAATACAGACAGCCTCGGCTCCATAGATTCTCTGAAAGGTTGCGATAGTACGGCGGACCGAAGTAGGGGTATGGGCACCATCGAGTACAATCGGAGGATGTGAGCTGCACTGTTCCATTCTTCCCGGAAGGCTGGCAGCCGCTACCGCTTGCAGCATGTCGCCAAAATAAGCAGAATCGCGGCTTTGCGGCAACAACTCGTGCAGCACTGTCAGAGCTAATCCGGCGTTTTCAGCCTGCACTTCGCCCTGCATGGCTAAGTCCAGTGCTACCAGTGAAGCCTCTTCGGCTGCCTCACCGCTGTCTCGCCACCGCAGAAACAGATGAGTGCCCTGCGGGTCAACGGTTCCGGCGAATTCGGCCGGATATTCGGTAAAATAGAACAGTGGGCTGCCGACCTGCTCGGCCCGCGCACGGATCACCGCCAGAACGGAGTCTTTCTGCCGCGACACGAATACCGGCGAACCCGGTTTTATTATACCGGCTTTTTCGCCCGCAATTTGTACGAATGTGTTGCCGAGGATATCGGTGTGTTCGAGTTCAATCGGGGTTATAACCGAGGCCAGCGGGCTGACTACATTGGTAGCATCGAGCCGTCCGCCGATGCCGGTTTCGATAACCGCGTAGCTGCAGCCGGCCTCAACAAACAGCAGAAAAGCAAACAGGGTAAACAGTTCGAATGCGGTCGGTTCAGCATCGCCCCGCAGAACAGTTCGATTGAAAACCGGCAACGATTGCTTAATTCGTAAACCAACATCCAGATACAGTTTGTTGTCGAAGAAACGCCCCGCCTCGGTGATGCGTTCCCGGTAGTCGCTTATATGCGGCGAGCTGTACAGACCGGTTTTGAATCCGAGTGCTTTCAGGCCGCTGGCAATGTAGACGGCGGTGGAACCCTTGCCCTTGGAGCCTGCAATGTGAATGATTTTCAGTTTATGCTGGGGATTGTCGAAAAACTCCAACAGCTGGCGCATCCGGTCGAGACGGTATTCGCGGATGGTCTGCTTCCGCTTTTGCTCAAAGTTGACGAAAGAACCGAAGTAGGCGAACAGCTCCTCTACCGCGGCTTCCTGGGTGCTCACTCTTCCCTCCGCAGCTTGAGAGCGTTGCCATGGGTAATGAAGCCTTCATAGTCGGCGATGCGCTCGACATGCTCTTTGAGCTGTAGATAGGCCCGCTTCTCCGAGTACACCACCGATGAGAATTTAATAAAGTCGCGCACCGAAACCGGAGAATAGCTCCTGGCCCAGCCGCCGGTCGGCAGAACCGCGTTGGCACCGGTGGTATAGTTGGCCGCCGAAAAGGGCAGATGCCGGCCCAGCAGGATTTCGCCGGCATTCCGAATTTTATTCATGGCGGCAAAGGGTTCCTGCGTATTGATCAAAAGGTGCTCGGGGGCGAATTTATTCACGATTTCCGCTGCCTGATCGAGCGACTCGGTCAAAATAATGCCGCCGTAGCGGTCGAACACATCCTGCACGAATCCGGCCCGCGGTTGCGGAAGATTCTTTCCGATATCGGCCACATGTCTCTGAACCTGCTCTGCCAGCTGCGCCGAATCGGTCAGCAGCAGGGCACAGGAGTCTGAACCGTGTTCCGCCTCAACCATCAGATCCAGCGCAGTGTTCCAGGCGTCGGCCAGCGCATCGGCGACTATCATGGACTCCGAAGGCCCGGCCGGCAGGCCGGCATCGATTTTGGTAGCCAGAAGCCGTTTCGCTGCGGTTACATAACTGCTTCCCGGGCCCACCACTTTCAGCACCGGATCGATACTTTCGGTACCATAGGCCAGGGCGGCAATTGCATGCGCACCGCCCACCCGAAACACCTCCTCGGTGCCGATGTGCCGGGCGGCGTACAGGCAGGCCGCGTCCACACTCCCGTCCGGGTTCGGCGGGGTGACGATGTGCAGCTTTGGTACTCCGGCTATTCGGGCCGGGACTGCCAGCATATACAGCATCGAGGGAAAACTCCCGCGCCCCCGCGGCACGTACAGTCCGGCTGAATCTATCGGCAGCGCCCGTTCTCCGGCTAATAAACCCGGATGCAGCTCCTTCATACTGATGCTTTCGGGCTTCTGAGCGAGGTGAAAATCCCACACGGTATCGATTGCAAACCTGATCGAATCCTTCAGTTCGGCCGGCAGTGCGGCTTCGGCCGCGCTAAACTCCTCCGGCTGCACCCGCAGCGGTATCGAATTCAGATCGGCCTTATCAAAACGTCCTGAGAACTCGATCAAAGCCTCATCGCCGCGCAGGCGCACCTGTTCGATGATTTCGGCGACTGAGGCCGAAACCGCGGAGATATCGGTTTCGGAGCGCTGAAACATCCTGAGTTTGTCGTTTTCGCTGTAGTCGCTCCATTTTCGTATTGTTATCTTCATTACTCTTTCCAAATCCAATTCTGTTGCCTCTGGATTTGTTCCATCCGGCACGTAAAATACTGTAGTATACCTCCACAACTGAGTCAATCGTTTTGGAGGGGTGTGAAGGGGTGTGCGCTGATAGCCGCGCAGAGATATACACCGGCTTGAAAAAAACTCCAATTTAGCCGAATATTTTTTATATGCATATTCAAGGAATCCCGATGGGACTTTTCAACACAGCATGTCCTTATCTAGAAGGACTGACATTTGAAAGTGAAACGGTCATTATTCGCGAAGCAGATGCTGAAGGGCTCAATTTTCTGCTTTCGATCGGTTTCAGGCACTTCGGTGAACACTTTTTCAGACCGCTGTGTGCCGAGTGTCATCAGTGCATTCCGGTTCGCATACCGGTAGAGGAGTTCTCCTTCAGCCGAAATTTTCGAAGGGTTTTACGAAAGAATCGCCATCTGAAAGTAGTAGTGGGGGATTTGGAACCCACAATGGAAAAATATGAGCTGTATATTTCACACTCGGGGCGCTTCGAAGAGAACGGAACTCCCCTCTATGAACATTTTACCCACTCGTTTTTCGAGAATGCTCCCTACGGAAAAGAGCTGCGCATATATGATGGAGAACAACTGCTGGCAGTCAGCCATATGGATCTGACTCCCGAGTCGCTGTCGGCAATATACTGCTATTGGAATCCGGAATATTCCTACTTAGGGCTGGGTACGTATGCAGTTTTGCGGCAGATCGCATTGGCTAAACAGCGGCGCTGCCGGTATGTTTATCTGGGGTATTACGTGCATGAAAACAGGCATATGAACTACAAATCCAAGTATAAGCCAATCGAGGCGCTGCTTACCGAACACAACTGGGTCACCCTGATCGCCGCCAACGAGGGGAAGGTAAGACCGAAAGTAGTGGAGCACGGCTTTATTGCCCAGACCAAACTCGAGGGTGAAGGCTCCAATTACGAGTAAGAAACTTATGCTTGTGTTCCGAGAAACCTTCCGCTATAGTGAGACGTAACAACCGAGAAAGTGTTCGTAAGAACAAAAAGGAGGATCTATGCGCGGGAACGCCACCCCATGGAAGTTTTTAGATGAATACAGAGGTAGCCATTTTCAAGGAGAATGGCCTACGCTTCCGGAAATGTTCTCTATTACAACGGAAAGGTACGCAGAACGACGTTGCTTCAGCATTTATGATCCGGACAATCTCTTTCTGAACTACGGCGAGAGTTTAGCCGCTATTAAAGGGGTATCCAACCACCTGGTGCGCGTCGGAGTAAAAAAGGGCGACCGGGTTGCAGTAACCGGAAAAAATTCTCCCGAGTGGGCCATCGCCTATCTGGCAGTACTGTTCGCCGGCGGAGTGGTCGTGCCTATTGACTACCAGCTCCACACTAAGGATGTTGCCGGTTTGATCGAATTTTCCGATGCCAAAATTGCCTTTATTGATGAAGAAAAATTCGAAGAGATCGATCAACAGAAAAACATAAAGCTGCAGGAGAAAATTTCTCTTACTCCGAAAAAGGAGAACTATATCCTCGACCTCAAAGAACAGGACGCTCCGCCCCGCGAAATGCCGCAGGAGAATGATCTGGCAGCTATTCTCTATACCTCCGGAACTACCGGGAATCAGAAGGGAGTAATGCTGACCCACAAAAACCTGGTCAGCGACTGCTATCTGGCCCAGGGTAATATGCCCATCTTTCACACGGATGTGTTTTACGCCTTGCTGCCGATTCATCACTCCTACACCATGCTGGCGGTATTCATCGAGGCGATCTCGGTTGGTGCGGAAATTGTATTTGCCAAGAAACTGGTGGTAAAACAGATTCTCAAAGACCTGCATGAGGGTCAGATCACCATGTTCCTCGGTATTCCCATGCTCTTCAACAAACTTCTCAAAGGCCTTCTACGAGGTATCCGCGAGAAGGGGGTTGCGGTATACGGTTTGATCCGCACTATGATGTTTATAAGCGGTTTTATCAAAAAGACCTTTGGTGTGAATCCAGGGAAAAAGATGTTCCACGGAATTTTGAAAAAGATTTCGCTGGACACTAACCGCATCTGTATCTGCGGCGGAGGCCCGTTGCCTTCATCGACTTTTACCATGTTCAACCAGCTCGGTATCGATTTCGTGCAGGGCTACGGTCTGACCGAAACCTCGCCCATCCTTACCCTGAACCCGGTAGATCGTTACAAGGAAACCTCGGTCGGCAAGGTGATACCCCAGGCCGAAATGAAGGTGCTCGACCCGGATGAAGAGGGCAATGGAGAGCTGCTGGCCCGCGGGCCAATGGTCATGCAGGGCTACTACAACAATGAAGCTGCCACTAAAGAGATTTTCACCGAGGACGGATGGTTAAAAACGGGGGATGTAGGATACCTGGATAGTGAAAACTATCTGTATCTCACCGGACGCAAAAAGAACCTCATCGTGACCGAAGGCGGCAAGAACGTCTTTCCCGAAGAGATAGAGGACTATTTCCAGCTGTATGACGAAATCGAACAGATTATGGTCAAAGGGTATCTGCTGGATGAGAAAATGAAGACCGAAGGCATAGAAGCCTTTGTTTACCCGAATTTCGAGGCCTTCGAGGGAGCCGATCCATCGGCAGAATCGAATCCCGAAATCGAGGCCAGGGTTGATGAGATCATCAAAGAGGTGAACCACGATCTGATGCCTTATAAACGGATTGCACGTTTCAAACTGCTGAACCAACCGATGGAAATGACCACCACTAAAAAGATCAAACGCTTTAAAGTGGACGGGGAGTCCGGTGAGTAGCGATTTCTTGAATACACGGGCCCTTGCTGTTCGAGCAAGGGCTCTGTTTCTTGTGGGTCTGCTGTTCCTGTGGGCGGGTGCGGTTGAAATTCGGGCCGAATACCAGCAGTTCGGTGACGGCCTGTTTGTCAACCTGCCGGTGAGCTGGCAGATCCAGGGCATAGAGCAGAACAAATTTTCTGCAGTGAATCAGGCTCAGGAAGCTTATTTACTGTTCAAATATTACGATGGCGGAAAGTTTCAGAATATAGAACAGATGCAGGCGAGCATATCCGCCGAGCTCGATGCCCGTGTGTATGCCGGCAGCGGCTTTTCGTATTCCGGTAAGAATGCACATCTGGCGCAGGTTGAGTTCCGGCAGCAGTCCCGGGAGTTTCAGGGCTATCTACTGTGTATTGAGTCGCACCGCGTAGATGTGGTGGTGGTCGGTTTTGCTGTGAAGGGGAAGCTGCGAACATACCAGGATACGCTGCTCTCGGCAATGGATTCGGTGGGACTGGGCGACCGGGGCCTCATCGAGCCCGGTCCTATCAGCCAGTCGGTCTCGCCTTATCCGGCCAGTGCTGCGGAGCGTTTTGAAATAACTTTTCAGGGACGAACTATTCCTCTGGCTTTCAGCGGGGCTGCCATCGATGCAACCCAGAATGTAATCGAGCGGGAAGCCCGGGTGCTGTCAGTATACGGGGGCACCGATTTAGCCGAGGCGGCCTGGAAGCGCTACTATCGCTTGGTGTATCGCGACCTGTTTGTTCGCAGCCGGCCGATATACTCGGCTCTGCAAACCTATTTGTCTCCGCAGGATCACACACCGGAGGAGATTGCTGCGGCATTGCTGAAATGGGTGCAGGGTTTTGAGTATGAACGGCTGGATACCCTTTCGGATTGTCTGACGCCATTACGGGCTGCAGTGGAAAAGCGGGGCGACTGTGATTCCAGAGGACTCTTGTACACCATTTTGCTGCACCACTATCGGATCGATGCCATCCTCATGGTCTCGTCGGTGTACAAGCACAGCATTGTAGGGGTAGAGATAGAGGGCAAGGGAGCCCGCTTCCCCTACAGCGGCGAGCGGTTTCTGGTTGCCGAAACCACCGATGATGTCGAGATCGGATTGATCGATCAATCCATGTCCAATACCGAAGCTTGGATCGGTATTGATTTTATTAATCCGCGTGTTGCCGAATGAAATCAACTATCTGAAAAGGGAGGGATTCTGATGGGTTTGCTGAGTCGTATCCTTGAGGATGAAAAACTATCTTTCGAGAACCCGCCGCTGCCCCGCCTTTCAGTAGGTGAAGGGGCAATCTTCGGGCTGGCTGACTTTCTCGAAGAGCAGGGATACACCAGGATCGCACTGATTACTGGCGGAGATTCATACGCCGCTGCTGGGTATCGCCGGCAGTTTGAACAGACATTAAAAGATGCCGGCATTGAGGCTCCCCGTTTCCCCGTATCCGGGGAACCCTCGCCATTAAAGGTCGATCAGATCAGTGAAACTATTGCGGAAATGCAGGTGGATGCCGTTGTGGCGATAGGCGGCGGCAGCGTCATTGACACCGCCAAAGCCTCGGCGGTTATGCTGCACCACGAAGGCCGCGTTCGTGAGTATCTGGAGGGAGTCGGCAGCCGGAAGCCGAAGCCGGTGCGCCATCCCTTGATAGCAGTTCCGGCTACTGCGGGAACCGGCTCGGAGGCCACCAAGAATGCTGTTATCAGCGAAGTCGGGGAAAACGGTTTCAAAAAATCACTGCGAAACGATGCCTACGTGCCCGATTTAGCAGTGCTCGACCCGCTGGTCAGCAAGGGCTGCCCCGCGGATGTCACGGCCGCGTCCGGGATGGATGCCGTTACGCAGCTGCTGGAAGCCTACGTCTCGACCCAAGCGAGCCCTTTTACCGATGCTCTGGCTCTGAACGGCCTGCAGCGGACCCGCTGGGCTCTGCCGGCGGCGCTGAACAACGGCGACAACCTGAATGCCCGCGGACAGATGGCGTATGCAGCCTATCTTTCCGGCGTTGTGCTGGCCGCCGCCGGTTTGGGCGTAGTCCACGGGCTGGCCTCGCCCTTGGGGGCCGCACGCAACATACCGCACGGAGTGGTCTGCGGTACACTGCTGCCGGCCGCTACTGAGGTAGTTGTCGGCAGACTGTTGAACGGTGGCGATGAAAGCCGCGGTCTGGCTAAATACTCGCGGGCGGCTGTTGTTTTTACCGGAAGCGATCACGGCGGCGCCAGGAACAACTGCCGGGCACTGGTAGACGAATTGTACCGCTGGGTGGAGGAGTTCTCCTTACCCCGCCTTGCGGACTACGGGTTTACATTGGAAGATCTCAAACGCATTGCTCCGGAGGCATCGGCCAAGGCCACTCCGGTCGTTCTTACTGCCGATGATATAGTTTCTATATTAGAGCGGCGCCTGTAGAGCTCTTAATAAAGCGTAAAGGCCGCGCAGTCGCGCGGCCTTTACAACTCCATTTGGGTTCGAGTTTATTCGTGTTCGAGCGAGAGAGTAATGGTAGACTGATTGCAGACCTCGTCCGGGCCGAAGTACTGAATAGCACCCGGATATGTGAACGAAGTTTTTATACCCCACTCACCGCGTTTTGACGCAAAAGTCTTAAAAGGTTTATCCTGCAGTTGCACCAGGGCTTTCTTTATGACCGGTTTCATTTTTCCGTGCCGCATTTCGAGATTCATCATCATAGTGATGGGAATCCCGCCGGCAATCCATTGATCAGCCGGTGCAGAAAGATTCTGTATTGAAGAAATGTAGCCTGTCAAACCGAAAGAGATGAGTAGGTATGCGTTGTATCCGAGACTGTAGGTGTAATTTGCGTCGAAGTTTGTGGGGAATGCCGCCCGCCCTTCGTAGCCGAAAAAGTGGTGTTGACTGCTGAATTTGCCGTGATACTTGCCCTCGGCTTTCAGCTCGTTCAAATTGTCCTCGACCATTTCGATCAGCAGTTTTTCGGTCTCAATGCGGGAAACCTGCACATTTCCGTGGGGATCGCGGTCCATCAGGAGCTGTCGCTGGATGTTGTTGGGCAGAGTGGAAAACACGTAGGATGCATCCCGGGAGAGGTTCTTGTTGATCCACTCGGATTGATCCTCGAAGGTGTGCAGTGAGGAAAAATAGGTTTCGTGTTCGGCTAGAAGGGTATTCAGTTCGGAAATGAGGGTTTTCATTTCGGGTATGAATTCGATCAGACCCTCGGGCACCAGGACGATGCCGAAATTATCTCCCTGTTCGCTGCGAGTCACTACCTTGTCCACGATGTCGTCGACAATCTCATTGAGGGTAGTATGGTTCTGTTCTACCTCTTCGGAGATGATCGCCACGTTCGGCTGGGTCTGCAGGGCGCACTCTAAGCAGATATGCGAAGCGCTGCGGCCCATCAGTCTGATGAAGTGCCAGTACTTTTTAGCCGAATTTGCATCGCGTTCGATATTGCCGATCAACTCTGAGAAAGTCTTGGTAGCAGTGTCGAATCCGAAGGAGACCTCGACCTGTTCATTCTTCAGATCGCCGTCGATGGTTTTCGGAACACCGATAACGGTGATATCGATATTATTTTTGCGATAATACTCGGCCAGAACAGCGGCATTGGTGTTCGAGTCGTCGCCGCCGATGATTACAATGGCAGAGATGTTGCTTTTTTTACACACCTCGTGAGTTGTGGCGAACTGTTCCTCGGTTTCCAGTTTTGTACGTCCGGAGCCGATCATATCGAAACCGCCGGTGTTGCGGTACTGATCAACATACTGGCCTGTAATTTCAATAAGACGATTCTCGAGAATCCCGGCCGGTCCGTTCAAAAATCCGTAGAGCTTCGATTCGCTGTTAGCCGCCTTCATAGCATCATAGATACCGGCGATTACATTGTGACCGCCGGGAGCCTGTCCGCCGGACAGTACCACTCCGATATTCAACGGCTCATCCCGGTGACTAGATTCCCCGGTAGTAAACTTGATAGTCGGTTGCCCGTAGGTGTGCTGAAAAAGCTCCTTCATTTTGGTCTGGTTATCCACAGATTCAGTCGGTTCGCCGTACTCGACTTTTATCTTCTGAATTTCGTTTTGAAGAATTGACGGCAGGGTCGGTTCGAATTGGTACCTTGCGTTTTGTAGTGGACTTACGTTCATATGTTTCCTCTCCTTATTTTATTGTAACTCTTATACGATAGATCACTTTTCGGAGTCAAGGAACTCCCCGTCCAGATGGATTACCCCTTCACTACGAATTCTGAGGGGCGTAACGCTTCCCGGGCCGAATTGGGACTCCAGGCTCGATTTTAATTCGTCAAACTGCTCCAGCGGCACATACCCCTGAACCGTGCCGGCAAAGCCTCCACCGTGTACACGAAATACTCCCTCCGGACAAAGGGACTCCAGCATTCCCAGCGAATAGGCAACTGCCTGATCTTTTACCGCTCCGGTAGGTGCGCAATTCTGCAGCAGGGTCCAGGATGAAATGCCGGACTCGCGGACTGCCCGCAGGTAGGAATTGAGGTCGTCGAAACGGAGAGCCTCCTGCAGCTGCTGCACCCTGTGATTCTCTAGATAGAAATGCAGGGCCCGCAGAAAGGGACGGTCTCCGCAGTTCCTGCGAATTCGTTCGGCCGCTGCTGTGAGCTGATCCAAATCTGCCTCTCGCAGGACACTGCATCCCAGTTCGCCGGCGACACATTTCATCTCTCGTGGAATGGCCGCATACTCCGAGGTTAGGTCGGCATGGTCGCCGCCGGTATCGAGAATCATTAGCTGGTATCCACGGCTGGAAAAGTCGAACTCGATCTGCTCCAGCCCGGGATTCTCGTTGTCGGCAAAATCTATCGCCGCAATGCCGCCTTGTGCACAGGCAATCTGGTCCATCAGCCCGCAGGGCTTCTGGAAAAACTTGTTTTCCGCATAGCGCCCCGCTTTGGCCAGTTCCACCGCCGAGAGTGCGCCTTTGTGGTACAAGGTGTTGAAAATTTGCGCTACCAGAACCTCGATAGCGGCGGAAGAACTCAATCCGGAACCCATTGCAACCTGACTGTGCACATATGCGGAGAACCCCCCGTAGGTATACCCGTGCTCGGCAAAATAGGCCGCTATTCCGCGGACCAGTGCGGAGGCACTGCCGGCTTCCTCGTCCTGCGGCTGCAGGTTTCTCAGATCAGCGACTATATCCTTTGGAAAACCAGCAGTAACTACCTGCACCTGCATATCGTCACGGGGGGCGACTGCGGCTATCTTGTCCAACTGTATACTGCCCGCCAGCACCTTGCCGTGATTGTGGTCGGTATGGTTGCCGCCCAACTCGGTGCGGCCGGGGCTGCTGAAAAGATAGGCCTGTTCAGCGGAAAAGCGAAGATGGAATTCGTCGAGCAGAGAAGCGTAGCGTTTGAGTTGTTCGTTGTGGGCGGCGCTGCCGTACAGACGCTCAACCGCAGCATCGAGTTTACCGATTTTAATATCGGATTGGGTTACAGCTCTCATTACGGACTCCTATTTCTGCAGAAAGTGGGTATCAGACAGCCCGCGCAGCCGTTCGGCGGCCGATTCGGCGGTTATGTCGCGCTGTACCGTTGCCAAGAGCTCATACCCGACCATAAACTTCTTTACCGTCGCCGATCTGAGCAGGGGCGGCAGATAGTGAATATGGAAATGCCACTCCGAATGCGCCTGTGAATCGGTAGGCCTCTGGTGCAGCCCCATGGAGTAGGGAAAGTGGGTTTTGAACAGGTTGTCGTAGCGGGTACCCAGCCGTTTCATGATGGATGCCAGATCCGTGCGTTCGGCATCGGTGAGGTCGCTGAGGGAGTGCACATGCCGCCGCGGTAGTACCATGGTCTCGAAAGGCCAGACAGCCCAGAAGGGTACCAGCGCAGCGAAAGAGTCGTTTTCAAGGACTATCCGCTCACCCATGTCCAGTTCCCTTTTCAGGTAATCGCAGAGCAGGCAGCTCTGATGAGTATCCATGTAGTGGCGCTGCATGTTCGTTTCCTGCTGCGGAATCTGTGGGACCGTTTCGTTCGACCATATCTGCCCGTGGGGATGGGGGTTCGAGCAGCCCATGGTAGCTCCGCGATTTTCAAAAATTTGGACGTAGTTGATATACTCTTTTTTGCCGATCTCGCGGTATTCATGCTCCCACACGTCTACCACACGGCGAATATCTTCTGTTTCCATCAGGGGAATGGTGAGATCGTGACGCGGCGAGAAACAGATAACTTTGCAAATACCACGCTCGCTGTGAGCGATGAACAGGCCGTCGGCATCCATCCTGTCAGTTGGAGTCTCTTCCAGCAATGCGGCAAAATCATTTACGAACACAAAAGTGCTGTCGTAGTTTGGATTCTTGACCCCGCCGGCTCGTGAGTTTCCGGGACACAGATAACAGTTCGGATCGTAGCTCGGTTTTTCCTCAACCTGTGCCTCCTCTTCATGGCCCTGCCACGGACGCTTGGTGCGATGCGGCGAAACCAGTACCCAGTCGCCGCTCAGAGGATTATAACGGCGATGAGGATAATCTTTTAGGTTCATTACAGACTCCTTGAAAAATATTCTATGTCTTCCAGTATGAAGGAAATAGCGTGTCAGTTTCAAGCAGAAGCAGTAGGAGTAAGTGCAACTGATGATCTTTTTGTCGCATGGGCAGCCGGTAAAACCGCCTATGCGCATTGACCAGGACTAAGGCTCTTCTATACACTTTAAATATGAACAAAGGGTACGATTCTCCGGTAAAATTAGAAAATGCGATTCAGAACTATCCGTGGGGTTCTCCCTCCCTGATACCCGATCTGCTAGGTGTATCCAACCAGGCGGGAACGCCATATGCGGAGATGTGGATGGGCAGCCATCCGCGGGGGCCTTCAAAGCTGGCCATTCCCTCCGAGATCGATTTGAACTCGGCTATCCAGGCCGCTCCGCAGGATTTTCTCGGGCCGGCGGCCGATCGGTTTCCGGAGGGCTTGCCGTTTTTATTCAAGGTTCTGGCAGCCGCACAGCCTCTCTCGATTCAGGCTCACCCCAATCGCCGACAAGCCCGGGAGGGATTTGCCCGCGAGGAGGCGGCGGGCATTCCCATTGACGCATTTGAACGCAACTATCGCGACAAGAACCATAAACCCGAAATCATCTGTGCCTTGACTCCATTTACGGCAATGTGCGGTTTCAGGGCACCGGCAGAAATCCGGCAGTGGTACCGCGGCATTGTACCGGAACTCTATCGCAGTGAAATTGCTCCGAATACTGCCGGCCAGTCCGAATCCGAATGGCTGCAGTGCTTTTTCGAAAACGTAATGAATCTTTCGCAGAAAAAACAAACTGTGTTGATCGAGTCGCTGCACACATGGGCGGAGTCAGCAGAAGACGATTACATAGAGGCGCAGCTGATACACAGATTCTACGAGCATCACGGGGTGAACGTGGGGGTTCAAGCACCTCTGTTTCTTAATGTGGTAGAACTGGAGCCCGGGCAGGCTCTGTATCAACCGGCCGGGGTGCTGCACGCCTACGTACAGGGCATGGGTGTCGAGCTCATGGCCAATTCCGACAATGTGCTGCGGGGCGGACTGACAAAAAAGCATGTCGATCTGCCGGAACTCCTGAATGTGCTGTCCTTCGAAGCGCGGCCGGCGGATATTCTGCAGGGAAAGCAGGTGAGCGGGGTTCTGCGGCGCTATCCGGTGCCGATAGATGAGTTCGAACTGCAGCAGTGCAGTGCCAGCAAGGGCTCTGCGGTACTGCGCAGCGCCCGTACCTCGATTGAAATTGGTATCTGTACCAGCGGGGAGTTGACCCTTGCCACGGAAGCGGACAGAGACTCGCTGCACATACTCCGCGGCGAGAGTTTCGTAGTTCCCTATGCTGCCGGAGCATATCGTATCAGCGGACAGGGCGATCTCTATCTGGCTACAATTCCCGGCACTCAGCCTTCGGTTGAGTAGAGCGAACGGAGTTGGAGATGCAGATTTTAGTCGATGCCGATTCCTGCCCCCGGCGGCTGCGCAGCATTATTAGAAAAGCCGCCGAGCGGACTCAGACCAAGACGGTATTCGTCTCCGACCGGAAGCTCTCCGACGCGAAGGGCAGCAGTGTGGAAAATGTGCTGGTGGAACACGGTTCGGGAGATGTCGATGACTATATTGCCGATCACGCCGAGCCCGGAGACCTGGTGTTTACCCATGATGTGCCGCTGGCCGCGCGGGTAGTCGAGCGGGGGGCCGTGGCAATCGACGACCGGGGCAATGTGTACAACACGGAGAACATACGCGAGCGGCTTTCACTGCGCGATGCAATGATGGAGCTGCGCGAGGCCGGTGTGACACCGGCCGGAGGAAATACCCTGGGTGAACGGGAAGTCCGGCTATTTGCCGGCGCCTTCGACCGCGAACTGACCAAACTGCAGAGGTAGCAGGCTTAGAACTCGGCGTTTTTCACGGTACGCGGGAAGGGGATGACATCGCGGATGTTGTGCATCCCGGTTACGTACTGTACCAGGCGTTCGAAACCGAGACCGAAACCCGAGTGGGGCACGCTGCCGTAACGCCGCAGGTCGAGATACCACCAGTAGTCCTCGGGGTTCAAATTCATCTCTTCTATTCGTTTCAGCAGCACGTCGTAACGGTCTTCGCGTTCGCTGCCGCCGATTATTTCGCCTAGCCGCGGAACCAGGACGTCCATTGCGCGCACGGTTTGCTTGTCGTCGTTCATTTTCATGTAGAAGGCCTTTATCTGCTTCGGATAGTCAGTTACGATTATCGGTCCCTTGTAGACCTCTTCGGTCAGGTAGCGCTCGTGTTCGGACTGCAGGTCTTCTCCCCAGCCGACGGGGTACTCGAACTGGCGGTCGGCTTTTTCCAGCAGCTCGATTGCCTTCGAGTAGCTGACATGCTGGAAACGTGAATCCACTACTTTTTGAATACTCTCTTTTACACCTTTCTGAATCCATTGGTTGAAGAAGTCCATGTCTTCACCACAGTTGTCGAGCACATATGTGAGGATGTACTTGATAAACTCTTCGGCCAGCTCCATGTCGCCTTCGAGGGTGCAGAATGCCATTTCCGGCTCGATCATCCAGAATTCGGCCAGGTGGCGGCTGGTATTGGAGTTTTCCGCCCGGAAGGTCGGGCCGAAGGTGTATACGTCCCGCATCGCCAGCGCGTAGATTTCCGCTTCTAGCTGGCCGCTGACCGTCAGACTGGCCTGTTTGCCGAAGAAATCCTGACTGTAATCCACCTCTCCGTTCTGCTTTGGGACTTCGCTCAGCGGAAGGGTTGTAACCTGAAACATCTCGCCGGCTCCCTCGCAGTCACTGGCGGAGATGATGGGAGTATGCACGTACATGAATCCCCGTTCCTGAAAAAATTTGTGAATTGCAAAGCTGAGGGCGTTCCTTACCCGGGTGACTGCCCCGAAAGTGTTGGTACGAGGGCGCAGGTGTGCGATCTCCCGCAGGAACTCGAAGGAGTGGCGCTTTTTCTGCAGCGGATAGGAGTCGGCCGGGGCCTGGCCGATAATTTCGACCTCGCTGGCCTGTACTTCCACCGTCTGATTTTTTCCGGGGGAGGCTACCAGTTTACCTTTTATGCTTACACTCGAACCGGTGGTTGCCGATTCGAGATGGTCGAAAGTGCCCTTTTCATCGTGGTCCACAATTACCTGAATACCTTTAAAGGATGAACCGTCGGTTATCTCTAAAAAGGTAACATTCTTGGAATCTCGTTTGGTTTTGACCCAGCCTTCTACGGTAACCTCTTGCTCGCGCGGTTCCGTCTGCAGTATATCGCGAATGCGTGATGACATAGTTAACTCCTCTTCTGGTAATGCTCTAAAGAATTACCACAGTTGGATGATTTTTGCAATAAGGCCGCTTATCCCGTATATTGAACTAAATTTAGCAGTGTACTACAGTAGGGAGAACATATCACATCCATTATACTGCAAAATTGAGAGGTGGGCCCGTGCGTTTAAAAACACTTACACTTGAGAATCTTCTGGTAGAAAGTACCCGAAAATACGGGCATTACGATGTGCTGTCGTTTGTAGACGGAGAGCCTTATTCCTATCGGAGCTTCTATAATCAGGTAGTTTCGCTCCGTAACCATCTGCAGAACCGTGGAATAAAAGCGGGAGACCGGGTGATACTCCTCAGTGAGAATCAGCCCAACTGGGCCGTCTGCTATTTTGCCGTTACCAGCATGGGAGCGGTGATTGTTCCAATTCTAACCGACTTCCATCCCGATGAAATTGCCAATATTATCACTCATTCCGAGCCGGCCGCGTTCTGCGTGAGCCTAAAACTGATCGACAAAATACGGATGGCGCTTGGTGATGCGGACAAACCCGCCATCTGTGTGGATGAGCTCAGTGAAATTCCGCGCCCCTTGCCGGCCGGCACACTTGAAACCGATAGTACGGGCTGGAATAAAATAACAGCCGCGGAACATCCGGTCGAAATGAACGGCTTGGTCGGTGAGGACGATACCGCTTCAATCATATATACCTCCGGTACTACCGGTACATCGAAGGGGGTTATGCTCAGTCATAAGAATATTGTATACGATGCCGAAGCCTCGGCGGATATTCCGAAACTGAAACCCGGCGATCGGCTCTTGTCCATTTTGCCGCTGGCCCATACCTACGAGTGTACCATCGGACTGATTACCCCGTATCTGCTAGGTGCGCATATCTTTTATCTGACCAAGCTGCCGGCGCCGGTGGTGCTGCTGCCGGCATTGAAGCAGGTGCGTCCGCATACGGTACTCTCAGTACCCTTGCTGATAGAAAAAATTTATCGTTCGGTAGTTCTACCGAAAATCAATAAAACCCGGTTTATGCGGAACGCCTACAAGCTCCCGCCGGTGCGCAAAATAGTCAACCGCCTGATCGGCCGCGGGCTGATCAAGATTTTCGGCGGTAACATCCATTTTTTTGGAATCGGCGGTGCGGCGCTGGCCGAGGATGTAGAGTTCTTTTTGCGGGAAGCCCGTTTTCCCTACGCCATAGGGTATGGCCTAACCGAAACCGCCCCGCTGATAGCCGGCTGCGGCCCCGAACTTACCCGTTTCAGATCTACCGGACCGGCCCTGCCGGGAGTGGCGGTGAAAATAGATAATCCCGACCCGGAAACCGGGGAAGGCGAGATCCTGGTCAGTGGTCCCAATGTGATGCAGGGCTACTTCAAAGACGCGGACAAAACCGCCGAGGTGCTGACCGCGGACGGCTGGTTTCGAACCGGGGATCTCGGGATGCTCGATGAGGACGGCTATCTGTATATTCGCGGAAGGTTGAAGAATATGATACTGGGCCCCAGCGGAGAAAATATCTACCCCGAAGAGATCGAGGCACTCATTAACGAGTATGATTTTGTGAACGAATCGCTGGTGGTCGAGCAGGAGGGGCGCCTGGTTGCGTTAGTGCACATCGACTACGAATCATTGAAAGCGCATGTACGAGATGTTGCCGAATCGGCAGCCGATCTCTCGAAACAGGCCAACGAGTATCTCGCGCAGCTCAAGCGGACGGTGAACAAGCGTCTGAATGTTTTCTCGCGGGTAAGCGATTTTATGGTAAAGAACGAGCCCTTTGAGAAAACTCCGACCAAGAAAATCAAGCGGTACCTCTACACACATTTGGGCAATAAGAATAAAATAGAAACGAACAAACCAGAAGAGAAAACAGAGGAATCCAAACATGCGCAAGGTAAATGATCTTCATGTACAGGCGATACAGCCGCTCATACCACCGGTGGAACTGAAACAGCGCTATCCGCTGCCCGATGATTCGGCTGAGCTCGTGTATGAAAGTCGCGAAATTATTAAAAAAATTGTGAACCGGCAGGACCCCCGAATTCTGGGAATAATCGGTCCCTGTTCGATTCATGACACCAAAGCGGCGCTCGAATATGCCGAGCGGCTGGCAGAGCTGCGCGAGAGGGTGAAAGACAAGATATATATTATCATGCGCGTGTATTTCGAGAAGCCCCGCACCACCATCGGGTGGCGTGGCCTGATTGTCGATCCGCAGATGGACGGATCATATGAAATTGCCGCTGGTTTGGAAATTGCTCGTAAGACTCTCATCGACATAACCAAGATCGGCCTGCCGGCCGGCTCTGAGATGCTCGATCCCTATGTCCCGCAGTACATCGACGACCTGGTATCCTGGGCGGCTATCGGCGCCCGTACTACCGAAAGCCAGACCCACCGCAACATGGCCAGCGGTCTCTCCATGCCGGTCGGCTTTAAAAACGGGACCAGCGGAAACCTCGAGCTGGCGGTAAATGCCATGCAGTCGGCAGTGCATCCGGCCAGTTTTATCGGTATGGACCAGTACGGAAAAACCGCCGTATACAGTACGACCGGCAATGACGCCTGTCATTTGATCCTGCGCGGCGGGCGCAGCGGCCCGAATTATCATGAAGAGGATGTGGAGAACGCCGAACAGATGATGCGGGATGCGCAGCTGAATCCCTCGGTAGTCGTCGACTGCAGCCACGCCAATTCCGGCAAGAAGTCGCCCCGCCAGCGGCGGGTATTGCGTTCGATCATCGACCAGGTGCTGCGGGGACAGAGGGTCTTGTCCGGGTTTATGATGGAGAGCAACCTGTTCGAAGGGTGCCAGGAAATTCCCGAGAATCTGGCGCAGTTGAAATATGGTGTGTCGGTTACGGACGAGTGTATCGGCTGGGACGAGACCGAAAGGCTGGTCCTGCAGGCCTACCAGAATCTTTCGAAAGTAGGGGTTGCCGGTAAGGCGTGAATGTGACCATTTTAAACGCAAGGAGGTAATATGAAACGCGTAGCAGTTCTATTTGCTGATGGTTTCGAAGAGGTAGAAGGACTTACCCAAGTCGATTTTCTCAGACGGGCCGGCGTGGAGGTTGCCACGGTTGGAGTGACAGGAAAAACGGTAACCGGCGGTCATGACGTCACGATCGAAACGGATACTACCGTTGATAAACTCGATCCTGATACCTTAGACGGCATAGTAATCCCGGGCGGCATGCCCGGCGCCGAAAATGTGGCATCATCTACCCATGCTCAGGGTATTATTAAAAAACTATTTAAAGACGAAAAATTAGTCGCGGCAATCTGTGCCGCTCCGGCAGTAGTGCTGGAACCCCTGGGGGTGCTGGAAGGCAAAACCGCAACCTGCTATCCGGGCTTTGAAGGTCGTTTCAAGCAGGCGACCTTTTCAGAAGCGCGGGTGGTAAAGGATGGTACTGTTATCACCAGCCGCGGTCCCGGAACGGCCGCCGAATTCGCCGCCGCGCTCATCGAGTACCTAATTGATGAAAAAACAGCCGGCAAAATTACCAGTCAGACCTTGCAGCCCGGCGCATAGGTCCGCAGCCACGCAAACGGCGCCTCTCTAAGACGGGAGGTGCTTTTTTTTTTGCATGTGAACTCCCGGCCGCTGTAGGGAAACGGGCGAAGCGGAGTTACCGTGCGCAGCCACGCGCAGCAGTGCGCAAAGTTTTACTTTACACGTGTAAAATTTTAGATATACTGGGGGAGGGAGCGCACATGGACATAAGAACAGAACTATTTGGAATACAGCTGCAGAGTCCGTTTATCATTGGATCTGGGCCGCTCAGTTACGGAGCCGAAGGAATGATTCGGCTGCACAGGGCCGGGGCCGGAGCAGTGGTGACAAAAACGATCCGCGATACCGCAGCGGACAATCCGTATCCGCACATTGCGGCAGTCGATAAGAGTACTCTTATTAATGCCGAGAAGTGGACTGACTACCCCGCCGAACAGTGGATAGAGGTAGAGATTCCAACCGCCAAGCGAGCCGGCGTGATAATAGGGGCGAGCATCGGGCATACCCCTCAAGAGGTTGAGCACTGGATCGAGAGCCTGGATGCGGTCGGGGCCGATTTTTTCGAGCTGGTCTCCTACCAACCCGAGACCATCCGTCCTATGGCCGAACGTGCAAAACAGCTCACACAGAAACCGGTGGTGGTGAAGATAAGTCCGAACTGGCAGGATGCGGCCGGTACGGCCATCGAACTGCTCGAGCTGGGTGTCGACGGCATTACGGCAATCGATTCTATCGGGCCCGTATTGAGTATCGATATACTGAGCGCCCGCCCGCGGGTCGGGGGGCAGTTCGGGTTCGGCTGGCTGACCGGCAGCGCAATAAAGCCGGTCGCTTTGCGCTATGTGGCCGAAATTGCTGCCAGCGGCTTGGGACCGGTGATAGGCTTGGGCGGGGTGATGCGGTCCGAGGATGCGGTAGAGATGCTGATGGCCGGTGCGGCGGCGGTAGGGGTGTGCAGCGCCCCGATGCTGCGCGGGGTGGAATACCTGCAGAAATTGAACAACGATCTGGCCAGGCTGGTAGAAAGCTTGGGGTACTCCAGCTTGGAGGAGGTACGCGGGGCGGCGCTAAACCATCTGTATCCGCAGGAAGTGCATCGTAAGTTCCGGTTCAACTTTGATGCTGCGAGCTGTATCTGGTGCGGACGCTGTGTGAAGGTCTGTCCCTATGCCGCCCGTAAGCTGAATAAGGCCGAGGAGAGCAATCTCTTGGATGCAGCGCGCTGCCGTTACTGCGGACTGTGTGTCGCGGTCTGTCCTACCCCCGCGCTGACGAAAACGGAGGCATAGAGATGGGGGCAACGGTAATCAAGGCGGGCTACGCACTCCTGGAAGACGGACTACACGCCGAAACCGGAGTGCGAGTGGAAGCGGGCCGTATAGCTGTGGTAGCTCCGAACGATCAGCTGCGGGTGGAGGCGGGCGATACACTGATCGACGCTCGGGACAAGCTCCTCTCACCCGGTTTTGTCAACGGGCATATGCATATGTACGGAGTGCTGTCGCACGGCATTAGTGTGGAAGCGGCGGTGACCGATTTTACCAGCTTTCTGGAAGATTTCTGGTGGCCCTGCATGGAGAACCGCATTGACCACACCCTGGTAGAGCTGACCACCCGCTGGGCCTGTGTGGAGATGATCAACAGCGGTATTACCAGTTTTCTGGAGGTGCTGGAGGGGCCCAACTCGATTCCCGGGGCACTGGAAGTAGAGCGCAAGGTCATTGAGGGGGCCGGGCTGCGGGCCCGGCTCAGTTTCGAAGCCTGCCAGCGGCTCAGCAAGGAGAACGGGCAGCTGGGGCTGCGGGAGAATGCCGAGTTTATCCGCAGTATGCGGGCTGCGGGCGGCGCGGGCGATGCAAAGAGCTCGGGCGGGCTGGTGGACGGACTCATGTCCATCCACACCCTCTTTACTGCAGACAAAGACTTTATTATGCAGGCCAAGCAGCTGGCCGAAGAGATGGATGCCGACATTCATATGCACCTCTCCGAGAGTGTGTATGAACCGCAGGTGGTGCAGCGCAGCTACGGACGGCGGCCGGTAGAGCTGTACGAGCAGTGGGGATTTCTAGACGAGCGGGTGGTCGCTTCGCAGGCGGTGCAGATCAGTGAGCGTGAAGCTGACATTCTGGCCCGGCGGGGCTGCCGCTTGGTGCATATGCCGCTCTCGAACTGCGAGGTCGGCGGAGGGGTTGCGCCGGTACCCGATTACCAGCGCCTGGAGATACCCACCGGGCTGGGTACCGACGGCTACATCAACAACTTTTTCGAGGTCATGCGGGGAGCCTTCTTGATTCACAAGGCACACCGCCAGAACCCGGAAATTATGCCGGCCGAAACGGTGTACCGTATGGCTACCTCTCAGGGCGCTGCGGCAGCCGGATTCCCGCAGACCGGGCTTATTCAAGCCGGCTGCGAGGCCGATCTGATCACCATCAAACTCGACACACCCACACCGATAAATAGCCGTAACGTGTATGATCAGCTGGTACTCTTCAGGAATCCGCAGGACGTATCCGAGGTGATGGTACACGGCCGGCTGCTGAAGTCGGAAGGAAAACTACTTACTATGGATGAAGCGGCGGTGAAGCAGGAGCTGCGAGAGGCTGCCGCCCGGTTCTGGCAGATGCAGTAGGCGGGCGGTTGAAAAATGCAGAATTCCCTGCACTTTTTTGTTGAACACGTGTTAAATACAAGTTATAGTAGTGGTCAATCGCTCAGGAGGGCTTATGGCTAATACCGCCTATATAGATTTGAGTAAGGGGAATGTGCACACGGTGCAGACCTCCACAGAGGACCTGGAGCTGTTTTTGGGCAGCCGCGGGTATGCCGCGAAAATACTGTTTGAACGGGTAGCCCCGGCGATCGGGCCCTTCGATCCGCAAAACTGCCTCATATTCTCGGTAGGACCCTTTACCGGTACCAATTGGCCCACCGGGGCCCGTATGACCGTCAGCGCCAAGTCGCCGGCCACCGACGCCTACGGCTACGGCAATACCGGCGGTTTTATCGGCACTGAAATCCGTAAAGCCGGCTACGACGCAGTGGTGGTTACGGGCCGGGCCGAAAGGCCGGTCAGTATTCACATAGAAGATGATGAGATTCAAATAGTGCCGGCCGATGAACTGTGGGGCACCGTCGCCACCGAAACCGAGCAGCAGCTGAAGAGCCAGTACGAGAAGCACCAGGTTTGCTGTATCGGTCCCGGCGGCGAGAACCTTGTGTACTTTGCCGGAGTGATGACCGACGGCGGGCGGGCGGCCGGCCGATCGGGAATGGGCGCGGTAATGGGTTCGAAACAGCTCAAGGCTTTGATCGTGCGCGGAAGCCGCAAAGCCGAGGTTCCATCCGAGTTCAAGCAGCTGGCCACCGAAAAGGCCAAGAAGCTGCTGAAGAGCCCGGCGGCCCTGGACTACAAGCAGTGGGGCACTAGTATTCTGATGGACTTCAAGAATCCCCGCGGTGATATTCCCACCCGTAACTACCAGGCCTGTCAGGCACCGGTCATAAAAAGGGTAAACGCCGCCGCCGTCAACAGGTATGTAGACAAGACCTCCGGTTGCTTCAGTTGTCCCATCCGCTGCGGACGTCACTCGAAGGTGGAGAGCGGCCCCTACGCCCATGAAGCCGACGGGCCGGAGTATGAGACGGTCAACTCCTTCGCCCCGCTGGTGGGCAATGAGGATATGGAGCTTGCCCTGTACTGCAACTATCTGTGTAACCGCTACGGAATCGACACTATCTCCACCGGTTCGATGATTGCCTTCGCTATGGAGTGCCACCAGCGCGGCCTGCTGGATGATCCGGAGTTGAGCCTGGAGTGGGGTGATGCAGCCTCCATTACCGGCATTATCGAGCGGATTGCCTTCCGGCAAGGTCTGGGTAAAATTCTGGCCGACGGAGTGAAACGGGCGGCAGGTCAAATACACCCGGAGGCGCATAAGTACGCCCTGCATGTAAAGGGGCTGGAAACTCCGCGGCAGGAGCCGCGGACCAACCGCGGATTGGCCCTGGGCCACGCAACCAGTGCCCGGGGCGCCGACCACCTGTACGGTTTGTCGACCATCGACCAGACCAAAAACCGGGAGGCGGCCCAGCGCTACTTTCCGCAGGCCGGCGAGGAGATACTGGATGTCTTCAGCCAGAAGTACAAGCCGCAGGTGCTCAAATTCACCGAGGCCTTTTCGGCAATTAACGATTCGCTGGGCATCTGCAAGTTCTCGACCCTGGAGGCCTTTGCCCTGGGACCGGAGGATATTGCCGAGGGAATGAGCGCATACTTCGGCCGGGAGTTCAGCATGGAAGACCTGCTGCACATCGGCGAGCGTATCGTCAACCTGGAGCGGATGTACAACGTGCGCCACGGAATGGACCGCAAGGATGACCGGCTGCACGACCGCTTCTTAAAGGAGCCGCTGACCGTGTATGTAGAGAAGGACGGTGCCCTCACGGATGAGGTTTTGAAAGCGGGATTGGTGGTGAACCTGGATGAGATGCTCGATGGCTACTACCGCGAGCGTGGCTGGACTCAGCGGGGCATTCCGACTCCTGAAAAGCTGACCGAGCTCGGCTTGAGTGAATTGATTGCGGCGCTGCCGGAAGGAGGATGAGGGCGTGAAGTTTGATATAGTTGGGAATAAGACTTCCCGGCTGGATGCTTTTGAGAAGGTGACGGGGCGGGCCAAATACTGCGGAGATGTGAGTTTTGGCGGACAGCTGTATGCCGCGACCGTGTATTCGAAGTATCCCCATGCCCGAATCCTGCGCATCGACAGTCGGCCAGCCGAGCAACTGCAGGGGGTAGTTGCGGTGGTGACCGCCGCCGACGTACCGGCCTCCAATAGTATGTTCGGCCGTTTTCCGGTCTTTGCCGCCGACGAGGTGAAGTATGTCGGCGACGGAGTTGCGGCGGTAGCAGCCGAGAGCCCCGCGCTGGCACGCCGGGCTGCCGAGCTGGTGGAAGTGGAGTACGAGCAGCTGCCGGCGGTGCTGGACATGGAGTCTGCACTGGAGCCGGGGGCGGAGCTGGTTCACGCCGATGAAAAGGGCAACCTGATCGAAAAATCCCACCATAAAATGTACTTCGGCGATGTGGCCCAGGGCTTTGAAGCGGCCGACCGGGTGCTGGAGCGCAGCTACAAGACCCAGTTCGTCGACCAGATGTACATCGAGCCGGAGGCGATTATCGCCCTGCCGGACCCCTACCGGGTGGGCGTAGAGATTCACGGCTCGATTCAGAACCCATATTCGATCAGGCAGAACGTGGCCGAGGTAATGGGCTTGAAGTACAGCCAGGTGCGGGTGGTGCAGAGCACTATCGGCGGCAGCTTCGGCGGGAAGGACGAGTCGGTTATGCTGATGGCCGCCCGCTGCGCGGTGATGGCTCTGAAGCTGAAGCGTCCGGTGAAGATGGTGTTGACCCGTGAGGAGTCGATGTTGGAAAGCCCCAAGCGGCACGCCTACAATCTGGAGTACAAAATCGGAGTGAAAACGGACGGAACTATAACCGCCGTAGAGGACCGCATCTATACCCAGGGCGGGGCCTACAACAACAAGGCGATGTTCGCCAACTGGCGCGGTTCTGTCCACGCGGCCGGGCCCTACCGGGTGCCCCATGTGAAGACCGACGTGTACGGTGTGTATACTCATACCATTTTCGGAGGAGCCTACCGAGGTTTTTCTGCTCCGCAGATCGTCTTTGCCGCTGAATCACTGATAGATGAAGTAGCGACCGAGCTGGGGATGGACCCGGTGGAGTTCCGGCTGAAAAACTGTCTGCAGCCGGGCGACCAGATAGCTACTGGTCAGATTCTGGACCCGGCCAAGATGCCGGCCAACCTCGAACAGCTTATCCGGGATGTGAGCGAGCGATCCGATTATGAACAGCGAAAACAGGAGTACGCCGATTTCAATGCCGGCAGTCGCGAATTAAAGCGGGGCATCGGAATTGCAGTCACCTTCCGCGGTGCCGGGCTTGGTGGCGAAGGGATCGACACGGCCGGGGCGACCATAACGATTGAACCGGACGGCAGTGTCAATATTCAGAGCGGGCTGATCGAGATGGGGCAGGGAATGCGCACCGCCCACGCTCAGATTGTCGCCGAAGTGCTGGGAATCGAACTCGAACGGATCACCTTTTCCACCTCCGACACCTCGATGGTGATGGACGGCGGGCCGACGGTGGCCTCGCGCGGCACCCTGGCCGGCGGACGTGCAATGCTGGATGCTGCCGAGAAGCTGCAGCAACGGCTAAAAGCGGTTGCTGCCGGGGCTCTCGGATGCGGGACTGAAGAGATCGAGGTTCGGGAGGGACGCTACTGCCGGCCGAGCGACCGGCAGCCGGGCTTCAGTCTGGACGAACTGATTACAAAAGCCTACCGCGAACAGGGAATGAGCCTGAGCGCCCAGGGCTGGTACAACCCCGGCCCTGAGCCCCTGGACCACCACACCGGACAGGGCAACGCCTACCCCTCCTACATTTTCGGGGCGGCCATGCCGGAGCTGCGAGTCGACATGAATACCGGCAAGATAACTGTCGAGAAAGTGACCCTGGCCTATGAGATCGGGCGAGCCATTAATCCGAAAATTGTGGAGGGGCAGATTTACGGCGGCTTTCTGCAGGGGCTCGGCTACGGTCTGTACGAGGAGATCGAGCAGAAGAACGGTTACGTGCACACCCTGAACTTTGACAACTACATGGTTCCAACGATCAAGGACATGCCGCAGTTCGATTTGAGGCTGTTCGAAAGCGACCCGCACGTGGGGCCTTTCGGGGCCAAGGGAGTCGGTGAGGTCGGAGTTGAGCTGGCTGCAGTTTCGGTGGCCAATGCTGTGTTCAATGCCACCGGTCGGAGGATACGTGAGTTGCCTTTGAATCTCGAGCGGGTTCTACTGGGACGGGCCCTGAGTAAATGACGCCGCACAAGAGGCAGAGGAGAGGGTGAAATAATGCAGGATTTTGATTTTTACCGCGCCAAAAGTGTCGAGGAGGCATTGGAGATACTGAATCAGGAGCAGGAGAAGGTAAAACTTATTGCCGGTGGAACCGATGTCTTGATCGATCTGCGCAGCTCCAAGCTGCCGGAGCAGATACGGCTGCTGCTGGATATAAGTGGGCTGGATGAGCTGAAAGAGATCGGACTACAGGACGGCCGATTGCACATCGGCGGAGCAGCGGTGCTGGCCGATATTGCCTCTGCGCCGGCGGTGCGGAAGCAAGGGATCGTTCTGCACTGCGCCGCCGATGCGGTGGGTTCGCAGCAAATTCGCAACCGCGGTACCCTGGCCGGCAATATTGTTACCGCGGCCCAGTGTGCCGATACGGTGCCGGCACTCCTGGTTTTAGAGGCTGAGCTGGTCTTAAGGAGTGTAAGTGGCAGCCGCTCAGTGCGAATCGCCGATTTTTTTACCGGACCCAAGCAAACCGATATCTCTCCCGCTGAGTTGATGACTGAGATTATTATTGATCCCCCCGGGAAAGAGTACCGGGGAGTTTTTGAGAAGCTGATGCGCCGCGAAGCGGTGGCGAAATCACGTTTGGGGCTGGCGGTGCTGGCTCGGCAAAACGCGGATGGGGTAATAGAGGATCTGCGCCTGTCCATCGGCTCCTCGCTGCCGACGCACGGACGCTTTCCGACGGTGGAGCAGATGCTGCAGGGTCAGCGGCCCGACGAGGCGCTGCTGCAGGAGGCGGCCGCCGAGGCGGGTGAGTACATGCTGCGTATAGGCGGGCGCCGCTGGTCTACGGATTATAAACGGCCGGTGGTGCAGAACCTGACAGAAAAATGTCTGCGAGCAGTGCTGGAGGTGTAAGCGATGGTACCGATTACGGTGAACTTGAAGGTGAACGGGATTGAACGGCGACTGCAGACCGCTGCGAACAGGAGGTTGCTGGATCTGCTGCGGGACGATCTGGGTCTGATGGGTACCAAAGAGGGCTGCGGTATCGGCGAATGCGGTGCCTGTACGATCCTGATGGACGGAAGAAAGGTGAACTCCTGCATGGTGCTGGCCGGTCAGGCCGAAGGGGCCACGGTGGTGACTATCGAGGGGCTCGGTGGACCGGACGAGCGGCTGCACCCGCTGCAGCAGGCCTTTATCGAGGCCGGGGCGGTACAGTGCGGTTTCTGTACTCCGGGGATGATCATGAGTGCCGCCGATTTGCTGGAGAAAAATCCGTCCCCGAGTGATGAGGAGATAAAATCGGCGGTGGCCGGGAATATCTGCCGCTGCGGGGCCTATGCCCAGATTATCGATGCGGTCAGATTGGCCGCCGAGCAGATGAAAAATAAAAGGCAAGGACAGAGGCACGGGCCGAAGGCTGCAGTCTCATAGTCAATAAAATGTGTGTTCTTAGAATGTGCGGCCTAGCTGCGCAAGTAATTTGTATGAAGGAGATTTGAGATGTATAGCGACTTGAAGGGTAAGCATCTGCTGACTACCCAGGACTGGACAAACGAAGAAATTAATAAACTGATCAATATTGCCGACCGCCTGAAGCAGGACCGGATGATGGGCATTCCGCACGACGATATCCTGCGGGCGAAGACCTTTTTTATGCTTTTTTTCGAAGAATCCACTCGTACGCGTAACGCCTTTGAGGCGGGGATCCATCAGCTGGGCGGACACGCCCATTTTCTGACTCCTAAGGCCACCCAGATCGATCACGGCGAGACCAGCAAGGACACGGTCAAGGTGCTCAGCCGCTACGGCGAGGGAATCGGCGTGCGGAAAACCTATGGCGTAGGTCATGACTACATGCGCGATATGACCAAGTGGTCGGATATTCCGGTGGTAAACATGCAGTGTGAGGATTGGCACCCCACGCAGGTGCTGGCCGACCTGATGACTATCCGCGAAAAGTTTCTGAACCAGTTACGCGGCCGCAAAATTGTGGTATCCTGGACCAGTGCGCCCAACTACATCCGTCCATTGTCGATGGCTCACTCGCTGGTGGCAATGATGCCGCGCTTCGGAATTGACGTAAACCTGGCCCATCCGCCCGAGTTCAAGCTGAAGCCCGAGATCATGGAGATGGCCCGCAAGAACGCTGAGGCCTCCGGGGCCAAGCTGGAAGTGTTCGACGATATGGACGCGGCCACCGAGGGCGCCGACATTGTCTACGCCAAGGGCTGGGGGCCCATCACCCATACCGAGGATGAAAAAGAGGGCCTGGCCCTGATCGACAAGTACCCCGGCTGGATAGTCGACCAGCGCCGCATGCAGCTGGCCGGACCAGAGTCGATTTACATGCACTGTATGCCCTACGACCGCGACATCGAGGTAACCAGCGAAGTGGTCGACGGCCCGCAGTCGGTAGTATTCGACGAAGCGGAGAACCGCCTGCACATCATGAAGGCGATCATGGCCGCTACTATGGGCTAAAAGGTGTTCGTCCCGCCGATGCTTCCTGACGATACCTATCCGGGCGTATAAATCGGGGTCACATGAAAGAGAAAAAGCTATGAACAGTAAAGAGCGTAACAGCACACAGATGACATCCCGCCAGCGGATTATGGCGGTGCTGCAGGGCCATACTCCCGACCGGGTACCCTGGGTGCCGCTGACCGGGCGCTTCTATGTCTCCAGTCTGCCTGCAGTGGGGCTCCCGATCGAAGAGTTTGCTCCGCCGGAGATGGCCACGACCCCAGCTCTGCAGGAGAGCCTTAATCTGGCGGAAATTCAAATTCTCCGCTATGTAGGGGCCGACATCATGCGGCGCCATGTGATGGCCTGGAAAACAGAGTACAGCCGCTGCACCCCCTTCGAACGCCGGGAGGGGGAGGCGCTGATCTCCGGCTTCGAAACCCCCAAGGGGACTATCTGGGAGAAACGCGAGTACCTGAGCGGAACCGAGTACATCTCCAAACACATGCTGGAGACTCCGGAGGATATCGAGGCCTACCGCGCGGTTATCGCCGACACCCGCATAATACCTTTCTATCAGGACTTCAAGGAGTTCGAGGATTTTGTGGGGGATGACGGTATCAATACCCTGAGCGGGCCGCTCACCCCGCTGCAGGAACTCCTGCAGTTCAAAATGGGGCTGCAGAACACTACCTTTGCCCTGATGGATGAACCCGAGCGGATGGAGGCGCTGTTCAGCGATCTGCATAAACTCAACCTGGAGATTTACCAGGTGATGGCTGAGAGCCCGGCCGAGGTGGCGGTTACCTATGAAGATACCTCCACTACGGTGCTGAGCCCGGACTGGTACCGGCGCTACTGCATGACCGAACTGGATGATTACACAGAAATTCTGCACCGCGGCGGGATGTACCACATCGCCCATATGTGCGGCAAGATTTCGCTGCTGATCGACCTGATTGCACAGGCCAAGTTCGACGGTGTGGACAGTGTCTGTCCGCCGACCACCGGCGATCTGGAGCCGGGAGATGCGCTGCGGCAGATCGGGAAAACCATCATCGGCGGGCTCGAACCGCCGGCCCTCTCGCGGATGAATCCAGAAGAGGTAGTGGCATATACCGCTGAAAAATTGGAGCAGGTGGCCGCAGTGGAGGGCGGTCCGGCCAACTTTATGCTGGCTACCGGCGATTCTACGGCCGCCGGTACCCCGCCGGAAAACCTGCGGGCGATATCGGAATACGTACAGCGGAATCCGTGGTAGTGGCCCGAAGGTTGAAGGGCGAGTGAGAGGGTCGCGAGTAGAAAAAGAAAGAGGGACTAGTGAGAATGAACACACTTCCGCAGATGGAATTTCCATTAGATAAAATCGAGCTGGAATTGCTGTATGTAGGGACTGAAGCGCCGCAAGGCGAAAACCGAGCTGCGAAGGCTGCAGCTGAGGCTGTGAACCCACCGAAAACAATGCACCCACCACAAGCTGAACCACTGCCCAAAACAGGGGCCGCCTATACCGAACTCTCGTTCCCACCGGCTCCGGCCGAGCGGCCATATCTCATCTCGTCGGTTGTGCTGTCGGCCGATGGAAAGATGGCCTTTGAAGATGTCAGCGATGGACCGGCTATCGCCAAGCAGAATTGCTTCGATCCCGATGGTGCGCTGGCCGATTTCTGGATCTTGAATGCCCTGCGAGCCAGCAGCGATGCCGTGATAATCGGCGCAGGAACACTCAACACCGAACCGACCACTTCCGGCCATATACTCGATCCTGAACTAATCGAGCAGCGTCTGGCCTGCCGCCGGGCCGTCGAGCAAGCTATGGCCGCCCGCGGAGAGAGGGCCGGCGATGATGCAGAGCGCGGCGAAGTAAAACTGGCCGCCCTCAACCGGCGTCATCCGATCAACTTTGTGGTTTCCTTTGACGGCACCGATATACCCGCAAATCACTTTCTCTTTAACATCGACCCGGTCGAGCAGCTGCCGGTGGCCATTATGACCTCTCCCGCGGGGGGTGACTACCTGCAGGCCAATTTCTCCCGGCCGGTACACATATATGACGGCTCAGCCAGCCAGTCCGCTATTTTACGTGACCTCGATCCGGCTTCGGGGGTTGTGCCGGTCATTACCACCGGCAGCGAAAACCGGCCCGACACTCGTGAATTTCTGGCGCTCATACGCCGCCTCGGTTTGCAGCTGGTGCTGGTCGAATCGCCCACTTACACCAGTCACCTGATGCAGCTCGGCTGCATGGACGAGGCGTTTGTAAATTATTCAATGATTTACGCCGGCGGCATGCTCAGCCCCGGCCGCGGCCTTCCCTTCACCCACGACTCGCATCCGCACGTGAAACTGCAGGCGGTGGCACTCCATTCAGCCAGTTTTATCTACACCCGCCAGCGTCTCTATTACGGGATCGGGGAGGGATAATATATGAATGGGAAAAAAATAGACTTACTGGTGCGCGGAGCGTACCTGATTACCATGGACAGCGAGAAGCGCATTATCCCCGACGCAGCATTGGCGGTTGATGGTGTTACAATTTTAAAGATCGGGCCGACCCGCCAACTCGACGACCTGTATGCACCGGCCAAAACCATTGATGCGCACGGAAAGTTTCTGTTCCCCGGCATGGTGACCACCCACACCCACCTCTTTCAGAGCGTTCTCAAGGGGCTGGGCCGGGATAAGCCGCTCTTCGACTGGCTGGATAGCTCTGTTCGGCGGGCCTACCACCTGTTCGATGAGCAGACCATTTACTACGCCGCCCTGGTCGGACTGATCGAGGCGGCCCGCAGCGGCGTAACCACCGTGACCGATTTTCAGTACTGCCACCCGCAGCCCGGCCTCGACTATCAGGTGGTCAAAGCCTATGAAGCCCTGGGGATGCGCGGGGTGCTGAGCAAGGCGCGCTGCGATGTCTCCGGTTTCCCGGATGAAATCCGGCCGGCATACGTCGAGAGCGAGGACGATTTCTTCCGTGAAACCGAGCAGATGTGCAGCGACTTGGCCGAACACCCGCTGGTGTCGATGTCTCTGGCGCCCGGAATCATCTGGGACCTGAGCCGCGACGGCTACCTGCGCACCCGCGACCTGGCCGACCGCCATTCAATTCCCATTACAATGCACCTCAATGAAACCGCCGACGACGATGAGTTTTCGCAGCGCAGCTACGGAAAAAGCACCGTCGAGTTTCTGGACGAGTGCGGGGTTCTCGGCCCGGACTTTACGGCCGTACATGCGGTGCATATGAGCCAGGAAGCCATCGCCACCTTTCGGGAACGCGGCGTACACGTCTGCCACTGTCCGGTCAGCAATATGATCCTGGCCTCCGGGGTGGCTCCGGTGCGTGAGTACCTGCAACGTGGTATTTCGGTTAGCTTGGCCAGCGACGGGGCGGCCAGTAACGACACGCAGAATATGCTGGAGGTGCTCAAGCTCACCGCCCTCCTGCAGAAGGTGCACAGCGGTGATGCGGCGGCGGTTTCGGCGGCCGAGGTGCTGGAGATGGCCACCCTCGGCGGGGCCCGGGCTCTGCAGATGCAAGACCGCATTGGCAGCCTGGAAGAGGGCAAGCAGGCCGACTTTTTTATCTTCAATCCACTGGTCGCCACCTCGGTACCGGCCCTCGACCCGGTTACCAGCCTGGTGTACTCATCGGTCCCCGCTAACATCGAAACCACGGTGGTGGCCGGAAAACCGGTGTTGGAAAACGATAGAATCTGTAACCTCGACGAGCAGGAGGTTCTGCAGACAGCCAGCCGCCTGGCGCGGCATTTAGTCTGGCAGGCCGGCCTTGGGAATACCCAGTGGAATCAAGCGGTAAGGATCAATCCAGATCAGTAGAAAAGAGGAGTAGCAATGCGCTTCGAAGACAGAATAGTAATAATTACCGGTGCCAGCCAGGGGTTGGGTGTCGGGTATGCCCGTGAGTTTCTCAAAGAGGGGGCCCGCGTGGTCTTGGTGGCCCGGCGGGCCGAAAGGTTGGAGCAGGTAGCCGCGAACCTTGCGGCGGAGCTTGCCCCAGAGCTGTCGAGCGATGATGCCGCGCAGCGCATACTGCCGGTAGCCTGCGATGTGAGCAGCGAAGAGCAGGTGCAGGCGATGGTGCGGAGAGT
This sequence comes from uncultured Sediminispirochaeta sp., assembly GCA_964603735.1. Lineage (GTDB taxonomy): Bacteria > Spirochaetota > Spirochaetia > DSM-16054 > Sediminispirochaetaceae > DSBN01. The sequence continues at coordinate 105,363 of CAZRWN010000002.1, read as the reverse complement.
GCGGGAGGCATTTGGTACGGTGGATGTGCTGATCAACAATGCCGCCCTGCACATCTCTAAAAAGGTCGTCGATACCAGCAAGGCCGAATGGGACCGGCAGATCGGGGTAAACCTGACCGGCACCTTCCTGTGTACCCGCGAGGTACTGCCGCACATGATCGAGAGACAGTACGGAAAAATTGTCAATATCTCTTCATCGGCGGCCAAGCACTTCTTTCCCGGCTTCGGGGCCTACGCCTCCTCCAAGGGCGGCATCGTCAGCTTTACGCACACCCTCTCCGAGGAGGTCAAGCAGTACGGTATCAATGTGAATGCGGTCTACCTGGGTATGACCAACACCGATTATACCCGCCAGCGGATTGAGAGCGATCCGGCGGTTACCATCGACCTGAATGAAATGCTGCAGGTCGAGGAGGTCTCGAAGGTGGTGCTGTTTCTGGCCTCCGACGAGGCATCGCCAATAATGGGTGCGGCGCTGGATGTATTTGGAAAAAAGGCGTAGGGGCGGAATATGGGAATGCTGAATGAACGGGCTATGCGCCTGGTACGGGATCTGCTGGGTGAACCGGAATATTTCAATATAAAGGCGCACCGTCTCACGAACGGGGCCACCGTAATAGATATGGGGGCCGAAGTAGCCGGCAGCTGGGCGGCGGCCGAGTATTTTACCCGCATCACTTTGGGTGATCTGTGCAGCTTCAGCTACGGCCGGTGGCAGCATGATGCAGAAACCAGCTTTGCCGCGGTGCAGCTTGCGGTTGACCGGCCCCTGATCGCCTGCCTGGCCTCGCAAATCGCCGGCTGGCAGCTGGGTTCCGGTGAGTTCGCCACTATCGGTTCGGGACCGGCCCGGGCGGTGGCGGCGGTCGAGGGCGATCCCTACATGGAGATGACCCCTTATCGCGAGAGCGCCGAAGAGGTGGTGCTCTGTGTGCAGGATAGCAGCATGCCGACGGCTGAGATGGCCGCGTCTGTGGCGGAAAAATGCCGGGTAGCCCCGGAGAAGGTGTACCTGCTGCTGGCGCCGGCGGCCTGTCTGGTCGGCTCGGTACAGGTTTCGGCCCGCATACTGGAGCAGGTTTGCCACAAGATGTACGAGAACGGCTTTGATGTGGCCAAGGTCACCAACTGCCGTGGAGCGGCGCCGATAGCCCCGATTGTGAAAGACGAGGTGAAGTCGATGGGGCGCATCAACGATGCCCTGCTGTACGCCGGCGAAACCGAGTTCTGGGTAGATGCCGAGGATGAAGAGATTAGGCGTGTGATCGGCAGGCTTAGCTCGAAAGACTCCTCTCCGCAGTACGGGGTGTTGTTCGAGGATATTTTCGAGGCGGCGGGACGCGATTTTTACTACATAGATCACCAGGTCCATTCCATCGGGCAGATACGAATTCACAGTGTTCGCAGCGGTGCGGCTTTCAGCGCCGGCGAATACCACCGCGAGCTCATCGGCCGAAGTTTTTTGAGCTGATCTGCTCAGTGCCGCCGATAGCCAAACGGTCGAAGGCCGAACCGCGAAGGTAGGCTGCTGCAGGCACTCTGCAAGCGAAATAAAGGAGAGAGATATGGCACTTTCAAAGAAAAGGTTGTTGGAACTCTACTACGATATGGTTGCCATACGTAGGTTCGAGGAAGAGGTGGAGAAATACTCCAAGAACGGGACAATTCCCGGATTCATTCATCTGAGTATCGGCCAGGAAGCGGCCCAGGCAGGCGTTGTCGGGGCCCTGCGGCGAAGCGATTACAAATTTCCCGACCACCGCGGTCATGGGGCGATCGCCCTGAGCGGAACTGAAAAAAAACTGGTGATGGCCGAGATCTTCGGCAAGGCCACCGGCATCAACGGCGGCCGCGGCGGATCGATGCATATCAACGACCTGGAGTGCCGCAACATGGGCTTCAACGGCATTCAGGGTTCCACTGTGGTAACCGCCCTGGGTACCGCCTTTGCCGCGGTGTATCGCAAGACCGACGATGTCACCGCCCTGTTTATCGGCGACGGTACGCTGGGAGAGGGTACCTGCCATGAGAGCATGAATCTGGCCGCCACCTGGAAGCTGCCGGTCATATACTGTCTTATCAATAACCAGTATGCGATTTCGACCCACTACAAAGAGTCCCATCCGCAAGAACAGCTGGCCACTTGGGCCGACGGATATGGGGTTCCGCAGGAGGTGGTCGACGGCAATGATATTGAGGCGGTGGTCGAGGCTACCGAACGGGCGGCCACACGGGCCCGGCAGGGCAAGGGACCCAGCCTGATCGAGTTTATGACCTACCGCTGGCAGGGACACTTTGCCGGGGATCCGGCGGCCTACCGTCCCGATGAAGAGGTGGAGTACTGGCGCAACCGCTGTCCCATTAAAATGGCCAAAGACAGACTGCTGGGTGATCACAAGGTGAAGGAAGCCGAGTTGAAAAAGCTGGAAGAGAAGGCGGATGCGGAGATCGCCGATGCGGTGAAGTTTTCCCTGGAAAGTCCGAAACCGGAGCCCAAGAATGCCCTGCGGTACGTGTGGGCCGATCGAGATGCGGAGGATAGAGCGTAATGGCACGAAAACTGACTTATTCTAAAGCGATAAACGAAGCGCTGCATCAGGAGATGGAGCGGGACGATTCTGTTTTTATCCTGGGTGAAGATGTAGCCAAGATGGGCGGCGACTTCGGCATTACCCAGGGCATCTGGGAGAAGTGGCCCGAGCGGGCCAAGGATACCCCCCTCTCGGAAGCGGCCATTCTCGGCTTATCGGCTGGCGCGGCGGTCTGCGGATTGCGACCGGTGGCGGAGATGATGTTTGCCGATTTCATCGGGGTTGGTTTCGATCAGATGGTCAACAATGCCGCCAAACTCAACTTTATGTACCAGGGCCAGGCCAGCGCCGCCATGGTAGTCAGAGCCCCCACCGGTGCCGGGCTTTCGACCGCCTATCACCACTCCCAAAGCATCGAACCCTGGCTTATGAACGTACCCGGTTTGGTAATTGTGGCTCCGGCCAGTCCCTACGAGGCCAAGGGGATGCTGATCAGCGCCATCCGCAACAACAATCCGGTGGTCTATCTAGAGCACAAGCTGCTCTACAACAAGAAGGGCGAGGTGCCGGAAGAGCCTTATGAAATTGAGCTGTATAAGGCGGAGATCGAGCGGGAAGGTGATGACATCACCCTGGTGGCCAGCATGAAAATGCTCGACCTGGCTCACAAGGCGGCGGAAGAGTTGGAGAAAGAGGGGGTTAGTGTCGAGATTATCGATCCGCGCACCCTGTTTCCCCTCGATAAGCAGACTATCAAGGAGTCGGTGGCCAAAACCAACCGACTGGTAATTGTACAGGAAGGGCCCAAGTTCATGGGCGCAGCGGCAGAGATCAGCGCCTTCATCAACGAAGAGCTGTTCGAGTACCTGGAGAGTCCGATCAAGCGGGTGACCAGTCTGGATGCGCAGGTGGCCTTTGCCCCCGAAATGGAGAACTACATCCTGCCGCGGGCCGAGCACGTGGTAGCAGCCTGTCGCGAAGTGATGGATTTTTAAGGAGCGGATACTATGGGAATGCTGATAACAATGCCGCGCTACGGTGCCAATATGGAAGCGGGGACCGTAGCCGAATGGTTTGTGGAAGAGGGAGATGAGGTTGCCGAAGGCGACGCCCTCTGCGAAATTGAAATAGAAAAACTGACCAACGAACTCGAAAGCCCCGCCTCCGGAGTTTTACGCAAAATACTCTGTCCGGAGGGAGAGTCCCGCGAATGCGGTGCGGCCATCGCCGTAGTAGCTGCCGCGGATGAGGATATCAGCGGGTTGCTGGCCGAGGCCGGTGCCACTCAGACTGCGGATTCGAGCGAGAACTCGGGAGCAGGCCCGGACGCAGACAGACGCACCGGCCCAAGCCCCGGAGCTGGCACAGGCGAGGACGAAGACGATGAACCGCGGATTACCCCCCGGGCTCGTAAACTTGCTAAAGAGAAGGGGGTCGACTATATCAACAACAAAATCGAAGGCTCCGGCTTTCACGGCGCCATCACCCGGCAGGATATAAAGGAGTTTATCGCCGTTTCGGCGGCAAAGCCAGCAGCCCAGAGCACTACTCCGGCGGCGGCTTCTCAGCCCGGCGGGGTACCGATGTCGGCGGTACGGCGGGCAACTGCCAGAGCGATGATGAAGAGTGTTAGCGAAACCGCCCAGACCAGCATCATGATGGAGGCTCAGGTAGACGAACTGGTGCGGCGCTATAACGAGCAAAAGGGGCAGTGGACAGCTGAGGGGATTAAGCTCAGCTATACTGCAGTTGCAGTGAAGGCGGCCGCGGCAGCCCTGGCCGAACATCCCGAAATCCGGACGATCCAGGCCGGAGAAGAGCAGATCAAAACCCTTACCACCATCGATATCGGTGTGGCGGTGGATTCGGGGCAGGGACTCATGGTTCCGGTGCTGCGCGGCTGCGACACTAAAGACCTTAAAACCGTGTGCCGCGAACTGGCGGCCCTGGTCGATAGGGCCAAAGCCGGCAGTCTGGGAGCCGACGATTTCGGCGGGGCCGCACTCAGTCTGAGTAATGTGGGAATGTACGGGGTGCGCTACTTTACTCCGATTCTCAATCCGCCGGAGAGCGCGATAATCGGACTCGGCACACTGCAGCAGGAAGCACTTATCCGTGACGGCGGCATCTTTGCGGCCTGGGTATGGGCTCTCAATATGACCTATGATCACCGCCTGATCGACGGTGCACCGGCGGCCCGCTTTCTGGCCGCATTTAGAGACAACTTGAACCGGGTAGTGTAATACCACTGAGGAGAGAAAAGTATGATAAGCATTAACAGCCGGGTCATGCCGACTGTCAGGCATATAATTGAGAACGATGCCGCGCTGGGCTGCCGGGCGTACCGCCTAGAAAACGGTACCCAGGTTATTGATATGGGAATCGAGGTTCCCGGCAGCTGGGAAGCCGCCCGGCTCTTTACGGAAATAGATATGGGCAATTTGGCTACCTGCAGCTACCGAAACTACCGGATTGACAGCGACTTCAGCGCGCCGGCGGTGGAAGTGTACGCCGACCGGCTGCCCGAGGCCTGTATCGCCTCGCAGATTGCCGGTTGGAAACTGAAGAATGGCGATGAAGAGGCAATCGGATCGGGTCCGGCCCGCGCCCTGGCGGCAGCTGAGGGAGATTTTTACCTGGGCTACACCGACTATCGCGATACCCACCACGAGGCGGTGCTGGGGCTGCAGATGACGTCCCTGCCCACCATCGAGCTCGCCCGGGATGTGGCCCGTCAGGCCCGTGTGGATGAGTCGAATGTGTATCTGCTGGTGCATCCGAGCCGCAGCCTGGTCGCCTCGGTGCAGGTATCCGGCCGCATTATCGAACAAACCATCCACCAGATGATCCAGAAGGAGTTTGATGTATCCCGGTTGGTTCGGGCCCGCGGCTGGTGTGTAGTGGCACCGGTGACCGATGACGAGACTGTCTCGATGGGCCGCATCAACGACAGTTTGCTGTACGGTGGTGAGGTAGAGTTCTGGCTGCGCGGCAAAGATGCCGAGCTCGAAGCCCTGGTGCCGCGGCTGGTGACTGAATCGGCCCGCGACTACGGCCGTCTCTTTTTAGACCTGTACGAGGAAGCCGGCCGGACCTACTACGCTATGGACCATCAGATCCACTCCCCGGCCAAAGTACAACTGTTCAATATGACCACCGGCCGGGCCTTCACCGCCGGCCGAATGAGAAACGACATCCTAAGGCAAAGCTTCTTTCAGGCTTAATTCCGGTGCTCTTACGAACCCTGGGAAGCGGATTCGTTTCTTGATTGGAGCCGCTCATCGGACGCCACGAAGCTCCAGAGGATCAGCAGGCCAAGCAGGCTGAAGCCGATCATCCCGAGCAGCATGAGTGAGTAAGAGCTCTCCGCCAGTGCACCGGCGATAAGCGGGCCAAGCATAATGCCCAAGGTGTTGGCTGTCCAGATATATCCGATGCCTTCTCCGCGGCGTGCGGAGGGAAAGTAGAGCGAGATAAAGGTAACCGAGGCATTATGAAACGCCCCGTAGGCCAGACCGATGCATATCCAACCCAGTATCGTCAAAATCCATGAGGTGGCCAGCCAGAAAAAGGTAAATGAGAGTATCGTGATCAATGTGCCCAGCAACATGGTCCGCTTTATTCCGAAGCGAACCAACTTGCGGCCGAAGTACAGATGCGCAATGAACATGCACAAGGGATCAATTCCCGCTACCAACATGGAGTGCGACTCGCTCAGACCGATTCCCTCTTTCATGTAGAGGGCTGATATCGAAATGAACCCGGCGACCCCGATATTGCGGATAAAGGTACCCAGGTATACCGCCCACATGCCGCAAATGGCCAGGTCCTCCTTGCGGGGGAAGAGCTGCAGCCGGTGGTGGCGATAGCCGGCGGGGCGGGGTGGCGGATCAGTTTTTGTCGGTTCCACACTGCGGGCTGGTAAAAAAAGTGTGGGCAGGGCGGCGCCCAAGGTACCGATCGCCAACAAAAGTACCGTAGTGGCCACCGGCAGAATCGACAGCGCTGCCGACAAGCTAAGACGGCCGGCCAGTATCCCGGCCGCGCTGGCGGCGTTGAACAGAGCGAGGTTGTGTGACCGCAGCTCAACATCCTCGCCGCTGCCTTCGCTCATCAGCGACATGGCAATCGGATTAAAACCGGCTTCGAAAAAGGCGATTGCCCCGGCTATAAAGAGAAACATGACCGGCAGGCTGAGAAATCCGTAAAGGGGGTACAGCAGTACCGCCACCACACCGATCAGCAGCAGAAGTCTACCCCGCAAGCCGCTGGCGTCGGCTATTTTGCCCCACAGCGGCGAGGTAATCGACTGCATGCCGCCGGTAACCGCCGCCAGCATACTGATCAAAAACAGCGAAGCCCCCAGCTCACGTAGACGGTACTGCAGCACCATGGCAAAGGCCATGAGTGTCATCATGCGAAAAAAACTGGCAATGAGGAGCAAATGCTTTTGGCGAGTGTTCATTCAACCCCGACTCGATGTTCGAATATCGAAATGAGACGCCGGAGATATCCGCTTTCCCCGTGATACGCCTGTACATACGACGGCTCGGGTGCAACTGTATCCTTAATGCTGAGCAGCTGCTCTATTGTTGTCTCGGGATCAACCGTATAGCCGGATTCAGAAAGGGTCTTGAAGCCGGCCGCCGCAGCTCTGCGAATATGCTCTGCCTCATCGACGGTATCGCTGGTCATCCAGATTGGTGCGGTCCGGTACGAGTAGATATCCCCCAACAGCTGCGCAATCCGCAGCATCGGCACTGCGTCGCGCTGCATATCTTCACACAGCGCTTCCAGGGCTGCTAAAAACAGGGCCGGTGTCTGGTCGGCTTCGCCGCGCCGCCGGGGAGGGACCAGAAAACTCCGGTGATCAATACCGAACCCGTGTAGGCGGGCGTCCGCAACATACGACAGGGAGCGTTCATACACCACCTGGCTCTGCTGCGGGTCCACCCCTACACCGGTGATGCTCTGGGTGCTCAGATCTATTCCCAATGAGAGGTGCTTTTCAACCTGGCCGGCTTTTCCTGAATGCATCAATTACTCCGTAATGGTCAGATAGCGGTTCACAATGCTTTCCAGCATCTTATGGGCAATTTTCAGGCCACGGGCGAAGGCGTCCATACCGGCGATGTTGATGGCCTGCCAATAGGCGATAGAATATCTGAGATGGTCCCGCATCGTTTTTCCACCGACCTTTTCGTCGGGATTGTAGAATTTGAATGCCAACGGGTTGTTGGACTGCGGACCCTCATATGGTATCCGTGGTATATCAGGAAACTGCTCTTTCATGCTTCGTCTCCTCTGTTAAACTCAAAGCTCATTGTAATTCAAAGATGAACACGTGTAAACTAAAATCTCGGCTCAGGAGGCGTTCGGCGCCCCACGCTCCGAATTACTCGCTCTTAAATATGTCCAGTTTACCGCCGCGGTACGCTTCGATATATTCCATCGAAAAATCATCCTGACCGCCGAGTGCTGCGATTGACCGCAGGAATGCTCCGGTTTCACCGGTAATTTCCAGATAGATAGCTTCTTGTCCCAGGGCGGCGCACATCGACATGAAGGCCGCATTCAGCAGGTCCTCCCGCGGCAGCCCGTACGAAATGTTGTTCAGCCCGCAGATTGTTTTATACTGCGGGTACTGCTGCTTCACCTGTTGCAGAGTATCAAGATAGATTTTTCCGTTCTGGGAATTGACAGAGACAGGAAAGACCATGCAGTCAAGATAGACATCCTCGGGGGCAATTTCATGTGCCTTTACGGCCGCCTCTATCTTCGGAACCACCCGCAGGCGATCCTCGGCACTTTCCGGCATGCCGGACTCATCGTGCAAGATGGCTGTAACCATGGCGTTATGCTCCTTTACCAGGGGCAAAATCGCCTCCATGCGCGCTTTTTCGGCCGTAATGCTGTCGACCATCGGCCGGCCGTGGCGGTGTACCTGCAGCCCGATGCGGTGAGCGTCAGGGTTGGGGGAATCTATGCAGAGCGGAATTTCGATCTCCTCCTGAATAGTGCGGAACATCCATTCTATGTCGTCGACCTCACTGTCGATACGGGATCCGCAGTTGATGGCCAGCATCTGCGCCCCGTTGTCTATCTGCATGCGCGCTATTCGCATTAGTTCCCCCGTATCGCGTGAGTCAATAATTTCGTCGATTCCCTCTACACTGGTATTTATAACCGCACCGATGGTAAACATAGATCCTCCTGAGTATTTTTCCTGTACAGAGCTGTATAGTACGTGCGGGAAGCGCGCTTTGTCAATCAAAAAATGAACACGTGTAAAAAATCTGTGAATTCAATGCAATGGCGCACTCTATCAATCCACAGGTAATGGAAATAGATCAGATATAGAAGTCTAAGTTTTCCTCAAAAACCAGTTCCAGTTTGGTGAGAATTTTTCCCGCCTCCGGCATCGAGCCTTGGGTCAAGGCGGTGTAGAGCGATTTTACAGCCAGATAGCCCTGAGAAAACATATCCTGAAACACGATTGCATCCACCGAATGCTCGAGCATTCGCTGTTTGATCGATTCGCACAGGTCGAAGCCGATTACTTTTGCGGTATGTGAATGTTTTGCAACTACAGCGGAGACCACATCCAGTTCATAGGTCAAATCGAAGAGTCCGGTAATGTACGGGTTTTTTTCCAGCTGGCTATCGAGGTAACTATACAATTCTTCGGGCTCGTTGTTGTAGTGATAACTCGGGAGAATACGCAGATACTCAAATTGAGCAATTTTTCGGTGGAAACCCTTTAAGCGATGATGCAGATCATAATATTCATTCTCATCTCCGCCGATAGGTAACAGGATGTCCCCGCGCGTACACATCTTCCCCAGCACTTCGGCGGCCAGTGCGCCGCTCTTCTCGTAGTCGCAACCTACGTACCAGTTTCGCCGGCTGTCGGGCAGGTCACGGTTTACGGTGATAACTGTCACTCCCTCCTCACGCAGCCGGTTTACTTCCCGCTGCAGGGCGGTTATGTTGCGGTCGGGCCCGGTGTCGTTCGGTATCAGCGCCACTGCGTCGATTTTCTTTCCGCTCAGCTGCTGCAGTTTTTCTATCTGACTGCCAGGCTGGTCGATTGAAAAAATCCGGGTGTTGATGTTCAGACCGAAATCGTGCAGCTCCCGGTCTGCCGTCTCGACACCGTTCAGGATGTTTTTCAGAAAGTGGGGTGAACGAGGGGACTCAAAGCCGATAAACTCAACGAAATACTCGCGGTTAAGGGCCAGATTTTGAGCCGCCCGGTTCGGTTTGTAACCGTATTTCTCGACAGCTTCTAATACTTTCTGACGGGTTTTATCACTCACCTTGCCTTTGTTGTTGATTACTTTGTACAAAGTTGTTCTGGAAATATCTATTTTTTCAGAAATTTCTTCTAAGGTAACTCGTTTTTTGGCCATACCAGCTATTATGACAGCAGAGTGAATGCGTGTAAACATATTTTGTTTGACAGCGGTCAGAACTAGTGGTAAAGTTCAATAAAACTTAACACGTGTTAAAAGGAGTGTTGCATGAAACGTTTAGTGTGCAGTTTAATCGTAGTGCTGGTTACGGTCTCATTCGCATGGGCGGGCGGTCAACAAGAATCTGAAGCAGCTGAAGGGTCCGGAGAAAAAGCGGAAAAAGTGACTCTTGAGCTGTTTCATTACAAAGAAACTATTGTCGATGGAATGAACGAACTCGCTGAGGCCTACATGGCCAAAAATCCGAATGTAAAAATATCCAATGAAATGCTGAGCACCGAGTACAATACAGTGCTGAAGTCACGCGACAGTGCCGGCAATCTTCCGGACATCTGGGCGGCAAGTTCGCCCGGTGAAAAGGCTCTGAAGCCCTACATTGAAGCTGGCAAGATCCATCCTGTCAACGATCTGAAGGTCATCAAGCAGCTTACCGATGATGTAACCGAATCTCTCACCTTCTCGGACGGAAACATCTATACCATCCCTCTGCTGAACACCGCCCGCGGTGTTATCTACAATACCGAGCTATTCGAACAGGCCGGTATTGATGAGTTTCCCTCAACCTTTACGGAAATGGAAGCGGCAGTGGAAAAGCTGAAAGCGCAAGATATTATTCCTTTTGCCGTAGCCGGCAAAGACGGATGGACTCTGGGCAGCCTGGTGTTCCAGTGCGGTGCTGAGCTGTATGCCAAAAATAATTTTGCCGAACGCATGTGGGCCGGTGAAGCTTCGCACGATGAAATGAGGGAAATTTTCAACTTCATCGACCTGTTCAAGGCGAATACACAAGCAAAACCGATGGATGCCGACTACATGAGCTCGGTTGCGCTGTATGCTCAGGAAAAGGCGGCCATGATAATTCAGGGGCCGTGGGCAATACCGGCGGTTGCCGATCTTGCACCCGAGGTTGTGGAAGTTTCCCGCATGGAAGGTATTCCCTACACCGAAGATGCTGACGTAAACAAACTGTACTTCGATTACGACACCTATTTCTGCGTAAGCACTGAAGAGAATATGGATACGGTCCATGACTACTTCGATTTCATTATCAACGGCGAAGGCCGCGAAATCTTCAAGGAGAAGATTAAAGCCATCAATCCTTACGGAATCGAATTCGAGGCCAACCCGGTAGTTGCTTCGATTAATGAACACGTACAGAACAACAACACTGTCGGCGATACCCTGTATGTCAACGCACCCGACGGCTGGTGGCAGACTCAGGCTATTGTGATGCAGGAGTACATGGGCGGTCAGATCAATAAGTCTGAAATGATACAGAAACTGGATGATGAGTGGCTCAAAGTCGCTGAGCAACAGTAATTAAAGCAATTTGACCGGTTCACCGGAGGCTGTAACAGCCTTCGGTCGGACCGGCCGATTACTCCTGCGAGGTTTTATATGCGTAAATCTAGAATCGGTGTGGATCTCCTGTTTGTCGGCCCGATATTCGTGGTGTATACCCTTCTGTTTATGTATCCCTTTTTTGAAGGCTTGTACTATTCATTCACCAACTGGAACGGGGTTGATCCGCAGGTGAACTTTATCGGACTGAAGAACTATATCGAGATGTTTACCAAGGATGAGTATTTTCTGCCTGCCCTGCAGCGTACCTTTTTTATTGCAGTACTGAATGTAACCTTTGTTAATATTCTCGCTATGGTTTTTGCGCTTTCGCTTACTAACGACGGGCGTTTGAACAACCTGTGGCGGGCCATGATCTTTATGCCCTATATGATCAGCATGGTGGTCTGCGGTTTCATCTGGCGTTTCATGCTGACGAATATTGCCGAGAACCTGTCAGAAGTGACCGAGTTGGCTTTCATCAATCAGAGCTGGCTTGGTGATCCGAACATCGTTGTCTACTCGATTGTCATAGTGAGTACCTGGTGGATTGCAGGCTACATCATGACAATCTACATCGCCGGCATTTTAAGTATCGACCAGTCTCTGATCGAAGCGGGAGAGATCGATGGGTGCAATACCTGGCAATCCTTTTACAAAATAAAACTGCCGCTTATGATGCCGGTGGTAACTGTCGGGGTTTTTCTGAGCATCAGCTACTCGCTGAAGATTTTCGACACGATCTATTCACTGACCGGAGGTGGGCCGGGTAAGGCCTCCGAAGTGATGATGCTGAACCTCTATCGGGATGCATTTGTGTATAACCGGTACGGATACGGCACCGCCAAGGCAATTGTGCTCACGATCATTATCATTCTTATTACCTTCATTCAGATGCGTATCACCAATGCGAAAGGAAACGTAGAATCATGAAAAACAGCAAACATTCTACCACCATCGCCTGCGTAGTCATGGGAATAGTCTCAGTAGCATGGTTTTTACCGGTATATTTCATGCTCATCAACTCGTTCAAGCCGCTGAAAGGGGTAATTTTTACCACCGCTGCATTTCCCAAGAGCATATATTTCGGTAATATCATCGAGGTCTGGAACGGAGCCGATTATTTTCTTCTGTTTTCGAACTCACTCATCATCACCTTTGTGTCCATTGTAGGAATAGTCTTGTGTGCAGCCATGGCGGGGTACCGGCTTAGCAGGGCCACCGGCCGGGTTGCGGCGCTGCTGCTGAGTTATTTTATCCTGACCTTGATAATACCCTTTCAGGCGGTGATGATCCCCTTAGTAAAAACAATGCGGGAGTTCTCGATGATCGATTCGCGCTGGGGGCTCATACTGGTGTACATCGCCCTCGGCTCGCCGATTGCTATATTCCTGTATCAGGGCTACATCAAAACACTGCCTTATGCACTGGAAGAGTCGGCAATTATTGACGGCGCCGGACAACTGACTATATTTTTTCGAATTATATTCCCGCTGCTCAAACCGATGACCAGCACTGTAGTTATTCTGCAATCGCTCTATATCTGGAACGATTTCCTGCTTCCGCTGATAAGCATTCAGACTGAAAGCCTCAAAACGATTCCCCTGGGGATTGCCGGAAAGTTTTTTGGTCAATACGCCTTTAAGTGGAATCTGGGAATTACTGCCATGCTGATGGCTTCTCTGCCGATGCTGCTGCTGTATATTTTTGTGCAGCGCTTCATCATCAGCGGTGTAATGAAAGGCTCGGTAAAGTATTAAAAGCCGCGTTTGATATCCTTGCATGAACTAATAGCATAGAAAGGACGGGATTGCTGTGTTTCAATCAGTAGAATACGACGATATGCGGGAAAATCTCCTGCGTAAAGCGAATGTGAAGTTTTTCATCCCCCGTGAAGTTAAACATATTTACGGAGATTCATATGGTGTCACTCTTCTCTGCAGCGGACGGGAGTTCCGTAAGGAGAAAATGCCGCCGCTCTTTATTCAGGATGATCTCTGTCTGATGCCACATGGGCCGGATGTTGCACTGGCGGTGCGTATAGAGGCCTTCGGCGAGTACTCTATTCGAGTGAGGATGCGCACACTGGACTCTGCGGAAAGCCGGCCGCTCATGCCTGAACGCGATACCGAAATGCAGGTAAAGACCACGCCTGAGAAAGGTCTCTTGCGGCAACGCAGGGTGGATGATGTCGGTGCATTGAATCAAGACGGACGCTTTCTCATACTGAGTACCGGGAATGTAGATGTTCGCATCGACCTTGAAGATTGGAACCTATCGATTGGAGCCGCTTCACTGCTGGATGACCCGGTCTTCCGCCAGTATACCCGGGATGAACACGCCATCAGCCATTTAGTGGGGCAGCAGGAAGAGAGTCATCGCGAGGCGTATGACGGCTTTGAATCATTTCCCTGCGCTATCGGCTACGATCCCGACTCCGATCAACATTTTTGGACCGATGCGATCGAACTGGCCTACGACGAGCATTTTTACGGATTCGGAGAGAAGTTCGGTCCCTTAGACAAGCTCGGCCAAGAGGTGCTGCTGTGGCATACCGACTCGCTTTCAGCATCGAGTGCCAAATCGTATAAAAATATACCCTTCTTTATGTCTACTGCCGGGTATGGTCTCTATTTAAATACATCGGCGAAGTGCCGCTTTTTAATGGGCTCCTATCACTACAAGGCGTATCAAATGATCTGCCACGATGCGGAGTTGGATTACTTCGTATTCTATGGCCCGGAACTGAAGCAGATCCTTTCGCGCTATACCGATATTACCGGGAAAACACCGATGCTGCCGGAATGGAGTTTTGGCACCTGGATGAGTAAAAACACTTACCGGACACAGGATGAACTCTTATCGGTTGCGCATAAAATGCGCGCAAAGCAGATTCCCTGCGATGTCATTCATCTGGATGTCGGGTGGTTCGAGCACGACTGGATGTGTGACTACGAGTTTGCCAAGGATCGCTTTCCAGATCCCAAAGCGATGACCGACGAGCTGGAAGAGCTCGGTTACCGCCTGTCGGTCTGGCAGCTGCCCTATTTCAAGAAAGAGAACAAACTCTACCCGGAAGCGATGCAGCAGCAGCTGTTCGCCCGGCGTCCCGATGGCGAGGTGTCGACACCTGAGGCCGACGGAGTGCTGGATTTGAGTAATCCGCAGACGGTCGAATGGTATCAGGGCAAACTGAAGCAGCTGCTGGATCGTGGCGTATCGGTCATCAAGGTAGATTTCGGGGAAAGCACGGAAGAGGAGGCGGTGTACAAGAACGGCATTAACGGCCGGCAGATGCACAACCTGTATCCCCTGCTGTATAACCGGGCCGCTTTTGAAATAACGGCGCGGGAGTCCGGGGAGGGGATTATCTGGGCCAGGTCGGCCTGGGCCGGAAGCCAGCGATATCCTCTGCACTGGGGCGGCGATTCGGGATCAGATTTTCACGGAATGTACCACTCCCTGCGGGGAGGTTTGAGTTTCGGCATGTCCGGGTTTGTGTTCTGGTCGCACGATGTCGGCGGTTACTACGGCGATACCGAGTCCGATGTCTATGTGCGCTGGGCACAAATGGGCATGTTTTCCTCCCATATGCGCATGCATGGTACCTCCAGCCGGGAGCCGTGGGTGTTCGGCGAGGAAGCGGAGGGCATTTTTCTGCGTTATGCACGTCTGCGATATCGCCTGCTGCCGCACATCTGGCGAGAAGCTGAAGTATGTACCGCCGCAAGTCATCCAATGGTGAGCCCGCTGCTGCTGGAGTTCACCGGCGACCGGACTACCTGGCACATAGACGACCAGTACCTCTTCGGTCACTCCCTGCTGGTGGCACCGGTGTTCAGTCGCCGACCTACCCGCAGTGTATATCTGCCGCAGGGTCCCTGCTGGTACGATTTCTGGAACGACGAAGCCATCTCGGGGGGGCGCTGGGTACAAAAGGATGTTCCCCTGGACATCATGCCGCTGTACGTACGCGGCGGCACCGTGCTCGAGACTGGTCCGGTCCTGAATTACGCAGGAGAAAAAGAGATAGACCGGCTGGAGCTGCACTACTATCCGGCACTCGGCGGTGCCTCGGGAGAGGCGGCTGAATGGTCTGCCGATCTGGCGGTGTACGGTGCCGGGATTCTGAATGTGAAGGAAATCTGCAGCGCGGATGGAGAAGTGCGGGCAGGCTTTGTGTATACCGGAGGTCTGCCGGCTACTCTGCTTATCCACGGGCTGGAGGCCGAGAAGTGTAGTGCAGAGGGACTGTCCGAAATTATAACCGGAACACCGGGTATTTAAGATGGGACGGACAGACAAGAATAATCGCTTCTGGTGGAAGGAAGCGGTGGTGTATCAAATTTATCCGAAGAGCTTCAAAGACAGCAATGGAGATGGTGTAGGCGATCTTGGTGGGATTATCGAGAAACTCGACTACCTCGAACGGCTGGGGGTGGATGTGGTGTGGTTGTGTCCGATCTATGCCAGCCCGCATGTGGACAACGGCTACGATATTAGCGACTACTATTCCATCCATCCGCAGTTTGGAACGCTTGAGCAGTTCGATCAATTGCTGGCAGGGCTGCATAAGCGCGGTATGAAGCTGATCATGGATCTGGTGGTGAATCATACCTCCGACCAGCACCACTGGTTCCGGGAGGCCCGCAGCTCAAAGCAGAACCGGTATCGGGATTACTACATCTGGCGCCCGCCCCGGCGGCCTCTCCCAAACAACTGGCTTTCGTTTTTCGAAGGCCCGGCCTGGCAGTACGACCAGAATAGCGGCGAGTACTATCTGCACCTCTTTTCCGTTCATCAACCCGATCTGAACTGGGAAAACCCGCAGCTACGTGAAGAGATCTATACCATGATGCGCTGGTGGCTCGACCGGGGCATCGACGGATTCAGGATGGATGTCATTAATCTGATATCAAAGCATCCCGGGTTTCCCGATTCTACAGAGCCGGGAACTGCGCGGATAGTCGGCGGTGAATATTTTATCAATGGGCCGAATGTCCTCAGCCATCTGCAGGAAATGCGTACGGAGGTCCTGGATAAATACGATGTGATGACCGTCGGTGAAACCCCGGATGTGAGCCCGGAGGATGGCCTGAGATATGTCGGCGGCGACAAGCCGCTGCTGAATATGTTGTTCCAGTTCGAGCATATGGACATTGATAACGGAGCCGAAGGGTACTGGAGTATCGGCGAATGGAGTCTGGTCGATTTGAAGCGCATTCTCGGCAACTGGCAGCAAAAGATGGCCGGGCGCGGCTGGAACAGTCTGTACCTCAATAATCATGATCAGCCGCGAATGGTGTCGCGGTTTGGAGACGATGGCGAGTATCGGCGTGAGTCGGCGAAAATGCTGGCCACTATGAATCACATGCTGCAGGGTACTCCCTATATCTACCAGGGAGAAGAGCTGGGCATGACCAATGCCGATTTCGACACCATCTCCGATTACCGCGATGTCGCCACGTTGAACTACTACCGGCGGGCTACCGAGGAGGAGGGGCTGCCGCCCGAGCGGGCTATGCGGGTGGTGCGCTACAGAAGCCGGGATAACGGCCGGACACCGATGCAGTGGTCCGACTCTGCGCAGGCCGGTTTCTCTTCGACCGAGCCGTGGATTAAAGGGAACCGCAATCTTGCATTCATCAATGCTGAGGCAGAGATCGAGGATGCCGATTCGGTATTCAACTATTATCGTCGCCTTATCCGGTTGCGCCGTGAACACCCTGTAATCGTCTATGGCCGCTATACCGATCTTCTTCCGGAACACGAGGAGCTGTACGTTTTTCAGCGCTCTGGAATGGAAGAAAGCCTGTTGGTGCTCCTCAATTTTTCGGCCAACCCTGTGCCGATCGAATTGGAACTGCCGGGTAAATGGAGCAGATTGATCGGCAATTATACTGAATCCCCTGACTTTCCGGGAGCATTGGCGGGTGAGACTATTCGGGGGACTATTCGACCGTACGAAGCGATGGTCTACTCACAAAAGTAAGGAGTCATAATGCAAGTAGAAGCAGCTGTTGAGAAGATTAAAAACTACATGAACGAACGTAGGGACGAGATGGTCGATTTTCTGAGTGAGTTCATAGCGATCAAGAGTGTGACCTATGAAGAGGGGCCGGCCGTAGAGTGGTACAGCGGCAAGCTGAAGGAGTTCAATTTCGATGAAGTACGTGTCGATGCAGTCGGGAACTGTCTTGGAAGAGTCGGCAACGGGAATACGGTACTCCTGTACGATGCACACATCGATACGGTTGAACCGGGTGATGCCGCGGAGTGGGGATTCGAACCGCTGCAGGCCAAGGTCGAGGACGGAAAGGTGTTCGGCCGCGGGGCCGGTGATGATAAGGCCTGTCTCACTGCGTTTGCCTTCGCCGGCCGGGGGCTAAGGGAACTCGGGCTTGCCGGCGATTTTACCTTCTGGCTTTCGGCCTCCATTTCTGAAGAGGATGTTGAGGGTTCCTGTGTAAAGGCGATGATGGAGGAGAACAGTGATATAGAGCCAGATTATATTGTGGTCGGAGAGGCTAGTGAAATGCGAATTATCCGCGGTCACAAAGGACGGGCTCTGTTGAAGGTAGATGTGCCGGGGAAGGCGGCGCATGCGAGTGCGGCCTGGCGGGGAGAAAACTCACTGACAAAATCACTGCCCCTGCTGCAGAATGTGGATGCATATAAAGAGTTTACCGAAGATCCGTTTCTGGGCCGAGGGTCCATTGAGGTTACCAATCTGAAGTGCAACACCCCCTCTCTGAATACCATTCCTGGAAAAACGACGGTATTTATCGACCGCCGGATTTCATGCGGTGAAAGTCAGGCTGACCTGATTGAAGAAATGAAACCCTGGGTGCAGGAAGTGCAGGGACGCACCACCATCGACACCGAACAGGTCACCACCTATACGGGGTATCAGATCGAACAGGAAGACTATTTTCCCTCCTGGGTTGTCCCGGAAGAGCATCCCCTGATTCAGGCCGGGATACAGACCTTCTTGACGCTCTTCGGGACCCAGCCGGTGGTAGGTGCCTGGGATTTCTGTTCGAATGCAACCCATCTCTGCGGGCGTACCGGTATTCCGAGTATCGGCTTTGGCCCCGGCGACGGGAGTCTGGCGCACTCAACACAGGACTCGGTACCGATCGATGAGATGGTCGATGCGGCCAAGTTCTATGCGCTATTTCCTTTGATAATCTCTTAGCGGCCATAAGACTGCGTATACATTCCGGAAAATAAATGGAGCGGCGGCCATAGGGAGGCCGCCGCTGTTATTGGTTCACTGATCTAACTTAAATGTGCAGCTATTCCGGCTTGGCAACGATCTCTTTCAGTTTCGGGTTCTTCTCGACCTGCTTTGCAAAGCGGGCCGCCCGGGCCTTGTTGCTGTAGTCCCGGCTCTGGAAAGAGTAGGTGAAGTTGGTGTGCGCATCGTAGGTGCCGTTCATCAGGGCGTAGGTGTCTTCGGTCATCACCAGCTCCTCGTCGGTCGGAATTACATAGACTTTGGTTTTGGAGCCGGGGGCTGTAATATCGGTTTCGGCATTGGGGGTGGAGGACAGGTCGTTTTTCTCCAGGTCGGTTTTGATGCCGAGGATGTCCAGGTCTTCGACTACGCGGCGGCGGATAGCCGGGGCCTGTTCGCCGACACCTGCGGTGAAGACCAGTGCATCAACGCGTCCGAGGGCGGTGGCATATGCACCGATGTATTTTTTCAGGCGGTACACTTCCATCTGGATCGCCAGCTCCGAGCGCTCATCCCCCTCTTTAGCCGCCACCTGGATATCGCGGCGGTCGATGTACTTGCCGGTGATACCGAGTATGCCGCTCTTTTTGTTCAGCTGTTTTTCGATGTCATCGGCGGGCAGGCCGGCATTTTTCATCATGTGGAATACTACCGCCGGGTCGAAGTCGCCGCTGCGGGTGCCCATTACCAGCCCTTCCAACGGAGTGAGCCCCATCGAGGTGTCGACCGAAACTCCGTCCTTGACCGCACAGATGCTGGCGCCGTTGCCGATGTGGCAGATAATTGCATTGAGTTTGAGGTGATCTTTTCCCATCAAGGCCGCGGTTCGTTTGGCTACATACAGAAATGAGGTTCCGTGAAATCCGTACTTGCGAACGCCGTGATTTTCGTACCATTCGTAGGGGAGGGCATACAGAAATGCGTGTTTTGGCATGGTCTGGTGCCAGGCGGTGTCCATGACAGCGCAGTGCGGAACATCCGGAAGCAGGTTCTGGGCTGCTTCGATGCCCTGAATATTGGCCGGATTGTGCAGAGGAGCCAAGTTCGACACCTGCTTAAAGGTGTTGAGTGCATTTTCGTCGATAATTACCGACTTATTGAACTTATCGCCGCCCTGTACAACCCGGTGGCCTACCGCTTTGATGCTGCTCATATTGTCGATGGCACCGTAAGTCTTGTCGGTCAGGGCATCGATAATCAATTTGATTGCCTCTTTATGGCTGGGACATTGCTGTTCTTTCTCAAAAGTGTCCTTGCCTTTGGCATGCTGTTCAATCGAGGAGATTTCCTGACCGATTCGCTCTACCACTCCGTTTGCCAGGACCTCTTTGTTATCCCAATCATAAACCTGAAATTTTACTGACGAACTGCCGCAATTGAGTGTAAGTATATCCACTGTATTCCTCCAATGTATGTGCATGATAGTTTTTGCATGTTATTGTCGCATGCTGCCCTCAAAATTTCAATAAACTAAAACATTAATTGAAGCAGCACGGCCTGGTGAGCTGTCCATTAATGTATATGAACGTTATGAAGGCTTTAATGGCTGCAGTGGGCATGTGTTTTTTTCTATTTATATACACTCAAAACATCACTGCCGGAAAGACTGCCGCACAAACCCGCTTTGAGAGCCGTCTGGAGGAAAATGTGCATACAATGAGGCTTGAAAACAATCGTCCGGGTTTGCGCTGTATGCTCCTCACCAGCGGTGAATCTCCGCTGCATATGGAACCGATGGCGGCTGTGCAATGGCACTGTCTGGGCATGGGGCCGATTCTGCCGGGCGGAATCATCAAAGAAATTCAAAAACCATTTACCTACTCGCTTGGCTCGGCGGTGCTGCAAGAGCCGGCGGGTTTCCGGCTGGATTTCTCACTGAACCCGGGGGATAGCTTTGGCAGTATACTGCTCGGTTCTAAGGCCGGCTCTTTCGATCGGAGCGGTGTCTTCGTGGAAAAGGACAGCCCTCAGCACAGAGCCGGTGCATGGCTGGAGATCACATCCGGTAAACGCATGCGCTATAGCCTGTGTGTATACGGATCGCTTCTGCCGGAGCATCCGGAGGAAAAGATTGATGAGATGGCATTACAGGGTCGTTACCCGTCCGGGGTGCAGGGCCGGCGTTTCAACACCTATGCCTTCGAACTACAGAGGCAGGAGGCAGATAGTGAATGCAGCATTTTAACAGCGGTCATTTTATCGCCGGTCGGCATCCCGGCGCTATACGGCCGAGGCTATCTGCGGTTCGGGAGCGCCATTGGCAAAGGCCGCTTTCGCTGGCAGGCGGCGCTGCTGGGCCGTTGCGCTGGTGATAAGTTTACCAACGCCGAAGGGCAGCTGCCGGAGGAGGAGGCCTCTCTGGAAGGCCGGTTTATGGCCGGAACCAGACGAAACAGCATCCAGCTGCAGGGGCAGCTGTGCAGACACAAACTGACGCCGGTTCCTGAGCGGTATGTGGCCTGTGGTCGAAAAGGAGGGGCGGAGCTGCAGTGTGGTTTTCTATGGTTCGACGGCAGAATCGGAGGCAGCCACGAGTGCTGCTTTGATGAAGAGGGACACGCCGATATTCGCTCGGACTGCGAGGCGGAGATTGCGGTAAGCCGAGAGCAATGGGAATTTGCCGTGCGGTCCACCGGCCGCCGCGAGGGTATGGAAGCGGTTGAATACCGGCACAAATTCTGTCTGAACGCTGAAATTGGAAACTGGGGGCTGAACGGGGTTCTCGACCTGGAAGAACGTCTGCATTCGTACTCCGGCAGCATCCGCGGAGAGTATGAGCGGGATGAACTCTGCCTGTGGGCAAAACTGGGCTGGGAGTTTGATCCGGACGATGGGCTCGAAACTCCCTTGTCTTTGGGGATGAAGCTCGAACACTCAGAGATTCAGTAGATGTTTCGCCGTTTCAAAGTAAATCGTCAGCCCGGTTACGTCGATTACCGTGGCCATCAATGGGGTCGACATAACCGTCGGATCAAAGCCGAGACGGTGAATCAGCAGGGGAGCCAGGGTTCCGATCAGATTGGAGATCAGGACGACAAATATCAGTGCTAATCCGATAACCAATCCCTCGTACACACCGACTCCCGGCGGCAACAAAATGCTGCGGGCTATTATTACCCCTCCGGTGATCAGTCCCATCAGCAAGCCGACGGAGATTTCGCGCAGAAAAATGATGCCGATCTGTTTGAAGTGAATTTCACCGGTCGCCAAACCGCGGATCATCAGGGTAGAAGACTGGCTGCCGGAGTTACCGCCGGTTTGGGTAATAACCGGCATAAAGACAAACAGGAAGGCTGCTCCCAGTATGATCCCTTCGTAGTGCGAAACCACATTGGTGGTGATCGTCCCGAAGAGCAGCAGTATTATCAGCCAGGGAACCCGCTTCTTCACCATGCCCCAGATCGAGGTGTCCATGTAGGAATCGACCTCACCGGACATAGCACCCATTTTGTACACATCCTCGGTCTGTTCTTCACGAATAACGTCGATTACGTCGTCAAAGGTGACTACCCCGAGCAGCAGGTTGTCATGGTCGACAACCGGAACTGAAATCAGGTCGTGCTCTTCGATAATGTGAGCCACTTCCTCCCGGTCGGTCTCATCGAGCACCGAGATAACCTTTCTTTCCATTATTTCGGAGACCTTAAGATTGTCATTCGAAGAGAGGATGTCTTTGATTGAAATGGCTCCGATAAGCCTCTGGAGATCGTCGAGTACATAAATGTAGTAGGGTATTTCTACTTTTTTTACATTATTGCGAATGAAGGCGAGTGCCTGTGAAACCGTGATGCTGGCCCGAATTGCCAGATACCGGGGAGTCATCATTCCGGCGGCATCGTCCTCGTCAAAACGCAGCAGAAACAGCATCTCCCGCTTGGCCTCGTCGCTGAGGTTGTCCCAGACCGAACGGCGTACCTCGTGGCTGAGCTGTTGAACCAGGTCGACCAGGTCATCCGGTTCCATTGACTGGAAAAGGGCCCGTTTTCCTTGTGCGGAGAGTGATTGAATGATCAGTTCCTGTTCCTGGTAGGGCAGTTCGTTGATGAGATCGAGTTTCTTCTGTGGAGCGAGATGCAGAAAAATTTCGGTTTTCTCATCTTCGGAGAGATCGCGCCAATCATTGACCAGTTCTCCGACCGATATTTCCGAAAAAAGAGATTTCATTTCATTTGCAGTCATCATCTCACGGTACGATCGATAGTAATCAATGTAGGTGCTCATACGTCGCTCCAATCTCCTACCAACCTGATCTCAGGTTCCAGGACAATATTACGCTTTTTATACGCTGTCTGCTGTGCGAGCAGTATTAAATGTCTTACGTCCTCAGCACTGGCGGTGCCGGTGTTGATAATAATGTTGGCATGGAAGGGGGCGATTTGGGCACCACCATATGCCAGTCCGCGCAGTCCCAGTTCATCCAGAATTTTTCCGCTCGGCTGGCCGAAGTTTCGGTTGTTTTTGAAGACCGACCCGGCCGAGGGATACTCGAAATGGCCTTTGGTGCGGCGGTCCTCCGCCACTTCGTGCATGCGTTTCCAGATCGCTTGGCTCTCGCCGGGCTGCAGCCGGAAGTCAGCGTATAACAGTATAACATCGCTTGCCTGGAAGGGGGATTTTTTGTAGGCAAAGCGCGGATCCGGCAGCTCGAGGCTCCGGCGGGATAGCGCCTCATCCAGAAAATGGACGGTGCCCGGGACTTCTCCTAATGAGATCCCGTAGCAGCGGGCGTTCATCCACAGCGATCCCCCGACACTTCCCGGCATCTTATATATGAACTCCAACCCGCTGAGTTCATGCTGCGCCGCTGCTTCTACCACCCGGCTCATCTCGGCGCCGGCGCCGCAGTGCAGATATGATTCCCGCACTTCTATTTCAGAGAAATTAGACATGTCCATTACAATTCCGCGGATACCTCTGTCGGCAACCAGAATGTTTGCTCCAGCACCAAGCACGAACACGGGAATCTCTTCGGCCCGGGCTATCCCTGCAATCCGGACGATATCGCTCTCATCTAAGGGGACGGAATAAATGTCAGCCGGTCCGCCGATCCTGAAGGAGGTGTGAAGACTCATCGGTTCGTCCGATTTCACCTCTCCCTTTATGTTGATTTTTTTTAGTATATCTCCTACATTAATACCCACGCAGATTATAATAAGTGAAAGCGGCCGGCTTTTCTACCGGTAATAACAGTTTTTGGGGGCTTCACATGAAACTTCGTTTGTACAATACCATGAGCAGAAAGATTGAAGACTTTTATACGGTCGAACCCGGCAAGGCGAAGATGTACACCTGCGGCCCCACTGTGTATAACTACGCTCACATTGGTAATCTCCGCACGTATGTATTCGAAGATGTGCTGCGGCGCGTTCTGGAGTATGTAGGATATGAGGTCGAGCATGTCATGAATGTCACTGATGTCGGGCATCTTACCGACGATGCGGACCAGGGCGAAGACAAAATGGTCAAGAGTTCCCGAGAATCCGGTCAATCGGTGTGGGATATCGCCAAGTTTTACACCGAGGCTTTTTTTCTGGATATCGATAATCTGAATATTGTCCGGCCCACGATCACCTGCAACGCAACCGACCACATCGGAGATATGATCGGGCTGATAAAGAAGATCGAAGAGAACGGACATACCTATGAGTCCGGCGGAAATGTATACTTCAGTATCGACACCTTCCCGGAGTACGGAAAACTCGCCCGGCTCGATTCACAGGATCTGCAGTCCGGAGCCCGTATAGAAGTGGACAGCAACAAAAGAAATCCCCGGGACTTCGTGCTGTGGTTTACCCGCTCGAAGTTCGAAAACCAGGCCATGACCTGGGACTCGCCCTGGGGAACCGGATATCCCGGCTGGCACATCGAGTGTTCAGCCATGAGTATGCGCTATCTCGGCGAGCAGTTCGACATCCACTGTGGCGGAGTAGATCATATCAATGTGCACCACACCAATGAAATCGCCCAGTCGGAGAGCGCTACCGGCAAAACTTGGGTCAATTTTTGGGTGCACGGCGAATTCCTGGTGATGGGTCAGCATAAAATGGCCAAATCCAAGGGTAATTTCATTACCTTGCGAACCCTCCAGGAGGAGGGCTACGATCCTCTGGACTACCGCTATTTCTGTCTGGGCGGCCACTACCGTTCCCAGCTGCAGTTTACTTTCGACTCACTGGATGCCGCCCGCAAAGCCCGGCTCAATTTGATCGATAAGGTCAGAGAACTGCGAAACTCTGCCAAGGCGGTAACTGCCCTGGAAAATA
Organism: uncultured Sediminispirochaeta sp.; assembly: GCA_964603735.1. Lineage (GTDB taxonomy): Bacteria > Spirochaetota > Spirochaetia > DSM-16054 > Sediminispirochaetaceae > DSBN01. The sequence goes on along the minus strand of CAZRWN010000002.1, from coordinate 80,513 downwards.
TCGGGCAAGCGGCAGACAGTTACCTGCAGGCGTTCCGGGAGCATGTAAGCAATGATCTGCATGTGCCGAAAGCATTGTCGGTAGTGTGGACTTTAGTGAAGGATGAGGCCGCCCCGCCTGCGGACAAGCTGGCCGTACTCTTCGATATGGACCGCGTGTTGGGGCTGAAGCTGTCGGAAGTCGAGGCTGAACAGGCGATTGATGCGGAAACCGAGAAGCTTATACGGGAGCGGGAAGAAGCCCGGGCGAATAAAGACTTTGCGCGGGCCGATCAAATCCGCGACGAGCTGTTAGAGAAAGGTATCGAGCTGAAAGATACCCCCGAAGGGACGGTATGGAAGAAAAAAGTGTAACAATCGGGTATAAGTGTTGTTTACAGTATGAAGATATACAGTAATGACCCGGAAGCATTTCAAGCGGTATATGATAAGACGTTTAACGCCATCGTCAGGGTTGCATATCATATAACGCTGGATGCGGATGTGGCAGAGGACATTTGCCAGGAGGCGTTTATCCGATTCTATCACCGAACGATCCCATTCCCGTCGGAGGATCAAGCCCGCTATTGGCTGATTCGTGTCGCAAAAAATCTCTCTTTCAACTATTACAAACGTAAAAAACGGGAAAGATCGGCGCTCGAACGCTATTCTTTCGAGCCAAAACCCCATGAGCGTAATGGTGAGGAACTCTTAATGCGCAGCGAGACGGAAAAACTCGTTCATCGCGCAGTGGAACGCCTTCCAGAGAGTCTTCGCTCGGTAATTGTTCTCAAGGAATATGGAAATCTTTCGTACTACGAAATCGGGAAGGTGCTGCATATAACTGAGAACAATGTGAAAGTGCGGGTCCACCGGGCCCGCAACATGCTGGGAACTCTTTTGAAGGAGGAGGAAGCACATGTGTTATGATGATCAAATTATTTCAGCGTATGTAGACGGCGAGTTGCAGGATAAGCTGCATACGGATGTAAAGAACCATATCCGGAAGTGCGAACGGTGCCGCAAAATTGCCGCCGAATACACCGCGCTTCAGGAACTTTTTACTGCGACCAGCGACTCGCCTGCTGAAGATGTGGTTGCGGGCACTGAGAGAAAAGCACGGGTATGGAGAGAAATTCAGCGGCATACCCGCCGGGAAAGAGTCCAGGGTTTTTGGCACCGAAGGCTGCAGGTGCCGCTGCCGGTGGCCGCAGGCGTGGCTGTGGCAGTGTTTGCACTGGTGCTCACGCTTCTGTTCAACCCCTTCTCTACGGAACAGCAGATGGTGCCGCTGGCAATGCAGTCGGATGAAACAATTGAATCAATCCCCGAGGTGCCCTCCGATTTCGTTTCCTCGGCCAATACCATGCCCGAACTGGAACAGTTGGTTCGCTTCTTGAGTGATCAGGGCGCGGCGATCGAGGTCAAAATACAGTTGCCGAGTTCTTCCAAAATTCAGGTCACCGGAGAACCGCAGCTGCTGCGGGCGGCAGACTATAGGAGGAGTGAAGGCGAGTGAAATTCGGCGCAGTTTTTCCGGCACTGCTGATCTTCTTGGGGCTGCTGCAGCCTGTATTTTCGCAGCAAGACGGCAATTCGACTGAGGAATTGCAGGAAGCGCTGCGATATCTTCAGGATAAGGCACTGGAGGTGCAGATCCATGCCCGCTTGATTGGCAAGGACCGTGAAAATATCTGGAACACAAAAAGCCGCAAAATAACAGTATCGGGAAAATCCGTCTCGATAACCCTCGAGGGAGAGAATTTGACGGTCAGTGCCCATTTGATTCCGTTTTTGAATGAGGGAGGATCAATTTTCCTGGTGGCCAAGGGAGAAGTTTGGGTACAGCAGTCTCCCGATGAAGAGAAAAAGTATTACAGCACGGTTAAAAGCCTTCCCATCAAATCGGGAGAGAGTGTAATATTCTTTCCAACCGGAGTACTTATGGATACGGAAGAAAACAATTTGTATACAATCGAACTAGAAATTCAAGTGGAGCCGCTTGAATGAGCTCTCGCCAAAATATATATACCTTCTCGGTGATAACAATTTTTGTACTGCTGGTAGCTCTGGCAGTATATTCATCCGTTTTTACCGTTGAAAAACCGCATATTACCGAAATCACTCCACCCGCCGCTTTTCCCGAGGACACATTGCAGATCAAGGGTGAGGGCTTCGGCTCCCAGCGTGACAGTAGCGACGTCCTATTTGCCGGCATTCGGCTTACCTCTTCTCATTATGAAAAATGGACTGAGAATGAAATTAGAATTAGCGTGCCGCATGGTGTACAGTCGGGCCGTGTATATGTGGTAACGAATAACGGCAAGAGCAACGGCATTTTGTTCACCAATCGAGCGCATATTCCGGTGATACTTTCCGGACCGGTAGAGCCCGGACACCCTTACATTGAATCGATATCACCCGAAAAAGGGGCGGTTGGTTCTCGAGTGTCCATCAGCGGGAGCAACTTCGGGCGGCGGCGAGGTAGCGGTAAAGTATATTTTCGTTTCTTGGCCGTTGATAATACCGCCGCTTCTAAGGATGAGTCTTCAACCGAAAACAGCTATGTGGAATGCAGTGAACTCGATTTTGACTACGAGGTATGGAGCGACCATGAGCTAGTGGTGTATGTGCCCGACGGCGCTATCTCCGGTAGTGTAATGGTGGAAAACGACCACGGACGAAGCAATGCTCTCTATTTCGAAGTTACCAGCCCGGTTGGTTCAAAGCGCTTCGAACAGAGCAAAGGCTATCAGATACAACAAGATATTCGAGTTACCAATTTACAAGTGGAAGACGGCGAGAATGGGCTGGAGGTGTGGGTCCCAAAGCTCTTTTCTGGGTATGCACAACGTAACATTGAGGCCATTCATGATCCGGAACCGCTGTGGCTCGACTATAAGGGCATTATGCGCTACACCCTGAAGCCGTCGGAAGATTGGTTTGAATACACGCTCAGCCAGACCTACTGGTTCGACCGCTATTCGATCCGCACGGATATCGATGCGCGGGATGTAACTGACTACAACCGTGACAGGCGACTCTATTCCTATTACACACGTCCAAACCTGTTTATACCTTCAGAGAATGAACGAATATCCTCCGTTGCCGCTTCGGTTGCCGGGCGCAGCGGGAATGCGTACCGACGGGCCTATGCCCTGTTTGAATATGTGATAAACCGGCTCGAGTACGACCCCTCCTTCGAATATGAAAGTCTTGAGGAGTGCATCGACAGCCGACGAGCTGATGCCCGGGATTACGGTCTCCTGTTCACAGCCATGGCACGCAGTGTAGGTATTCCTGCCAGACCTGTGGCCGGATTCATCGTGCATGGTGATAAACGCACGCATAAGCATATCTGGGCAGAGTTCTATGTACCGCAGTTCGGATGGGTCCCCGTCGATCCGGCACTGGCCGACGGAGCGGGGCTGTTCGACATCCAGGTGGAGGAGCCGGCCTCATTTTACTTCGGAAACCTGGAAAATCAGCATATCAGCTTTACCCGGCAGGTAGTGCAGCTTCCGAAAGTGAACCCCCATTCCAAGGTGCACGTAGTCAGTGATCCATACTCTCTACAGACAATATATGAGGAGTATCCGCCTAATCTGGAAGGATATAGGGTGAGATGGGAAGACATAAATATAGTAGATTGGTGGTAGGACTAAAATTCTTTTGCATTGACAAAGAACAACAGCGACCCATATACTTTTAATAACAAGGTTTAGATTTAGGTGAGGTATGAATAGCTCTTTACAGTTGGCTCTGGTAACATTCAAAAAAGGTGCGTATATCATTGTAGAAGGCAAACAGCAAGCGGACTGTTTCTACATTTTACGCTCCGGACAAGTACAGATAAGTAAAGAGGTTGAGGTCGTCGAAGAGGAGGGCGGTAATACACTCAAGCCCGGCGATTTCTTCGGCGTTGTCTCGACTATGTCCTCCCACAGTCACATTGAGACGGCACGGGCGCTTACCGATGTAGCTCTGATCGCGGTGAAACGCGAACAGTACGGTACTCTCATTAAAAACAACTCGCCGGTTGCAATGAAGATTATTCAGCAATTCTCCCGAAAAATGCGCTATTTGGATGATGCTCTGACCAGAATTACCCTCAAGAGCAATGCCGACACCGACACCTCGCATCTGTTCGAAGTGGCCGAGTATTATGCCCGTCAAAGCCAGTATAATCAGGCCTACTATGCATATCATCAGTATATAAAACACTGCCCCCAGGGCGAACAGATCAACCTGGCCAAAGAGCGTATGGCCAAAATAAAGCCATACGCCAAAGCGGTATATCTGAACGGCAGCAACGACGAGTTTACTCGCACCTACCCGAAGGACACAATGATTTTTTCGGAAAGCCAGCCGGGGAAAGAACTGTATATAATTCAGCAGGGAAGCGTGAAAATTACTAAGATTGTGAATGATAACGAGGTCCTGCTGGCCTTGCTCAAACCGGGAGATATTTTCGGTGAGATGGCACTGCTGGAGGACAAGCCGCGCAGCGCTTCGGCAATTGCCCATGAGGAGGCGGTGCTGCTGGCGGTGAACAAGGACAACTTCAAGCGCATGGTAGCCACCCAACCGCAGATCATCACCCGGCTGACGCAGCTGCTCTCCGAACGCATCTGGTTTATCTACAAACAGCTGGCCAATACGCAGATCAGCGATTCGGTGGGAAGGATGTTCGATTTTCTGCTGATCCAGCTCGAGAAGCAGCGGGTTCCGATTTCAAACGACTCGTATACCTTTGATTTCGGCCCTCAAGAGCTGGTGAACATGGTCGGACTACCGAAGGGCGAGGGCAACCTGGCGGTACGCAAGATGTTCGAGAATTCACATCTCAAGAGCATCGATAACCGTATTTATGTAAGTGACATAGAAGAAGTCGAAAAACAGGCCAAGTATTATCGCAAAATGGAACGGATTGCCCGCAGCCGAAAAAGCGGTGCCCGTAAATAATTGCGCCTAATCGAGCGCAGCCTTAATTCTCCTGCTTCAGATCAAGGCTTCCACTAGGAAAGAACTGTTCGTCCAGAGTGTTTATCGACCAGCCCTCGCCAGTTTTTCTCATCTTAATAATTATCTGCGTATCCTGCGGGTTTGAAACCGGGGCAATTAGTGTACCGTTCTCCGCCAACAGCATGGTTACTGTTTCAGGTATTGTCCGGACGGAGGCATGAATCAGCACGGCATCAAAGCGCCGGGGGGATGATTGGGTCGTTAGTTCTCTAAAATCAACCTGAGTAATTCCGCTCAGACCGAGTTCCTGCCACACAGCTTGATAGTCGCGCAGCAGCTCATCATTATCTTCACTCACGCTTACTTCAACCCCGTTGCGGGCGAAAAAAGCAGCCAAAAACCCGGTTCCCTGACCGATTATATACACACTGTCTCCAGGGGCCAACTGCAGTGACTCGAAGCAGTTTTGTACGCATTCGACTGATGGTACAGCCGAGGTAGGTGAAGTCGGCAACGGAGCGTTTGTGTCGGCAAAATCCTGCAGAAAGTCGGGAAGGAACATTGCCCGCAGCTGCACCGGCGTAAGACCGGTTTCAGGTTCTCCCGACTCCTCCTGGCCGGCCTCTTGGGCCGCGGCCACCGGTGAAAAAATACACACTGCGCACAGCAGTGCAAGTGTACTGTAGACAAACAAAAATCGTTCAAGTCGCATAGAGTTTCAATATATCACAGTTTGGTATCCATGATTACCCTTTTTAGAGCAGATCTGTTGCTCAGCCGCTACTATTTTGGTACTATCATTTTTCAAGGGCATACGATAACGGAGAAGATAAAGGAGAGGAATGATGAAAGCGGTTCAGCTTGCAAAAGCCTACAATCCAAAAGAGTTTGAAGATCGAATTTATGAGTACTGGATGGAGCACAATCTGTTTGCACCGATTGATGGCGAGGGAGAACCGTTTGTCATTGTCATTCCGCCTCCCAACGTAACCGGTGTGCTGCACATGGGCCATGGGCTCAACAATAGCCTGCAGGATATTCTCATCCGTTACTTTCGTATGCAGGGTCGGCCGACCCTCTGGGTACCCGGCACCGACCATGCCGGTATCGCCACCCAGCACGTAGTGGAACGTAAACTGCGGGAGCGGGGAACCAGCCGGCTCGAGCTGGGGCGCGAGAAGTTTATGGAAGAGACTTGGAAGGTCAAGAATGAGCATCACAGCACTATCACCCGCCAGCTGAAAAAGATAGGCGCATCCTGCGACTGGAGCCGCGAGCGCTTTACCCTGGATGAAGGTTTGAACCGAGCGGTCCGCGAGGTTTTCGTCTCGCTGTATGAGCGTGATCTCGTCTATCGCGGCCATTACCTGGTCAACTGGTGCCACTCCTGTGGAACCGCTCTTTCCGACGATGAAGTAGAGCACAAGGAGGTGCACGGAAAGCTGTGGCACTACTACTATCCGCTGGTCGACGGCAGCGGTAAAATCGAAATCGCCACCACCCGTCCCGAAACGATGCTGGGAGATACCTGTGTCGCGGTGCATCCGGAGGATTCGCGCTATACCGGCCTCATTGGGAAAGAGGTAGCCCTGCCGCTGACCGGCCGGACCATTCCGATTATTGCCGACGACTATGTCGACCGTGAGTTCGGCAGCGGGGCGGTCAAAATTACTCCGGGACACGACCCCAACGACTACGAAATCGCCGAACGTCACAATCTGGAAAAGATCAACATCCTCAATCCGGACGGTACCCTGAACAACAATGTGCCGGAGAAGTTCCGCGGAATGGATGTGAAAACCGCCCGGGCGCAGGTGGTCGAGGACATCAAGGCGGCCGGCCTGTTTATCAAAGAGGAAAATCACTCCCACCAGGTGGGACACTGCTACCGCTGCAATACCGTGATCGAACCGTACATGTCGGAGCAGTGGTTTGTGCGCATGCGCAGCCTGGCCGATAAGGCCCTGAACGCCTGGCGGAAGGGCGAGGTAAAGTTCTTTCCGAAGAAATACGAAAACACCTATGCCAACTGGCTGAACAATATCCGCGACTGGTGCATCAGCCGGCAGCTGTGGTGGGGGCACCGCATACCGGTGTGGTACTGTGACGACTGCGGCGAGATGACCGTTTCGCGCGAAGACATCAGTGCCTGTTCGAAGTGCGGCAGCAGCAATGTGCGGCAGGACCCGGATGTACTGGACACCTGGTTCTCCTCCTGGCTGTGGCCCTTTTCTACCCTCGGCTGGCCGGAAGAGACCGAGGACATGGAGACGTTTTTTCCCACCACCACGCTGGTCACCGCCTACGATATCATCTTTTTCTGGGTGGCCCGCATGATTATGTCCAGCCTGGAGTTCCTGGAGGAGGTGCCCTTCCGCGACATAGTGATCACTTCGCTGGTGCGCGACAAACAGGGCCGCAAGATGTCAAAGTCGCTGGGCAACGGGATGGATCCGCTGGACATTGTGGATCAGTACGGTGCCGATTCGCTGAAATTTACGCTGGCTTTTCTAGCCGCGCAGGGGCAGGATATCCTGCTGGCCGAAGAGGACTTTCGCTTTGGTTCGAAGTTTGCTAATAAGATCTGGAACGCAGCCCGCTTTCTGCTGATGAACCTGGAGGGGCGCAGCCTGCGCTCGGCGGAAGATATCCAAATGAAGGATATCGACCGCTGGATCTACCACCGGCTCGACGTAACCCTGCGGAGGGTGGCCAAAGCCATTGAAAACTACCGCTTCAACGACGCCTCGCAGGCGGTGTACGAGTTTTTCTGGAGCGACTTCTGCGACTGGTACATCGAGGCCTCGAAACTCGACCTGTACAGTGACAATGATGAAGACAAAGACCGGGCCATCACTTTGCTGATGCACATATTAGAAGAGACTTTGCGGCTGCTGCATCCCTTTCTGCCCTTTGTAACCGAGGAAATCTACCAGAAACTGCCGGAGGAGATTCGCCGCGAACACCTCATTACCGCCCCGTATCCGCAGCCTAGAGCGGAACGGCAGAATGAAATGGTAGAGGCCACCTTTGCTTCCCTGCAGGAGGTTATCCGTGCAATCCGGACTATCCGCAGCGAGTTCACCATTCCGCCGGAGAAGAAGGTGCGGGTGGCGGTGAGAACCGATACCGATTTCAAGGCCGCCGACTACATCAGTGAAAATCACTCGCTCATACTCAATCTGGTAAATGCCGGTTCGTTGACCATCAGCCATGAAAAGCCGGATGCCAGTGGAGCCGTACCGGCGGCGGGCAATGGATTCGAGGCCTTTGTTTACGTGAGCGAACTGATCGATGTGGAGAAAGAGCGAGCCAAGCTGCAAAAAGAACGAGAGAGCCTGCAGAAGCTGTTGATAGGCACTGAAAGGAAGCTGCAGAATCCCGGATTTACCGGAAATGCACCGGCCGAGGTCATCGAGAAAGAGAAGAGCAAGTTGAAAGAGTTTCAGGATCGGATGGCGAAGGTCGAACGGTACCTATCCGAGCTCGATTAGGGCCCGCAAGAACAAAGCACGGGGCGCCGGCGGAACACGAGTTCCACGGCGCCCCTTTTTATGGCCGGACTCTATGGCCGGACAGCTTATTTATCCAGAGACTGATAGATGTGATCGTCTTTGCCGATATAGTAACCTTCGAACACGTCCTCGTTGCTCTGTTTCTGCATGGCGATCGAATAGGTAGTATAGCCGCCGGAGAGGTTGTATACATCCTCAAACCCCTTTTGCCGCAGTATGCGTTCGGCCAGGTAGCCCCGCAGACCGACTCCGCAGTACACGACGATCGGCTTGTCGGAGGACACTTCGTCGATGCGCTCGCGCAGTTCGGTGTTGGGAATGTTCAAAGAGCCGGGAATGGCGCCCTGGGCGTTTTCTTCCGGGGTCCTGACGTCCAGCAGGGTGTAATTGTCGGTCAGGCTCGCGCCCGATTTCTCGTCGACGATTTCATTCCACATGATATGGCGGCTTTTCCCGTCGAAGATGTTTTCGGCAACAAATCCGGCCAGGTTGACCGGGTCCTTGGCCGAAGAGTAGGGCGGGGCATAGGAGTGTTCGATATTCTGCAGATCCCAGATAGTGCCGTTCATACCGATGACGGTGGCGAACAGGTCGATGCGCTTGTCGACTCCCTGATAACCTACGATCTGGGCACCGAGCAGACGGCCGGTACGCGGTGCGAACACCAGCTTGATCGACATAGGAATAGCCCCGGGGTAATATCCGGCGTGGTCGGTGGCATGCAGAATAAAGGTCTTATAGGGAATGTTCAGTTGTTTTAGCGCCTTTTCTGGCAAGCCGGTAGAGGCTACAGTCAGGTCGAACACCTTTGCGATTCCGGTTGCAATGGTACCCGGATACATCTTGGTGTTTCCAAACACGATATTGTCGGCCACTATGCGGCCCTGCTTGTTGGCCGGACCGGCCAGGGGAATGATACCGGTAGTACCGGAGAGGGGGTTTTCGAATTCGATCACATCTCCCAGGGCGTAGATGTCGGGGTCGTTGGTCTGCATGAATTTGTTCACCACGATTCCGTTGGTCTTGCCGATCTCGAGCCCGGCGGCCTTAGCCAGTTGGTTTTCCGGGCGTACACCAATTGAGAGGATAACCATATCGGTGGGCAGGCGACGGCCGCTGTTCAGTTTTACTTCGAGTTTGCCGTCTACCTCATTGAAAGACTCGACTCCATCATTCAGATAAAACTCGACATGCTTGGTTTTGAGGTGCTGGTGAACCTCGGCGGCCATCTCGTAGTCCAGAATGTTCATTACCTGGTCAGCCATCTCAACGATGGTGACGAAAATGCCCTGGTCATGCAGATTTTCGGCCATCTCGAGCCCGATAAAACCGGCGCCGACGATTATGGCGCGCTTTGGTTTTTTCACGTCCATAAATTTTTTGATTTCATCGGTATCGGGCACATTCCGCAGGGTAAATATCCCGTTTGAATTAATCCCCGGAATCGGCGGGCGCACCGCCATAGCGCCGGGACTGAGCACGAGTTTATCGTAGCTCTCACTGTACTCACGGTCCTCGTCCCGTTTTTTTATTTTCACGGTTTTGCGTTCCCGGTCTATTTCAACCACCTCTGAGCAAGTACGTACGTCGATGTGCAGGGTTTTATAAAAATTTTCGGGGGTCTGAACAAATAGGTTCTCACGATCCTGAATGGTTCCTCCGATGTAGTAGGGCAGACCGCAGTTCGCATAAGAGATATGCTCTCCGCGCTCAAACATAATTATTTCGGCATTTTCATCGTTTCGGCGCAATCTGGCCGCGGTAGTTGCTCCGCCGGCAACTCCGCCGACAATCACGTATTTCATACAATACTCCTTAAAGGTGATTGTTTTAATAAGCAATATATGACTTATTACTATATATAGAATATTAAATAAGCAAGGAAAAGTCAATATATACCTTTTTGAATCACAAAATTGGTAATAATTTCACAAAAACTCGATTTTATGATATGATGGAATCTGGAAAAGTGGCCTTGCAATACCCTAAAAAGAATAATATAATTTTTATGAATAGCTGAATAAACTTGTAAATAAGTTATGAAAAACAAAGAGGAGGCATTTTTAGATGGCAGGATCATCAGTTAAGGAGTATATCTCGTCGGTAGGAGCCGAGAAAGCGGATGCCGGTGCACTCGGCTATATAGCCGCTTTAGAAAAGGTAGCTCAGGTCTCACCCGAAATAGCGGCTTCGATTGTGCGCGAGTTGCGCGACCAGAGAAACAATTTGAAACTCATCGCGAGTGAGAACTACTCTTCTTTGTCCTCACAGTTGGCAATGGGGAACCTACTCACCGATAAATATGCGGAGGGATATCCAAACCACCGCTTTTATGCCGGCTGTGACAATGTCGATGCAATCGAGAGTTATGCGGTCGAGCAGGCCAAGCAGCTCTTTGGCGCCGAGCACGCCTATGTGCAGCCCCACAGCGGTGCCGATGCCAACCTGATTGCCTATTGGGCTATTCTCTCGACCAAGGTGCAGACACCGATGTTGGAAGAAATGGGAGAAACCAATCCTGCCAAGCTGAGCCGCCAGCAGTGGGATAAGATCCGAGCTGCTACCGGCAACCAGAGGATAATGGGACTCGACTACTACTCCGGCGGCCACCTTACCCACGGTTACCGTTTCAATGTCAGTGCGCAGATGTTCGATGCCTACTCGTACGGGGTAAATGCCGATACCGGTGTACTCGAGTATGATGAAATCGAAAAGATGGCAATGGAAATCAAACCGTTGATTCTCATAACCGGCTACTCCGCGTATCCCCGTTTGATAAACTTTAGGAAAATGAAAGCGATTGCCGACAAGGTCGGAGCGGTTTTCATGGTGGATATGGCCCACTTTGCCGGCCTGGTGGCGGGTAAAGTAATGACCGGCGATTACGATCCGGTCGCTCACGCCGATGTCGTTACCACCACTACCCATAAAACTCTGCGAGGCCCGCGGGGGGGGCTGGTGCTGTCTACGGAAGAGTTTGCCGATGCGGTCGACAAGGGCTGTCCGCTGGTCATCGGCGGTCCGCTGCCACATGTAATCGCCGCCAAGGCAGTTGCATTTGCCGAAGCCAATACTCCCGAGTTCGGAAAATATGCCCAGCAAATCGTGGATAATTCGCACGCCCTGGCCGATGCCTGTAAGAATGAAGGTATGCAGCTCTCCTCCGGTGGTTCGGATAATCACCTTATGCTGTTGGATGTGACCGGTTTCGGTTTGAACGGCCGCCAGGCGGAGAGTGTACTGCGAGAATGCGGTATTACTCTCAATCGAAATGCCCTGCCCGAGGATCCGAATGGTCCCTGGTATACCAGCGGTCTGCGGATCGGTACACCGGCGGTAACAAGCCTGGGTATGGGCAGCGAGGAGATGCGGGAGATTGCCGCAATCATTAAATACGTGCTTTCCAATACCAAGCCGAAAATTCTCACGAAGGGGAATAACGCCGGTAAGCCGAGCAAGGCCAAGTATGACATTGACCAGGGCGTGATCGACGAGGCGGTTAAACGGGTCAACGCCCTGCTGGGACATTATCCGGTATATCCCGAACTCGATATAGATTTTTTGATGAAGCACTTTGTAAAAGAATAACATCCCAACCAAAAGTTGGAATGTATACGTGTTGGAGCTGTCTGAGAGGTATTCTCAGGCAGCTCCTTTTTACAACTGCAGAGCGGTTATGACTGCACCGTAGAGGGGGCAGACTCCGAGCGAATGATATAGCCGGGCTGCACCGGCACCGATGGACGGATGAAATACTCTTTTCCGTGGTCGGCCTGTTCAACCGCTTCGCCGCTGGCATCGATCAACTGGTACTGTGAATCCTTCTTATACAACACGTCAGGACCGATGAACTCGAGGGTCTGCGCTATGCGGATCTGATTTTTCACATTCAATTCGTACAGTCCGTCGCCGGCCGGCGCCCCGATGGTCCCCAGAAAGACATACTCACGCATATAGCTTTTTGCGGTGGTTTGGTCGGCCTCCCGTTGGCCGAAGTAGAAACCGGTACTGTACTCGCGGCGGCTTATCTTGTACAGCTCATCGCGGTAGGGGCGCAGTTCTTCGATTTTGGATGGTTCGAAGCTTGTGGGCTGCTCGGGCTGCAAGAGCTGCCCGGGCTGCGCGGGCTGCGCGGTGTCCGCGCCGCGGGTGGCCAGGTAATCGAGGGCCTTGCGGTAGCTGCGGGTTACCACTGCGGTGTAGTAGAGCGATTTCATGCGCCCTTCGATCTTCACCGAATCCACCCCGGCGGCCTCGAGCTGGTCGAGATAGTCGAACATACACAGGTCTTTGGATGAAAGAATGGTGGTGAAGCCCTCTTCGCCTTCTATGATCGGAAAATACTCTCCGGGGCGCTGTTTTTCCTCGAGAACCCGGTACATCCAGCGGCACGAGTGAGTACAGTCGCCCTGATTGGCGCTGCGGTCGGCCATATATGAGCTGAGAAAACAGCGTCCCGAGTAGGCCAGGCACATGGCACCGTGCACAAAGGTTTCGATCTCCAAATCGGGCACCACCGCTTTGATTTCGGCAATATCATCCAGGCTTGTTTCGCGTCCGAGGATAACCCGCGAGAAACCGATATCCCGGTACAGCTTGGCCGCCTCCGCGTTGATGCAGTTGGCCTGGGTGCTCAGGTGGTAGCGTTTGTCCGGAAAGTTGCGCCGCAGCACGTTGTAGGCGCCCAGGTCGCTGACGATGAAAGCATCGAAGGGATAGCGGGCAATGTACTCGGACTGGGCCTCCAGGGTTTTCAGGTCATCATTGTGGAAGAAAATGTTCATCGCCCCGTAGAGCTTGCGCCCGCCCTTTATGCGGGCGATCTCTTTCCACTCCTCGGAGTGAAAATTGTCGGCGCGGGCGCGCAGAGAAAAAGAGCGAATGCCGATGTAGGCGGCATCCGCTCCGTATAGATATGCATAGTGCAGTTTTTCGATGTTTCCGGCCGGTGCTAATAACTCCATATCGAGGTACTTTACGGGTGATTAAAACACAATGTCAATTACCTCTTCCATCGACTCGACCGGTCTGAACTCGATTCCCTTTTTCACGTGATCGGGAATTTCTTCCAGATCTTTTACGTTTGCTTTGGGAATGATAATGGTCTTTACCTTGTTGCGCCGGGCGGCGATAGTCTTCTCCTTGAGTCCCCCGATCGGCAGCACCTTTCCTACCAGCGACAGCTCGCCGGTCATGGCGAGATTTTTACGGATCGTTTTACCGCGCACCAGAGACAACAGGCTGGTGGCCATGGTTATACCGGCCGACGGTCCGTCCTTTGGTGTTGCGCCTTCGGGAATATGCAGGTGGATCTGGTTGTTTTCGAAGTACTCCTTATTGATATCGAAGCTACCGGCGATGTGACGCACATACGTATAGGCGATGTTTGCCGACTCCTGCATGATGTTGCCCATCTGCCCAGTAAGGCGAAATCCCTCTTTGCCGGGGTTGCTGACCGACTCGATCAGCAGGGTGTCGCCGCCGAAGTTGGTCCAGGCCAGACCGAGGGCCGTCCCCGGGCTGTCGGCCTTTTTGACCTCATCCTTACGGAAGGTCGGCTGGCCGAGGTACTCTTCCATATTCTCGGCGTTCAGCACCACCGGTGTCTCCACCTCCTTAAGAATGAGCTGCCGGGCGATTTTACGGTGGATTTTATCGAGGTTCTTCTCGAAGTTGCGCACTCCGGCCTCCCGGGCGTAATTCTTGGCAATAGAGGAGAGGGCGGACTTGTTATAGCGCACGTGCTTTTTCTTCAGTCCGGAACGGTCCAGCGATTTCGGAATCAGATATTTCTTGGCAATTGCAATTTTCTCCTCTTCGATGTAACCGGAGAGCCGGATTACCTCCATACGATCGAGCAGGGGCCGGGGAATAGTATCCAGGGTATTGGCAGTGGTGATAAAGAGTATATTCGATATGTCGAAGGGCAGGTCCAGATAGTGGTCTCTGAAGCTCACATTCTGCTCCGGATCCAGCACCTCCAGCAGCGCCGAAGAGGGATCGCCCTGATATGAGGCGCCCAGTTTATCGATTTCGTCTATCATGAAAACCGGATCCTTGGTTTTTACTATTTTCAGTCCCTGCAGGATTTTTCCGGGCATAGCGCCGACATAGGTACGCCGGTGGCCCTTGATTTCAGCCTCGTCGCGCATGCCGCCGACGGAAAAACGGAAGAACTGTTTGCCCAGTGCCCGGGCGATAGATTTTCCGACCGAGGTTTTACCCACACCCGGAGCACCGACCAGGCACAGAATGGAGCCCTTGGAATCCTGCTTGAGTTTACGGACCGCCAGGTATTCGAGAATCCGGTTCTTTACATCCTCCAGCCCGTAATGATCCTTCTCCAGCACCTGCTGGGCATCCTCCATTTCGAACTCCTCCTGCTCGGGGTTTTGCCATGGAAGTGAGATGATGGTGTCCAGATAGTTCCGGGTAACGATGAACTCGGAGCTGTTGGGGTCCATCAGCGAGAACTTCTGGAGCTCTTGCTCGACCTGCTCTTTGACCTCGCCTTCTAGGTCGAGTTTCTCGATAGCCTCTTTGAAGCGCATATATTCGCTGCTCTTGGAGTCGGTGGGCATTCCCAACTCCTCCTTGATCTTTTTCAACTCCTCTTTCAGGAAGTATTCGCGCTGGCTTTTCTCAATTTTTTCATTTATCTCCTGCTGAATCTTTTTCTGTATCTTCAGCAGTTCCTGCTCTTTTTTGATATACATCAACACGGATTCCATCCGTTTGTACACATCGGTGGTTTCCAGTATCTTCTGCTGTTCTTGCCGCTCGATATTCAGGATAGAGGTTATGAAATCGGCCACCTTGCCCGGGTGATCTATGTTGACCATATTCAGCCGCATCTCCTCCGAAAAGAGCGGATTGTCCTCGGAGAGCTGTTTCATTTCAGAGATCAGTGAGCGAGTGAGGGCCTTTACTTCGTCGGAAGAATCATTCTCATCTTCGAGGTACTCTACCGCCGCACTCAAGGGGTACTCCTCCGAGAGAAACTTCTTGATTTTGAATCGTTTCAGGGTGGATATGAATATGTTGTACCCGCCGTCGGGCAGATTGATCTTCTTTACGATCTTGGCTACGGTGCCGACCCGATGCAGTTCCAGCCCATAACGGTCGGATTCCGTCTCGTCTTCGGGCGAGCGGGTCAGAGTCAAGCCGATCATGCTGTCGCCGTTCATTGCCTTGTCAATGACTTCGATGTCCTGTGCATCCTGAATCATTATCGGGGTAAAGATTCCCGGGAAAATCGGTTTGCCGGTAAGCGGCATTATGAACAGCCTGTTCGGCAGTATCTGATCAGCAGGTATAATTTGTCTGTCTGACATGATGCCTCCTACAAAGTTTTGTTCTCATACTTGTGTTAATTACTTTAACAAAGGTAATCATAAATGGCCCAGTATTCAAATTGAAAAAGCAATATGAAAGCACCCCTGTACATAGAGGCGGCAGTGTCGTATTATTGGGCCATGGGTCGTAACTTCCGCACCGAAGGGGTGATTCTTAAGGCTTATAGAGTTGCCGAGTTCCATAAAGGCCTGATTATAATTTCGCCCGATGCGGGAGTTTTTCACGCAACCGCCTTCGGCGCATACAAGGGAAAAAGCAAACTCTCCGGAGTAACCGAACCGTTTACCGCCGGAGATTTCTTCCTGTACCACGATCCGGTCAAAGATCGCTATAAAGTCTCTGAAGTAGTACCGCGGACTTACAATGAAGCACTGCGCGGTGATCTCGACCGTTACTACACTGGGCTTTTCTGGTCTGAACTCATTATCAAATCGTTCGGCGGGGGGAGTGAGTTTGCTCAACTGTATTATTTGTTGAGTTCAGCCCTCGATTTCCTGGGGCGGACTCAGCACGTAGAGCGGGCCAATCTGCAGTTCGTGTGGCGGTACCTGGACATTACCGGCTTTTTGCCCGACATTTCGTTCTGCGGCAGTTGCGGTCGCGAAATCGAGCCGGCAGAGCCGCTATACTGGCAAAACGGAGAGTTCGTAGCCGGGGAGTGCAGGCTGGCGGCCGAGGGTGATCTTGATCTGCTTATCCTGACACCGGCTGCGAAAAAGTACCTGCAGCACACCAGCCGGCTGTCTGCGGCACAGACCGAAGCTGTGAGTTTGAGTGCGGGGGAGCTGCGCGGATTAAAGCGTCTGCTCTACGCTATTATCGAAGATGTAGTGGGGTTTCGATTGAATACTTTGCAAAAGGGAGTGGTATGAGAATTTTTACAGCTATCCCGGTTCCGGATACACTGCGGGAAAAAATAATTCTTGATACGGCTCCTCTGCGTGGGCGTTATCCCGATTTGAAATGGGTTTCCCAGCAGGCGCTGCATATCACCCTCAATTTTCTCGGAGAAATCGAGGCGGATCGGGTGCCGCAGGTGCTGAAATCGATGCAGATGCTGCAGCCCCTGTTCAAGCAATTTCGGCTGGAGTTCGATGGATTGGGAGTTTTCCCGCGCCGCGGGCCGGCCCGGGTAGTGTTTCTCGATCCGCAGAGTGGTATACGGGAGTGTCGTGAACTGCAACAGGCCCTCAGCGGCCATTTATCGGCATTTGCGCCTCCGGAGAGGAAGAAGTTCAGACCCCACTTGACACTTGCCAGAGTGAAACAGAATACTGTCTGGCCCAAACCCGAAGAGGAAGGCCGGGATATACATATCGGCTTTACAGTGCAGCGAATAGTGTTGTACAAATCGACTCTGCGTCCGGAGGGTGCACACTACGAGGAGGTGGGTGAGGTAACTGCTGATGAAATGGAATAAAACTGATATTGAAAAAGACAGTGTCCGCTCAATAGCGGGTAAATACGGGGTGGACTTATTGACCGCCTCTATTCTCGTTCGCCGCGGAGTAACGGAGCCGGAGCAGATCAAATTTTACCTGGAAAACGATCTGATGTTCAGCTATAATCCTTTTCTATTTACGGAAATGGAAGATGCGGTGGACCGCATTCAGCAGGCAGTAGCCGAAGGTGAGAAGGTCAAAATTTTCGGCGATCGGGATGTAGACGGCATAACCTCTACGGTGCTGTTGAAAGAAGAGCTGCAGAAGCTGGGGGTCGATGCCGAGTGGGCTCTTCCGTTGGGCAATGACCCGTACGGGCTGACCGTTGAAGTGGTGGAGGAGTTTGCCGCGGCTGACGGAGAGCTGCTTATTACGGTTGACTGTGGTATTTCCAACATTGCCGAGATCACGCGGGCCCGCGAACTGGGCATCGATACCATTGTAATCGATCATCACAATCCCCAGGATGAGCTGCCGCCGGCGATAGCCCTCATAGACCCGAAAATTGCAGATTCCGGTTATCCTTTTCGTGATCTGGCCGGATGCGGAGTGGTTGCAAAACTTATATGGGCCCTCGAGTTCAGCCAAACCGAAATGTACAAAGAGGAGCTGGTATTGCTGCATGCCAGGCCGGGGAACGATACGGTCATACTGGAGGCGGTCAAGATTTCGAACCTGGTCGAAGTAGATCGGCTGTCGGAAAATCTCGTGCCGGGGATGGTGCGGCCCGATCAGACGCGGCTGGCCGCTTTCCTGATGAATACTCAGATCTTGGTCTACGACGAACAGCAGCAGCGGCGTCTGCTGCAGAAGGTCTTCGGGAACGGCGTGGATATCAATGTACTCGATGTAGCTCCTGAAATATGGAAGCTGCTGCCGAAGCTGGAGAGGATGAGCCTGCTGAAAATAAGAGACCGCAGTCGCGCCAACCGCTATACCAGCGAGCTGGTGAGCGAAATCGATATTTTCTTGTCGCTGTTTCAATCCTACGTTCTGCGCCGTTATCCGGCCTTGTCAACTGAGTTCGACAAGCATCTCGACTTAGTGGCCCTGGGGACGCTTGCCGATCTGATGCCGCTGCACGGGGAGAACCGGCTGCTGGTAAAACGCGGTATGCGCCAGCTGAACGCGGTGGAACGGGCCGGAATCCATCAACTGCTGCTGCAGCAGCGACTGCTGGGCAAGCAGCTCAGCACTACCGACGTGGGATGGCAGATCTCTCCGGCGATCAATGCCACCGGACGGCTGGGAGTACCCGATAAAGCCGCCGAGCTGCTGATAACCGATGATGCGGAGACCAGGCAGCGCCTGGCCGAAGAGGTGCTCGGTCTGAACAAGGAGCGTAAAAAATTAGGCGATGCGGCCTGGAAGAAAATCTTGCCCAAGGCTCAGCGCAGTTTTGATGAGCTCAACGGACAAATGGTGCTGGTGAAGGACAATTCGATCCACCGGGGTATTACCGGAATACTGGCCGCCCGACTGGTGCAGTTTTTCGGGGTGCCGGCCACTGTTGTAGCTGATCTGCAGAGCCATCTGGTCGGCTCGATGCGCAGCATAAAGGGGTTTCATCTGAAGGGTTTTCTCTATAACTTCGAAGATATCTTTATGGACTACGGCGGACACGATTATGCGGCCGGGTTCAGCTTGGAACACGAGCGATTTGAAGAGTTTCGGCAGCGCTTCAGTACCGCTGTGGCGGAATTGAAACCACAGGTACAGGAAGAGGATGTTCTGGAAATCGATGCCGAGCTGCCGGCAGACTACCTGAATCCGGATCTGCACAAGCTGGTAGAACAGTTTGAGCCCTATGGAGAGGACAATCCGCCGATAATATTTCTCACCCGCCGACTTAAGATCTCCAATATCGATCTGGTCGGCAAAGGGGAGCAGCAGCACGCCAAGCTTCTGCTCGATTCTGGCGGTTATAAGTGGCCCGCAATTTTCTGGCGGGCCGGCGAGCGGGTGAATCGTGATTTCTCGCTTGGAGACACGGTCGATGTGGTTTTCCGGCTGGGCCGGAACTATTTTCAGAACACCGAGACTTCGCAATTGACGATACTTGATATTAAAAGAGACTAGTGTATGAATAGATTCAGTTCCACGCGTACCTACGCAGCATTGCTGCTCCTGCTGCTATTAATCGGTTCTGCCGAGGCTGCCTCCCAAGCGCTGCGGGCCGTACCCGGCGAAGTGCTCACAATCGACTATCCGGAGCCTCTCCGGGCGATAGAGCTGCTCGATGCAGAGGGCCGGAGCATAGGCCGTTTTAAAAGTTTTAGGACGAATGATTACCTCGACGGGCAGGGGAGTGTGCGGGTATTGATTCCCCTTTCATCCCTTATGGAAGCCGGTGAGTACGAACTGCAATATCATAGTGCCGCCGGTTCGATCGAGAAGACACGCCCGCTAAAGGTCGTGCCGCGCGAATTTCGCAGCGAAACGATACCCCTCGACTATTCGCTTACGGAGCTGCGCAGTTCGGATGATCCGGAAAAGTACGAACAGGCACTGGCCATTCAGGAGATCTACGCACGCTTCAATGCCGACAGGGTTATGGGCACCCTGCAGCTCGATTTTCCCCTGCCGAAAAAGGATTCCGGGGAGTACAGAATTACTTCGTATTACGGCGACCGGCGTATATTTGCTTACTCGGATGAGAGTACCGCTCGTTCAATTCATACCGGCATAGATTTTGCCGCCGATGTGGGTACGCCGGTTCTGGCGGCGGGACGGGGCCGGGTAGTCTTGGCAGCTGATCGGATTATTTCGGGGTACAGTGTGGTAATCGAACATATGCCCGGTATGTACACAGTCTATTTCCACCTGCACCAGCTGGAAGTGGAGACGGGCGAACTGGTGGAGACCGGCCAGAAAATAGGTACGGTCGGTATGTCGGGTCTGGCCACCGGACCTCATCTGCACTGGGAGGTTCGGGTTCAGGGGGTGGCGGTGGACCCTGCCATGTTGACACAAATCGAATAAACTGCGAAAATACGCAACACTTATATTTTGGAAGGGGGTGATGACAATCGCCTACATTAAAGTAGATGAGACCGAACCGCTGGAAAAAGCGCTCAAACGTTTTAAACGAATGGTTGAAAAAGAGGGTATAATCCGTGAATGGAAGAAGCGTGAGTATTTCGAGAAACCCTCGACTATCAAAAACCGCAAAAGAAAGGCTCTCGAGCGCAAACAAATGAAAAAACTGCGGAAATTGCAGTCAATGAAGAATTACTAATAACTGCTACTATAAGCATATGGTTGCAGAAAGGGGTGCTGGGCAAGACTCGGTCACCCCTTTTTTTGTGCTCAGAGAACAAGCGGGTGTTTCTACCGCTGCGCGCCTGTTTGGAGGGGCGGCTGGCTTTGTCAGTATTGTTGCAGCTTGTTGTATTTACGTGAAAGCACACATATATTAAAAAATATTTCTGAAAACATAAAAAATGCATTTCATGTTTGACACATTCAAAAGGATAGAGTAGGATAAAAAGACAATATTATAAGGAGGCACTATGCTGATTCTTATCTCTGATGCCTTTGATCCATCACTACCGGATAAGTTGAAAACATTTGGCGAAGTTACTACCGATACGGACCGTCTGGCCGAGGCCGATGTGGTGCTTGTACGGAGTAAGACAAAATGTACCAAAGAGTACATCGATTCCGCATCCAAGCTCAAGCTCATTATTCGCGGCGGAGTCGGAATCGACAACATTGATAAAGAGTATGCCGAGAGTAAGGGCATTGAAGTGAGAAACACTCCCAACGCTTCTTCAATTGCCGTGGCCGAGCTCGCCTTTGCCCTGATGCTGAGTATCCCGAACCACATCGTGGTCGGACACAACAGTATGCAGAAGGGTGAGTGGCTAAAGAAAAAGCTGAAACGAACCGAGTTGTACGGAAAAACTCTCTGTCTGGTCGGTATCGGCAATATAGCTACCGAGGTGGCTAAACGGGCCGCCGCTTTCGGTATGAAGGTTGTGGCATACGACAAATTCGTGCACGAGAGTAAATGGGCTGAAATGAAGCCCTCACTCGAGGAGGCCGTCAAAGAGGCCGACTACATCTCTCTGCATCTGCCCCTCACCGAGAGTACCAAAGGCCTGATCAACAAGCGTGTCATTGATGCCTGCAACAAGCAGCCGGTCATTATAAATACCGGCCGCGGACCTACGGTTGAGCCGCATGACATTAAAGCGGCCCTCGAAAGCGGTAAGGTGAGTTTTTTCGCGACCGACGTATGGGCCAGTGATCCCCCGCCGAGTGACGACCCGATTCTGCAGGCACCGAACACCCTTTTGACCCCCCATATCGGGGCTAACAGTGTGGAAAACCTGCTTCGCATTGGCGATGAAGCGTACGGAATTATAAAAGAAGCCGTTGATGGAGGAAGAATATGAATCGTAAATTAAACTTTTTTGCCGGTCCTTCAACCCTGCCGGTTGAGGTGTTAGAGGAGCTGAAAAACAATATTGCCGATTACCACGGCGAAGGGTATTCGATTGTCGAGGCCAGCCACCGTGGAAAAGCATATGATAATCTGCACAATGAGACCGTGAGCCTGCTGAAAGAGCTGATGGGCATTCCCGATAACTACTCGGTGCTGTTCCTGGGCGGCGGAGCGACTCTGCAGTTTTCAATGGTGCCGATGAACATGCTGAGCGCTGGGAAAACCGCCGATTATGTGAACAGCGGTGCATGGGGCGGCAAAGCGGTAAAAGATGCCGAAAAAATCGGCAAGGTAAACGTGCTCTGGGATGGTAAGGAATCGAATTATGCCACCCTGCCGGCGCCCTCCGATGTAAAGCCTTCAGATGATTCGGCATACGTTCATATCACTTCCAACGAAACCATCGGCGGACTACAGTGGAAAGACTGGCCGTCCATCGGCGATACCCCGCTGGTGGCCGATATGTCCAGCGATATTCTCAGCCGCCCGGTACCGGTCGAAAAGTTTGCACTGATCTATGCCGGTGCACAGAAGAACCTCGGGCCGGCCGGTGCTACCATCGTAATCGTGCGTGACGACGTGTGGAAGAATGCTCCTGCCGATCTTACCGCATATCTGAGCTATAAGACCCATGCGGAAAAGAATTCGCTCTACAATACTCCGCCGGTGTTCTCCATCTGGGGCATCAACCTGGTACTGAAGTGGATCAAAGCGATGGGCGGTGCCTCCGCAATGGCCGAGCGTGCCGAGCAGAAATCTCAGCTGCTTTATCAGGCTATGGAAGA
Organism: uncultured Sediminispirochaeta sp.; assembly: GCA_964603735.1. Lineage (GTDB taxonomy): Bacteria > Spirochaetota > Spirochaetia > DSM-16054 > Sediminispirochaetaceae > DSBN01. The sequence continues at coordinate 58,022 of CAZRWN010000002.1, read as the reverse complement.
GAGCGACGGTTTCTACCGCTGCCCGGTGGATCCGAAGTATCGGTCTACCATGAATGTAGTCTTCCGGCTGCCGAGTGAAGAGCTGGAAGCCCGTTTCATCAAGGAAGCGGAAGCTCGTGGAATGCTGGGACTCAAGGGCCACCGCAGCGTAGGCGGATGCCGAGCGTCTGTCTACAACAGTCTGCCGCCGAAAGATGTAGAGGCGCTGGTCGAGTTCATGAACACCTTTGCAAAGCAGCACGGGTAGACTAAACTATATATAGTAGTTTATGAAAATTGATGAAACCAACATTGAAATAATCAAACATCTCCGTGATGGGCGCAAGTCTTTCAGTGCAATCGCTGAGGCGCTCTCCATCACGGAGAATACCGTTCGTTCGCGGGTCAACAAGCTGCTCGAGGAGGGTATCCTCGAGATATCCGGACTGGTTGACCCGGAATCCCTCCCAGGCCATCGCATGATTATCATCGGAGTGAAACTGTCAACAGTCGAACTGGTCCGTATGGGCAAGGAGTTCAATAATCTCCGCGGAGTTGTATCGGTGAGTGTCGTTACCGGGCGTTACGACCTGATCGTGCAAGTTCTGTTGAATGAGAACGAAGGGTTTGGACTGCTGGAGTTCTTCACCGAAGAACTGTCTCGAATCGGTGAGATACAAGAGGTCGAAACATTCGTTGTGTATCAGGGATATAATTTAAGGGTTCCGTATATCTTATAGGAGGATAGTCATGTCAAAGACCACTCCCTTGCATCATGTATACAAGCAGTATGAAGGGGTAAAGCTGATCGATTTCGGCGGATGGGAACTGCCCGTAAATTTCGAGCATGGCATCATCGAGGAGCATCTGGCGGTTCGCAAGAACGCCGGTCTGTTCGATGTGTCGCATATGGGCGAGATCATGATAGAAGGTTCTGCCAGCGAAGAGTTTGTAGATTGGCTGGTTACAAACGACGTGAAGTCAATGGACGACTACCAGTGTCTTTACAGCCCAATGTGTTATCCCCACGGCGGCGTAGTCGACGATCTGATGATCTACCGCTATTCACCCGAAAAATACCTGCTGGTAGTCAACGCCGCCAATACGGACAAGGATTTCGACTGGATAAGCAAAGAAAACGAATGGATCCAGAGGGCTGATAATGCGCCCTCTATAAAAAACGTGTCCAAGGACTGGGCACAGATAGCCCTGCAGGGACCAAAGGCCAACGACTACCTGCGCGAAATCGCCGGAGTTGTGGTAAACGATATCAAATTCTTCCGGTTCCAAAACGGAGTGAAAATCGGCCAACATGAGTGTATCGTCAGCCGGACCGGGTACACCGGTGAAGATGGATTCGAGATATACTGCCAGAGCTCGGCAGCCGCTGATGTCTGGAACACCATTCTTCAACACAGCCGAGACCGCGGTGTACTGCCCTGCGGCTTGGGGGCCCGGGATACCCTGCGCTTCGAGGCGAAACTGCCGCTGTACGGCCACGAATTGACCGAGGATATTACGCCGCTCGAGGCGAACCTTTCGGTGTTCGTGAAGCTCGAGGGCGGCGATTTCTGCGGAAAGGAAGCGCTGCTCAAGCAGAAGGAGGCGGGAGTGCCCCGCTCGCTGCGCGGCTGTGAGATGATCGATAAGGGTGTCCCGCGGGAGCACTACAAAGTGTTTTCCACCGAAGGTGATGAAATCGGATATGTGACTAGTGGGGCCAAATCGATCATGCTGGACAAGTTCTGCGGTCTCGTGCTGGTTAAACGCGGTATCGGTCTGAAAATCGGTGATGAAATCGAGATCGAGATGAATAAAAAACGTAAACGGGCCAAGCTTGTCAAAACTCCGTTTTATAAGCGTACGTAATCTAGTTCTAAGAGAAGGCCGCCCTTGCCAGGGCGGCTTTATTTTGTAAAAAAGTAAAATTTAAAGCAAAGCTTGTCACCACTGCCTATTGTCATTACAATATGGAGGGAGTCACAAAAGGAGGAACATCATATGAGTGATTTATCGACCACGTTCATGGGCTTAATGCTGAAAAATCCAATTATCGTATCCAGTTCTCGGCTTACCTATGATATAGATAAATTGAAAGCGTGCGAAGCGGCGGGTGCCGGCGCGGTAGTTTTGAAATCTATCTTTGAAGAGCAGATTCAGATGGAATCCGACCGAATGGTTGGTGACCTCAATTTTGACGCCTATCCGGATGCATACGACTATTTCCAGGAAACGAGTCACGATTACTACATGAACTCATATCTCGAACTGGTCGAACAGGCGAAACAGGAGCTCTCGATTCCGGTTATTGCCAGTGTTAACTGCGTATCAGACGGCAACTGGATCGAATACGCCGAACGTTTCCAGAACGTTGGTGCCGATGCTCTCGAACTGAATATATTCATCATTCCGGCCGACGAACAGACCTCCGGAGACGTGATCGAAAAGAAGTACCTTGAAATCCTGAAAAAGGTGAAGAAGAAGGTATCGATTCCGGTCGCCCTCAAACTCGGCAGTCAGTTTTCCGGCATGGCCCATATGATGCGCAGATTCGGCCAGGAAGGGGCCGACGGACTGGTATTGTTCAACCGTTTCTACAAACCCGATATCGATATTGAGAACATGCGCTTAAAAGCGGCACATGTGTACAGCGTGCCCGAGGAGATGGCCTTTACCCTGCAGTGGATCGCCATTCTCTCCGGCAAGGTGAAGGCCGACTTAGCAGCAACCACCGGCATTCACTCCGGGGCAGACATCATAAAGCAGATTCTGGCCGGTGCACATGCAGTGGAAATATGTTCGGCCTACATGAAGAACGGAATCGATACTATTCAATCGCATCTGAAGGAAATCGAAGAGTGGATGCAGCGCAAGGGATACGAACGTTTGGTCGACCTTCGCGGGCTACTGAGCCAGGAGGCGGTCGATCATCCCGAGGTCTACGAGCGCTCTCAGTACATCAAAGCCCTGGTCGGCATCGAGTAGAGCAGCTGTTACGAAGCTCGACTGTAACGGTGGTACAGCGTATTCAGCACCTGTTCCAGCCGCGGATAGCCCATCTCTTCCAGAATGGCGTCCTCCTCGAACCAGGTCCACAGCATCGGGAAATCGTCCAGCACCTGCAGGTCGGCGGCCAGATGCATCTTCTGCTGCCGCTCCTGCGGCGGAAGCTGCCGCAGGTAGTCTATAATTTCACTCTTGCCGGCCGCGGGACGGGCCAGCAAGAAGAGTACTTCAATTACATTCATATATCGCGCCACTATTTTCCCTTGCTACACGAAGCGCTGACGAATTTCGGCACTCACGTAGTCGAGGATCGAAACGGTTAGGGCGATGAACCACACGGCAATACCGGCGGACTTGTACTCGAGCAGGCGGATGTACTGCACCAGCAGGAATCCGATACCTCCTCCGCCGACCATACCGATAACCGTGGACATACGCACGTTGATGTCCCAGCGGTAGATGGTGAACGAAACAAATGGCGGGATCATCTGCGGTACGACCGCGTACATGATGGTCTGTATTTTGTTGGCGCCGGTGGCCTGGATGGCTTCGATGGGGCCCGGGTTAATACCCTCGATGGCCTCCGAATAAAGCTTACCAAGGGCGGCGATCGAGTGAATGGTCAACGCCACGATACCGGCAAACGGTCCGAGACCGACCCACACAACCGCAATCAGGGCCCAGATGAGCGGCTCGATTGCCCGCACGATGTTCAGAATAGTACGGGTGACGTAGTAGATTGTAAGGGTGATCCACGAGGTGGACATGAGGTTGCGGGCGGCCAGAAAGCTGACCGGCACTGAAAAGAGAATACCGAACAGGGTGGCCATCATTCCCATAAAGATGGTCTCGATAATCAGCTCGATAGTCAGTATAAGCGGTTGGCTGGGCAGCAGGGGGCCCACATCGCTTATCTGCCGGGCCATGACCTCGTGTATCTGCTGCCCCTTGGCGCTGGGCGGAATCAGTCGGTACGGCATGACCAGCTCTTTTTCAAACGAGCCCTCCTCGTCAGTCATAACGCTGACGTATTCACCTTGATAACGCGGCCTGAACTCGTTGCCGATGGAGTCGCTCCACCAAATTTGGGTGCGCGTATTAGGTTCGAAGTTCTCACCGTACACGGTGATTTTGGTGCCGGGAATGATATTGTTGTTCTCGTCGAGCCTGGAGAGATTCCCCTCGCGCGGGGTAACCCATAAGTAGGGTTCTCCCTCGGTTTTTTCCGGTTTGGGCGGTGCCTCGCCTTCCGAGTCGACCAGCACCTTGGCGCCGGCTTCGATAGTGTCGGTCGCCCGGGTTACCGAGGCTTCCCAGGGCCAGAGTATCTTCGACAACGGCAGCCAGGCCTCATCGGCATCACTGGTCAGCTTGACCAGGTCGATTTCACTGATCTGCCAACCGATGGTAAAGAAAACAACTAAAATGAGAACAAAAATCGAGTTGCCGAATTGCTTTTTGGTATCGGTTTGCCGGGCGGCATCAAAGACAATCCACAGCCAGATAACCGCCAGGGCCGCTAAGCCGAATCCGACGAACATTGGCGCCCTATCCAGCGATTTTCCTAGAGTCGGCCAAAACCCCTCCTCCAGACGCCCGAGAACCTTTATCCGCCATATCAAAAGACCGAGAATCGATGCTACCGATCCGAGCATGAGCAGTCCGCGCTGTACGCGGCGGGCCAGAACCTGTCCGAGACCCGGAATGAGCAGTGAGAGAACGGCGGCGACGGGTGCACTCACAAATGAAGGCTTCTTTTCTTTTTTGATTATCTGTGACATCGCTACTTTTCCTCCCGTTCGAATTCGCCGGCATTTACCCGGACTGCTTCTTCACCGTAGATCTCTTTGAACTGTTCGTCGGTCATCTTGCGAATATCTTTGCGGTCGCCGCGGTATACTACTTCGCCGTCCCGCAGGCCGATAACTTTGGTGGCGTAGCGCTGTACGAGGTCGAGGTAGTGCAGGCTGCAGATCACCGAAATATGCGATTCCTGGTTCAGTTGCTCCAGGTATCCGAGGATGGTGTGGGCCAAAACCGGGTCAAGACTGGCGACCGGTTCATCCGCCAACATCATGCTGGGATTCTGCATCAGAGCGCGGGCGATACCCACCCGTTGACGCTGTCCGCCGGACAATTCATCGGCTCGTTTAAAGGCCTGATCGGTGATACCGATCTTTTCGAGTGCCTGCATAGCTTCTTTTTTCGCTCCGGCTGGAAATTTGTGCAGCAGACTGGCCCAGGGGCTGATGTAGCCCAGCTTGCCCGACAGAACATTGGTCAGTACGCTGGAGCGATCTACCAGATTAAAGTGCTGAAAGATCATACCGATCTTGCGGCGAATCAGGCGCAGTTCTTTCGCTTCGGCGGCGGTGATATCCTGGCCGTCCATCAGAATCTGTCCCTCGGTCGGATCGATCAGGCGGTTGATGCAGCGCAGCAGCGTCGATTTTCCCGAGCCGCTGAGTCCGATTACTACAAGAAACTCACCATCCTCGACGGTAAAGCTCACATTTTTCAATGCCAAGGTTCCGTCGGGGTAAATTTTGGTGAGATTTTTTACTTCAAGCATAGTTCCCCCAATTTTACTGTAGACAAGAAGAGGGGGACAGTCTTATCCCCCTCGGTGTACAATCTGTTCTATGGTCAGGTTTATTCCATGAGTTCCTGAACATCCATGCCGGATGCCTGCAGTACCTGACGGAAGGGATCGTAGAACTCGTCGCCGTGTTGTTCGAGACCGTTCCACTGGTATGCGGTGTTGAGCGCTTCTTTGCCCTCTTCAGTCGAAGCGATCTTCATGAGAGCGTCGACGATTTCACCGCGCATCTCTTCGGAGATGGAGGGATGAAACTGAACGCCGTCGTTGGGGATGTCGGTGGTGACACCGATTACCACTACTTCGTCCATCACATCCGGGTAATCCTCTTCCAAGCGGGTGCGGGCATCTACATAAGTGGCGCCCACATCGGCATCGCCGTTATACACGGCAGAGACCACGGTATCGTGACTGCCGGCATCGACGACGTTAGCCAGATCGGTGTCAGGATCGACCCCGGCGGCTTTCATCTCGATCATGGGAATAATCCAGCTGCTGGTGGAGAGAGGGTCGGCGCGGGCGAAGGTTTTCCCTTCGAAGTCGGAGACTTCGCTGATACCGCTGTCTTTTTGTGTGATGAACTGACCGTTGTAGGTGGGGCTGCCATAGCGAACCGCAACTAATTCGGCTTCGGCTACACCGCGGTCGGCGGCCATAATGTAGGCAAAAGTGGCCAGAGAGGCCATGTGAGCCTTGGGCGGATCGCTGGAGAGCGCCTCGACAACACCAACATACTCGGTGGCGACATTGGTATCGAAATAGTAACCGGTTTCTGCCTGCAGCATGTCGGCAACTTCCTCGGCACCGGCAGCTACCCGTTCCATTTCGCCGGACGGAACGAACGACCAGATAATCGGGTTGTCCTCGGAACCGAGCGATTGTTCTTTCTGTCCGCCGGCAAAGGCCACGGAAACAGCTAAGAGAGTGATCAAGACAAGAAAAAGTACTCTTTTTCTATTCATCCTTTTTGTCCTCCTTTGAGTTTTGCTAAAACTAGCCTTAGCATTATATCGCGCGAAATATGAGTAGACAATAAGGAAAGTGTATTAATTTTGTTGATTAGCGCAGCGGCTTTACTTTACCTCGCTTAATGCGCTATTCTAAAAGTCCAAGGTGGTGTTATGGCAACTGAAGAGAATTATGACGATATCCGGCCTTATCGTGACGATGAAGTACCCCAGGTACTACAGCGCCTGAAGGACAGCAAGTGGCTCATGTCGGGGCTCAGAACGGTGTTCCTACCGAAGACTCCCCGCATTTTCGCGCCGCTGGTAGATAAAATAATCAAGACCTATCTCAGTATTAAGCTGGGCAATATACAGACTGTCGAGGCTTTTCAGCGGAAGATTATCGTAGATACCCTCTTGCATCCGATAGTCAAGAAGACCAGCAGCGGACTGAGTTACAGCGGTATCGAGAACCTCGACCCGCAGCAGAACTATCTGTTCGTTTCGAACCACAGGGATATCGTACTCGATCCGGCCCTGCTCGATTATATTCTTTCGAAGAACGGTTTCGAGATGGCTCAGGTGGCTTTCGGCGACAATCTGCTTATAAACGACATCATTTCCGACCTCATCCGCATCAACCGCGGCGTGATCGTCAAGCGCAATCTGCCGCCCCGCGACCAGTACACCGCCAGCATGAAGCTCTCCAATTACATTCGTCAGACCCTCGACGGGGGCGAGTCCATCTGGATTGCACAATCATCCGGTCGTTCGAAGGACGGGATGGATATCACCAATCCGGCCATCATGAAGATGCTGTATTTTGCCTATAGGCGTGACAAGATCAATTTTCATGACTTTCTGCGGCAAACCAAAATCGTCCCGATAGCCATCTCTTATCAGTACGATCCCTGTGACCGAATGAAAGCCTGGGAGATTCACCGCAAACGGACGCGCGGAGAGCACAAGAAGCGTAAATACGAGGATCTGGTCAGTATCATGGCCGGTATCAAAGGCTTCAAGGGAAAGGTGCACTACCACTTCAATCCGCCTATGGAGCCGGTATACAAGGATGAGAAGGAGCTGGTGGCGGCGATCGACGAACGTATCCAGCACGGGTATAAGCTGTGGTCGACCAACTTCATTGCCTACGACGTGATTCATAATACCAACCTTTTCGAACAGACCTATTCGGAGTTCGAGAAGCAGCGTTTCTTCCTGCGTTTCCGGCGTCTGTCCAAGCAGGTGCGCACCATACTGCTGGAGGCGTATGCGAATCCGGTTGCAAATAAGATGATGCATGGAAAAAAAATTCAGACTGTGTAAACTGAACCGCTGCGGCTCCTTGCTGCGGACTCGCCTGCCGGCGGTGCTCCTGCCGGCGGTGCTCCTGCTGGCCGGCAGCTGCAGCGGACAGCCCCCCGAGATCGCCCAGCTGTTCTGGCAACTGAATGTGGTGTACGATACCCAAACTTCAACCCAGTACGAGGAGCTGACCCTGTTCGTGCATGCTGAAGACGCCGACGGCCTGCAGGATATCGACCAGCTGGAACTGCTTCACAACCAGCAGGAACTGCTGTGGAGTTTCGATTCTGCACGGTGGCGGACGATCGAGCGTGAGGGCGAGCGCTGGATTGGTACGAACGGCGTTCGCAATAGCGCCGCCCGCATACTGCCGCGGGGCGAGTACCGCGTAAAACTAAGTGATAAAGCCGGCGAGGCGGCCGAGACTGTTTTTAACGTGAACAGCAATATACTTGGTCTGCAGAAGGGGAGTCTGCCGACCGGACGCTTCCCAGCGGCCGAGGTCGGAGCGCGGCGTATCTCCCTCTCTTCGACCGCACCCGAGCTCTTGGTCTCGCTCTATGACGCGGAGGGCGGATTTATCCGCAGTGAGCTGCTCGAGCTGAAAGGGTCGGCGAAGTATACTCTTGTCATTGACAACTGGACCGAACGCTGGCCCGGCGCGCGTCGCATCATGCTTCAGCACTACGATGCGGCCGACGGTTTCGGGCTGGTCAGCGGCCCGCTCGAATTGCCGGAGCTACCGGCGGAACAGTGAGCCGCTAAGGGAACGCAGAAAACCTTTGAACTGTTCCCAGAGGCTATTACCGAATTTTTCGGAGTAGTCCAGGGCGGCTACCTTCAATGAAAAGTTATTCCCGTATTTGTTTTTCAATCCGTCCCAGTGTTTGATAATCCACATGTAGAGGTCGGCCATGGTTCGGCCCGGAAAACGCGAGATGATGTTTTCCTGCTCGATAATCCGCACGATCGGTTTGTACAGATTGTTGTACCAGGATGAAGCCGCATCGAGAAAGGAGATCTCCTCCTCGCTGCCCTGGTTGAGAAAATACTTGTGGCCCTGAATATGACGCAGCATTTCCACGTAGCGGCCGGGCTCCGAGAAGACTATCTCTTCGGGCGGAACGATTGTATCCAGCTGGGTATCGTTAAATACCTTCTTTTTCTCATAATCGATAACCGCATCCTTTAGGTCGCTGACCGTCATGCCCGGCTTCAGAGGTATCTCCGAATCCAGTTCGATCACCTCGGCGTCGATAGCCTCGGTCCCCTGCATCCGGGCGACCGATACACGGTGGTTCCCGTCCCGTACGAAATACACACCGCCGATCTCATACAGCTTAATCGCCGGCAGGATTATATCCGACAGGTGAGCCCGATCGACGCTCTCCCAGCGGCCGCGGATAAAATCGCGCTTGGGCAGAAACGCACTGGTGAAATCGTTGTAGCGCCCCTCACTGCCGACGATCTTGTCGATCGGAACGCTCTGCATCCCTTTGTAGCTCTCTTTTTTGGGTTTGAGTAGATTGCGGACGTCCTCAAGCGAAAGCAGGCGTTGGCGCTCGGGAGTAAGAGTGTTGAGCAGCTGACTGATCGTTGCCCGCGAGCGGGCTTTGTTAAAATCTTCACGGGCCTGGTTTTGGACAAAGAAAGAGTTATTTTTCATTTATTCGGAACCTCGATCTCTACTATGGTATGCTCGTACGCATTCACGATTTTGGTCTCCTCGTAAGTGCTTTTCCGGATATCATTCAAGTCGTACAGATGTACATGACCGTGAATCATGTAGCGCGGTTTGAAGCGGCGCATGAACCACAGGAAGCTCTTGAAACCGCGGTGGCACAGATCCTCTCGGTCGTGGATTCCCCGCGGCGGAGCGTGGGTCAAAAGGATATCCAGCCAGCGGCCGTGGAAAATTCTATGAAACAGCATCTGGGGGATGAGCCGGAGAATATTCATGAACATCTGGTATTCGTTAAATTGGTTCATGCCGTTGTTATAGCGCATACTCCCGCCCAGCCCGGCGATAATCAGGCCTTCGATCCGTTTCACCTTACCGCCGACATAAATCGAACCGTAGGTTTTTTCGAGGAAATCGTTCTTCATCATGAATTTCAGGCTCTCCTCACGGTACTCCTTGCGGTAATGGCCGATGCGTTTCAGGTTGTGGTTACCGAAGACGAACAGCAAAGGCTTGTTCAGCGTGCTGACGATAAAGCCGTAATACGGCAGATCGAGATCTCCGGCGCTCAAGACCAAATCTATGTCCTTGAAACGCTCCTTCAATTGATTCGAATAGATCAGAGGATCTACATGATCGGAAATACAGAGAATTTTTCTTGTTGACACAACCTATAGTGCTCCCAAATCCACACCCTTCAGGTGCTTCTGCAGTTCATCTTTGCCGACCAGGTCGATCGGCCGGCTCTCGGCATATTCGATTGCCTTGCGGGAGAAAGTAGACGAGTTGATGATTACTCCGCGGCTTACATTGAGTTTTCTCATCTTTTCATGCACCGAACGAATGGTAGATTCCCCGAGCGATTCGGGAACCCTCAAAAACCACATCAGCTTCGGCAGTTTTTTAGCGTTCCTCCAGCGGGTGTCGCTGTCCACGGCAATAATCTGGCAGCCGTTCCGGATCTCCGAGGTGTCCCGGATGGTCAGGCCCAGGGGACCGGTGGTCACGGCTTTGCAGATTTCTACAAACTCCGCGGGATTGGCTGTCAGATAGTCTTTCATATGGTCGTCGGTGCGCAGGTCCTGATACTGACTCAATTTTTCGGCCACGTCTTTGAAGCCGGGCTTGCGTTTATAGATCTTCTCCCATTGCTCGATCGCGTTGTCGAAGCGGCGGTCCTTCTCATAGCAGAGCGAGAGGAAGTATCGGGCGTATAAAGTTTCTTTCGAGCTGGGATCCTCGGACAGTTTGATGGCCCGCTCGAGCTCGGTAGCCGCTTTGTCAAAATTGTTCATGTTCATATAACAACTGCCGCGCTCTATCAGGGAGCGGATCTTCAGGGATTGGTCACGCTGAGCTTTTTCGAAAGAGAGTAGGGCCGCCACATAGTCGTGATTCTCTTTCTGCAGCTTTCCCAGATAAAAATGGGACTGATAGTTCGACGGGTCGTTTTTTATGGCCGCCTCGAACTCCCCGCGTGCCTCCAGCGGCTTTTTACTGCGGTAGAGGATGTAGCCGAGCCGCTGATGCGCCTCCGCCAGCCGGTCGTTCAGGCTGATGGCCTTGCGGTAAAAGTTCATCGCCTTGCCCGATTTATCGCGCTGCTCGAAGAGTTCTCCGGCCTTTAGGTAGTTTTCGGCGGTATTCGGCTGCAGCTTGATCAGCAGCAGATACTCTTTCAGCGCCTCCTCCGGCTGATTGAAACGCTCGTACAATGCGGCAATTTTTTTACGGAATTGGTCCTCTTTGGTATAGCCGTCGAAAATGCCGATCTGATTAACCGCCTTCAGCTCCATCAAGGCCAGCTCCGGCTTGTCCTGTTCAAGATAAGCCTGACCGAGCAGGTAATGGGCATCGACATTGCGCGGATTTTTTGCCAGAATTTGCTTCGCACCCCGTGTCACCGCGGCCGCTTTTCCGTTGTTGAGCTGCTTGAACAGGGTTTCCACCTGTCTGGGCGCAATGATAGACTTCACCAGGAAAAAGGTTATAATACCAAGGGTAATGCCGAGGAATATAATAAGTGCGATAATTAATGGCATATACTTCTCCTTAGAGAAGATTAATGAGAAAATACAGCTATGTCAAACCTTACTTGTAGGAAGTGTCTGATATGAAGTCCTCTGGAGTGTTTTTTATTAATTTAATTATAATGATGCATGTCCTGTTGTGGACCGGCCCGTCGGCTGGCGCCGAGGCAACGGCAGTCGGGTCCGAAGACGCCCAAAGCAGCGCCAAACAGCAGGGTATCGAGTTTTTTATGGACAACCAGCCCGAACAGGCCGCGCCCCTGCTGCAGACCGCCCTGCGGCAGGAGCCGCGGAACGACAAACTGTACATGTACCTGGCGGTGTGCTATGAGCAGATGGGCGATTTCGAGGCCGCCCAGCAGATCTACCAGGACGGGCTGCCATACGCCGGCAGCAGCAAAGCCCGGTTTTACTACAACATGGGAGTCAACTACCAGCGGCTCGAAGAGTACGACCGGGCCGCTGAGATGTACCAGCAGGCCCTTGAGCTGAACAAGGACATGGCCAACGCCTATCTCAACCGGGCCAATCTGTACGTGCGCAAAGGGCAGTTCAACGATGCGGTGGCCGACTACCAGGTTTTTCTTTCGCTGCGGCCGAACAGCAGTCAGCGTGAAAATATCGAACAGATGATTGACCTATTGAACAAAAAGGTGGTCGATGCCGAGCGCCAGCGTTTGGAAGAAGAGCGCAAACGCGAAGAGGAGGAACGGCGGCAGCAGGAGCTGCTGGAGCAGGTGCTGGGATCGCTGGAACAGTCCGGCGAGGAGACCAAGAACCTGTCGGCCGGGACCGGCGAGGTAAAAGAGTATGAACAGGAATTCGACATTGTCGACTGACACAAGGGAGGGATTATAGATGGATCGAAAATGGATATATGCAGTAGGCGGACTCCTACTGATTGCCCTTATCGGCGGTGGAATTTTTTTCTTCGGCGGGGGCGCGGAAGAAGAGGGTTTGAGCGAGTCTGAACGGGTACGGCAGAACACCCTCACGCTGGCTGAAGACTACTTCGAGAACGGCGAGTATCAGCGTGCGCTGGATCTGGTCGACTCGCTGCTGATAAAAGATACCGACGATGAAGCGGCCCGGGCTCTGCGCGACAAGATAATCGAAACCCGCAAGCAGGAAGAGAGTGATGCGGCCATGAGCGAAGAGGAGAAACGCCGGTCCGAAGAGCTCAAGCAGGATGAGCTGGTCGATACGCTCTCCGAGCTGGGCTCGACTCTTCAGAGTAGCGGTGACCGGGACCGAGATTCGGAACGCCGTGAAGAGGAGTTGGAGGAGCGCCGACGGGAAGAGGCCGAACGGCTCGAACAGCAGAAGCGCGAAGCCGAGGAGCGCCGCAAGCAGCAGGCGGCCGAACGGGCTGCCATGGAGCAGGCCGAACGGGAAAAGCAGGACCGTATACAGAAGCTCATAGAACAGGGTCTCGAGGAGATGGAGGACGAACAGTACATTCAGGCCCGCGGCCATTTTGACGAAGCCCTGTCACTTGACCCGAATACCGCCGAAGCGGTTGCCCAGAAGGGCGAGTCTTTTTTCCGTGAGGACGAGACCAGCCAAAACAACATCAGTAAGGCGATGCAGTACGCCAACGAGGCTATCAGCCTTGACCCGAACCTCTGGGTTCCGCACAACACCCTCGGCAAAGTCTACTCTTCGCAGAAACAGTGGGAAAATGCCATCGACTCGTATAAAAAGGCCGCCCGCCTCAACCCGGAGAATGCCGACGTACTGTTCGAACTGGGCAAGGCGCAATACCGCATGGGACGCTTCGACGATGCTCGCCAGTCCTTCGAAGCGGCCATTCACAACAACAACCAGTTCGTCAAGGCCTACCTGAACCTCGGTTTCACCTACCGGCAGCTCGGCAGCCGGAAGGCGGCCCTGAACGCTTTCAGCAGCGCCGCCCGCATCGATCCGTCCAACGATCTGGCTTATTTCCAGATCTCCGAGTTGCAAACCTCGCTGGGCAACTACGAGCAGGCAATTACGGCCCTGCAGGAGGCGGCGCAGCTGGCGCCGGATCAGGCGTCCTACTGGCGCAAACTGGGCAACCTGCAGCACCGTGAGAAGAACTATGAAAAATCCGCCGAGGCATACCGTCAGGCACTGGAGACCGACCCGGATGATGCCGTAACTAACTATAACCTGGCCAAGGTGCTCATCGACCAGGGCAATGCCTCCGAAGCGCTGGACTTTGCGGTGAAGGCGGTGCAATTAGACTCCGATTCGGCGGACAATCTGTATATTCTAGGCAAAGCCAGCGAAGAGACCGGCAACACCGAGTCGGCCGTTCAGGCTTACCAGCGTTCATTGAAAGTCGACCCGAACTATCTATCCTCTCTGGTGAATCTCGGCAATATCTATGATGATCAGGGTAAATATGATCAAGCTTTGAAGTTCCTTCTGCGCGCATATGAAGTTGCCCCCGATTCTACGGAAGTAAACAACAACCTCGGCAACGCCTACCTGCACGCCGAGCTGTACAAGGACAGCATCGAGCATTACCGCAAAGCGATTAAGAAGAGGCCCGGCGCCACCCTGATGCGCTACCACCTGGCGATTGCCTACATCGAAACCCAGCAGCGTGAAGAGGCGATGGAGACCCTGGGCGAACTGATCAAGATAGATCCCAACTACTGGGATGCGTATTATAAGCTCGGTGAACTGATGTTTGCCGACGGACAGCCGGACCAGGCCCGCCAGATTCTCGAACGCCTGCTGGACAAGAACCCCGATTACGAACGGCGGGGCGAAGTCGAGCAGCTGCTCTCGTAGGCGGCTTGCTTCTGAGCCCACGGAACGCGCGGTCTCTCAGCTGCGGCCCACTATTTCGAATAGTTCGTCGCGGCTGATCCGGAACCAGATCGGCCGCCCGTGGGGACAGCGCGGCACCCGCAGGGCGAAAGCCTGTTTTGCCAGCTCTTCCGCTGAGTAACGGTCGAGCCGTTCTCCGTCCTTCACAGCCGCCTTACAGGCCAGATCGGCAAACAGATTTGCCTTGAACGCCGACTCGGAGGCCTCCTGGCTGCTCAGGCTTGCGACCAAAGACTCCTCCAGGCCGGCAAAACGGGCCGGAAGCTGCACTATCCGCCAGCGTCCCGGCTCTATCTGTTCCAACCGAATTCCGATCTGCTCATATTCGGCGGTTCTCTGTTTCAGCAGAATCTCCACATCTTCCTCTACCGCGAACTCGTACGGCACCAGCAGGTTCTGGCTCCGCACCACTCCTTCGGTCAGCTGTTCAAAAATAATCCTTTCATGGGCGGCATGCTGATCGATCATATAGATCGAACTCCCGCGCCGTACAATCAGGAAAAGATCGAAAACCTGTCCCACGTATTCAATGCGACTGTCATAGCTGTCTTCAGCGGCGTCGGCTGCTGGGCGGCTCTCAGCTTTTTCGCTTTGTCGGCTGCCGAGCTCTTTCCAGCGATCAACCGGCACCGCGTAGGAGGGGGCGGGGCCGAAGTCCATTTCGCTTTCACGGGCCGGCGCCTGCGGCCGCTGATGATGAGGTTCGGGAAGCGAGTATTTGCGGTTGAGATGCTCCTTTAGGCTGTGCACCAATTGATGATGGATTTCCGGCAGGTTCTTGATTTTGACTTCACGCTTGGCCGGATGGATATTGAAATCGACCAGCTCGGGGTCGATATCCAGAAAAATAAAGGCCACCGGAAAGGCTCCTCCGGGCAGCAGCTCCTCGTAGGCGTAGTGCACCGCCTGCACCAGCGAATACTCCTGGATACGGCGGCGGTTCACATACACCTGGATGTTGCGCCGGTCCCGGCGGCGGACCGCCGGAGATGCCAGCACGGCCCTTATTTTGAAGCGTCCGGCCTCCTCTTCGACCTGGTTCAAGAGTTGCGGGTTGAGCTGGCCCGGATAGGCCTGCACGATTCGTTCCTGCAGGTCGGCGGCCGGCAGGAAGAGCTTCAGCTGGTCGTCGGTATACAGCCTGAAGTTGATGGAGGGAAAGGGCAGGGCCTTCTCCAGCAGCGTACGCTTGCAGGCAGAAGTCTCGGCCCCGGCGCTCTTGAGAAACTTCCGCCGCCCGGGCATGGCATAAAACAGGTCGGCCACATCGACAACCGTTCCCCGGGTGCCGCGCGAGAGCTCCAGCCTGATCGGTGTGCCGTTGCGAACCTCCAGGGTGTGCGGCTGCGAGTCTTCCGAGGCACTGGTGACGGTAAGCTTGGCGCAGGCGGCAATGCTGGCCAGGGCCTCGCCCCGAAAGCCGAGGGTGTGCAGGTTGTAGATGTCGCCGACTGCCGAAATCTTGCTGGTGGCGTGCGGTTTATAGCAGAGCTCGAGGTCTTCCCGGCTCATGCCGCTGCCGTTGTCCAGCACCCTGATGCGGCGGATGCCGCCCCCTTCGATATACAGGTCGATGGTGTCGGCACCTGAGTCGATGGAGTTATCCAGGAGTTCTCGGACCACGGAAAACGGCCGGTCGATTACCTCGCCGGCCGCGATTTTTTGGGCTACGGAAACCCGGAGGAGGTGAATCCTCCGGGCTGTTTTGTGTTCTTGCTGCATGCTCTAAGAGTACTAAAAGTGTATCCGAGATTCAATCGTGACGCTTGGAACGATCTTCGGATCGCCGTCGGCGTCGTATTCGATATTTCCGTTTTCATCCTGACTGACCGCGGTGCTGATAATTGCAGCGATATCCATGGTCGGAGCAATCGGATACACAATTTCACCTTTCAGTTGGGTATAGGCGTCGAAGAGGCTCAAATCGTCATCCACAAAGGCCGGCACGAAATTGGTACGCGAGTACTCGATACCGCCGTACACCTTGGTGAGCTTAGCAGCCTCCGGCAGCAGATACATCGCCAGGCTGAACTCGTCGTTGAAATTGCTCTTGTCCTCCAGTTCGTCCAGCGATCTCCAGGGCCACATGTACCCCGCCTTCAGATCTACCAGATTGAAGAGCACCGTGTGGGCGGATCCATAAATGCCCATCACCGAGTCATCATAATCGGGTGCAGTACTGCCGGACTCCAGACCGTCCAGATACTTTTCAGTTTCCACAACCAGAGTACCACGAGTACGCTCGTAGGTCGTATTGAAAAAGGTCGGGCGGAAAACGCCGTTGTAGTAGCGCCACTCCAGCTCGTAATCGACGAACAAGAGATTGCCGAAGATACCTGAAGTGAGGCCGTAGTTGCGGAAGGTATCATCAAAATCACTGCCGTCAGAGTTATAGACCACGTCCCACTGCATCTCGCCGTTCCTCTGCGGAACCATCGCGGCCACATCGGCAAAGGGAATAATCGAAATAACGTCGTTCTCGAAGATCGGCAGTTCCAGGTCACCGCCGAATGCGAAGAAACGCATCGAATCTACATCGGCCAGGTCTGTGTTTGCAGGATCGGCCTGGCCCAGCGGATCAATATCCACAACCGAAGTCAGTCCCATTGCAAAGCGGCCGATCGGCCGGAAGTAGATACGGCCGCCGAAAATCTCCGGCCGGGCTACGTCGTTAACTGCCATCTCGAAACCGCTCTTTTTGCGGTCGATTCCCATGTTCAGGCCGACCCGCCTTACCGTCGGAAAATCGAGGTCGTTGGCAAAGTTCTCCATTATAGTTCCGTGCCCGAGTGTCATGTTGTGCAGGTTCCCCAGTTTGAGGTAGAAGGGATCCCGCTGTTCGCCCCATTCGAGGTAGTGAATCTTCAGCGCCAGGTCGATCAGCGCGTCCTGGGCCGCTTCAGCTGGCTCACTGCTCCAGTCGTAGTCGGTACCGAAAGACCACTCGTTGTTGCCCTCCGGGCGGTACCACTGGCTATAGTCGAACAGGTCGTTGTTGTAGACGATCGGCAGGTAGATACCCAGCCGCAGTTTGCCGATTTCGAACTCCGGCCGGATTACAGCCTTGGAGTAAGTACGGCCCTGCATGGTAACGGTACCAACCTCGAATCCGAGAATTTCACCTAAAGCCCGGGCCAGCTTGCTGTCTCTCCCGCCGCCTTGGCCGGATGCTTCGGCAGTTTCACCGCCGGCGGCAGTAACCTCCGCTTCGGGCACTTCCGCATCCTCGGGTTCCACTGGCTCATTTCCCTCTTCTGTTTCTTCCTCGGGTTCGTCAGCTTCATCCTCACCTTCCTCTTCCTCTTCCGCAGCTACTTGATGACCGGGCACTTCTCCCGGATCGAGCTGCTGGAACTGAAGGTTCTGCAACAGTTCCTGCAGCTGTTCTTGTGAAAGCCGGACCGCTTCAAAGGTATCTGCCAGTGCATCGGCGGTCATGCCCTGAGTGAGGGTCACTGCCGATTGAGAGGATTTCTGCACAAACTCCACCACCCCCTGGGCTACGAAGGCGCGCTCTTCCTCTTCGGGTATTGCAATTAATCCGAAGTCGGTGCCGCGTACGCCGCAGACAGCCGAAGGAGTACTGACCTCATAGCGGTTGCCGATCCCGGCGCGGGCGGCAATTGCCCGCATTTTTCCGGCGGCCATGCTGAACTTGTTCGAAGATTTTTCATTTCTCTGCAGCTCATCTACGGTGAAAACCGTGTTTTCGGAAAGCTTGATTATCGATCCGTTCGGCTCGAGCTGCAGCTCTGCAATCGTAGAGTTGGTGCGCACCGTATCGCCGGGCTGCAGCGCCATCCCGAAGTATACCTGCACCGGCTCGCGGGCGCTATCCAGCACCTCAATTTGCGTGTCGTCTTCGTAATAGGCCAGAACCGCCGACGGCTCGGCGTTCTGGGCAAACAGGAGCCCTGGTACACAGAGTGTGGTCAGTATTGATAAAAGCAGTAGTTTTTTCATGAATAATCCTCCTTACGCTCTACATCGTGATAGAGCTGGAAAGCTTGGCGGTAGTCTCCCAGGTATCGCTTCCCGGCACATACCTCAGAGTGTATCCGAGTGTGATTACCGCCGGTCCGGTTTTATAGTTCAAATTGGCTAAAATTACCGCATCTTCGCGACTGAACAGTTCGTCGATATCACTGATGTACTTTTTATCGTAAGTAACGTCGAAAAAGATCCCCGGCAGCAGGCCTTCCGCCACGCTGAGCGTAGAGCGCAGATGGGGCAGGGTCGAAGGCTTCGCGCTTTCGGGCTGAAATGCGGCATCCACACTGGTCTGAAAGACGATTGCATCGCTCAACAGGCTGAATCCGAGCATCGCCTGCCAGCCGGCATAGCCGGGCACAGTTTCTTGGCCGGAATATATTTCATATTTCGCCTCGCGGTACAGATCGTAGGTGCCGTCAAAATAGAAGGGCAGGAAATTGTCGCCCAGAAAGAGGGTGTTGAAGCCGTAGCTGAGAAATTTGAGCGCCTGTCCGCCGAAGCCGACCAGCTGTCCGACATTGAGCTCGTTACCGCCCGGCTGGAAAGCCGTGTCACCGTAGAGCGCCAGGCTGAGTGCCTCGCGGCTGAGCAGCGGCTGAATAAAGTCGAAGCTGTACATGCCGACCGCATTCGGGTTCGGTGTGCCCTCGAACTCATAGTTGGCATCCGGGTCGGTGTCGGCGGCGGCCGTCACGCCGAACTGAATATTTTTGACAACCGGCAGTCCCGTATCTATGAGCGGTCTGGCATACATTCTGGAGCCGAGCACATCGAACTGTGCCAGGTTGCCGACAAAGGTTTCAACTCCCACATACGGAAAGTTGAACAGCTGTCCGTCAAGGTCCAATGCCAGCCCGACGATCCGCTTTTCCGGCAGGAAGAGCGCATTGGAATAGTTGGCCATAATGAAGCCGGTTCCGAGGCTTGCGTCCTCGATGCTGCCTATTTTGCCGTAGAAGGGATCACCCTTCTGACCGTAGCGCACGTAGCGGAACAGCGGCAGGTAGATATCAAAAAAGCTGTTGTCACTATCCGGTATCCAGTCTTCTTCTCTGAAGTCGAAGGTACTGTCTCCCGCATCATCTACAAAGCGGTAGTGCAGGGTTACCCCTAATCCGATTCCCACTTTACCGAAGGTGAATTCCGGATTCAATCCTAAACTCTGATAGGTAACTTGCTCGCCGTCCTCGTTGAATGTCTCGGCGCCGATTTCAATAGTCATGTTGAATCCGCTCTCCGGAGACCCGTCAGTCTGTTCTGCGGTTGTTTCCGGGTCCGTGGTCTCCTGTGCGCCCAGCGGAGACAGCAACAACACGAAGAGTAAAAGCAAAAAACTGCTGCGATTTAACCAGTTCATTGAACGCTCCTTTTTACTAGTTTCTCAATTACATTAAATAATGCAAATATATAAAGAAACTTTGTTTTAGCCCTCATTTAAAAAGTATATTACAAAAACGGCTAAAATTACAGTTTTAACCCAAATTAATAACTGAGAATCAGCTCCGTGCCTATCTCGACTGCGATGGTGTGCTGCACACTGCTGGTAATGGTGCCGGCGCTTTCATTCCGCCGGTAGCCCGCGCGGGCAAAGCCTTTCAAACTGCCGTTTTCGCCGAGGATCAACGTACTGGTATGGCCGGCAGTGAGCATGAGACTGCGGACGTCCGCCGATTCGTCCTGCAGGCTGAACTCGATTTCCTCGGAATGCTCGAGCCGTTTTTCACCTTTAATCCGGATTTTTTCTTCAAACGGGACCGCTCCTTCGAACTGCCGGCTATGTCTCCAGTACAACCGGCTGTCCACGCTGCGTACGCTCTCTCCTAAGGTCTGCTTCCATGTGCTGTGTACACCCACTCTGCTCTGCTGATTCAGGTTCAGCTCGACGAACTGCCCGAGGGTGAACTCATGTTTCTGCTCTTCGGCATCCAGAGCCCCGGAGTAGAGCAGGGAATGGCTTATCTCTTCGGTTCGATACCATTCGAAGACGGAGTAACGGCCGAGGCGACCGAACAAATTCAGGGCGGTAGCCCGGTACAGACCGTTGAGGCTGTGAGCATCGGTTACGCTGTCTAAATCCCGCAGGAGTTTTCGTTCTACGCCAAAAGAAAAGCGTGCGGGGGCGAGCAGGTCGTAGAGCCGTGAGCCCGGGTTGCGGTCTACGCTGATTTCACTGGAGGGAGTATACGCGGCGTTCAGCCGGCCCTCAGTTTTCCACTGGAATTCCTGCAGCAGCTCCTCCGACCACAATTCGTAGTAGGGCACAGCGGTCCAGATGAAGGGCGAGTCCAACAGACGGCCGGGCAGGCTGCTCAGATCTTCGATGAAGCCGTTTTGCTGGCCATACTCGGCCTCGAATAAGCTGTCCCGGCTGTACGTGTGCTTAAGGCGCAGACTGCGGGTCGGATTCTTCCCGATTCGCGAGGAGAGCCGAGCCGTCCAGCTGCCCCCCGCCTTTAATGCAAAGGGTGATTGCTCTGCGGATGTGGCGGTGCTGAATGAATGGCTGAAATCGGCGTCCAGGCGATTGCCTTTAAACGCGATGCCGAGTGCATGCTCGGTGCGGCGAAAGTGCGGACCGGAAGTGCGGATCGGATAAAACAACTCGGTAAAGCGGGCATACCGGTTGCCGAAAGCACCCTCTTCGGCATCGATCTCGGCATTCCGCGAATGTAACCCTGACTCCAACGTAACCTGCAGCTTGTCCCGCTCGCGCAGGGCCGCCGACAGGTCCCATGTCCGATCCATCACCCGGTTTTCCCACAGCAGAGTACTGTTGAAACCGAGAGAACTCTGCTTTCGGCTGCTCAGACTTACCCCGGCTGCCCTCAGAATATCGATTGAATCGTGATTGTGCTGTTCGCTGTATTCATCGATCAGCTGAAACCGGTTTTCCGCCAGCGGCAGGCTGACGCGGTACCCGCCGGCCGGCAGATACTCCTCGGCATCCCACTGGCCGTTGTAATGCAACCCGATGCTGCTGCTCAGCAGTTTAAAATCGAGAGAGTTGGTGAAAGCCACCGCGGCCGCCGGCGCCGGCGTCAGCCCGCCCTGATACCCGGACTGCCGCCCGTACACCGTCTGCCGGAAGTTCAGCTGATGCAGCAGCGGCTGCTCACCGATTCGGATGAGCGCCTCCGGATAGTGGTATTCCACCTCAGTTCTGCCGCCGGCACCGATATCCAGCCGCGGATCGTGCAGATACACCTCGTCGATTTCGAGTGCTCCGTCGCCTCCGGCCAGCGCTTCAACGGTAAACTCATTCACTCCGGTTGCCGCCTCCTCAGTCTTAAGACCGTCGGGAGTAACCAGCTGCGCCCCGCCGGCGACCGGGCTGCCGTCGACCAGTATGCGGTCGTCCGGATCGGAGGAGTGCAGCTTCCAGGTGTACCGCCGCCAGTCGCTGTGGGCGTTCGGTGGGGTAAATTCAACGGCCAGCCCCTCGTCCTGCGGATTTCGGAGGATCAGCCGCAGTGTGTCCGGTTCTTCCTCTTCAGTGCGCATAAAAAACGAAAACGAATCGTACTCGTCCAGCTGGAAGGGGGTATGGTAGCCGGTCATGGACCAGTCGTTGGATGTCCAATCCACGCGGGTGACCTTGGTGTTAAAAACCGAGTCTTCGTTCAGCAGATCCGCCTCAGGCTGATCCATAAGCGATTCATAACTCGAGCTGCCGGGATCGAGGGCGCGGGTGAACACCTCGAAGTCGGTAGCGTTGTCTGCGGCCCCGGTAAAGGGGGTGCCCTGCAGGTCGATATCGGCAATCAGCAGCCGGCCCTCGGCGCCGGACCCGTCGGAATCGGCGACCACAAACTCGATACCGGTGCTGGATTTGAGCTTTTCCCGGTCTTCATCGGTCAATGGAATGGTAATCCGCTGCCAGGTGGTTTCAGGCTCAATGCTAGGTGTTTTAACGACTGGAACCGGCAGTGCGGCTGAGGCGCCATCCAGCACCCCGTTCCCGTCCAGGTCTTCGCTGTTTACACGGCTTTCGCTGGGGGCCCAGGGCAGGGCCGGCGCCACCGGCAGCACAAAGCCCTCATCATTAAAAGCAAATCCGCCGTCCAGCGGCGAATCCTCCTCGTCGAGCTTTCCGTCGGCATCCAGGTCCTCGTACAGACGCCCCAGCATCAGATGCAGGTCTATATCGCCGGAGGGCGAGCTGGATTCCCGTCCAATGTGCTTTACCAGCAGGGTAATTGCCCTCACATGCGACAGGTCGACCGCCCCGTTGCCTTCGCGCAGGGGGATGGTTCCGCCAACCCACTCGCCGCTGGCCAGGGAGTACTCCAGCACCATCGCATTGCCCTCGGTTTCGCTGCCGGTGGCGGCAATGTAGGGGCCGGTGCGGTTGTCGCCGCCGCTCTGGGAGTAGGGGTACACCTGATCGGCCGGCGGCTCCCAAGAATAATTCTGCAGCTGATACCCGCCGGCAAAGCTGTAGTTGTAGTAATCCTTGTAAAAGAGCCTGCCGCGGGAGGCGTGGTCGAAAGGACCGATGCTCGCTGATTCATAGTTCGTTGCGTTCACCGGCGCGCCTGGGTACATCAGTTCGCCGTTGATCGATACCGGAAAGGCGCTGTCGTTCATGCCGTACAGCCGCAGGCGGCCGGTGGTGTTGGGGCTGCGGACGTTGATCCCCGATTCCACGGCAAAGCTGAAGCGGTCGCTGCGGTAGGCCAGCCGGCCGGCGGTCAGCATCGAGCCTTCCGCTTCGCCGGGCTCGGTGATGTAGGCGTTGGGATCGGCATTCCAGCGCAGTCCGAGGTTCAAGTCGGCCGACCACTGTTCGTTGAAGTTGAAGTGATTGACCGCCGCAGCGAAGATGTCCCCGCCGACTGCCTGGGCACTGGTGCTGCGGAAGCTGATATCGATTCTTTCATTTTGACCGGGAGGTATGAAAAAATTGATCTCGCCGGTGTCCGAATTAAAAGAGAACCTCTGCTCCGGCACACCGTTCCTGAGTACCGTAATCGAGCCTTCGAGTACGTTGGTTCCCAGGTTGTAGCTGCCGACTGGCGACAGTTGTTCAAAGCGCAGCTCTTTTTCCACCGGCTCGCTGCCGTCACTGGGGCCGGGGCCGTAGATTGACTGGGCCCAACTGCTCTCCTCGGTGTAGACCAGCAGCGGATAGCGGGCTTCGTTACTCCGCAGATCAAAGCCGCTCGGGGCGATTCTGGCCTTGTCGTTATCCTGAAACTGTTCGATCGGCAGGCGGCTGCCCCCGCTGGAGTTCTTGTCGGCCAGCCAGAGGGTCGTGTTGCCCGAATCGGCCTGCACCGTCGAACCGGCGGCGTACACCGACCGCAACTCGAAGGGGCTCCACTGGCCGGGGCTGTA
>CAZRWN010000002.1:0-34222 GCA_964603735.1 uncultured Sediminispirochaeta sp. | reverse complement strand
AACCGGCGGCGTACACCGACCGCAACTCGAAGGGGCTCCACTGGCCGGGGCTGTAGATGAGTAAAGAATCGTTGTTATTTTCAGGAAGATTCCTTCTCCAGTTATTTGTATCTACACCGAGGTAGGTGATACCCCATTCAAAGTTTATTGCAGAAGCTTCCAGTGAGAGTTCCCCGCTGTCCAAGCCGCATAGCGCACCGCTTCCGAGGGTCGAATCGCCAACCGCAGTTCCCCCCTTCTCATAATACACCACAAGTTCCGATTCGGCGGGGGAGCGCAGGAACAGCAGGCCCTCGGCGAGGGAGTAGACCATCTCGTCGTCGCTGAGGCGGCGGTAGGTGCTCCCCCCGCCACTGACTGTGCCCGCGTCATCCTGCACGTAGACCCGCAGAAAATCGATATCGGCATCCGGCAGGATGAAAAAGCGGCCGTGGATGAAATCTTGTGGGGCTTGTCGCGTCTCCTCTAATTGGCGGGTGCCGCGAAAGTGGAGCTCTTCCAGTTGGGCCGGATCGTAGCGGGCGGCCAGGTGGTGCTCGGAGTCGGAACCCTCGAAGCGGGCATAGCCGCCCAGGGAGTGCCGGGAAGCGGCCGGTACGGAGAACAGGCCGTAATCGCCGTAGCCGATGTCGGTGTTGCCGAAGCGGGCTTCCCGCAGAAAATCGTCCTCTTCTCCGAAATAGCCGAACAGGAAGGTTTCCAGCTGCTGCTCCTCGGTAATTGTGGTTTCGAAGAAGTAGCGGTCCATGTACCACAGCGAGAGGGTCAGCTGAGGAATTTGCTCAAACTTGAATCCGTCGGTAAAACCGGAAGGAACCGCCGGCTGAACCCCGCTGATGCCGTCGCCCCAGGTCACGCCGGCGCCGCCCTGCAGCGATGCGGTCCAGCTGCCTTCAAGAAAAAAGTCGACCTCGGCGTCGTACAGGTCCGCGGAAAACAGAGCGGCCGGTGCCTCCTCTTCGGGAAGCGGGATCTCACGAGCCGCCAAGGGGGGCAATGGGGTCAGCACTGCAAAGCAGGTGAGGCCTAACATGAGTAGAAAAAGTGGTGTCGCAATGCGCCGAATCATCGTATAATTATTTTACACACAATAGATCATGTAAATCAGTTTTTTGACGAAATTGTAAGAAATGAGCGGCGAACAGGCAAAAGCGGAAGGGTTTGTCCGGCATCTACTGGAAAATCCTGCACTGAGAAATCAAACACCTCTGCAAAAAGAAGAACAGCTGCTCGCTTTTCTGGAGCTCAATGCCCGGGCACTCTATCCGACGCTGGCCTCCGGCCGTTTTTTTCCGGGTAAGAGCTGGCCGGAAATAAGATCCCTGCTTACAAATGAGCTCTTTAGAATTACCGACACGGCCCTGCAGGGGTATCTGCACAGACTCATCATCGAACAGTTGGAGATGTCTTTTACCGCTTTTCTCGGAGCAGCGAAAATTCCACAAGAGGAGATGAAAACCGAGCTGTGGAAACTGACCACACAGGTGATCCATACTGCAAACGGACGCCGGGCCCTCACTGGCTGTTTTAACGCACTGGCCTATCGATTAGCAGAGAAGTATATCGAGGAGCTCTTTCAATCCCGCAATTACATCCGATTCGAACTGGAAAAGGTTCAGCGGCTCAAAATGAGCAAAGAAGAGCTGAAGCAGATGCTGAAAGTGTCACTGCTGATTCGTCCGGCGGTCTATTTGGTCAGCAGTGCCGCCAGGGAAGGCCCCGCCACCCTGTATCGGCATAGAGGGTGTTTTCAGCCGGGTCTGGCTGAAAAGGTCACTCAGGGGCTCGCCCGGTATCTTCCGCATTTTCCCGAACCGGCCATCCGCAGCGGGGTCGAGAGCAATATTTCCTTCATTGACAACTCGCGCATTGCGGCAACCGCCCGCCTGACGCTGGTACTGAGCAACCTGGCGCATGAGTACAAACCGAACATGCAGGTTGACCGCGGCGCTGTGAGCCCTGAAAAGAGCTGGTTCAGTATCGCCCGCAGAAATTACCGTTATTTCGGGTATGATATCAAAATGATCGACGAACTGTATAAAATTGCCGCGGAACGGGGATGGTAAAAGTGGGACAGGGAAGAGTAAGGAATTTTTTCGAAAGTCTGGTGGTCTTTGCAATCGTTCTGGTGCTTGTACAGACCTTTTTGGAGGATCTTGCTCTGCTCGTCGGCTGGAGTTGGAACGTCCGCAAGATTTTGATAATTACGGGGTTCGGCTTCGACCTGTTTTTTACTATTGAGTTTTTAATTCGCTTTTTTACCGCCGCCTCACAGCGCCGGGCCGCTGAATACGTGTTTCATCAAAAAGGATGGATAGACTTGCTGGCTTCAGTGCCGCTGCTGCTGTTCAACAGCGGCCCGCTGATGGCAGCCATTTTTTTCGGCGGAGGCCGCTTCAGTGCCTTGGGAGGCGTGTTCAACATTCTCAAAGTTGTCAAGGCAATTCGTATTGCCAGGATTCTGCGACTGCTGAGGGTATTGAAGGTATTCAAAAGGATAAAACACACCGGTTCGCTCATGGCGCAGCGGCATGTTGCCAGGATTACCTCTACTGCCGTCACCGTAACCGTGTTGACCATCTTTCTCGTGAGTCTGGTCCAGCCCTTGATACAGACAGCCCCGGGAAGTGCGGAGCTGCAGAATGAAACCGAAACCGTACTTTTAGAAAATTACGGGGAGCAAGAGACCGCTGAACTGGCTGCGCAGCTCCCGACGCTGCTGATAATCAAAAAAGGGGAACATACGATTTATTCCAGGTACGAAAACGAGGAATATCGGACGCTCTTCGGTCCGACCGACTATAACTACCGGCGGATAGGTGAGTACTCCTTCTTCCTTTCAATTAAGCCGCAGCTCACCGACCAGGCCCGGCAGAGCATGGTCTTTTTCATTCTAATCGTTCTGATGGTAATGACATTTTTGATGATCTACAGCCCCCATTTTGCCCTCACAATAAGCGACCCTATTCACGTAATGCGACGCGGGTTCGCCGAGAGCGGGTATAACCTGGAAGTGGAAATACCCCGCCGGTATAGGAATGATGATATCTATCGGCTGGCGGCGCTGTACAATCGTGAATATCTTCCCTTGAAAGCACGGACGAAGCTGCAGGAAGAGCGCTTGCATAGCGACTTGAGCCTCGATACAATCACAGGTATCTTTGACGATGAAGAGTAACTATGGTTGTAAGTTTGATACAGTTTATCATATATCTGCCCGATGCTACCAATCTGAAAGAGAAACGCCGGGTAGTTCAGTCGATTAAACAGCGGCTGCATACGAAGTTCAAGCTTTCGGCGGCCGAGGTCGACCTCCATCAGTCTACTACCTTTGCCCAGCTGGGGGCGGCCTTGGTGAGCAATTCGAAAAAACACGGTGATGAGGTGATTCAAAAAGTGATTCTGTTCGTTGAGCAGGAAGTACCGGGCCGTGTTCAGGATATCGTTACTCACACGGAGTTTTATTCCTGATTATTCATTCCTCTCCATAGGCACATCTTCGGGGAAAAAGTAGAGTTCACCGATTTTATAGGTATGCTGGGCGGAAAAATTGTGCCGCACCTCGTGTTCCGCGGTAACCTTCAGCTCGAAGAAGTGCTGCAGCGGCGTAAAACCTTCGGCTTCGATGTACACCTCGAAGGAAAAGGTTTTCCGGTCTCCCACATTTTCCGCTTTTTCGGGATGTGGAAGAAAAGTGAAGTGACCGCGTGTACTCGCTACGATGAAATAGGGATTCTGCCATGTGTAGTCGATCATCGGTACCGGCTCGCTGTCGCGCAGCAGGCCTACATTAATATCCTGCAGTGGTTCAAAGGTTGTGCCGTGCAGAATTCGTCCGATCATAGCCGGAAAGTTGTACACGGGTCCGGCGACGATCTCTTTACGCTCCTCCGGTTCATTCATGTAATACGGCCGGCGGTGCGCGTCGATTTTGCGCAGCCCCTGATTGACCAGGGCTACGATATCGGCGCTGGTTTGAAGCTGATCCTGATAGTCGCTTTCGTAATGTGCCAGACCGCGGCCGGAGATAATATATTCAGGTTTTATGCGGTTCAGAACATAGCAGGCAACATCCAGACGGCACTGATAACAGTTTGCTAAAGGGAAGCCGCTCTTTGCCTTTTCATCGAACACTTCGTTTACGGTCTCAAAAACAAATTCTTCCATGCTGTTGTGTATATCCATAGACCGCTCCTTTACCCATTAGTGAGACTTACCACCTCTTTTACCGAATTGCAGCATCGGTAAAAGTCAGCCATGGTGTCTTTTAAACTATAGTAATTGAGTCCGGAAAAGTACACTTTACTAAAGAGAGAGATATTAATTGCGTATTCATCTGCAAAAGTGCTCATGTAGCAGCCGTATTCAAAACAGGTTTCGAACACCTCGGGAAGCTTGCTCTGTACGAACACTCCCAACTGTGGGCTGAAGGTGAGATTGTACACCACCTCGAGAAAACGGTTTTCTTTTTCAATAAAGAACATGCCCTGGAGACCGTTTGCATGTACAAACGCGGTGCTGTAACTCTCCTCCAGGCGCTCTTCATCGAAAAGCTCATACCCCAGTTCTTTGAACAGAACCTGTACTCGTCTTATTCTCTCTTTCATTATTTTAGAATATTTCATTCCGTTGCGTCCTTATGTCAACAATACGTGACTATCGGGTGAGATGCAAGTCATTTCGACTCATCTTTTGAGTGATCTTTTGTATAATTGAGGGCCTCGTATATATGCTCTCTTGTGTAGCGGTCGAGTGAGGAGAGTTGAGAAACAATCGGTTTGATCAGTGACCGTATGTTGGTTTTATCATAGGGACAGGGGGCTTTGGCAACCGGCATGCGGACCTCCCTGGCCAGCTTCTCAACCCGGGCTTCGCGTACCTCACACATCGGGCGTATTACATGGAGTTGCCCCTCAAAAAACTCCTGCACCGGCTGCATAGACTCGAATTTTGCCCGAAAACAGAGGTTAATGAGCGTTGTCTCTACAATATCATCCAGGTGGTGGCCCATGGCGATCAGCTCGATCTCATGCTCCCGGGCATATTCGAACAAGATTCTTCGGCGGTTGCGGGAACAGAGATAGCAGTTGAACTCGCCGTTGAAGGTGGAGGAGAACATATGGGCGCGCGTGGTTTCGAAGGGAATGTTCAATACCCTGAAAAACTCTTTCAACTCGCTCATCTTGTCATCCGGAAGCGGGTACTCGGCCCAGTCTATGTGCAGGGCCTTCAGCTCATAGTCTATCGGCAGCCAGCGTTTACGCAGGGCCAGGGCCAGACTGAGGGCAAGGGAATCTTTTCCCCCGGATACCGAGATGAGCAGCGAGTCGTTTTCCCTAATCATTGAATGATGGTTGATTCCCCGGCCGGTATGCTTCACGAAGCGGCGAATCCAGGGAGGAATTCGTCCCTCCATCAAATCGGATACTTCTATCATAGCAGGCTGATCTGAGACTCCTTCACCCGGGTGCTTAGTTCCGCCGGCAGGTAGACTCTCACCTTGCGCAGCGAATCGGTAAATCCTTTTACCACCGGTCCGCTGAATACCGAGCCGGATTCGGTGAAGGGAACGAACTGATCCTGCTGATAGATCGGCAGATCGACCTCGAAGGAGATCGGTTCGGGGATGTCGATCAGAACCTCGTACGGCTGCACGGTCCGTTGCACCCGCGTGCTGAGCTGCGCGGCAATTTTCTCCTGTACCGAGTTGCGCTGCTGCAGATCGGTGAGCTCCGTATGCACACTGTTCCGCGGGTCGAAGGACTGTTCGTATGCGGTTTTGTACAGCTGCCGGTGCATTACCTGCTCGATCAGCTGAAACGGAGCATACGAGTCGGCCGGAAACGTGCGGAAGAACTCCTCGTCGTCCAGCCAGTACAAATCCCGACTGGTGATTTTTTTGGCGATCATTCCCGAGTAGACGGCCTGCTTGATCATGGCGGTGGCGATTCTCACCGCGCGATGCCAGTACACCGTACGGTACATCTGATACTTAGAAAAAAGTACATTCTCCACGGCCGTCACCCCATCCGCCTCCAGAGCCACACCTTGACTCGGATGCGGCAGCATCTTATGCAGAACGAACTGCGTATCCTGCATCCCGTAAGGCACTCCGCAGAAAAATGCATCCCGGTTCAGATAATCCAGCTTGTCAGGGTCCAGCACCCCGGAAAGCAGTCTGCGGTAAAAAGGGACCTCAGTGTCCTCGGGAAGCTGCATATGTTCATCTACGATGGCCGCCACCAGCTCCGGGCTGCATCCGACCCATTCACGCAATGCCCCGGCAATCGGTTCGCTGAGCACTCCCTCGGCGGTCAGCTGTTCATGCTCTTTCAGGGGCAGCTCCTTCAGTGAATGGGCGAAGGGGTAATGGCCCAGATCGTGCAGCAGAGCTGCCGAAAGAAAGGCCTTGACCCCTTCGAGTGTCAGCGGCAGCTCCTCGCTGCGTTCGAGCAGGGCCAGCAGCAGCATACGGGAGAGGTGAAACACCCCCAGACTGTGATTCAAGCGGGTGTGCACCGCCCCCGGATACACATGGAAAGCCGGACCGAGCTGTTTTATCCGTCCGAGCTTCTGAAATGATTCCAGTGCAACCAGCCGTTTTATCCCAGGGGAGAGGTAAATATGGTGCCACAGGGGGTCACGGATAGGTTCGGTATAGTCGTGAATCAGATGGCGAAAAATCGAATTACGTATAGTAGGACTCATAGTAGTGGCTTAGTCTATCCACTCTTATTTCGATTGTCCAGAGTCTTGTCGGTTTTTAGAGTTTGACAAAACGGGTTCGATCGTATACCACTAATCTATAAGATGAAACTGATGAAGAGTTTATCGGCGTACACGCTGTTGTTTCTCCTGGTACTGAGTGTCGGTTCGGGTGTTCTTACGTCCTGCTCCGGGGAGAAAAGGACTGCCGAAACCGCAGGTAAGCCGCCGGAGACTTCTCCGGAGAGCACTGATGAAAAAAATAGTATTCAGAAGCCTGAAAGAACCCTGGTCTTTGGAGAAGAGAGCGAGCAGGCAGCGAAGCCCGAGCAGCCGGCGGAGATAGTCGAAGGGTCGGCGGTATTACGACGAAACGCCCCGTTTTTAGCCCAGGCGGCCGGCGTACAACAGTATCCCTTCGATCTGATAATTGGAAAATTGACTCCGTATGCTGCGTCGCAGCCGGATCTTCAACAAAACGATGCCCGCAGGGTGCGCACCCTCGGACAGCGGTTCCTTGAAGCGGCGCTGGCCGGAGATACCGAGCAGCTGCAGCAGATGAGCTCCGAAAGCGGCCGGGATATTCTGTCTGTTCAGGTGGGCAACTGGAACACCGAGGGGGTTCGGGTGCTCGAAATCCGTATCGGCGAGATCCGGTGGAAAGATGCGGCGGCCGCGTTCGACTTTCGCATTATCGCCTCCCCGGGAAGAAGCGCCGGCAGTGCGGTATGTGTGTATGAAGACGAGCAGTGGCGGATTCAGGCCCTGGAGTGTGACTGCAGCAGCCTGCGTACAGAGTATGAACCGGCCGAGTACAGCGGATTTCCGAAAAATTACGGATATTTTCAATATTAGGAGCATGTGGTATGGGAGAAAAAGTCGGAAGAATAGAGCAGGAATATGTGCTCGGAGTGATTTGTGACCAGAATATGCCCATTGACGTTCATGGGAAAGAGTATCAGGTAAGCGGAAACGCGGTGGACAGCGAGGATGATCAGCTGTTTATCAAATGCGATACTGACGAGGGAAAACTCTTCTCCCGCGGAGAAACGGTACGAGTGTATTTTTCTTACTTCGGGCATACCATGATGTTCGAAACCAAAGTGACCCAGCCGGGCTCGACTCTGCAGCTTGCAATTCCACCGGGGCTGGTCAAGAACCTCGAACGAAAATTCGAACGAATTCCCAAACCCGAGGGATTATCGATGAGTTTCGAATATGAGGACGTCACGGTAGAGCTGAGCTTTCCCCAATCGAGGGAATACCGTGAGGTAGATGAACCGCTTATTTCGGAATACTTCGATGCGGATGAGATCCAGTCGCTGGTGGAACAGTTCAGAGACAAGGCGGTCGGATTTGCCGAACACAACAATATTGTGATGTTCCGCAACCGCCAGCCTTCCGGTTTCGAAGAGGAGCTAATCGCCGATACCGGCAAGAGTCTATTTGTTCCGCAGCTAGACCGGGGGCTTCCGGCCCGGGGACAGGTGGTGCAGCATCCGGTGGTTACGAAGGATCTGTTCCCGGACCCCACCGAGCAGGACGGCAGCTATCTGGGGATGAACCGCCAGCAGGTAGCGGCCTATTTACGGGAAAAAAGCGCCGCCGGAATCTTCAGCGAGATCTACTCCCCGGTTATATATCTGCAGTATGTGGTCGGGTATGTGCATTTGTACAACACTCATAAACGCAAGCGTCCCTTCAACCTGGATACTCTCGATTTTGCCCTCGAATTCTCTTATGTACTGGCTTACTCGCTGAAGGAGAGCGGTTATTTTCAGACCGCGAAAAAGGAAAAGCGCCACTTCGAGGCTGAAATAATTAATATTAGTGCTTCGGGAATTCTCTTTTCTTATCCGACCGGAGAACTTAGCAGATCAATCGGAATTTACACCGATCTCGATCTTCTGCTTCATATAGAGAAGCGGGCTATCCGGGTGAGCGGACGGGTAATGCGCCGCTACGAGGTGGAAGATATGACCTACTTTGGTCTGCAGTTCATGGAGATCCAGCCGGAAGATTTTCGCTTTTTGTTCGATCATGTCTACGGCCGTCCGTTTACTGAGAAGGATGATCAATTGTGGGAAGGTGGGGCAAAACCCCCTAAGGTAGAGCTCTGAATCTACGGCGTATGATCAGACAGTCGCAGATTTCAATTCTTCAAAAATCTGAACCAGCTTGCCGTAGGTTTCTTTGCCGTGCAGTGAGGAGAATCCGATTATCTTTAATCCAACCGCTACCATCGGCCCGTCTTCTTTGCCCCAGCGTACCTGAGTGATTACATTAAAGGGATCGAGGCCTAGATCCGGATGTGAAATGAGAGTAGTATGAACCTGTTCTCCCAAATCCGGAATCGAATCGGCAAAAATGTCGACCCGCAGGCCGGTCTCCGACAGATCGCGTACATACCCTATGATATCATAAAAGAGAAATACGGTTTTTGCGTAAGACATTGCCCGATCAAATATTCGTCTGTTCTGCATAGACAGACCCCTTGTTCGACTCTACTCCGCGTGCGGAGGTGTGCAGTTCGATAACAGTGCCGGCGGTTATTTCCGGATTCCACTCGACGGGTTTCTCCTGCGGATCGATAAATGATATAGAAAAGTAGGGAAAGGTTTTACGAGCTAAATAGAGACCGAGACCGAACCGCATGTATTCGTGGGCCTGTCGATACTCCTCAAATTCTTCATTATGTATGTCGATTTCATCAACTCGTGAGTTGATATCATAGGGAAGGGTATTTATATCGAACCCGCCTCCCCAGTCGCGCAAATAGATATTGAACCCCTCATGTATTTCCTGGAATTTGAGCAGGATCGGATCCGACCT
Organism: uncultured Sediminispirochaeta sp.; assembly: GCA_964603735.1. Lineage (GTDB taxonomy): Bacteria > Spirochaetota > Spirochaetia > DSM-16054 > Sediminispirochaetaceae > DSBN01. Next base: position 24,685 of record CAZRWN010000002.1, on the reverse strand, counting down.
ATTATTTTCGCGTTGGGCCCGCAAAGAGTTGTTTAGGAGTTCGAGCACCGAATAGGTTATGTGTTCGCTTGCAATCGGACACCCGAAAAATTTTACGGCATTCAACCTCGCAAGAATCTTCTGGAATGGAGTCTGGGGTGAAATACGAAAAACCAGCTTTTTGCATTTCGTGTTTTTATACTCGATGTATCTATCCATTTCCATACGCTTTTACTTTACAATGTTCGATTCTACGTTAAAATAAACACGGATGATAAATATTACCATAGAAATCGACGGTGTGCATCAATTAATGAGAACCGATGCACATGTGGCCCATACTATAACCGAAGAAATCCACTCGCTGTTCCCGGTCCCCCTTTTTCAGGAAGAGGTCTCTAAAGGACCGTTCTACCGTTTCAGCTGTAATGAAGACGAACATATGCTGTATAAAATTGTTGAAGTTCTAAAGACACTGCACAAGATGCAGACCGACTGGTCCAATGAAATTCCGGGATTTTCGGTGCTGGTGCAGAAAAGCGGCGGACTGCTGCATAAAAGCCAGACTAAAAATGGCATCGGCAATGAAATCTTCTTGCTGCCCGAGGAAAACGGCATTTGGTGTACACTGCCAACCGCTGATATCATCAGTCACTTCGTTCACTTCAAGCAAGTGGGCAACTTCCTGAAAATAGTCGATTTTGAGCGTGAAACCTTGAGCCCGCAGGATATTCCCGACCTCTTCGAGCCGGATGGGCTCTATGATCAGCTGATTGATCTGATTCTGGAGATAGACGCAGGGCGGCCTGCGATTCCAGTGATCTTCGGGCAGCGCTACAGCGGCAAGCGCTTACTGATACAGTCAGTTCTCCAAGCAATTGAGGCCGGTATGGGCGGGGTCGATTGGTATCACATCGATTATGTGCCGGCTCTCGGTTCGGCATTCTCATCTCTACTATACCGCATTGATGAGAAAGTAATTGCAGAGTTCGAATATCTGCTCTCAAAAAAGGAGCTGCAGATATGGGCACAGCTGCAGCCGCTGCGTTCCCTGAGTGTTAGTACCTGGGCTTCTGCGGATCTCGAGCTCTTTTTTCAGCTCTATCTGAAGGCTTACGGCCGGCGAATGAAGCGTGAACTGCTGCCCCCGGTAATGGTGATACACGGATTTGATCAGTATCCTCCCGAGGTTCGGAGCTTTCTTGCAGCTGAAATGGAGCGATTACTGCACTCGGGAGAGGGCATACCGGTTGTTACCCTTCGCAAGGAGTCTGCGTACACTCCCCTTGAGGATGCCTTCGAAGCGGTCCGTTTTGATATAAGCGAGTGGCACTCGAAGCTGCAGGAACGTTTTGGTGTTAAGTTTGCCAGTCCTTATGCGGCCTTCGAATACGGCGGAGATCCGCCGAAACGAAGAAACCTGTTCCATAACGCTCCTGAGGAACTGCACGTTATTCTGTACGCCTGCTACAGTTTGAACGGTCTGTGTGCCAAACCCAAGCTCCTGGAGCTGTTCGGGCTGCTGGGTATCCGTTCCGATGTCGCCGAACAGAGCCTGTATCAGTTGATCGCATTGGGATATGTCAGTGACGGCGAGTACTTCCTTCAGACTCGTCCGGCATTGCCTTCTGCAGTAAAGCAGAGTAAAGTACTGGACCGAACCCGAACCAACTATATAATCGAACAATTCGTTGTTTCACATCTGAGCGAGCTTAACTTTTATGAGCTTGTCCAGGTAGCCAAAAAACTGGAGTTCACTGACCGGAGTTTGAGCAGGATAGTCCACAGACTGGTGGAAGAGTTGCTTTCGGACACTGAAGTACCCCTCCAGCCGCTGATTGCAGCGGTGCCGGAGTGGCTGGCGATCCGTGATAAAGCGGGCCTTAAGTGCATTAAGCTGTTGGCCTGTCTCTGGGACGGAGCCCTGGATGCAGCTGCTGAATTGTACAGTGAACTTTTCGACCAAACTCAAGAGCACCTGCCTCCGGAGAGCGAGGTGCCGCAGGTGCTGTTTCTGTTTGCGGAAGGGGCATACCTGTGGCAAAAGCGGGGAGAGTACCAGCTTGTGCTTTCAAAAGCTAAACAGGCACTTCTGCAGGTGCAGGAGCAGGCGTTCCCCGAGCTAGAGGCCCGGGCTACTCTGCTGCTCGGAAAGGTCATGCTCACCAACGGCCGCATGAGCGAGGCTGCCGAGTACTTCCGGCAGGCCCGTCAGAAGACCTTCGATACGCCTTTAACTGCCGCCGCCTGTGAAAGCACGGCCCTCACTGCTTTGACCCATTTTGTCACCGGGGATTATTCTCTGGCATCTTCACATTCCCAAGCTGCCCTGCTGAAAGCCCGTGAGACGGGGCGCAGACGCTGGGAGCGCTACACTATGATGCTCCAGGCCCGCATTCAGTTTGAGCTGGGCCGCTACAGTGAGGCTCACATTCTCTTTCAGGAGCTGCTCACCCACGATCGGCTCTATTTCGACGGAGAGCGGCGCAATCTGCTCACCGCATGGCTGCTCCGCTCTCACATGTATCAGGGATTTATCCACACTGCCGAAGAGGTTCTGGGGAACCTGCCCGAGACCGGAGAGACGCTTTACTTTCAGGCGGAAGGTCATTTGCTGAACCGTGATATGGGGGAGGCCTACCGTTATGTTGAGGCAGCTATTAATTACCGTCAGACCTACGAACAGCACGATATTCTGCCGATAGTACATCTGGCCGGCGACGGATACGAGCCCTATGAAAACTTTGCTCTGAAGATACCACGGGTCTACGATGTCCCCCTGCAGCTGCTGTATGCGCTGCAGGGTTTTCTGCTGCATGAGCTGGGCCGGGAAGAGGAGTCGGAGGCCGCGTTTGAACGCCTGTTTTCACAGGAGCGTCTGACCAGACAGGATCCGTACCGCCATCTCTACTACTATTTCCGCACGATAACCCAGCCGGTGCACAGTGAAAAAGAGGAACTGAATATGACTACTATGCTCAGCAAGGCCTTTCAAAGTCTGCAGAAAATCGCCGGTCGTATATCGGACCCTTCCGACCGGCGCAGCTATACCACCATGAATTACTGGAACTCGCGTCTGTTCGCCCTCAGCCGGCGGTATAAACTGGTGTAACTATACGGGTATGTCTTTGTCTCCGGGCTGCAGTTCCGGCAGGTCGAACTGATCCGGCAGCGGTACCGGCTTACCTTCACTGTTTACACAGGCCCAGGTGAGATCGGCGCTGGTCAGTTCGGTACCGTCACGGTAGACAATTTGGCGGAATACTCCGCTGAAACGTTTTCGTTTGATCGATTCCGTGGTCACATAGATGTGGTCGTTCAGAAAAGCCGGGGCTTTGTATTGAACCTCGATTTTGGCAACGAACAGGCTGAGGCCCTTAGAAAGCAGTGCCTTGTAGTCAAATCCGATTTCATTCAGAAAATCCATCCTGGCCGCTTCGAAGTAGTTCAAATAGGTGGCATTGTTGACATGCCGGTGCATATCGAGTTCGTAGCTCCGAACCTGTGTTTTCCATGTGTGTATCACTTCGCACCCCTTAGTAAGTATGGTGTTCAAAATATTTTTAACCATATTGACACAAAATGCAATCCGTTGGTATAGTCTTGGAGAAATCCGGTGGCGTAGCTCAGTCGGTAGAGCAAACGGCTCATATCCGTTTGGTCAGGGGTTCAAGTCCCTTCGCCACTACCTATTCAAAGCCGTTTCTGTCTTTTCAGGGGCGGCTTTTTTTTGTATAGTGTTGTAATGGAAAAGTTTAGAAAAGATACACAATTTTGGAAATTTGCCTTTTACGGTTTTGTAAAAAACCTCCGTTTTTTCGACCCGTATTTGATCCTCTTTTTCAGGGAAGTGGGAATTAGTTATTTCCAGATCGGTGTGCTGTTCAGCATACGGGAGATCGCCACGAATCTGCTCGAGATACCAACCGGCATAATCGCCGACTCATATGGGCGCCGCCGGGCTATGATGGCCGCCTTTGCGGTGTATATTCTCTCCTTCGCAGTGTTCTTTTTCTTTCCCGCCTTTGTGCCGTATATCGGGGCGATGCTGTTGTTTGCATTGGGCGAGGCGTTCAGAAGCGGAACCCACAAGGCTATGATCCTCGACTACATTACTCGTCACGGCATGGCCGACCAGAAGGTGCACTACTACGGTCACACCCGCAGCTGGTCGCAGCGCGGCTCGGCGCTTTCGGCCTTGATCGCCGGCCTGATAGTCTTCGTGCACGGTCAGTACCATCAGGTCTTTCTCTACAGTATAATTCCCTATATCATTGGTTTTTTTCTGCTGAAGAGCTATCCGGCCTACCTCGATTTCAACGAGGCCGCTGATACCCAAGCAGCGGATGCCGCTGGCCAGGTTCACGGCCAGGGCCGCGATCAGGGCGAAAGGGTTGGCATACGAATCAAGCGCGATCTGCGCCAATCGGTTCAGGCCACCCTGCGCGATTTTCGCGATCTTCTCAAATATAAGCAGCTGCGGCGCCTGATGCTCAACTCCAGTGTGTATGATGGCGTGTTCAAGACATCCAAAGATTATATTCAGCCGATTATGCGCAATTTGGCCCTCGGGCTTCCGGTGCTCGTGGCCCTGGGCGAACAGAGGCGGGTGGCCCTGGTTATCGGAGTTTTGTATTTCTTTTTATACATGCTGACCGCCTCGGTATCACAGCGATCCGGAAGTGTATCGGATAAATTCAGTAGCCCTGAGAGCGGCCTCAATATTACCTATTTGCTGTCTGTTCTGGTTGTGGTTGCCGTAGGTGTGAGTATGCGCTACAATGCATCACTGGCGGCAGTGGCTCTGTTTGTCGGGTTTTATATACTGCAAAATCTCCGCCGGCCGATGACCGTGGGCTACGTAAGCGAGAAAATCAAGGGGACGGTAATGGCAACCGGGTTATCCACGGAAAGCCAGTTGAAGACTGTCGTGGTTGCAGTAGCCGCACCGATTTTCGGAGCACTGGTTGATCAGGTCGGCTTAGGCTGGGCAATGTGCGCCTTAGCAGCTCTCCTGCTGCTTCTCTATCCGTTATTACGGGTACGGAAATGACCCTATAAATGTATGAAGAACAAGGAAAGACACTAAATGACTGGTTTTTTTATTAAGAAAGCTTTTTTCGATGGATGGGACAACCTGCTTACCCTGGTTGCGCTGAATGTCGGTTTTGTTCTGCTTATTATTCTTTTTCTGGCGGTGCCGATGATTACCGGTGGAAATGCGGCCCTGAGCATCTTTCTGCTGGTGGTGGTAATATATTTGTTCCATTTTTATGCGGGCGGAGTCTCTCTGTTTCTTGGAGATCTGACTTTTGACCGTGCGCCGGAGTTCAGGGAGTTTTTCGGATACATCACCTCCACCTGGAAGCTGGCCGCAGTGTTCGGAACAATCACTAATGTACAAGTGCTGATTCTTATGATCGGCTTCCCTTTCTATATCTCCCTGGGAGGAGTGTTCGGTTTGGCAGCCTTGGCCATATTGTTCTGGGTATCCGTGCTGTGGTGGCTGATTACCATCTGGATATTTCCGGTAAAGCGGCAGTTGAACACCGAGGTAAAAACCGTTCTGAAAAAGAGCGTGATTCTATTTTTCGACAACCCCGGTTTTTCGGTGTTCCTGGGAGTCTACAGTCTGTTCAATTTTGCCCTGTCAGTGGCCACCGCCTTTCTCATCCCTGGAATCGCCTCGATTCTTTATTCCCATCAGATAGCTCTGAAGCTGCGGATGTACAAGTACGATTACCTGGAAGAGAATCCCGGCAAGAGCCCTAAGGAAATTCCGTGGGGTGCCTTGCTGATGGAAGAGAAAGAGAAAGTCGGTCCGCGATCCCTCAAGGGAATGATCTTCCCCTGGAAAGATTAGCCTGCGATGGCAATCGAGGTTGAAACCAAGGCCTGGGCCACGGAGCGGGTGGAAGAGCTCCGGGAACAACTGCGAAGGTGGGCCGAGTACCGCGGAGAGTTCGACAAGCGGGATACCTATTTTTCCCTGCCCGGACAGGATCAATCGCTTTTCAGGATCCGCAGAGAAGGACACGGCAACACCGTCACCTACAAGCGGAAGCAGAGAAGCGAAGGCTTCGAGGTAAACCGGGAGCACGAGTTTGCCGTTGAAAATGCGGATGCATTTATCGCCTTTTCACGCTACCTGGGCTATGAGGTGTTCATTGAGAAGCACAAGCAGGGAGAACTTTTCACATTCGGGGATGCAGGTATTGAACTCAGTCACATCGAAGGCTTAGGCTGGTTCGTAGAGATAGAAATATTGGTTGAGCACCAATCGGAGGTGCAGGCGGCCCGCCGGAGAGTGGGAGAGGTACTGCAGAAGCTCGATATCCCCGAAGATAAAATCGAATCGCGTTATTACAACGAGATGTTAAAAAATATCATTGATGAGGAACGGTAATGGGAATTATTGAAGTAAAGGATGTTTCGCTTTCGTTTGAGGAACACCAGATATTACACAACTTGACAATTGACTTTTGGGAAGGTCATATTCATGCGGTGGTCGGGCCCAACGGGGCCGGAAAATCCACTCTGGCACATACCATTATGGGATTGCCGGATTACCGCGCGCATACCGGTGACATTTTTTTCAATGGCAAATCCATCAAGCAACTTTCTATAGATGAGCGGGCAAAACTGGGGATTACCCTGGCCTGGCAGGAGCCGGCCCGTTTCAACGGTATCGAGGTGCGCGAGTTCATTCGGCGAGCCGCTGAAAAGAGCGGCAGTGAGAAAACCCCGGAAGAGGTGATGGAGATGGTCGGTCTCGATCCTGATCGTTACCTGCCGCGGGACGTCGATACAACCCTCAGCGGCGGCGAGCGAAAACGGATAGAGCTGGCCTCGATCGTGGCGATGCAGCCCAAGGTGGTCCTGATGGATGAGCCCGACTCCGGGGTCGATATCGATGCCATCCAGGCTATTTTCCAGGTGCTGGAATCGTTAAAAGATCAGGGCACCACTGTGATCATGATTACCCACTCGGCGGAGGTGCTTAAGCACGCCGATCACGCCTTCCTGCTCTGCAACGGTGAGCTGGTGAGCAAAGGTACCGTCGACCAGCTGAGTTCCTACTTCGAGCGCAAGTGCATAACCTGTACACATAAAAATGTTCCCGATGAAGAGGTGATGGTATGAGCAATCAGGCTGCAATCGATAAACTCCTTTCAACCATCAATATGCACCGTCACGATTTCGGCGACAACACCGCCCATGTGGAGATCCACGGCAACCGGGTGCTCAACACCACTTTGGTTGATGGCCTGAAGGTGGATTCGCAGGAAACCGCGCGGGGCGTCGATGTAGAAATCCTGGTGGAAGCGGGTACGGTCATCGCGGAGCCGGTGTACTTCTGTTTCGGAATGCTCGAAAACGGTCTGCAGCACATCCGTATGAATGTGCGGTTCGGTAAACAGGCCAAAGCACATTTTATCTCTCACTGCAGTTTTTCGAATGCCGACCAGGTCGAGCATATCATGGATGCGAATATCCATCTGGAGGAGGGGGCCGAATACGCCTATTTCGAACGGCATGTGCACGGAATGGATAAAGGCATCAAAGTGATTCCTAAGGCCAAAGTGAGCCTAGATGCCCACAGCCGCTTCTCCACCGAGTTCGAGCTGATAAAGGGGCGGGTCGGGCTGATAGATATCGATTACGAGGCCGAGTGCGGTCCCTATTCCGTCCTGGAGCTGCTGTCGCGGATAAGCGGGCGGCAGAACGATGTGATCAAAATTCGTGAAGCCGGCAATCTATCCGGAGAATACTCCCGCGGAGTGCTCACCAGCAATATTGCGGTTCGTGACCAGGCCCGGGCCGAAATCTACAACGAGCTCACGGCCACCGCCGAGGGCGCCGCCGGTCACGTCGACTGTAACGAAATCGTGCAGGACCAGGCCCACGCCAAAGCCATCCCTATTGTAGATGTGCGGCACCCCAAAGCGCACGTGACCCATGAGGCGGCCATCGGTTCGGTCGATTCCAAGCAGCTGCAGACGCTGATGTCCCGCGGCCTCTCGGAGGACGAAGCGGTCGAAATGATCATCCAGGGGCTGCTGCGAAAGTAAGCGCTAGCCGGACGGGCAGCAGCTCTGCCGCCGGCCGGCCTATTTTCCATCCGGAGCGGTAATTTCCCCGGCCTTCTGCAGTCCGAATTTGGTCAGTATCGGGCCGATCAGCTCGAAGAAGATACAGGTTGCGGTGATAGTGGTAATCACCGTGCTGCCGATCTCGGCTCCCCATTCACCCAGATGAGAAAAGTCGTGCTTCACGATCAGGGCCAGACCGATGGCTACACCGGCCTGACTGAGAATGCCGAGCCCCAGGTATTTGCGGATCTTCGCTTCGGCTTTGCCGATTATAGCGCCGATCGACGCTCCCCCGGCCAAACCGATGCTGCGGCTGATAATATAAATGACTCCCAGCAGGCCCAATGAAGGCAGAGCGGCTACATGCAGGTTGGCGCCGGCCAGTACAAAAAACAGTACGAACAACAGCGGCATCACAGTCGACAGCTCGTCTCCAATTTTCTTGATGAGGCTGTTGGCCTGGGTGTTCACGATAAAAAACCCGAGTACCATGTTGGTAAGTATCAGTGACAGGTGCAGCGGTCCGCTGAGCCCCGACACAATCAAAACCGTGGCGAACAGCAGGATAAACAGATCACGCCGGCTGCTGAGTTTGCGGGCCAGAAAGACAAACGCCAGCCCTGTCAGCACTCCAACCAGCAGGCTCAACCCCACCTCAAGCATCGGAGGGGTAATGAGCTTCAGAAAACTCTCCTGTTGGGCTCCGATGGCCTGTTCCACCATGCTCTTGGCTATTGCGGCGGCAAATCCGAAAATTATGATCCCTAACCCGTCGTCGAATCCGACCACCGAGTACAGTGCTTTGGTCAGGCTCCCCTTGGCCTTGTACTCCTGGATGATAGCTACGGTTCCGGCCGGAGCACTGGCCGGAGCAATGGCTCCGAAGATGAGGGCCAGGGCCAGATCGCCGCTGAACCAGTAGACCGCCAGGGTAACCAGGGCAAAGGCCAGCAGAGATTCGGTAATAATAATGATTACTATTCCGATGCCCTGCTGTTTGAGCGTTGTCATTTTGAGCTCGAGGCCGATACTGATGGCCACGAAGCCGAGAGCCACTTCGGTGATGAAGCTCAGGTCGCTCTGCATGCCCTCATTGATCAAATTGAACAGGCTCGGCCCCAGCAGCACACCTACCAGCATGAAGCCGATTATGGACGGCAACTTGATGTATTTGGTGATCTTCCCGAGATAGAGCCCGGCTATTGTCATGATGCCGACTGCCAACAAGGTCGGAACGTTCAGTGCCCCGATGGACTGTTGTAACGAGTTTATCGTTTCCATTTGTTCAGAAGTCTATCGAACCGGATGCATACATCAGTTCCTGGGCCGTAATGAGTATGCCCGGATTGTCGGCATACGTGTCCTCAATCAGATTGATTTGGCGAATCAGATTGTTGCAGCGCCCCTTGGGAACAATCGCCCGGATGAGCCGATTGAACGTAGAGCTGCCCTCTGTCCAGTAGGAGGAGAAAAGCGGCAGCCGGTTAAGGTACTCGCCGGCATTCTGGGTTTCGATTACCGTAATCGATCCCTCGACCTCGGCTGACAGGAGCTCGAGGATTTCATCGAAGAGCTCCTCTTTTTGTATATAGGTGTCGATCAGGCAGTAGCCTTCGGAATCCGGCTTCTCTTCGCGGATTGTGAGGTGCTTTTTGAGTACCTCTTCAATCTCATGCGGTTCGGTTTTCGACAGCAGGTTGTTGATGGCACCGGGTGTTTTGGCCATCTTACTGATCGCCGAGAGAATTTTGATGTGCCGGTTGCGCTGCTCGGTCGGTCCGATGATCAGAAAGAAGATTTGTACCGGGGTGCCGTCGATCGAGGCAAAATCCACCCCTCTGGAGGTTATCATTACTCCGAGAACGAAGTCGTCCAGATTATCGATTGAGCAATGGGGAATTGCCACCCCCTCGCCGAAACCGGTACTGCCCAGTGCTTCACGCTGTTCGAGGCGCTTGAAAAGCTCCTTCGGTTTATACTTTGACAACACATCTGTCTTGGCCGCATGCTCGGCCAGAATCTGCAGGGTTTCCTGCTTGTCCTGCGGCTCCTCATCTGTGAGAATGAAATCTACATGTAAAGGAGTTTGTGATGTACTCATAAAGTGCTCCTTGTGCTGAATTGATACACTGACTTTCGCAGATACCGTTCTTTTGGATTTAGGACGGCATCGGGAAACTCAGGATGGTTGACGGCATCCGGATACTCTTCGGTCTCGAGGCAGAAAGCGGCGTACGGACCGACCTTTCCACAGCGGGTTTCCGTATCCTGCAGAAAGTTTCCCGAATAGAATTGTATGCCGGGTGAAATGGTGAAGACCGTCATTACCCTTCCGCTGGCCGGATCTGTAACCCGGGCGGCGGGTATAGAAAGGGCGTTTTCCTCCGAAAGGGTGAAGCAGTGATCATACCCGCCGGCAGCCTCTATGTTCTTGCCGATGGGCTTGGGCGTTCGGAAATCGAAGGGGCTGCCCTTGACCGGGGCTATATGGCCGGTGGGAATCAGTTCGGAGTCGACCTCGACGAAGCGTTCGGAGTTCAGATACAGTACGTGATCAAGGATGGTTCCGCTGCACTCTCCGCTCAGGTTCCAGTAGCTGTGATTGGTCAGGTTGACCGGAGTCGCGCGCTCCGCAGCCGCATCATAGGAAAAACTCAGTTCATTCTCTTCGCTCAACATTACGGTCAGTTTCACATCGAGAGTGCCGGGATAGCCCTGATCCATGTGTTCGCTGGTGAGGGTAAGGGTAAGCCCGGCCGCGTCATGCTGTTTGACCGGATACGCCTCCCACACCCTGCGGTTGAACCCCTGCGAACCGCCGTGGATGTGGTGTTTACCCTTGTTGTTCTTCTCGAGCTGGTATTCGGTATCCTCGAGCACGAAGCGGCCGTGGGCGATACGGTTTGCGAAACGGCCGACGGTGGCCCCGAAGAAGGGGTGCGGCCCCTCATAGCCTTCTAAGGAATCAAAACCGAGAGTAATCTCTCCGATGTTTCCAGCGCTGTCCGGAGTTTTCACCGAGGTAAGGGTAGCTCCGTAAGTGATCAGCTTGAATGAAACTCCGTTGGAGTTCTCTACGAAAAACTCATCTACGGCCTGCCCGTCCTTGGTAGTGCCGTAGGGCGTACGTGTAAGTTGCATTTTGCCGCTCCATTGTTAATCGCGCTCGCCCAAGAGTTCTTTGAGCTCGCGAATCTGGGTTACAATTTTACTGCGGTCATAGTTGCGGTACCGTTTGGGGACCATCTCGCGACTGGTGCACTCGAGCACCGCCACCATGTTCTGCAGTTCTATTTCATGCGGATAAGCCGGAGGGATGAAATCGCGAACAGCCTCTTCCATATCCTCTTTGGTAATAATAATGTGGTTCTGCATAGCCGCATTGAATTTGGCTCGGATCAGGATTGCCTCTAAATCCGCCCCCGAAGATTCGAAATGGTACTTTTTCAACAGATCGGAGATGCTGAATTTCTGTACCTTTATTTTGAGTTTGCGGATGAGGGTCTGAATGAGATCCTCGCGTTCGCTCTGGGTTTCCGGGTAAAACAGTGCCAGGTGCTCTTCGGCCCGGCCCTGTCGCTTGATGTCGATCGGCAGCAGGTCCGGTCGGCAGGTGATCAGAAACCATATGATTTTACCGCGGTACTCGGTGTTGCCCATAAACGAGGTGATTTGGGCAAACACACGATTGCTGGTCCCCGAGTCGCCGTCTTGGTTGCGGTCGCCGAGAAAGGCGTCCGCCTCGTCTATCATCACTCCCACCGGCGACATCGCCTTGAGAATATTCAGGGCCTTTTCTATGTTCGACTCGGTTACACCCTGCCATTTCGAGCGGAAATTGCGGAACTTGACAATCGGAATACCGATGTCGCCGGCAAAGGCGGTGACCATGAAGCTCTTTCCGGTACCCACGGGTCCCGATATAAGATACCCCATCGGCAGCACATCCAGCCGCCCCTGTTTGATTGCACGCGATGCGTTCTTAAAACGTTTCTTAACGAAATCGTGGCCGGATACGTAGGACAGATCGTGCTCCGATTCGATGAACTCCAGCAGACCGGAGGCCTCGTTTTCGATAATCTCCTTCTTGCGCTCGCGCAGGTAATCGAGAGAAACCGGCTGGTTCTCCTGATACGACTCGGCGGCGATCTGGTTGAGGTTCATCAGGTTGAGGCCGCTGGTGATCTTGGCAATCCGCTCGCAGTTCAGCCGGTATTCCAAGATAATTTCCTCTTTCCGGTTGAGGTATTCCAGAAAGCTCTGGCGGACCTTTTCGTCGGGCAGGGGAATGTTCACCTTTACGGTATGCGGCGAGCGGACCAGCCGCGGGCTGAGGTCGGCCAGGTTTTCGGTCAACAGCAGGATCGAGACATCGCCCTGGGTGAAGATAGGATCGTGGGCCCAGCGGTTGAGGGTAACCAGGCAGTAGCGGTCCTCCTCGTCCATATGGGAGAGTTCGGTGTGCGGCACTATGGTCTCGGCGTAATCCATAATCAGGACAATCCGCTTTTTGTGCGGAATGTTCATCAGGAAGTACTTCTCCAAGTAGTCGAAGGCTTTGGTTGGAGTTTTCGAGACCAGATCATCGGGATCCTCGTCGGGAAAAAGCCGGCGCATCTCGGCCAGGTAGTTCTTGCGCATCTCTGTGTCGCAAAAGTTTATGCCGGATGAGCGGTCGTAATAGACTATGATATCCTTGTTGCCGAACAGCACCTCGGAGATGAACTCCTGAATCCTGACGAAGATAAACTCACCCTCTACCATTTTGTTCGGCAGAAAGTCACGGATATTGCCGTGTACGATATAGAGGTTGGTAGTTTTTGAACAGTATTTATATGACAGATCCTGCGCCCAGTAGGGCAGTACTTTTATAAACTCAAGGTTTTTTAAGATCAATTGCTCCGGCATGTTCCCTCCCGTGTAATGCGCGCGCGTTTACTCCTTTCGAAGCCTCTGAAAACCTTCGCCCTCGGTTAAGTTATTGCGTCCCTGATCGAGATGGCGTTGAAGTAGTTCGACGGCTCCGGCGGAATTCTTTTTCAAGAAGTTGAGAATTTTTCTATGAATGTCGTACGTAGATTCTATGTCCGGCGGTCCGCCGATGCCGTAGATTTCTGTCATATTCAGATGCAGATACAGTTCATGATAAAACTTGCTGAGAAAACGATTGCCCGCCAGATTGCACAGCAAGTTATGAAACCTGCTGTCGAGTTGAATATACTGCGATAACTGTTCTTCCGGGGGATGAGCCACGATTTCCTGCATCTGCCGTACGGTTGCTTCCAACTCGGAGAGCTGTTCCTCCGTAATGGTCCTGTAAATCGACCGAATCGCCTGCATCTCGATCATCTCCCGCAATTCATAGGCGTCCAGCACATCTTTTTGAGAGGGCTCGGCCACATAGCAGCTGCTGCGCGGTTGAATGACTACCACCCCTTCGTGTTCGAGACGTTTGAGGGCATCGCGTATCGGAATCGTGCTTACACCGAGCTGCCCGGCGAGCTGTTTTATGTTGAGAGTATCTCCGTATTTCAGCTTCCCGGAAATGAGTTGTGACTCGAGATAAGTATACACCTCATCGCTGAGGCTCGGTTTGTTCGTTAACTCTGCCATTCAACATGAGTGTAGTGTGAAAGCGGCATTTAATGCAACCCGCTTTTTCATTTGCCGCGAAGATCCGCTGGCAGAGTGCGCCGGCCGGGGCTTGAAGTTTCGGCCCGCTTCGGCGTAGGGTAGGTGCCGGGAGTGTGATGATGGATACTGAACCTATCGTAATATATACCGACGGCGGATGCAGCGGTAATCCCGGACCCGGCGGTTGGGCATTCGTGTTGAACGACGGCTCTCTGCGCCGGGAACGCTCCGGCGGTTCGCCGGCCACCACCAACAACCGCATGGAACTTACGGCGGTTATCGAGGCGCTAAAGACAGTGCAGTTGGAGCTGAAGGATACAGGGCGGCCGATCGAACTGTATACCGACAGTCAGTATGTAAAAAACGGCATTTCCTCCTGGATACACAACTGGGAGCGCAATGGCTGGCAGACCGCCAACAAAAAGCCCGTGAAAAACAAGGAGTACTGGCAAAAACTCAAAGCCCTCACGGATAAGCTTTCTGTGAACTGGCACTGGGTGAAGGGCCACTCCGGCAACGAGCTGAACGAACGCTGCGACCAGATGGTGCGGCAGGAAATGGACGCCCAGCTGCAGCGCAGCGGTTAAGGCGGGCAATCCCGCGGGCGGTCGATCAGCTGCTTCAATTTTTTTTCATAATAAATCAGAAACCTCTGCCCCGCCTCTTTCTCTGTAGGAGGATGAGATGCAAATCGTAAGTTTTGTGAATCGGGGCTACCACGGCCACATCGTAACAGTAGAGGTAGATCTGCGCTGCGGCATTCCCGGCATGGATATTGTCGGCCTGCCGGACAGTGCAGTCAGGGAGGCTCGCGAGCGGGTGCGCGCGGCGGTCAGGAACTCGGGCTTCCGGGTGCCCCGCCGGCGCATTTTGATTAACCTGGCGCCGGCGGGCGTGAAAAAGCAGGGGGCCGCCTTCGACCTGCCGATGGCCGCGGCCTTGCTGACAGTCGACACCCAGGTGCCATCTCCGCCGGGCCTAACGGTCCTGATCGTCGGCGAGCTCGAGCTCTCCGGCCGTATCCGGCCGGTGGCCGGCGTGCTGGCGGCGGTACACGCGGCACTGCAGAGCGGCGCCCACATGTGCGTAGTTCCGCCGGAGAATCTGAATGAGGCGCGGACGGTAGCCGGCGGCAAAGCCATCTCACTGGCACATTTGGCGGAGATGCCGCATCTGTTTACGCTGCTTGCCCACGGGGCGCCGGAGGGGTGGCAGCCTGAAATTGCACCGCCGAATATCACAAAAGACATACCATCCGAGATGCCGCCCGAACACGGCCTGGATTACGCCGAGCTGAGCGGGCAGGAGGAGCTCAAGCGGGCCTGTGTGATAGCGGCTGCCGGGCGTCATCATATGCTGATCTTCGGTCCCCCCGGGGGCGGCAAGACAATGGCTGCGCTAAGGTTTCGCGGACTGCTGCCGGATTTGAGCCGGGAGGAGTCGATCGCGGTAACCCGTATTTATTCCATCGGCGGGCTCCTGCCGGCGGGGGCCGGATTGATCCGCCGGCCGCCTTTTCGTGCGCCCCATCATACCGCCTCGCGGGAGGGACTGATTGGCGGCGGGGTAAATATTCAGCCCGGTGAAATCTCTTACGCGCACCACGGAGTCCTGTTTCTTGACGAGGCGCTGGAGTTTGGCCCCCGGATGCTGCAATCGCTGCGCGAGCCGATTGAGCGCGGAATAGTACAGATTGCCCGTTCGGGATGCCATTACTGGTTCCCGGCCCGCTTTCAGCTGATTATGGCGACCAATCCATGCCCCTGCGGCAAGCTGGGCCAGCCTGACTCGCTGTGCATGTGCAGTCCGCTGGAGCTGCATCAGTACTGGAAAAAGCTCGGCGCCGCTTTGTGCGACCGGATCGATATCCGCGTACCGACCGCTGCCACGCACTCGATTCATGCGGCCGAATTCCCCGGGCTGACTACAGCACAGATGATGCGAATGACGGCACAAGCAATCACGCAGCAGCACGACCGCTGCGGAGTACGGAATGCAGATCTGGGGCCGGACAAGATCGAGCGCTTCTGCCAACCCGACCCGGCGGGATGGGCGGTACTGGAAAAAGCGGTTGAACAGTTGGGCCTTTCCCACCGTGCGCAGCACTCCACCATGAAAATCAGCCGCACAATCGCTGACCTTGAGGGCTGTGAGCGGATTTGCAAAGACCATGTGATGGAGGCGGTGCAATACCGCCGCTACGGCGAGGGTGACTATTACTGGCGGGCCGCCTGAGATGCTTGGTCGCTACCGGCGGTCATCAGAGAGGGGGTAGAATTAGTAGTAAGATTTGCATGAACTAAAATGTAAAATTCATGAACAATGGTATATTAGGAGAATGGAGCATGGTATGGCAAATTTACAAAAATACTGATCGAAGCCCCCAAAATTTGAATCTAATCAGACAGATCAGTTCTTACAGTTGGCTGGCAGTTGGAGAGATGAGAGAGAAGCTGATGAAATAATTGATGATATGGATTTGATAATTGGTTCAACAGCTTTTGCTCACAATTTAATTTTGGTTACGAATAATGTAAAACAGTTCGAAAAAATTAAGGGCCTGCAATTAGAAAACTGGTCGGTCTAATGCGATGGGACCTCACTCCGGAATCGGCTTGGCAAAGCAACTGCATCCGCCTATACTCGTATGTAGGACTCTTTGGAGGGAGGCGTAGGGATGAAATTATACAGCCGAGGACAGCTGTTTTTTTATTGTTTTAGTGCGGTGGCAGTAGGGCTCCTGCTGCTGATCGGATTCGGGCTGCTCGAGCTGCCGTGGCTGCAGGATGATGCCAAGGCAGAGGCGGAAATAAGTGCCGGAGGCGGCAGCCCGGATGTCGCCGACACGATTAACAATACCTCATTCAAGCTGCAGACCAATACAAACAGGCAGTTGCGGCAGGTATCCAACGGCGATACCATGCTCACAGACTACGAACGCCACAATATCGATGTGTACCAGCGCTATAATCCGGCTGTAGTAAATATTAACACCGAAACCCTCAGCCTGAACTGGTTCCTCGAGCCGGTCCCGCAGGAGGGGGGTACCGGTTCCGGTTCTATAATCGATAAGCGCGGCTATATACTGACGAACTACCACGTGGTCAAGAATGCCTACAAGGTGTTTCTGAACCTGTACGACGGAACCCAGTACGAGGGCGAGGTAATCGGCAAAGATCCGGAAAACGATCTGGCGGTAGTGAAATTCGATCCGGAGGGCAAGGAGCTGGTTACCATCCCCTTCGGAGACTCATCGAACCTGCGGGTGGGGCAGATGGTGTTGGCCATCGGAAACCCTTTCGGCTACGACCGCACCCTGACCACCGGAATCGTCTCCGGCCTGGGACGTCCGGTGAAAACCGCGCGCAACCTGGTCATCCGCGGGATGATCCAGACCGACGCCTCCATCAACCCGGGAAACTCCGGCGGTCCACTACTCAACACGAACGGAGAAATGGTTGGCATTAATACCATGATCTACAGCCCCAGCGGGGGCAGCGTGGGAATCGGCTTCGCGGTGCCGGTGGATACCGCCCGGCGGATAGTCCCGCAGTTGATCGAGTACGGAAAAGTTCAGCGGGGATGGATAGAGATAGTGCCGGTACAGCTGGAGCCGAGCATTGTCCGCTACGGCAATCTGTCGGTCAGGCGGGGAATTATGATCTCAAAAGTGGCTCGCGGCGGGAACGCCGACGAAGCCGGACTGCGGGGCGGAGACCAAAACAACCCGGTGCGCTACGGCCGTTCGATAATCTACTTCGGCGGCGATATTATTGTTGAAGTTGACGGGACGAAGGTGTCCACCCTGGCAGACCTGTTCAGTGCATTAGAAGACAATATGCCCGGGGAGACTGTTGAGGTGATTGCGATTAGAAACGGACGCCGAAAGAGTTTTCGGGTTGAGCTGGCCGAGCGGCCCAGCGAGCTGGAGTGGGAATAGGAAAAAGGGAAAAGTTAGCATGCCGAAATTTCAAGTTGCTTCGGAATATGAGCCGGCCGGTGATCAGGGGCAGGCGATTGAAAAGCTCTCCGATGGAATTGACTCAGGGATGGCTCATCAGACCCTGAAGGGGGTGACCGGATCGGGGAAGACCTACACCATGGCCAAGATCATCGAGCAGGTGCAGCGTCCGACCCTGGTGATGAGCCACAACAAGACCCTGGCCGCCCAGCTGTACCGCGAGTTCAAAAGCTATTTTCCCGACAATGCGGTCGAATATTTTGTCAGCTATTACGATTACTACCAGCCCGAGGCATATGTGCCTTCGAAAGACCTGTACATAGAAAAGGACGCCTCAATTAACGACGAAATCGACCGGCTGCGGCTTTCGGCAACCAGCGCGCTGATGGACCGGCAGGACGTAATCGTGGTGGCCACCGTTTCCTGCATTTACGGCCTCGGCAGTCCGAAGGCTTTCCATGAGATGCGGCTGAGGCTGGAACTGGGGCAGCAGATCGACGTGTCTGCGGTGGCCCGCGAGCTGGTGGGGCTGCAGTATGACCGTAACGATGCGGTGCTGCAGCGCGGAACCCTGCGAATCCGCGGCGATGTGTTGGAAGTTCACCCGGCCTATCTGCAGGAGGCCTACCGCATAGAGTTCGACTGGGACGAGGTCGAGCGTATCCGCCGCATCAATCCGCTGACCGGCGAGACGCTCGAGGAGCTCAGCTCGGTGGTTGTGTATCCGGCCAAGCACTTCGTGCTGCCGGAGCACCAGGTGCAGCAGGCGCTGTCCGAGATACGCAGCGAGTTGGATGAACGCTATGAGGAGCTGCTGGCCAAGGGTAAAATCGTGGAGGCGCAGCGCCTGAAAACCCGCACCGAATATGACCTCGAGATGATGGAGGAGATGGGCTACTGTTCCGGAATTGAAAACTACTCGCGCCCCCTCAGCGGCCGCAAAGCCGGCGAGCGGCCGGCGGTGCTGATCGACTATTTTCCGGAGGGCTTTCTCACCTTCATCGATGAGTCGCACGTGACCCTGCCGCAGGTGGGGGCCATGTACGAGGGCGACCGCTCGCGGAAGATGAATCTGGTGGAGCACGGCTTCCGTCTGCCCTCGGCCCTGGACAACCGGCCGCTGATTCTGGCCGAGTTCGAGGAGTTGCTCGACAAGGTGATCTTCGTGTCGGCGACTCCGGGGAACACGGAAATCCGCAAGAGTGAACAGCTGGTCGAGCAGATTATCCGGCCGACCGGTCTGCTCGACCCCGAGCTGGAGGTGCGCCCGACGGAGGGGCAGATAGAGGATCTGTATACTGAAATCAAGCAGCGGGTGGAGGTAAAGGAGAGAGTTCTGGTTACCACGCTGACGAAAAAGATGGCCGAGGACCTGACCGACTACCTCAGTGGATTGGGCCTGAAAGTGCGTTATCTCCATTCCGAAATCGAGACGATCGAGCGGGTAGAGCTGCTGCGTGATCTGCGCAGCGGCACCTTCGATGTGCTGGTGGGTATCAACCTGCTGCGGGAGGGGCTCGATCTGCCGGAGGTTTCGCTGATCGCGATTTTGGATGCCGATAAGATCGGCTTTCTGCGCTCGGCCACCAGTCTGATCCAGATTATCGGCCGGGCCGCCCGCAACGAACACGGCAAGGTAATCATGTACGCCGATCGCCACTCCAGGGCGATGGAAGCGGCGATCGAGGAGACCGACCGCCGCCGCAGCATCCAGATGGAGTTCAATAAGACCCACGGCATCACTCCGCGCAGCATCAAGAAAGCGATCCAGGATATTCTCGTGCGCAAGAAGGAAGAGGACCGCGAGATCGAATCCGATTCGATCGAACTGGTGAAGAAGGGCTACAACATCGTGGTGCCGCAGGAGCGGAAAAAGCTCATCAAACACCTCGAGGGGATGATGCTCGAGCACGCCAAGAACCTCGAGTTCGAGAAGGCCGCCCTGGTCCGCGACGAGATAGAAGAGCTGAAAAAGATGGGCTGAGCGGCGACAGTCCAGTGATGGAGCTGCTCGCGCTCAGCCGCTTGCATCAGTGGGTTTACTTCAGCAGAAAGTACACTTCGGTTTTCAGCTTGTCTTCCGGTACTGAGTCGGGATCGTCGATGTAGCGCTCAAAGCAGATTCCGCTCGTCTCCAGCCCCTGCTGTTTTACCCAGTTGGTCAGCTCGGTGTAGGTTTTTTCCAGCTGCATGTAGGGCCCGGTGTGCAGGGCTACCGCAGCTTTTCCTGTGGGCAATTCGGCCAGCTGCAGTTCGGGCTCCCTCTCGACTAGTTTTGCCAGGCCGTCGGCTGACTGCACCGGGAATCCGAACTCGATGTCCAGAGCCTGCATGTCCTCGTTGCGATAGAGCGCGAAGGGAGCATCGGCCGGCTGTATTCCGTTCCGCCCGAGAAACTCCATTACTTTTCCGTAGCCCCGGCCCAGAACATCCTGAATCTGCTCCAACGAAATCGTCGTTCTGATGCTGATCACCGGTTGTGATGTGAGGTTCTTGATTTCCATACTCTTTTCCTCCTTACCGCTGTGCTGCGGTGTGTTAGTCTGATCAAAGAGTACAAGCGGATATATGACAACAGTATGTCGTAGTTAAAAATTAATCGTAAATTTTTTTGATATTCTGCGCGCTTTCGCGGATAATCTTCCTGATATGGGCCGGTTCCAGCACCTCGACGTACTCGCCGTAGCTGAGGATGAGCCCGTACACCCAGCCGCTCTCCGGCATACAGGCCTCGGTCAGCAGAGAGCCGTCCGCTTCCACTGTGAACTTGTCCGCCGGAAAGAACTCTTCCACCAGATGCCGCATGCAGGCATCAAAGCGCAGCTTCAAATCAATCTTCTGCTGCGGTGAAAAAACCTGGGCCTGCTCGATAAATGCCGCGGCATCGAACTCGCGCCGTGAAAAATGGCGCTCCTCAGTCTCCAAATTTTTTATCCGTCCCAGCCGGAATATCCGGTACTCCTCACGCAGCCGGCAGTAGCCGATCAGGTACCATGAGCGCCATTTGAAGGCCAGGGTCATCGGCTCTACCATCCGCCGGGCGGATTCAAAGCGGTTGTTGGTGTAATCGAAACTGATCAGGATGGAGTTGTCGATGGCGTGCTCCAGCCTTCGGAACAGTTCCTGCTGCTTGACCGAACCGCCGAAGGCGCTGAAATCCATGATCAGCTTCTGATTGCGTGCCCCGATCTCTTTCTGCGAAGCCCCCGGCAGCAGCGCCTTCATCTTCTCGATGGTCTGCGGAATATTCTTCGACGGCATGGATGCCCCCACACTGCTGAGGGCGGTGACGATATAGAACAGATCTTCAACTCCCACCAGCTGCCGGTCGAGACTGAAGCCCTCCATCAGCGAATATCCGCCGTGGGGGCCCTGAATGGTCATAATCGGAATTCCAGCCAGCTCAATCGTCTCCATATCCCGTTGAATGGTCCGCACCGAAACCTCGAACCGCTCGGCGAGCTCCCGCGCACTGACCAGCTCCCGGTTCAGCAGGTAGATAATGACGGACAATAGACGATCGGCTTTCATACCACGATTATACCCGAGAGCTCCCCGAGTGGGTAGCGGATTTTCTTATTGGGGGGCGCCTAACGGGCCGCCCGCCGGGTGACCCGGCAGACTGTAACGCTATACATATGTTTAGTGGAAGTTGCGACGTCGCAACTTTTCGCGCGGATGGAAGTGTCAGATTACCTCTTAGTTTTCTGATAGACTTCTTGACTGCAGGTAGTATTATTTCTATTTTTTATTCCATAGAACCAGGAGGACAACTATGGATCTCATCAGAATAATTTTGGCCATTATATTTCCCCCGTTGGGCGTGTTTTTACAGGTCGGTTTGGGGTTGCATTTCTGGCTCAATATTCTCTTAACCATTCTGGGATATATCCCCGGTATTGTGCATGCCGTCTGGATAATTGCTACCAGATAATACGTGGGTTGAATAGGCTATCTCGCTACATCCGGGGAATCTGCGGAAGGCATTGAAATGCTCGTCCCGGCTGAATAGGAATAAATTGTGTTGAATCGTGAGGGCTGCGATCCATATGTCCTTCGTCGGTATTGGAGTTCCCGCTTCCCGGAGCTGGCGGAAAAGCTGCGCATAGCTTCGCGTGGTCTCCATTGTGGGCATGAGTGCCTCCACACGCTCTCGCTGAAGAAACTGTTCGAAAACCCGTTCGTTTTCTCTTCCCTTTTTCCCGACTGCAAAACCTGCCCGTAATTCAGCTTACCGATATCTCGTATAGTCTGAGTTTCTTGCTGCTTGACCGTTATAGGATCTCTTTGGATTACACTGTTGCTTCTGTTCTTCAGCGGAATACCACTTCTAGAGAAAAGCGCCGAAAGTTTTTCTTTACATACATCTGTATATTTAGTAATATATCTGTATGAAAACAACTCTGAATTTTCCTGATTCTCTAATTTCTGAGGCAAAAATAAGAGCTGCCAGGGAGCATACTACCTTGACAGGGATCATAGTAGAGGGACTGAAGATGCGATTGAAGCGGAGCAATATCCCCCGCGAGCTTCCAGTATCAAGTTCTGACGGCGGCTTGAAGGATGGCCATACTTGGGATGGTATCAGACACATGGGCGAAGGGAACGAGGCCTACCGTTGATATTCTGGGATGTAAATCTGTGGGTTTACGCATTTCGCCGGGACAGTCCTTATCACGATAGGGCCAGAGATGTTCTGATGAGGGGCTTGGATGGAAACGAGGTATTTCTTTTCTCCCCGAGCATCGCGGCGTCCTTCTTTCGAATTGTCACGAATCCAAACATATTTAATAAGCCCTCTCCTCACAACGAAGCGTGGGAATTCATAGATACATTAGAAAGCCATCCAAATGCCCGCTTTGTGGAAGTGGACCAGATGACTTACGGTGTTTTCAAGCATCTTTCTTTAGTGAAGGCGGTCCAAGGTAATCAAGTGCCGGATGCACTGCTGGCCGCCCTTTCTATCCGCTACGACTGTCTCTTCTTGACCGCCGACCAGTGCTTTTCTGAATATCCTGGTCTCAACTTGGAGCTTGTGTAATTCAGAATATAAAACAGAGACGGACCGCAGTATAAAACTGCGGCCCTATCTAAGATGTTTTAATGAACTTGTTTGAAACTACTTCTCGCGATGATATGGCCAGGCCATAATGCCGCCTTCCATAACCTTCACATTGGTAAATCCGTTGGCAATCAGGGTTCGGGCAGCTTCATACCCGCGCAGGGATATCTTACAGTAGGTAATAATCTCTGTATCCTTATCCTTAGGCAGTTCCGCGAGGCGGTCCCGCAGAGCTCCGACGGGAATAAGGTGTTCGCCGATTCCGAGGCGCATCTGTTCCCACTCTTCAGGGCTCCGGCAGTCGATGATGAACGGTTTTTCTCCGTTGGCCAGTTTGCTGTGTACCTCTACCGCCGACAAACCTTGCATGATACCGCGGAGCTTGTTCTGCAGTGCCTGGGCACAGGCGATAATGTTGTCGATTGCCAGGGAGAAGGGCGGGGCATACGGCAGGTCTGCATTGGCCAGTTCATCAATGGTCAGCCCGCCCATAATGGCCATGGCCGCCATCCCGATCTGCTTGCTGGCATCTCCCTGTCCGATACATTCGAAGCCCAGCAGTTTGCCGGTATCAATGTCGGCGATCATTCTGTTGATCAGTATTTTTGCTCCCATAAAGCCCGGGCGGTCCGGACCTGATGTAGTAACTGTTTCGATATTCTTGTATCCCAGCTGTTCGGCGGTCGATTGCGATATTCCGGTGGATCCGGCCGAAAATTCAAACACCTTGCATACGCCGGTTTGAATGGTACCGGGAAACTTCACGACGTTTCCTACGGCTGCATTCTCGCCGGCAACGCGGCCTTCCAGATTGGCCAAGTCGCCATACGGGGCGTGGACACTCTGGCCGCTCAGGCGATGCGGTATTTCAATGCAGTCTCCAACCGCGTACACATCTGAATCGTTGGTCTGCATGTATTCATCAACTAAAATACCGCCCCTCGCACCGATTTTGAGTCCGGCTTCCTTGGCTATTTTAATATTCGGGCTGACACCGATCGCTACAACAGCCAGTTCGCAGGGAATTTCATCTCCGTTGGCCAGTTTCACAGCCCTGAGCCGTCCATCATCGTCACCCAGGAATGCCGATACTGCGTTATCGGTAATTACATCGGCAGCGTGCTCTTTTACATGGTTTTCGAGGATTTTTGCCAGCTGCCAGTCGAGGAACATGAGAATCTGCGGCAGCATTTCAACTACCGTAATTTTGATGCCGGCCAGCTGCAGTGCCTCGCAGGTTTCGATTCCGATGAGCCCGCCGCCGACCACAACTGCTTTCTTGATCTTCCCTTCATCCCTTACTTTCCGCAGAAAATCGGCATCCGGCATCGACTGTAGGGTGGTTATTCCCTTGAGATCTATGCCCGGTACCGGCGGCATTTTCGGGGAGGCACCCATGGCCAGGATGAGTTTGTCATATTCCCATGTCTGCGTCTCTCCGGTTACCAGGTTCTTGGCTTCGACTACTTTTTTTTCTCGGTCTATCTTCGTTACTTCAGTGTCGGTGACTGCATTTATGTTTTTTGACTTCATGAAGTAGTTCGGATCGCGTACCACCCCGGTAGGAGTACAGAGGAGCTGGTTTCTGTTGTCGAAGAAACCTCCCACGTAATACGGGTACCCGCATGATGCCATTGAAAGATCATGCGCTTTCTGAATGATAGTGATATCAGCATGAAAGTCTAAGCGCCTGGCCCGAGCAGCAGCTTTAGGGCCTGATGCCGAACCGCCAATAACCAGTATCTTTTTCGCCATTTCTTTCTCCTTTTTTTACAATTGATGTACATAAATGATACCATATTCACATATAATTATCAAATAAAAACATTAAAATCACATTATAAAATAATATATGTGACAAAAGTAATAATAAAATTAAAATACTCAGGATTAAGCGAACGAAAACTGTTGTTAAATGTGACGAACGTAGTAATATTATTGAATTGGTAAAATAAG
>CAZRWN010000001.1:217603-244435 GCA_964603735.1 uncultured Sediminispirochaeta sp. | reverse complement strand
GAAATACGCCGGTCTTCTGATTGAACTTATACTTTTCTTCCAGCAGTTTCAGATTTCCGTACTGCAGATTCGGCGGAAGGCGGAAGCCGAGGTTATATCGAACTATGTCGGCTGAGATAAAATCTCTGTTCTGAAATTTTGCAACTGAAATTCGATGATTACCGTCTCGTACAAAATAGTACCCACCGAACTCAATCAGTCGCACCGGATCAAATATTTTTCCCGCTTCCATCAGGGCATAGATTTTACTCCAGTTAGCTGTCATCCACTTGTGCAGGGGGTAGAAGTCCGCCGAATAGTCGTGGCTGCGGTTTTCGGTGCCGATTATTTTATGGACTTCAACCTCGCGTAATCCGATATATGATTCGCTGCGGTAAGAAGCTTGTGATAGAGCTGCCTGCAGGGTGAGCACACGCCGATTCTGCCGGCGGAAAGGATTAGTAAAAAGCAGTTGGCCTCTGCCCCGCGATCGCGCCTTTGAAAAGGCATTGCGGGCTTCCAGTCGTTGATACTCCTCATACATGCATACATTGTACTATAGATCGCATCGAGGGCCAAATTAGCGGGCAAGCGCCCGCATAGTCCTGGGTATCAGACCGGTGCTATAAGTCGTACCGCGATCAGTAGATGGCAAGTTAATGAATCTTCCCACCAACTCTGTATTCAATCCATATTTCCCATCATCAGTTTCATACAAGCGATTTTCATAGTAGGTAAGAGTAATAATGATGTTATCAATCGCGCTTCTGGGAACACCGAGTTTTTTAGCAATATCCGCTGCACGCACCGGTTTACCGCATTTCAGAAGGTAGTTTACCACACGATGCAGCACTGCCGCTCTTTCCGGACTATAGTAAGCCCTTTTCTTTAAAGCACTCATGCTGAATGTACTATCCCAGCATTGTTTCGTTTTGCTTTAGAGGTGGTTAATTTTTAGTGAAGTATTGAATTTATGAATAACATATGTTACATTACATGTGTTATTAAAAACGGGAGTAGTGTGTATGCCACCAAGGGTTGCGTATTCAAAAGAGATGATGGTTGAGGCTGCCTGCAGTATAGTGCGATGCCGAGGTCTCGAAGAACTAAACGCCCGCAGTCTCGCGAGGGAAATCGGTGGGTCTACCCAGCCGATTTATCGGGTTTTTGCTTCAATAGAGGAGGTAGTAGCGGAGGTAATAAAAAGCCAGACCCCTTATGTCCTCTCCTTTATGTTGGAAGCGAAGGATGACGAGAGTGAGTTCCTTTCGATAGGTTTGGGATACCTTCGCTTTGCCCGTGAAGAGCCGCATCTGTTCAAACTGTTTTTCACCAGCGGCCGCACACGTTGGGACTTCACCCGGCACAGCGAATTCATGCAGCCTCTGCTCAGGAAAATGCGCAGAGACTGGTACCTAAGAGATCTAAGTGATCAAGTGTTACGGCAACTATTTCTGGATATGTTTTTGTACACTCACGGATTGTGTACTGTGAGTCAGCTTGATACCGGTGAGAAAGACCCGCAGCGGGAGCGTCAAATGCTGCATGACGTGGGTGGACAACTGATCTTTATGACACTCATACGCGAAAAACAACCGGAGCTTCTCAACAAATGGGAAAGGAGTTTTAAGAATGAAGATATTAGTTTTAAATGGTAGTCCCAAGGGACCTACAAGCGTCACCATGCAGTACATTGCTTACTGGCAGCAGCGCTTTCCAACCCACGAGTTTACTGTGGTGCATGCTGCCCAGCAACAGCACCTTTTCGAAAAAAGCGATGCCGCCTTTGACGAAGTAATGCAAAAAGTTACGTCTGCCGGTTTAATAATCTGGGCCTTTCCCCTCTACTTCTTGCTGGTTCATTCGGGGTATATGCGCTTCATCGAGCTCATCTATGAGCGCGGCAAAGAAACGGTTTTCAAAGATACATATACAGCGGCTATTAGTACCTCAATTCACTTTTATGATCATACCGCCCACAACTATATACATTCGGTCAGCGATGATTTAGGAATGAACTACCTGGGCGGTATTCCCGCTCACATGAATGATCTTACCAAGACCGAGGTCCGCCGCAGCCTCGACGCGGTATTTTCAAACTGGATGGAGGCAGCCGTACATAAGCTTCATACCACGCCGGCTTTTGCCCCGGTAAGGTATACACCGAAAAAACTTGGAGAACTGGATACTGCAAAAGAGGTCGCAGCGGTGGATACCGGCAAAAGGGTGTGTATTGTAGCTGATCTGCCATCAGAAAACTCCAATCTGGGAGAGATGGTGAGATTGCTGCAGAGCTACTTCCCTCATTCTGAAATGCTAAACTTGTCGACAATTTCGATGGGCCCCTGCCGCGGCTGTTTGAAGTGCGGGTTTGATAACCGATGTGTATATGGGGACCGGGATGAGCATTACCAGCAATATCGCTCCAAAGTACTCCCGGCGGATATACTCATTTTTGCCGGAACCCTGCGCCATAGATATCTCTCTTCACGCTGGCAGCGGTATCTTGAAAGAAGCTTTGTCCACACCCATCAGCCGGTTCTGAAGAACAAACAGGTCGCCTTCCTGATCAACGGCCCGCTTTCCCAGAATTATACGGCCCGCGAAGTGCTCACTGCCTATACCGAGACAATGGGAGGAAACCTGGTTTCGATTGTCAGCGACGAGGTCCACGATTCAGCCGAACTCAGCCGGAATATAGAACATGTCGCCCGAACTCTGGCTGCCTTTTCAGCCGGAAATGTCGAGACACCGCACTCATTTCTCGGTGTAGCCGGAATGAAGATCTTCAGGGATGAAATATACAAGGGCCTGCGGTTTGTGTTCCAGGCCGACGATCGCTTTTACCGTCAGCAGGGCTTGTATGACTTTCCGCACAAGCGTAGGCTGTTCAGAACCGCGATTTCACTCATGATACTAGTGAGCAAAATACCTATGGTCAGAAGGAAGATTCCGACTAAAATGAAACAGATGATGCTGCGGCAGTATGAGGAAATTATTGCCCGGACCCAGCCGGTTGCCGACACTGCCACGTAAAACCGTAACGAAGCTCATTACGATCATCGTGTCGATTTTTCCTCCACAAGTGCTCTGTTATCGTGTATAGTGTGGCATTATGAGTACTGTACCCGCACGCAATGCACAGCATCTGCCCCTGAAGACGAAGCTGGGCTTCGGAATCGGTGATCTGGGTGGGAACCTGTTTTTTACAATAATCGGTTTTTATCTCCTCTATTTCCTAACGGACGTAGCCGTGCTGGCGCCGGCGCTGGCCGGTACGGCCATGATGGTCGGCAAGATTTGGGACGCGATTACCGATCCGATTGTCGGCTATCTATCCGACCGCACCACCAGCCGCTGGGGCCGCCGGCGTCCGTACATTTTTTACGGTGCATTTGCGCTCTGGATTACAATGGTAGTGATGTTTTTCTATCCTCAGCTCGAGAATCAGACCTTGCTGTTTATCTGGGCGATGCTGGTATACTGCCTGCTGAATACCGCCTTTACCGTAGTAAATATTCCCTATGCGGCGCTGCTGCCGGAGCTGACCAGCGACTACCATCAACGAACTGTTCTGGCAGGGTTCAGAATGAGTTGTGCGGTGCTTGGGACCTTTGTCGGCGCGGCGGGGGTACTGCCGATCGTGGGAATTTTCGGGACTGAACGCTACGGCTGGCCGCTTATGGGATTTGTGATGGGGGCTGTCATGGCGGTAACTGCCCTGATAACCTTTGCCACTATTCGTGAGCCCTACGGGCGCCCCTCCGCAGAGGGGGTTGGTTTTTTCAAATCGTACGGAAAGGCGCTCACTACCAAAATTTTCGGTCTGGCTCTGTTTCCCTACATATTTCATATGACCGGTGTTACGATTATCCAAGGCGCCTTGCTCTACTACTTTACCTATATTTACGAAGCCAAATCGATGTTTCAGATTGCCCTGCTGTTTCTATTGGGCACCAGTATCATCTTTATTCCAGTATGGGTATTCATATCCAAGCGAATTGGGAAAAAATATGCCTATAACATTGGAATGGGACTGCTGATAACAATCATTATTATCTTTTTCCTGACTGGACATCTCAATCCGGTCTGGTACAGTTTCATTCTACTGGGAATTGCCGGTATAGGTTTTTCCACCCACTATGTGATGCCGCATTCAATTTTGCCGGATGTGGTCGAGTACGACTATGCCCATCACGGTATCCGCCGGGAGGGGGTGTTCTACAGCTTGTGGACCTTCAGCTCCAAAGTTGGGCAGGCGCTGGCCATCGGAATCAACGGCTGGATTCTGAGCCTGTTCGGTTACATGCCGCACGCCGAGCAAACCGAAGAAGCCATACTGGGCATCCGACTGTTGTGCGGCCCGGTCCCGAGTGTCTTTTTTCTGGCCGGCATTCTGGTTTTGGCACGCTATCCGATCAATCGAGACTATTATGAAAAGCTGCAGCGTATGATTTCGGAGCGGGAGCAGGGTAGGCAGCCTTTAGATACGGAGTCTTCGGAGTAGTTTTTATGAAGCTTCAGGTTGAAGGAACCCGCGCGGTACTGCGCTTTGTCCCGCCGCGGCTGAATCCTCTGGTGCTGGGCCTTGCCAGAGTTCTAGTGCCCGGCTATCTGAGGTCGGCACTGCATTTGAGGATGCAAGAACCCGGCAATATCGATACGATTCTGCATGAGTACCAACACTTTTTTCAGGAAGAGAGCAAACTCATTCTCGTGTTCCGGCATGTGCATGTACACGACGCACAGGTGATGTTCTACCTTTTTAACACTGTTGTTCATACTCAGGCCAAAAAAAAGGGTATACGTTATCCCTACCGCCCACACGCCCACTTTCTCTATGGTCGGGGCGTGCCGCTGTGGGGCGGCGCTTACCTTGAGTGGTTGTTCAGCCGGCTCGGCGGCATACCGGTACACCACCGCAAGCTCGACCGCCAGGGGCTGGACGCGGTGCGGCGCCATATGGCGGAGGGACGCTATCCGATTGCGCTGGCTCCGGAAGGACAGGTGACGTATCACAATCAGGTGGTTCATGATATCGAACCCGGCTTTGCCCAGCTGGCAATGTGGGCCCGCCATGACGTAGAACAGGCGGGGCAAACCCAGGATGTGCGTATACTGCCGATCTCACAGTTCTATGACTACGGTGAGGATGGAATGCAGATTCGCGGCGAGCTGGTAGATAAGATTAGCCGGGAGCTTGGGATCGATTTTTCGGCCCAACTCCGGCAGAGCGGCGGTATCCGGCCGGTTCTGCGGAACATCGGGATACAGCTGCTCTCGAAAATCGAGACTTTTTATGCCGATTATTATCAAGTCGATTTTTCGGACCGGGACAGCGGGAGCGAATACAAACACGAATGCACTCGGCAGCGGGTGGAACAGCTGGTGGATGGACTTCTGAAGATGCAGGAACAGCGGCTCGGTATCCATCACCCGCCGAAAGGTTTCACTCCCCGCATTTATATAGTGCGTCTGGCTGGCTGGAACCGGATTTTCGTGCGCGAGAATAATAGCCAACCTACAGAACAACAGAAAGCTCCCCTGGACCGGGAGCTGCAGGACTATATAGCAGCTGAAGCCGGCCTGTTTGCCCGCCATCTGGAAGTGGTTGATCTGCTGGCTTATCTACAGCCCGAATATGCGCTGGAAAGCGATGATGCGAACCGGCACATAGAATTCCTACTGAATCTGTTGGATGCAGTCAACCGCCTTAAAGGCGGCACTATCGGACAAAGAATGCATCCCCGCTCGTGTACAGTGAAGCTCAACATAGGAACACCGATTTCTATGGAACATCTATCCGCCCGGAAAGCGGAGTTATCAAACCGACAGCTGAGAAAAGAGCTGGTGGAGCGGGTGAGGGAGCAGTTTAGCCGTTTGGCCGGCGATTAACAGGTAAGATGGAAGGCGCCGATGGTGTGTTTCTTTGATTTCAGGCGGTTGTAGTATTTAACCGCCCGGTCAGTGGGGGCAGCAACGATTTCAATACCGTATTCTAAAAGTTTCTGGGTGGTTTCTTCGGAGATGTGCATACGCTCTGAAGCACCCGTTCCCACCACCAGAACGTCGGGGCGCCTTTCAAGCACCGCGGGAATGTCATCTACAGAAAGATCATGACCCTGTTTTCTATACCAAGATGTCTGAATAGAATCGGGATACAGGATAAGATCGTCGGTATAAGTTTCTCCGTCGACTACCATTTTGCCAAAGGTATAAGATTCTATTTCATGACCATCCATGTCAGCCTCCTGCTTACAGCATACAATTATTCACATGGGGCCGTCAAAGATTTTTATTAGGATTGCCGCCATGATTTGACTTCGCATAATAATCCCTTATGATAATGAATAACAGAGAGATAAAACGATCCGTGTGATAAGTGCCGATGACTATGACCTCGTCAGAGACGGGTTCCGCCGACTCACAGAGTAAAATCACAATTTCCGTGATACCGCTGTAGCAGTCGATCAACTCTAGTCATAAGTAGGTAAGGGGGAGAGAACTATGGCGTGGAAGAATATCAAACTTGGGAAGAAGTTTTTCGTAGGTTTCGGTGTGATGATTGTGCTGTTAATTGCCGTCGGAGCCTGGTCGGTGTTCGGTATCAACGATATCGTGACAAATGCATCTGAGGTGATCGACGGCAACCAGCTGCGCGGCAATATTGTACAGCGCGAGGTCGACCACCTGAACTGGACCATCGATTTGAATGAACTGCTGAACAACGACGAGGTGAACGAGCTGACGGTTGAAACCGACCCGCACAAGTGTGCTTTCGGGCAGTGGTACTACAGCGATGCCAGAGTCTCTGCCGAACAGATGGTCCCCGAACTCAAGCCGCTGCTGGCCAAAATAGAAGATCCCCATAACCGGCTGCATCAGTCGGCCGTTTCCGTGGATGAGCACTACGAGCAGGTCGATCAGGAGTTGGGCGGGTTTCTGCGTGAAATGAAAGTTGACCACCTTGCCTGGGCACATCGGGTCAAGGATGTGTTTGTTGATCCGGATATGACTCAGTTTCAGAACGTAGAGCTCGATCATACCCAATGCAACCTGGGGCAGTACCTTTACTCTGATGAGGTGGAGCAGAAGCGTGACAACGACCCTGGCTTCGATACGGCGATTGCGGGTATCTACGATCCTCACCGGCGTCTGCATGAATCGGCAGAACTTATCGCGGAGAATCTCGCCCAAGGGCAAAAAGCGGCTATGCGCAGCTATTACATGGAAAACACCAAGCCTCTGGCCTACGAAACCCTGGATGCAATTGACTCACTCATAAACTGGCACGATACGAAACTTGATCGTCTGGACCAGGCCGGTGAAATTTATGCCACCCAGACTGTGACGGCACTGGATGAGGTTCAAGACCTGCTGGGGGAAATTGTTGCTACCACTGCAGAGAATGTGATGACCGACGAGGCTATGCTCGCGGCAGCTGAGAACACCAGCCGGGCGGTAATAATTATCTCGGTATTCGCGGTGGTTCTGGGAACCCTCTTAGCTGTAATAATCGCCCGTGGGATCATCAAGCCGCTTCTCAAAGGAGTTTCCTTTTCGCAGGAGATTTCTCTTGGCGATTTGGAAGCTGAACTGGATGTTGACCAGGGTGATGAAATCGGACAGTTGGCCAATGCAATGCGGGGAATGCAGGCGGCGTTGCAGTACAAAGCCGGAGTCATACATAAGTTCGCCGAAGGCGATTTCTCGGCGGAGGTGCAGAAGGTCAGCGAAAAGGATTCGCTGGGTGAATCTCTCCTCACAATGAAGGGGGCTCTGAACGAGCTTTTAGGCCAGGTAAACAATGCCGTTGATCAGGTAACCAGCGGGGCTGATCAGGTTTCACAGGCAAGTCAGAACCTCAGTCAGGGCGCCACCGAACAGGCCAGCAGCCTGGAGGAGATTACCAGTTCTACCAACCAGATCAACAGTCAGTCGAAGCAAAACGCCGAGAATTCGACCGAGGCGCATGCCATTGCCAAACAGGCCACCCAGGATGCCCAGAGCGGCAACGAGCAGATGAACCGTCTTTCCGCGATCATGGAACGCATTAACGCCTCATCGGATGAAATTAATAAAGTCGTGAAAGTGATCGACGACATTGCATTTCAAATCAATTTGCTGGCCCTGAATGCAAATGTAGAGGCAGCCCGGGCCGGAAAATACGGAAAAGGCTTTGCGGTAGTTGCCGATGAGGTCCGCAATCTGGCGGTGAAAAGTGCCGATTCGGTGAAAGAGACTACTCAGATGGTGCAGGATACCGTCACCAACATCAAGGCCGGAACCGAGGCTGCCGAAGCAACCGCCACCCAGCTCGGTTCGATTGTTGACGGATCGACGAAGGTGGCCGACTTTCTCGAAGAAATTGCCCAGGCCAGCCGCGAACAGGCCCAGGCCATTGAACAGATTACCGAAGGTTTGGACCAGATCGATCAGGCTACCCAGGCCAGTACTGCCAGCGCTGAAGAGAGTGCCTCGGCATCCGAAGAGCTGGCCGGGCAGGCTCAGCAGCTGCGGAGCATGGTAGCTCAGTTTACTCTGGATAACGATCTGATCACGGGCAGAGCCCGAGCCCGCATTGCAGGCCCAGCTGAAGATGATGAAGACTTTGACCGGTATTAGGGGAAGGCATAATGGCAAATGAAGAAATGTTTGAATTAGAAGCAGATGGCGAAATTCAAGGCAGCACGGCTCAAAAGCGGTATGTCGCCGGTTTGGGAAAGATAGACGGGCAGGTTATTATTATACTGGATGTAGAGAAACTGGTCGAAGAGCAGGAGGCGTATATATTAAAGGAAGTCTAATATTGTAATATTGCATTATCATATAAGATGTATTACAGTAGTTCCGCACGGAGGTGGATATGGATTTTTCTTGGGGCTTGATTCTTGATTTGGGCATTATCTCCATGGCATTGTTGATATCTACCTTCATTCGTTCTAAAATACCTTTCTTCCAGAAGTATCTCATTCCGAATGCACTTACCGCCGGTTTTATCCTGTTGATTCTATACAATTTCGTATTCCCGGCCCTCGATCTGAGGCCTGAACGCTTCGGTGAGATGGTGTATCACCTGCTGAACATCTCCTTTATAGCGATGACCTTACGTCGAATCCCGGAAAAGGATAAGCGGGGTTCCTCGGCGATTTTTGCCACTTCGGTTTCGGTTCTGTCTCAATATGCCCTGCAGGCCCTGCTCGGTTTGCTGGTGACCTTTCTGTTCATATCTACGATTTTTCCGGCACTGTTTCCGGCCTTCGGCTTTCTGCTGCCCCTCGGTTTCGTCCTCGGACCGGGCCAGGCGTTTGCCATCGGTAACGGCTGGGTTCCTATGGGCTTTGCGGGGGCCGGAACGGTAGGTCTTACCTTTGCCGCGGTCGGTTTTCTCTGGGCCTGTTTCGGCGGGGTATTTCTTATTAACTACGGAATCCGCCGCGGCTGGATCAACCGTGAACAGATCGAGATTCTGAAAAGCAGAGATGTGCGCACCGGTATCTTCCAGAAGCAAGAACAGAAACCGGTGGGCAGTCATCTCAGTACTGAAACCGAAGCCATCGATTCAATGTCGTTTCACCTGGGTTTGGTCTTTTTTACCTATCTGCTGAGCTATCTTCTGCTGCGGGGATTAACGGCGCTGCTGTCATTAATCGGACCGCTGGGCTACGAGCTGGCGGTCAATCTGTGGGGAATCAATTTTGTGTTTTCGGCGGTTGTGGCCATGCTGGTCAGGTTTATTGCTCAGAAATTGGATGTAGATTACACATTTGACAATCCGACTCTCAGCCGGCTTTCGGGCCTTTCGGTAGACATTATGGTGGCCGCTGCGGTCGGCGCTATTTCACTGGTGGTTGTCGGGCAGTACATCGTACAGATTCTCATCCTCAGTACGATTGCCGGGATACTGGCCCTGGTGCTGGTACCCTGGTTCTGTTCACGGATTTTTACCGACCATCAGTTCCAGCGCATGCTGCTGGTTTATGGAGTTTCTACCGGCACCATGCCAACCGGCTTAGCACTTCTGCGGGTCATTGATCCTAATTTCGAGACCCCGGCTGCTTCGGACTACATGTTTTCGACCGGGATCACCTTTATGCTGGCAATACCCTTTATACTGAGCATAAATCTGCCGGCCTACAGTGTAACTAAGGATAATCCGCAGTTGTTTTGGTTAGCAGTGGCGGTCAGTGCCGGATATCTGGTATTCGTTATAGTATCATTCTTGCTTATTTCAAAAAAGAGGGCGGTGAACAGCGCTTCACACATATGGTATCCTCACCATGCCCACAAACATGACGATGATGCGAAGGTAAGTTAATGAAAGGGAAGAACATAGGGAAAACAAAGGCTGCGAATAAAACAATTACTCCGAATCCCATTTGGATAAAGTTTATCCGTCCGATTATCCATGCTATCCTAAAGCGCAGATACAATATGGAGATCATCGATAATGTGGGCATGAATACTCTAAAACCACCGTATATGGTAATCGGAAATCATGTCAATTTTTGGGATCCCTTTTTTATCGGAATATTTCTGCCGCATGATGTGCAGTTTATCGCCTCCGACAGTGTGTTTCGCACAAAGCTGTTCCATATCCTGATGAATTTGTTCGGATCCATTCCGACCAGCAAATTCATGACCGACACGCGAACCGTGGCCCAGATTATCAGAATCATAAAGAGAGAGGGGGTGATCGGGGTGTTTCCCGAAGGCCGGCGGACCTGGGACGGACGCTCGCTGCGGCATGTGCACACAGTGGCCCGGCTTATCCACAAACTGAAGCTTCCGGTTGTGGGAGTGGTGAACAAAGGCGGATACCTGTCAAAACCGCGGTGGGGACGCGGCCTGCGGCGCGGCAAAGTGCATATGGAGTACAAGCTGGTATTCACTCCCGAAGAGCTCAAGCAGATCGATCTGGACAGCTGCAAGCAGCTGATGGAGGAGCGGATTGCCCATGACGAAGAGGAGTGGAACCGGCGGGAACAGATTAAGTTTATAGGCAAACACCCGGCTGAATATGTGGAGCGGGCCATTTTTGTCTGTCCGAAATGTAAGAGTATCGCCTCGTTCGTCTCTCACGGTGATACTGCCGAGTGTCGTGAGTGCGGGTACAGCTTTCGGTACGATGAGTACGGGTTTTTGCAATCGGTGAACGGCCCGCTGGTATTCAATTCCATCACCGACTGGAACGACTGGCAGATAGGTTATTTTGTCGAGTATCTCAGTAAAGATATGTCTGTCAAAGTCCCGCTCTTCGAGGAGGGGCCGGCGATTTTGTGGCGCGGATATCGAGCCGAACCGCTCAAACGCTTAAACACTGGGCGGGCCTATTTCTATCCATACGGCATTGAGTTCCGCACCACCGTCGGCCGCTTGAAATTCTTCCCGATTGAAGATCTGTACGGCGAGAACGTGCAGGACAAGGAGAAACTCGAGTTCTATCATCAGAACTCCCTCTATCGTCTGGATTTCTTGAATATTCGCGCTTCAGCTTATATGTGGTATCAGGCCATTACTCTTCTGCACCAAAAGGCCCAGAATATGGAAGTCGACGGCCGGGCACACGCAAAGTAGCATCTCCTGCCAGCCGGTATTACCTGTTGAGGAACTGGGGGGCATTCCTCAGCAGCCAAACCTCCGGCTCTTGATAATAGGGGCTTGCGCTGATTACATCATTCTGCAAGATATAAGGATGAGTCCGCAGCACATTCCGAATGGTAGCACTGTCGAACTCATTGATGTTGTAAAGGCAGAGGCTTATCCACGGTTTCCCGGTAATAAAATAGTTGAGTCGCGCTTCATACGCCATAAGATGTTCGGTTCCGGGTATTGCCTTCCGCGCCCATACCATCTCGGCCGTCGCCCGCACATTACGGCGTCCTCTTTTCTGACTCTCACGGTAAATAGCCTTCAGGTTCTCGTCCATAGTCCAGGGCGAAAACACACCCTCGGGATAATACAAGCTCTGCGGGCTGCTTAGTTGAAACAGATCAGGGTTATCCACATGACTGCGAACGGAAGGATAAGCTTCGGAATATTTTCGTTTGAAATCCTCAATACTCCGTTCGGAGGGAGCATAAAACTGCAGATCGCCGGCCTCATCGCCGGCATGTAAAAAACCCAGCAGCATTTTATCACGTTCGGCCGCAGATTCATACAGACCCGCAATGTGAGCTCCCCAGTTGCAGTCGTGGCTGCCCACACCAAGGTGAAGTTTGTCTTGCTTAGAAGTTTGAATATACATATTATGGAAACACCACTTAAAAATAAAGGTAAAAGCTCTAATAAGAAGTATAGTGATAGAATAGTTGTTTCGAAAGGGTCATTCTAAATTTTTTTTTTTTATCATAGGCGCTGGATGGTGTATAAGTAGATCGGAAGCCGGCTGAGGCGTTTAAGCTGGTTGAATTCAAATAAAGTTGAACGGGATGCTTTCGCGCGCATGAGCGGGGAAAGATAAATCGTTCCCTTTGAACGCGGATGATCGAGCCTGTTTCGCACCAGCTGAAGGAATCCGGAATAATGACTGCGGGGAAGCTGCGGGCCCATAACGAAATTTGCGGTAATCTCAAGGTGTGTAAACCTATCATTGAGCTCCACTAAGCGGTCAAAGCTCTGCACGACCTGGTCAGACCGTATAGGTTTTTGTATCTGATCGAGGGTACTCTGATCAGCAGATTCAAGACCTATATTGATGTATGTCCGACAGCCGAGCTGATCCAGCGCCTTAAAAAACGACTCCTCCTTCCCGAGGAACGAGTCTACGCTCCCGAATAGAAACACCGAGCATCCCTGCATATAGGATGTTTTAATCTGGAGAGTTTCTATAGCCGCTTTTATTGACGATATTATTGTCTGTGCATCGGCGTTCAAGGCATCATGATCGCCTAGAAAAATTGCATTGTAGTTGCGCAGCTCTTCTCCGTAGTACAGTTTCAGATGCTCGATTTGACGGGTAATTTCCGGATAAGAACGGGTGCGAAAAGCTTTATTATTCTTTATCCTGCAGAACCCGCATTTATACAGACACCCTTCCGCTATCGACAGGGGAATCAGATTATAGTCTACATGCCGGGCCCCCGGCGGAAGCACCGTCGGACGGCTGCCTATAATCCGGAAGAGTTGCTTGGCACGTTGCTCCAGAGTTTCGGGGGTCTGCGATAGGATCTCTTCGACATAAGATTTATTCGGCTCCGAGAACTGCGCTGCCGGGTGCAGGTATTCGCACAGGATATCGTACCAGTGTTCGATAAGGTAGGAAACCGATGTTTCCCTGAACGGATCAATGCCTATAATAGAGTTTGAGAGATACGGCAGGTTGGGAACATAGTACTCGCCGCTGGCTTTATACACTTCGTTGTACGGACTCGGGACCTTGAAATGAATCGGAGCGGAGAGAGTGTCTTTATTGAAGCTTTCGTACGTACCGGAATAGCCCCCGGTGGAATAGTAGACCCAGTCGTTGCCGGCAGTTCGTTTCAACCATTCGCGTTCGCTCGGCCAGGCGGGACCCTTGCCCTGCATTGCCACAATCTCACGGTTCAGATTGAAACGGAATACCGC
This sequence comes from uncultured Sediminispirochaeta sp., assembly GCA_964603735.1. Lineage (GTDB taxonomy): Bacteria > Spirochaetota > Spirochaetia > DSM-16054 > Sediminispirochaetaceae > DSBN01. The sequence continues at coordinate 230,890 of CAZRWN010000001.1, read as the reverse complement.
TGCCGGCGTTTCGATTTCGGAGTACAATCCGTATTGCACCGGATGACGGCTTTTGACATACACATCTTTTCCCCGACGGTTCTGGTTTATTCGTACTGTGTGCGCTATGTGCATAGTCCTGCTCCTAAAGGAGATCTTCTTCGTAAGGGTAGTAGGAGAGCGTCTCAGTGCCGTTTTCGGTGATGAGCAGCTGTTCTTCGAGCTTTACACCTTCACGGCCGCCCTCTTCACCGATATAGGATTCTACGCAAATGGTCATTTTCGGATGAATAACACCATCGTAGCCTGCATCCGGAAAGTCGGCGTGATGATACAGGTAAGGATATTCGCCGGTCATGCCGACTCCGTGAGCCGAAAGATAGTAGCGGTTTGTATGATATCTGGCGGGTATGTCCCAGGCCTTCTCGGCATATTCGCGAAAGCTCATACCGGGTTTGAGAATGCCGATATTATGTTGTATTTGTTCATATGCGGTTTTGTAGAGCTCTCTCTGAGCTGTGGTGGGTGAGTCTGGTCCAGAATGAAAGGTCCTGGAAAAATCAGTGTAGTATCCGTGACATCCGACCACATCGGTATCGAAGCCTATCAGCTCGTTATTTCCGATGGTTTTATGGGATGATTCCTGAAACCAGGGATTGGTACGTTGGCCGGAGTTCAAGAGCCGTGTTTCTACGTAATCCCCGTTCATCGCTATAATCTGTTGATGCAGAACCGACCACAACTGGTTCTCGGTAATCCCCGGCCGGATATTCTCCCTCAACACTCCGACTGCGGTTTCGGTTGCCTGCAGGGAGGCCATAATACATTTTAGCTCCTCATCCGATTTAATGCTTCTGGCTATCTCGACCGGCTCCTGTGCATCGATTACCCGCACTCCCAGTTCGGCCATCTCCAAAGCTACCCCGGCATTCATTCGTTCGAGTCCTACAGTGAGCTGCTTTTCGCCGACTAGTGTTCGGATCGCGTCAAGCATTGTACGGGCCCAGGCCTTTTCTCTGGCAGCAATATCGGGTCCGGCTGCTACAAAGCTGGCTGTTGCGGCCGGCCGAACTTCGTCTACAGTTTCATATCCGTCGGCAAGGTGAAGGCAGCCGGTAAACTCGTAAAGAACTGTTTTGTCCGCAGTCAGCAGCAGATAGCGTGAGGGCGTATTGCGGGCGCAGAACACCTGCATGTTGCGCGTTCCGCTTGCATAACGAATGTTGACAGGATCGGATAATATTAGTGCCGCTATATCTCTGCGGGCCATTTCTGCGCGTACACGTGCCAGCCGGTAGAGCCTGACTGCCTTGAGATCTATTCCCGTACTTTCGGGTGCATTTTCATGCAGCCGCAGTCCGGAGAAATCGTCATTTTCAGAATGCCATTCTATAAGTGCCATAAACTCCTCATTCATTAAGTGAGCAGCGCCGGGAATCCGTCCCGGCGCCTTATTTGCAATTCGATATTCGGTCTTATTCGAACCATGCGTCGACGAAGTCGCGGTTTTTCTCAATCCATTGGCGAGCACCCGCTTCGGGGCTGTCGGCATCTTTGATTGTTGCCATAAGGCTGCCGAGGCTGCTGTCGTCCATTTTCCAGTTCTGCATCCACTCGAGAACCTGCGGATGTTCATCTGAAAAATTCTCGTGAGTAACAAAGAAGATATTCTCGTTCTGACCATAGATATTCTTAGGATCATCGAGGAATTTCAGATCGACTTTAGAGAAAATCCAATGCGGTTTCCATAGTGTTGCCACAATCGGTTCTTGTTCATCGAAGGCTTTGGTAACCGCCGCGCTCATTACGGGACCGGAACTGCTGATGAGTTTGTAGTCCAAGTTGTAGTCTTTTACTGCCTGCTGCGTCAGTTTCATGAGAGAGGCGCCGGAGTCGATTCCCACAATTGCCGCTTCGTTGTTGTAAACCAGTTCGTCCCGTCTATCGTTGAGCTCTTCGATGCTGTCAATGTCAACATAACTTGGTACAGCCAGACCGAGCGCGGTTCCTTCGAACCATGGACCGTGCTTTTCAATAGTATCGGCATACTCATCCCAAAGTGGTTTGTCCGTAGAAGGCATCCAGGCCTCGAAGTGAACATCGAGATCGCCCTGAGCTACACCGGTCCATACCGGGGATTTATCTCCGGTTACAATCGAAACCTCGTAGCCCTTTTCCTCGAGAAGCAGCTTCCACATATTCGAGACGGCTATATTCTCAGCCCAGTTGAACAGGCCGATTTCAATAGTTTTGTCCTGCGGCTGGTTTTCCGATGTTTTATTGCTGCTTCCATCGCAGCCGACAAAGAACAGCGCGCTCGTGAGCAGAATACCGCCCATTAGAAAGAGAAATTTTTGTAGGTGTCTCATTTAAAGACCTCCAATAAGATATTCGATGGCCGGGATTGTGCTCCGACACAGGTTACACCTGTCCCGTGATACGGGTATTACTACATTGTGAATGCAGAGGAGTACCCGCCAATGCGGCCTGATAAACTATTCCATAGAAAAGTGTAGTGGGGGCGGGTGCTACTTAAGGAAGTACAAAACCTTAAACAGAAGTTGAGAAAAGAATAGATAAATTGTAAGACATCCGTAAGGACTCATACCTAAACTATACTTAGGTTCTAAAAAGATTTCAAGTCTAATAATTAATTTTTCCCAATTTTTTATTTTAAACATCATTCTTAAAAAACAAGTTTTTAAAAATATATACTGTAAATATTTAATTATAAACCGTACAAATCCGCGCGCTGCATAACAGAATGAAGAGATTTATAGCACAGCAGAAAATTAGAGTTCTAATGATGTGTGGACTAAATCTGTCGCAATCATCGCAATGGTGGCCAGCAGTACGTATACAAACAGACGCCGGAAGCCCCGGCCGGATACTTTTTTGACGAAATACACCCCCAGCTGCACCCCGATTACACTGGTGATCAGTAAAATGAGGGTCAATGGCAGACTCACTTTCGGAACCTCTGACAAGCCTTTTTTTATTACCGCCACTACTGACGTTGCAAGGATGATAGCCAGGCTGGTTCCGGCCGCCTTCTGATGCGAGAGCCCGAACAGACCCAGCAGGACCGGTACCAACAGCACTCCGCCGCCGATACCCAGTAAGCCGGTGAACACTCCGATCAGAGTACCGACTACGAAGGTCCCCGGCACGCTGAAGTCCAGCCCGCTCCATTCGGGGATGCAAAACTTCGGCGGAGGCCCGATTCTCGTCAACAGCGGCGTTTTGTCCGGCACTGGAGTGTTCGAGCTGCGCATTGCAGCGATGGTCCCGAACAGCACAACGATAAATATTGAATGCATAAATACGGTAAAGAGAGCGGTATTGCCGCCGGCCAGTCCGTTCAGCAGGAACATCTGCAGACTGTCGCCCAGCACAGCGCCCAGCACGCTTCCGGCTACAATGTAGCCGGCTACAGCGAAATGCACATTACCGGCTTTTTGCTGTTTCAGCAGCCCGGCAAAACTGGTCCCGATCATGAAGCTGAGACTGCTGCCGACGGCAATTTCGTAGCGTATTCCTAAAAGCACATTCAGTATCGGAACAATTAAGAATCCGCCGCCGACCCCGAAAAATCCGGTAAGCATGCCGATGCCGAGACCAATTGCCAACAGGGATGCATAGTAAAGGTTTCCGCTCACAGCGGCGTCAACTGTCGGCGAGAGCAGCCGCCACACTTCGTACCAATCCATAATCAATCCTTTCTGTTCAAACGTTGTTGCAGGTGTCCGCTAATTAAGTGCATGCCGTAGCCGATGAGGATCGGCAAGAGTATGGTCATAAAAGTGGCAACAAGTTGTTCCATTATCACTCCAAAGTTTCGAGAGCCGTATTTAGAAACCCGGCAGGTCCAGATCGCCGCCGAGGTCTTGCAGGGCGTCTCCGGCCCGGTCCTTGACTTTGTTCTGAATTTTACGGATTTCCGCTTCTACCCTCTGTTGTTCCTGTTCCAGCAACTGTTCTAAATTTTCCGCAGACTGAATATCATTTCGCAGCTCGCGCCCGAGACCGCGCAGATCCTCACTCAAAGCCTCGTTACTGTTCAGTTCTTCGTCCACATACTCGTACAAGGCCGTTTCCATCTGCGCAGCGGCCTCATCGGCCCTTTGCCGAGTATAATCGGAAATTCGTTCCGACAACAGGCTGTCGAGTTCCGATTCTACCGAAATTGCCGAGATGTTTCCATCGGAAAATTCAAAATCGATGTTGAGATCGGTACTTTTTACCCCTCCGAGAATATCTTGAACAGCTCTTTCAAACTCGGAACTCGGGTTTTGGAATGAAAAACTCATATCATACAGGGACACATTAGCCTGTCCTTTGCCCGAGAGATCGGGTTTAATAAAAACCTGCAGCTCGGTATCAGACTGGGCTTTGAGTGATTCAGTTGAGATACTTCCCATACCTTCTGCAATCTCTACCGGGAAAAGTTCCAGATCAGTCGTTCCCTGAAGCAGGTACTCGGAATCTGCCCGTGAGTCTATGAGTAGATCGGATGTAACCCTCTGCACCTCCGCCGCAGTGCTGAAGGACACGCTGGTTGGTTTTCCCACTACTTCCTGTTCACCGGTTATGTTCTGCACGATGAACTCGGAAAAACCGGTGTCGTGTGCCGCGCCGGTCGAGACTTCGAAATGTTCCAGAAGAAAACCCGGGTATTCCCGCATCGGAAAGTGTACGAGTGTTCCGCGGCGGCGGCCGTCTTCGAACTTGCTCTTTTTTTGTGTGGAGGTGGCCTTCAGCTGCCGATGGGTGCGGCTGATGCGTTCTCCATAGTCAAAGAGGCTGCCGAAACGCGCGCGCAAAATCGGTTTGGCGGTTTCGGTAACTGCTTTCAAAGAATCCGAGGTAAAGCTGCCGACCGCTTCCTCCAGAAATTCTACATCGCTGTCGATAGCTGTTTCGATGGATTCACGACTGCGGCTTATATATTCTGTATCGTGCTCGAACTCCTCGTAGGCCGCTTCCGCTTCGCGGCGGGCGGATCGAACCGAAACCTTCAAGCCCTGCAGCTCTTCGAGATAGCTCCTTGCTTTCGAAACACTGTCTATCGAATCTATATCAGTTCCAAGTACATTTTCACTGCGGGTACGCACCGACTGGATTCTGTTGTCTACTGTTGCGCTGCGGGCTTCCCATCTCTGGCGGCTTTCCCGGTAGCGTTGATTCACCGATTCTATCAATTCAGGCGACTGCAGCGATGATTTGTAGGATTCGACTAAGCTCTGGGCGCTTTCCGAACCTATCTGCAGTCCGAGCGCTCCCATCTCCGCCAGCCCCCCGGAGTTGCCGGCCTGGCTGGCTGCCGGTTGTTTTTTTTCCGGCTCCGTCGATTCGAGGGCTCCTGATCGCCGGCGCTCGGTATGAAACCGGATCTCACTGCAGGTCAGCTCGTTGATGATAAATTTTCGGGCGAGCAGACGGCCGGTATCGATCGAGAGCCGGCTGGCACCGATTTCAGCTAAATTCCGCAGCGGCTGTTGGGCATCCGCTATTATCAGGCGTTCGAAGGATACACTTCCTGAGAATAGTTTTATTTGCGGTTCCTGAAGATCGACCTCTGCCTTGAACACCTGTTCCAGGTACCGTTCGGCTGTCTTTTCAAATATTCTGTCCTTCAGAAACAAGTTGAAACCCAGGATTACGAGCAGAATCAGAAGCAGTAGGCCCGCTTTCCATCCGACCAGCACTCCCTTGTTCTTTTTGATCGATTTTGCAAGCGAACGCAGACGCTTCAGTTCGGCTTTGTCAAACTTGTCCGGATCGAGGAAATAGTTACCCGCCTGGTTCCGTTCGAGCTTGGAGTTCAGAAACTCACGCTCGCTTTTGACATATATTTTTTTAAGGACTTTTTTCTGCAGCTGTGTGCTGCTCAGAGGTTTTCGGAACAGTTTGGGCAGTTTTTTTGAGGTACTCATCCGTTCCACCCCTGGTACAAGGCGGTACTTTTTCTCACCGCTGTGCTCAGTTTTCTAAGCCATGGCACTTTTTCAAAAGATTTTACCAGCTTGCTCGCAGCGATCCTGTCTCGTATGCCGGTGCGGTAGTATCCGACCGCTGTTCTTCCGAGGAAAAACAGCGGTATCCACAGCCCTGCTCCTATCAGCAGACCGCCTGCCACCAGCGAATTGTTGAACCCTGTCAGCGGGAGCAGGGGAGTGTTTACGGCCTGTGTAAAGTAGGGCTCCAGTGCCGGCTGGTTTAGAATCCACAAGCCCGCCGCATCGGTGAGCGGGTCTGTCAGGCCGATAAAGAGTTTGAACAGCACAATGGTGAGGATGAGGCTGCCGGAGTGCAGCTTTATGAAGAAAAACGGAATGAATAAACCGAACCACAATAGGTTTCCGAAGGGGATGAGTGCCAGCAAGACCCCGCAGGCAAACGCGGCACCTATTTCTCCGGGTCGACTATTCGCATTCAAAGCTGCGATAAAGCGCGCCAGTAAAGTAATCATATAGTACTGATAGTACTTTTTACTGCGAATGTCAATTTGGGTCGCGAGATGCACCCGAAGGAAACCTTATGCAGCTACAGGGGCTCCACCGGTATGTGAATTGCCAGGCGGTGCAGCCCCTCCGGATCCTGCGAGGGGTCGTTGAGGTACAATTCATAACAAGGCCCCTCGGAGCATTGATACCCGCTCTCCGGCAGCCATCCGCCGAAAAGACTGTTCCATGCATCCCCGTAATCCTGCGGACCGAGAGCAAAACTGGCCACCGCATAGCGGCCTTCCGGCAGCCGCATCAGTCCGATTTCACCCTCGGGCCGGGTATCCTCAGGGACGGTGATGCAGGCACTGATGCGCAGCTTGTGTTCTTCTGTGATGTCAGGCGAATCGTGGTAGAGGGTGAGCAGTTCAGTTTGCCCGGGAATATACAGGTCGCGCGGGACGGCCCATTTCATCAGTGTGGAGAACAGTCGTTCGAACAGCTGTTCGTCGCCGGCATACGGGCCGGTGTGGCGCAGATAGGCCACCGTTTTTTCGGGGAGGTCTCGAATCTCGACGCTGTACTCGAGCCGGCTCTGCCGGGTCTTCAGGCTCACCTGCCACTGGCGTTTGATAAAGCTGCCGTAGCCGAAGGAAACCCGGGTAGTGTCACGGTAGCTGGCGACCGGCTTATAGCGATTGCTCTGAAGCTTGTGGCTATGGTGGTACTCGCGCCAGCCGCCGCGCCGCCATTGGCTGGGGCTCATACCGAAATAGTCCCGAAACGCACGTGAAAAAACAGCCGGGCTGGAAAAATTCAGGCGGTAAGCGATATCGGTGATAGTTTCACGGCGGTCGTCAGCCGTCAAGGCGGCCGCCCGCTCGAGGCGCAGCCGCTGCACGTAGCTGCCCAGCGGCTCTCCCACTGCAGCTGAAAACACACGGTGAAAGTGATATTTAGAGAAAGCTGCCACCCGGGCTATGGTATCTAAATCGAGCGGTTCTTCTATGTGTTCGTTGATATAGTCTATGGCCCGATTGAGACGCGCCATGTAATCCGGATTCATATTGCTATGTTACTATGATTAACCAAAGCGGGCAAGAAATTGATGTGCTTTGATTGCTTTGATTTGCTTTTCATGCTGAGGTTTATCATAGTGAGATTATGAAAGCAGGGGAGTACTGACAGTGACGACGATAGCATTTTGGGGTGACAGCCTCACCGAAGGCGTACCCGGTGCCGCGTACATAGAAGTGCTGAGGAGGCAGCTGCCGCAGCATACAATTTTGAACTACGGCAAGGGCGGCGACACGGTGCGCAGCTTGTATGCTCGGGCTGTTCGCAGCCACTTGCGGAAGCCGGGCAGTCTGCAGGCCGATGCAGTTTTTCTGTGGCTCGGAGTGAATGATGTGCTGCCCGAGTTAGCCGCTTTTTATCCTCCAATGAAGCGAGTAGTGGGTCAGCCCTGGACGCGGAACGATGCGGAGTTCAGCGAGTATTACGCCAAGCTCCTCGAACTCTTTGGAGCTCACTCGCAGCAGGTATGGGCGGTAGCGCCGTTGTTCATCGGGGAGGATATGGAAAACTACTGGAACCGACGGATAGAGTCATATTCCCGGCTTATCAAAAGGCTCAGCGGCGAGGAACATTTTGTTGATATGCGATCGGTTTTCCAAAAAGAATTCAATAAGCTGGGAGACCGCAGACCGGAGATCGTGTCGCAATTTCTTCCGGTGAGTCCGCGCCGGGCCGCCCTGGACATGTTGTTTTGTCGGCGAGCTTCCCAGGCCGACCGCCGGGCCGAGCAGCGCGGTCTTTTCTTCACTATGGACGGCGTTCACCTCAATTCGCGAGGCGCCCGAATAGTCGCTGACACCTTCAAGCGCGTAATTCTACAATCCGCGCTCTAATGGTTGGAAAACTAGGCTACAAGCGTCATCCGGCTCCGTAGTACTCCTTGAGAAGCTCATCCGTTATACGGGTGGTCCTGAGGGCTGATTGACCGGTGCTGGGACAAGTTCCGCGGCCGAGCAGTTCATCGACTACCAGTTGGATCAACGGTTGCTGCACATGCTGCGGATGTTCAATAATGAAATCCTCTTCGCGTTGGTCAGTGCGCAGTCGAACCGGTTCATCCGCAAAGGATGCAAAGCTCAGATATCCCTTTGTCCCGTTGATCCGCACCTCATCGCTTTCGTTGTCTGTACTGAATGACCAAATACCGGTTCCAAGCAGATGCCGCTTGGTTCTGAATACCGCAGCTACATTGTCCTCCGCTGAATAGAGACCGGCCTTGTTGTCCGCGTAGCCCCGAACATCGATGATCGGTCCGAATAGATAGTCTATAAAGTCCAGGGTGTGTGGTGCCAGATCTATGAAGTAGCCTCCGCCGGCCATCGCCGGATCGACTCTCCAGGGAATTTGCGGCCCTTTATCCTCTTCCTTGGGCGGCTGATGGAGCACTATATGAAACGAATGCACCTCTCCTATAGCTCCGGTGTCAATGAGTTCCTTCACCTTCATGAACCTGGGCAGAGCGCGGCGGTAGTAGGCAACGTAGAGGGGAACCCCTTTCCGGCGGCAGGCTTCCACCATATCCTCACACTCCTTGAGATTGATCGCCATTGGTTTTTCTACATAAACCGGTTTGCCCGCATCGGCTGCCATCAGGGTATATTTTAGATGGAAGGCGGGCGGCGTGGCGATATAGACGGCGTTCACGTTCGGATCACGCAGCAGTTCTCCGGCATCGGAGTACCATTTGGGCACATTGTGGCGGGCAGCATAGTCTTTGGCCTTGGCTGCATCTCTTCGCATAACCGCCTGCAGTTCGGATCCCTTTGCCTTCGCAAATCCGGGACCGCTCTTTTTCTCGGTTACATCGCCGCATCCGATAATTCCCCAGCGCACTGTCTGCATACTTTTGCTCCTTTTTAATACTCACATGCTTCTACTCTGAATTTTTATGCCTTGCGGGCCGGAATGCAAGCCGACTGCCGGCGGTGCTGGAAAATAGGCGGGAAATATGCTACTAATGGAAACCGTAATGAGTAATAGCAAACCCAAGATCACGGTATGTACACCCGTTTACAATGCGGAAGATCGAACCGAAGCTTTGCACAGCCTTCTGCAGGCGCAGACGTATAAGGATTTCGAATGGATAATAGTTACTGACGAGCGGCACAAATCATCGGTAGAGTCTCTGCAGGCTGACTTTCCAATTACTGTACTCACGCAGAAGTTCAACGGTTGTCATGTTGCCATAAACAAGGCGGTGGAGTCGGCCGGCGGCGAGTTCTTCACTGTGCTGCAGGCCGCTGCGGAGCCGCATCCCGCGGCTTTTGAACGTCTACTGGAGAGCTGGAACAGTATTCCTCAGCAGGAAAGACCCTATTTTGCATCGGTAGCCTGTGTGGTGTCACTTCCTGACGGGAGCATCGATGGGTCCAAGTTCCCGGCCAGTCCTTTCGATTCGAACTCGATCGAGACTGGAACGCACTACGGGATCAGCGGTCGAAAATGGGGGCTTATACTGACAGAAAGCCTGCGCGCACAGCCATACCCCGTTTTCAAAGGCGAGACTTTTGTGCCGGAAGAATTGGTGTTGAACAGGATCGGTCGCAATCGTCTTACCCGTTACCTCAATGATCCTCTGATTTCCCTTCCGCCGCAACCCGCCAAACTCGAGCGTATTCGTGAATGGGCGAAAAATCCGCAGGCCTCTGCACTGTTTTACAATGAACTCAGCGAACAGCGGATTCCCCTGGCGCATAGAATACGCGCCTCGGCACAGTATGTGCGCTATTCGATGCATGCCGGAGTAATTCCGGACAACATCTACAAACAGGCCAATAAAAAGCTGATCACCTTTTTTATGCTCTGGCCCGGGCTTGTGCTGTACAAACGCGACGCTCAGCTGCTCAATGCAGGGAGAAAAGCCTCGCCATGAGCGACCCGGACCGAACCGCCGTTGCTTGATTAGAACCGTGAATTAGTATATGTTGAAGCCGCTTATCAAATTACTTTTAATTCAGGAAGAATAGAGTGCATACAAGACCCCGTAACGAGAGAATTCGTAATATAGCTATAATCGCCCACGTTGATCACGGAAAAACAACCCTGGTGGATGCGATGTTCCAACAGAGCGGCGTGTTTCGCGAAGGACAAGTCGTTGATGAACGCATAATGGACCGCATGGATCTCGAGCGCGAGCGGGGCATTACCATCTCTGCCAAAAACTGCGCCATCGGCTGGAAGGGCACCAAGATCAATATCATCGACACGCCCGGACACGCCGATTTCGGCGGCGAAGTGGAAAGGGCGCTTTCCATGGCCGATGGTGCCATTCTATTGGTCGATGCTTCCGAAGGCCCCCTGCCGCAGACCCGCTTCGTACTGGGGAAAGCCCTGGAAGCGCATCTGTCGCTGATGGTGGTAATTAACAAAATCGACCGGCCGGATGCCCGCCCGTTGCAGGTGCTCGATGAAATCCACGACCTGCTGATAGATCTGGATGCTTCAGACGACCAATTCGACTTTCCGTTGTTGTACGCCATCGGGCGGGATGGAGTTGCCTCCAGCAGTCTCGAAAAGCCGGGTGAAAACCTGCACCAACTGCTCGATATGATTGTAGCAGAGATTCCGGGCCCGGCCGCCGACATAAACCAGCCCTTTCAGATGTTGGTGTCTGATTTGGATTATTCGGATTATCTCGGCCGGCTGGCCATTGGGAAGGTATATAACGGCCGGGTAAAGGCCAATGAGAGCCTGGTCTGCATCGGTCCGGACGGCAAGGCGGCGCCCTTGAAGGTGTCGAAACTGCAGCAGTACCAGGGATTGTCGATTGTAGACGCGGACACTGCCGAACCCGGCGATATCATCGTGCTAGCCGGAATTCAGGATGTGCATATTGGAGATACAATCGGCACCCGTGAACAGCCGCAGGCTCTGCCGCGCATAACAGTTGACGAGCCGACGGTTGCCATGCGTTTTACGAAGAACACCGGCCCGTTTGCCGGGCAGGGGAAGACAATCGTGCAGGCCGGCAAAATTTACGACCGGCTGAAGAAAGAGACTCTGCAGAATGTTTCCATGCAGGTAGAGCTCAGCGGCGACGGTGAGAGTTTCATAGTAAAGGGCCGCGGCGAGTTTCAAATGGTAATCCTAATCGAGACCATGCGGCGGGAAGGATACGAGTTCTGTGTCGGCCGACCTGAAGTAATTATGAAAAATGAGAACGGTAAAACCCTCGAACCGATCGAGCACCTGTTCATCGACTGTGAGGATGCCTATATGGGTGTGGTCACTGAAAAGCTCTCGAAGCGCAAGGGCCGTATGCTGACTATGTCCAATCATCAGACCGGTCGGGTGAGAATCGAGTTCAGTATTCCCGCCCGTTCTCTAATCGGCTACCGGGACGAGTTTCTCACCGACACAAAAGGCACAGGAATCCTCAACTCATACCTCTCCGGGTACGAGGAGTACCGGGGCGCCTTTCCACAGCGCCATACCGGTTCTCTGGTCTCCGACCGGCAGGGGCAGGCGGTTCCCTATGCACTGTTCAATCTCGAGCCGCGCGGCAATCTGTTCGTAGTGCCGGGAGACCCGGTGTACGAGGGAATGATTGTCGGCGAACACAACCGAGAGAACGATCTGAACGTGAATCCATGCAAAACCAAAAAGCTCAGCAATATGCGGGCGGCCGGAAAGGACGACAACGTCATCCTTACTCCAATCCTGCCTATGACCATAGAGCGGGCCGTACAGTTCATACGCGAAGATGAACTGATAGAAATAACCCCGACTGCTATCCGGCTGCGTAAAACCGAAATGTCGAGTTCTGCCCGGAAAATTCTGGATAAACGCCAACTCACCTGACCTCCATATAGTTCAATTGACAAAAGAGCGTCGTGGAGGTATAGTGTTAAAACAAGTGAACAATATAGAAATTGTTCACAGGGTGGTTTAGTCTGTACTATCTGGCTATCGAAGCGATCCGTTCCAAGGAGTAAATAAGTGCGGGATGTGAGAAACGAGATACTCAAAACCGGGTACCAGGTATTTTCGGAAATGGGATTCAAGAAAGCTGGTATCCGTGAGATTGTTGAACGCTGCGGTATTTCGATTGGTTCGTTTTATAAACACTTCTCATCAAAGGAAGAGCTCTTCATTCATCTGTATTTAGAGGAAAATCGCGATGTGCTGACTGATCTCGCCCTCGAAATACCCCGACTGGAGAGAGAGGGCAATACGGCCTGGCAGATAATAGAACAACTCATATCCAGATTACTCAAAAGGTTTGCTCTTAATCCCATTTTGCGGGAGTACTATAACCGGCCGCAGTTTGAAAAGATTTTTGCCAAACTCAGTCCGGAGCTGGATGAAAAATATAAGCAAGCAGTGGTGTCGATATGGGGCAAAGAAATCGCCAGATGGCAAGCCCGCGGAGAGATCAAGGATGTGTCGATTGAGTTCGTTTTTTCGCTTGTCAATTCGATTGCCCTGGTAGTGTCACAACGGGAGTATGTAGCCGGTCCGGGGGTAGATTTTAATAAGGTACAGCAGTTTCTCGTAACGGCTGTAAGCCGGCACCTGAAGAACTAATTTTTTTCCGCTTAGTGAACGAACAAATAAATGTTCGTTCACTAAGATATGCATATAAATAAATGAAATTTTAAGATCTCAAAATAAAGGAGCGATTCGACCAGGATAAAATATACCTGGTCGGGCATTCATGGGGCAGTATTCTCGGCATGATGGCGGCGGAGCGGTGAACGCAGTGAGTGAACTCGAAAAAATCGGACCGCCGAACCATTCCGGGCAATATCGCAATGGCATGAAGGGCACTGCTCTCGAGCGTAAG
>CAZRWN010000001.1:207905-217503 GCA_964603735.1 uncultured Sediminispirochaeta sp. | reverse complement strand
CCGCAGCTGATAGTCGACCTGCTCAGCCTGGCCGACCGACAACTGACCGATTATATTGTGAATCTGGATTTAACGGATGAGGCATTATTTTCCGTAGCCTGGGCTGGCGAAGCACGCTCTTCAAACTGGTTCGATATTGCCCGGGAATATACTGAACGCTGGCACCACCAGCAGCAGATACGGGAAGCCGTCGGTGCGGCGGGTATTGCTTCCAAGGCGCTGTGTGCACCGGTCATCGACACACTGATTCGGGCGGTTCCGTATTGGTATGGAAACCTGCACGCGCCTGAAGGCACCGGAATACTCATAGAGATAAGCGGTGAATCCGGCGGCAGCTGGATTCTAAAAAAAGAAAGTAACTCATGGCACCTATATCGTGCCGAGAATGAGACCGGGGATGCACACATTCTTATGAGCGATGATACCGCCTGGAGGTTTCTCACCCGAACAATATCTGCAGAGGATGCGCAAAGCCGCATCAGATTTTCCGGTAAAAGTAATATATGCAAAAATTTCCTCAATGTAAAAGCAATTATGATGAAGAACTGATATTATTTAGATCGGGAGGAACAATGAAAAGAAGTAAATCCACAATTATTTTGATTGTGTTCACAGTGCTGTTGGGAATGAGTTCCTGTTCAACAGTGGATAATGCCACCATCAACTCGGAATCGTTGGAAGAGGGTGTGTACCGGAATGAGTATCTCGGCTTCAGCATTCGTCTGCCCCGGGACTGGGCTTCACAGAACGAAGAGATGGAGAAAAAAATAACCAAAGCCGGTTCGGATTATCTCGGTCAGAATGATTCCGAATCGAGGGTAATGCAGGAACAGGCGGAGGCCTCGGTGGTCTATCTTTTTACCCTCTTCAAATATCCGCTGGGAACGGTAGTGGATTATAATCCGAATATTATCGGATTAGCCGAAAACGTAGCCGACTACCCGGGTATAAAGAGCGGGCAGGAGTATCTCGAGCATGTTCGCAACCAGCTGCTGGCCTCACAGGGAAATTTCGTGGTATCGGATACCTCTGAAACGTATACCTTGGATGGACGCACCTTTCATATCCTGCGGACTGACTTGAACTTCATGGGTAACATTGTAAAACAGAAGCATTATGCAACCAAAATCAAGGAGTATATACTTCTGTTTACCTATTCCTACTACAAAAATGAGACGGAGGAAGAACTTTTCAGAATTCTGAAGTCTGTTGATTTTGATTAGCTTTTGGGAACTTCCTTTATGTATGGCTCAGTTACGAGTATGTGGACAGCCCCTATCGCTACAGCAGGCAAAGAAGAGCTTTTGGCATTGCTGCCTGGTCACTTTGGATTGTAGTTTTTTTATTGGGCGCTCTATTGAGATAATTATTGTAAAAAAAAGGGCAGCCGTTGGACCGCCCCTTAATTGATTCGAATTCCCTTAGAGCAACTCTGCCTCGAGTGATATTTTAGTGCCTGATAGTGCCTGTGAGACCGGACAGTTGTCCTTTGCCTGTTCAGCATAGGAGTTGAATGCGCTGGCATCAATATTGGGTACTTTCGCCTTCGTTTTCAGGTGAACCGAAGTGATTGCGAAGCCTCCGCCCTGTTTTTCGATATTTACTTCGGCCTCAGTATCAATTGAATCAGGGTTGTAGCCTGCCTCGCCCAAAAAAAGGCTCAGCGCCATTGAGAAGCAGCCGGCGTGGGCTGCACCGATCAACTCTTCTGGATTTGTCAGATTTTCTTCTTCGAGCCTGGAGCCGGCAATTTTATTCTCCAAATCCTCAGTCGAATGCTGGAATCTGGATGCAAACGAATAAGAGCCCTTGAAGGCCTTGCTGCCGAGCTCCAGTTTTCCGTTTCCTTTTTGAATAGATCCATTCCATACTGCATGTGCTGTACGTTTCATACTTTCCTCCTTCGAAACTTACTTTTGTGTCTGAATTCAACCTACTAATGATTAGTTAATAAGTCAAAATAAATTCAGCTAGGATTTGACGGTGAACGACGATCTTCGTACCCTTTAAACAGAAAGGAGAACCACAATGATTAAGTTAGTACTGCTTCGACACGGAGAAAGTGTGTGGAACAAAGAGAACAAGTTCACCGGATGGACCGATGTTGATCTTTCCGAAAAGGGCGTGCAGGAGGCGCGTGAAGCCGGTAAAGTCCTCAAAGAGCAGGGGTTTAGCTTTGATATAGCCTTTACTTCAGTTCTGAAACGGGCTATACGAACTTTGAATATAGTCCTGGAGGAACTCGATCTGCAGTGGATACCGGTATGGAAGCATTGGAGACTCAATGAGCGCCACTATGGGGCCCTGCAGGGATTGAATAAAGCTGAAACAGCCAAGAAGGAGGGGGAGGAACAGGTTCATATCTGGCGTCGAAGCTACGATGTTGCCCCGCCGCCGCTTACCGAAGATGATCCCCGCTTTCCGAAACACGAGGCCCAGTACGCCCGCATGGACAGAGGGGTGCTACCGCACACCGAGTGTCTGAAAGATACGGTTGAAAGGTTCATGCCGTATTGGTTCGATACTATCGTTCCTGTGCTCAAAGAAAAGAAGAAGGTTGTTATTGCTGCTCACGGAAACAGTCTGCGCGCACTGGTCAAATACTTGGATGAAATCAGCGATGAGGATATTACCGGGCTCAATATTCCGACCGGCCTGCCGCTCGTGTATGAATTAGACGATGAGGAGCTCACACCGGTCAAATCCTACTATCTGGGAGATGAAGAGCGTGTGCGCAAGGCAATGGATGCAGTGAAAAATCAGGGAAAAGCGGAGAAGTAAGATATGCGTTGGTTAATACACAGACGACCTTTCCTTATAATGGTTACAGCTGCTCTGTTGCTATCAGTTTTGGTCGGCTGTACCGGCGGAGAAACTATTGAGGTCAAATCGGAATGGGAAATAGTGATGGAGGGGCTTGCCTTCAATCGCGGCACAGTTGCAGTGCCTGCCGGACAGAAGGTGGTGCTTCATCTGAAAAATACCGATACCTACACCCATCACTTTGCTGTATATCGGCAAGAAGGGGACCAAGCAGCACTAGCCGGCCCCGTCGAGGTTCCCGCCCATACAATCAAAGAGTTCTCCTTTACGACGCCCGCGCAAACCGGTGCGTATTACTATCGCGATGATGAATACCCGCATAAAATGACCGGAGTAATGGTAGTCAGCGATGAAAGCGAAGTTTCCATAGATTAAATAATGTTTCGTCTTACCGCGGAATCGAGTAAGTCCTGGTACTTTCTTTCCAGTCTGCTTATTTCTATAAGATGGGATGGCTGTTGGGCTGTCCCGGTCTCTGCGGATTCTTCATGCTCCGGCAGAAGCTCCGACAATCGCTCAGGGTCCGCCCCGTAGCGCTGTACTAAGAATTCTATTGATTCTTGGCTCAATGGCATTCCGTGATAATTTACCAGTACATGCGCCAGGCGGTGAATTGGGGTACACATATTTTTTTGGAGTTCGCGAACTAATGAAACTGCTAAGCCGGCCTTGGTAGCCGCGGTCATATCCATTTCGAGCGTCGACAGGTATGGGGCATTCGAACTTTCGATTGCATATTGGAGCTCAAAGCGGCTGATTTTCAGCTCATGTTCGAGTTTGATCGCGATATCGATTGCCAGCTGTTTGTATTCATCAGCAGCCTGGGAGGAGGAGTTAAAGAAAGAATCGATGAGCTTCTGGGCATCGCGGGCACAGCGCATTTTACTGCTTTTCGACAGCTCTATATGCTTTTCGACGATCTTAATACCACGTTTGCGCTCTTTGGGCTTAAGCAGATGCAGCGGAAATTGTTTGGCTGTCTTCGATTTCACCTCATTATAACGCCGTTCTGCCCGGCGCAGAGCCGCGTAGCGTTTGTTCAACTGGTTATTGGCAGCCCGCAGTGACCGGTGCAGGTCGATTGCGGTGTGCAGTTGTTCAAACTTTTCCTGCAGCTCCGTATCGTTGTTGCGTCTGCGGCGCTGAAATGGAATGCTGCTGGTCCTGCGCTTGAGCTCTTTATACAGCTGATCTAATGCCTTCAATATGTTTGCGTACATGCGGTCCACAGTGGTAAATACTGGGGCAGCGGCCGGCACGATATCCACTGGTTCGGACTCGGCGAACAGTTCTGCCAGCGTACGCAGTTTGCTATTGCGCACGTAGGCGGCCTTGCGAAAGGCGAGTCTGGCCCGGTCAAAGTTCTCCGAAACGTCGGTAAACTCCTTCGATCCGATATATCGCAGTGAGAACACCGGGATTGTACGGCCGGCGAGCAGTTCATAGGCCAGAGTAAAGATCTCTTCCGCATCATTCAAAGTCATAGTATTGAACTCATGCTCCTCCCCGGCCGAAAGGGTTCTGCCTATGAAGCCTTCGGTCCTTACTCTTCCGCCGGAGCGGCTGGGGGGCCGGCCCTCAAAACGGAGCCGCAGCAGATCCGCAACTGTGGAGGAGGAGAATGCCAGCTGTTCTATCGCCTGCTCGAGCCGGGTTTCAACGGCATTGCGCTCATCTTCGATCCGCACAAACAGTCCGTTTTTGCGGAATATCTCTATGCGCTGTGCGGTTTGTGCCAAGACCTCGTCGTTGGATACGTCCTTGACTGCCGTCTTCACTGTCTCGGTGCTTGCATCAGGATTCTCCAGCAGATACTTGGCTGCCAGAATCCGGCGGTTATCCGCATCGTAAAACCGCAGAACCTGATTCCTGGTATATAGAATAAGATCGGGCAGACGAGCCAGTGCATACTTGAGGGCCGCTTCGGCTTTTTCCAGTTCCTGCCCGCGGGTAACTTGATACAGAAAGCGCATTAAAATGGCAAATACACCGGCGATGATGGTGTAAATGGCAAAATAGATAAACAGATTAGACGGGGCGCTTTGCCCGTAACCGAGCAGATACCCGCCCTGCAGAGCTAAATAGGTGACGGGGCCGGCAGTCCAAGCCAGCTGGATAACTGTCCGACCCCAGGTTTCTTTACGGGCCGCCTGGGTTACCCGATTGAGGAAATCCTCGCCGAGATATTCTAGGTTCCCGGCAAAGGATGATCGTTTGGATCGGAATCGAAAGCGTCTAAACCAATTCATCAGTTGTTCTTCATGATTCGATATCCAGATTACTCATAAATGTATTCAGCTCGGTTTGGGTTGAAGTTATCTCTTTGTTCAGTTCTGTAATTCGGCTTTGTAGCCCGGACAACTCTTCCTCCTGCTGCGAAAGTGCGGCCACGTACTGACGGTAGAGGCGGGAATCGCGGTCGAGCTGCTCCATATTTTTCCTGATACGCTCCTGACTACGGTAGATGGAATCTATCTCTGACTGAGTTTCGTTTTTGCTGCGCTGCAGGCGCTCAATCTGCTGCTGCATTGATCGAATGCGGGTAAGCGCGCTGCGCAATTCTCCGGACATATCAACATTTTCCAGATAGAAGCTGATCTGTCCGCTGTCTATATTACTGAGACGGGTAGTGCGCTGTTGCGGCAGCTCTTCGACCACTTCGAGCCGCTGGCTGGCAGGGTCTGGGGCTAAATCCCGCACGAAGCGGTAGTGAGCACTGGTTTGCTCTTCTGCCTGCTCGGGTTGAACCAGCTCCCAACCGCTTCTTTTCGGATGCTGTATCATAAGTTTAGCCGGCTTGTCTCCGCGATTGATGAGGCGATAGACCGTAGTTCTTCTCTGCTTGCGTACATATTGGAATACGCCGTTTTGAATGCTGAGGTTAACTATCTGTTCCAGGAGCGGCTTCTGCTCTTCCACCACCTGCGTATCGAGATCCTCGGCATAGCTTATCAGGCGCTTTCCTCCGGGTACGATGTCATCAAAATGGGCGTCTCCGGCATACATCCCCTGCTCGAACAGGGTCAGCGGTCCGCCCATAAGATGCAGACCGGTGTTGTTTGCCAGATGTAGGCTCTTAAGGGGGCGCTGAGCACCGCGGGAGCCGCCGGCAAGCGTGGAGGCGGTGCCCGTTGTACCGAAAACCGAGAGGGCTTCGGCTTCTACCGGCTGCTGTACTATCGGTACCAGGGCGCTGGACCGCTTCGGGAGGTCTACCGGTTTATCGATAGTGTAGGCGAAAAAAGCTCCCTGTTCTGCCGCTCCGGCCGCAGCGGATAACCCTGCGGAGTAACTCTCCTCGGCGGCCGCACGGCCCGGCTCGGCGGCGCTGCTTTCCATCCGGTAGTCCATTACCCCGAGTTCTTCAGGGGCCGATCTTCGCCGGGCAGCCGGCGACTGCGCTTCTTCTCTGAGTGCGAGTTTTTCGGAGTACCCCTCCTCATACAGCGGGGGTAGAGCGCTGGTATGCACCGGTGGAAGGAGTTCGGGACGCGTTACATAGAGCGGCGAGTAAATATCCATTCTAAAGGAGATCGGACGGCCGGCCACCAGCTTCAGCTGAACGGAATCCCAGTTGAAATCGGTGCTGTTTTCGGCTATAGCCCAGCCCTGCAGTAGAGGCTCCTCATTGTCCCGCTGAACCAGGCGGTAGGTAGTTTTCCACACCGGCATTTGGCGGATATATCCTACCATCACCTCGCGGCGTCCTTCGCCCGAAAAGTTGAGCGTAAGACTGCGTTGTTCCGTCCGGCGTGCTCCCGCCAAGACAGTCAGAATTTCCTGCAGCTCCTTTTGCAGGGCGGGGTCAGAAAACCGCAGACTGCCGATGGAGCTCAACGACACTCTCACCATTTTGCCGTCACTGTAGAGGGTAATCTGCTTTTCCGGCGGAGCGGTGTCGCTGCCCGGCTGAGTTTCCACTCCCAGAATGCGGCCGGTGAGCGGTTGAGAATCACCGAACTCTATTTCTAACTGCTCTCCGCGGGCCTGTCCGAGGAGCTCGTATAGAGAGGTGTTTTTCTGTAGATCGAAAGAGAACTCCTTCAACTGCCGTTGGAGCGGTTCCGGCGGCTGGTACTGCACCGCATCTATTTTGCCTCCGTCGTAATCCTGGAGAACAATGCTTTTGAGAATATCGGCCATCTCTTCGGTAGCAAAGGATACCTCCAGCGAGGTATTCCCCTCGACGTAACCGCGGTGTTCAAAATAGCCGACTCCGCTCGAAAACAGTACCACTTTTTCGAGCGGCAGCATTTCATTCAACTGCATCTGATGGCTGATGATGCCGTCCTGTTCCTCGGCAATACCTTCGGCCGGCAGGCTCATCAAGACGCCCAGCAGAAGCAGTCCGAATAATCCGTTTTTAATTTGCATTTTATTCCTCTATTCTCAGTATACCTATTAGTACTGTAACGCAGGCTACTTCTTATGGCAATATTTCTTCCGAGCTATTGAGTTTATGGACTCTTTATCCGAAGATTAGACCGTGATGGGAAAACGACTTCTGTGTATCTGGTTAGTAGGAATATTTTTCGGACTCGTTTCAATCGGAGCTGAAAGCAAGGTAGTAGTGGTTGAAAAGGGCGACACGCTGTACAGCATTGGCCGCGAGTTCAATGTGTCCGTGCAGGCGCTCATTCAGGCCAACGGCATTGTAAATCCGCGTGCTCTGAAGGCCGGCACCCGCATCACTGTTCCCAACACTTATATTGTACAGAAAGGCGATACTCTTTACGGTATAGCCCGTCGAAACAAAATTTCTGTAGAAGAGTTGCGCGAAATAAACGATATCGAGACGGATGCAATCATTAAGGTAGGACAGACGATCGAACTGCCCGAATCCGCGGTTTCAGTTGCTGCTGACGAGCAGGAGAGTGACAGCCAAGCCGATCAGTCCGGTGATGACCGGGACCCGAGTGATGCAGACACTGAGGGAACGCACAGCGCCGGTACGGAGGAGCAGCCGGAGGAAGCCTCACAGAGTTACAATGAGGTCGTCGAGGGCAAGGATGTGCTCTGGCCGCATACCGGAAACCGCAGCAGTTTGAATGGTAAGCTGAGAGGCACTCAGATAGCCGGCTCCCGCGGTGATGAAGTGGTTTCAGTGAGCTCCGGCAAGGTGGTATGGGTAGCGCCCTACCGGGGGTACGGTAACCTGGTTATGGTAGAAGCCTCAAACGGCATGATTTATGCTTACGGGGGCAACGAGGCAACCTATGTGGAGGTCGGAGAACAAGTCGAGGCGGGAACCGTGTTGGGACGACTCGGGATAAATCCAATTGAGAAAACCGCCAAAGTATTCTTTTTTGTATATAAAAACGGAAAACCCGTTGACCCGGCAACTGCTCCCCGGGGATAATAGCACCCATGAGCGCATCAAACAGCACACAGGGACAGGCTGAACCCAAGCTGAAATCGGACCGTTTCCAGAATGTGAAGCTAGTGGGCATTACCGGCGGGTCCGGCTCGGGGAAAACCACCATTGTCAGGAAAATTTCTGAAATCGTATCCGATTTCGTATTCATTCCTCAGGATAACTACTATAAATCCGCGGAATACATCAACAACGCCAACATAACCGCCTTCAACTTCGATCATCCGGAAGCCTTTGACAACGAGTTGCTTCACGAGCATCTCTCTAAGCTGAAAGACGGCCAGGCAATCGATATGCCGCAGTACGATTTTGTGCGCCATCGCCGTAAAGATGAGACGGTAAGAGTAGAGCCGGAGAAGCTGATTATATTCGAAGGCATTATGGTGTTCTTCGATCCGCAGATTCGAGAGCTGATCGATTTGAAGCTCTACGTCGACACTCCCGACGATATTCGCTTTATACGGCGGCTGGAGCGCGACATGAAGGAGCGCGGCCGGACCGTCGACTCGGTTATTCAGCAGTATTTGGAGGTAGTTCGACCAGGGCATTATGATTTTATCGAACCGACGAAGCTCTACGCCGATCTTATCATTCCGGAAGGCGGCTTCAATGAGAATGCGCTGCAGGTACTGACTTCTTTCCTGCGCGACATCACGCGCTGAGTGTGAGCTGTTAGCGCATCAGTCCTCTGACGAGCGGCCCTTAGACCGTGCCCAGAACCGTTTGTAGGCCTTCCCAATATAGTCAAAAGAAAACTTTTCAGGCACGGGATCGCGGCCGCCGGTAAACAGGCCGCCGGCACAGCGGAAAATACGGGTGAGTGATAGAATGAGTCCCTTCAACACACCATGTCGCATAATGGCCTCGCGGGAGTAGCGGCTGCAGCTAGGGTTGTATATACAGGCACCGGGAAGAGCCGGAGATATGAGATATTGATATAGCATAATCGGGAGTGTAAAAACCCAACGGATTGCTGTGAAAATCGCTGTGAGTACTTGCATTCTGGGTAAAATATATGTATTTTTGGGCCAAGAAACAACCGAAAATTACCTGAATGGGGTTTGACGTTGGGGGCAAAGTGAGTTATAGTACCACTCGCCGCACATTTATTTGAGGAGGAACATATGGCTGCAAACATATCCAAGAACGCCCGTCGTGAAGGGGCCCAGCAACTGACCAGCCGTTGGGGTGGCACTATTAAGATGAAATCAGTCTTCAAGAACGGCAAAATTCGGCATGTAGCGGTATGTGAAGCTACCGGCAACACTGCCCGAAAGCCTAAGGATCTCATGTAAGAGTGTCCATATAGCCATCTTTCAAGATGTAGAAAAAGCCTGCCGGTTCGGCAGGCTTTTTTCATTGTGGTGCCTCTGGCCCGGGGCTGTCGGAAACAGGCTGTCG
>CAZRWN010000001.1:186619-207805 GCA_964603735.1 uncultured Sediminispirochaeta sp. | reverse complement strand
GGCTGTCGGAAACAGGCTGTCGTTCGAGGTTTATTCCGACAACACGCCGGCCAGAACCTCAATCGCTTTGTCGACGTGTTCTTTCTCGATGATCAGGGGCGGAACCAGGCGGAGCACATCCGTGCCGGCTTTGCCCACCAGCAGCCCCGCTTTTTGGCACTTCTCCACGTAGGGCGATGCATCCCTGTCCAGCTGAATACCGATCATCAGATTCACCCCGCGAATTTCTTGGATACGGGGGTTGCTCATGGCCAGCCCGCTCAGCCTTTCATGCAGATAGGCACCCACTTCACGGGAATGCTCCACCAGGCCGCCGGTGAGCTCTGAAATGACCGCCAAAGCGGCTGCTGCGGCCAGCGGATTACCGCCGAAAGTCGAAGCGTGGTCGCCCGGTTCGAATACTGCTGCGCGCTCCTTTGCCAGCAGAGCTCCTACCGGAAATCCTCCGCCCAGCCCCTTTGCCAGGGCAACCGCATCCGGCTCTACTTCGTAGTACTGGTGCGCAAACAGGGTCCCGGTGCGTCCCAGTCCGCACTGTACCTCGTCGAACAGCAGCAGGGAATCGCTGGAGTCGCAGATGCGCCGTACCTCCTGCAGATACTTCTGCCGCGCCGGGAATATTCCACCTTCACCCTGCACTGGTTCCAGGATTACAGCACAGGTCGAATCGTCTACCGCCGCGGCCAGGGCATCGATCGCGTTGAAGGGAACGAACTCCACCGCCGGCATCAGCGGTTTGAAGGCCTGCTGGTACTTCACCTGGCCGGTCAGTGACAGAGCGCCGATAGTTCGCCCGTGAAAAGAGTGCTCCATAGCCACAATCTTGGCGGCGCCGTTTTTGTTGAGTCCTCCCCATTTGCGGGCCAGCTTGAGAGCCGATTCGATTGCCTCGGTTCCGCTGTTACAGAAAAACACCTTGTCGAAGCTGCTGTGCTCAACCAGACTTTCAGCAAGTTCGGTCTGCTGCGGAATGTGATACAGGTTCGAGCAGTGCAGCATTTTGCCGGCCTGCTCGGCGATTGCCTTTGTGAGGGCGGGATGGGCGTGGCCGAGTGCATTCACGGCTATGCCGGCCAGGAAATCGAGATATTCATTCCCGTGATCATCTTTTGCGTATACTCCGGAGCCTTCGGTTAAGGTGAGGGGAAAGCGGGAATAGGTGTTCATCAGGACCTTTTTACTGCGGTCTATCCAGTTGCTCATTTGTTGTTCTCCTTGGGCGTTGTCGGATTATCCGGTTCTATCAGGGTGCCGACTCCCTCGCTGGTAAAAATCTCCAGCAGCAGGGCGTGCGGAAGCTTGCCGTCGATTATATGGGTGGCGGATACGCCGTTTTCAGCCGCCCGGGCGGCGCAGCGAACCTTCGGAACCATTCCACCGGCAACAGTTTTGTTGTTGATCAGTTCCCGGGCCTCTGTACTGCTTACTCTGCTGATACGGCTGCCAGGATTGTCAACCGAACGCAGTATGCCCGGAACGTCGGTGAGAAACAGCAGTTTTTCGGCCTTGAGGGCGGCCGCGATGGCCACCGCCGCATCATCGGCGTTGATATTGAAGGTGGTTCCGTCGGCATCAGCCGACACAGGAGCTACTACCGGCACGAAATCGTTCTCGAACAGCACCTCCAGAATACGTGTGTTGACGGATTCGATACGGCCGACAAAGCCCAGATCGGCACTTTCACTCTGCAGCTTGGCCGCAGTGAGCAGCCCTCCGTCTTTACCGCTAAGCCCCACGGCGCCGACACCGTGCAGCTGCAGAAGTCGAACCAGCTCTTTGTTCACTTTGCCGGCCAGCACCATCTCGGTGAGCTCCATGGTGGATGCATCGGTTATCCTGAGACCGTTCTCGAAGCGGGTTTCCACCCCGACTTGAGTGAGAAGCTCATTGATGGCAGGTCCTCCGCCATGTACCAGTAGAGGTCGCAGACCGACATATTTGAGTAGGGCAATATCCTGAATGATGCGTCCGCGCAGGTCCGGATTGCTCATAGCGCTTCCGCCGTATTTTATCACCATTGTTTTTCCGCTGAAGTGCTGTATATACGGGAGGGCCTCGATCAGGGTATGCGCCCGCTCTCTGAAGCTCTTTTGTTGCATATCTGTATTCATAGATTTCTCCTCCATCCGCCGATTCAGGTGCGGTAGCTGCCGTTGATTTTTACATACTCATAGGTCAGGTCGCATCCCCATGCGGTGGCGGATCCGGTGCCTTCATACAGACGAATACGCACCTCCACTTCATCCTCGGCCAGTATTCTCGCCGCTTTATCCTCGTCGAACGGAACGGGAGAGCCGGACTGCATCAGCAGCACCTCTCCGGCGGCACTGCGAAATAAGATGTCAACCTTCTCGGGGTCGAAGGCGCCGCCGGAGTATCCCATTGCAGCCAGAATACGCCCCCAATTGGCATCCTCACCGTAAAAGGCAGCTTTGACCAGGCTCGATCCCACTACACCCCGGGCCAGTCTGCGGGCATCTTCAACCGATACCGCTCCGTGTACTGTAGCGCTGATGAGTTTGGTGGCGCCTTCCCCGTCCCGGGCGATATCGATGGCCAGTTGACGGCAGACAAAGGATAGTCCCTTCGCAAACTCCTGCCAGCTCGAGCTGTCGGGTGAATCTACCGAGACCCCCGCGGCTCCGTTTGCCAGAGCCAGCACCATGTCGTTAGTGCTGGTGTCTCCATCTACAGATACCATGTTGAAGCTCTCTTCAACGGCACTCTTCAACATATGCTGCAGTAAGGGAGCTTCTATATTGGCATCCGTCACAACAAAGCCGAGCATAGTGGCCATATTGGGATGAATCATTCCCGATCCCTTGGCAATACCGCATATTTTTACGGAAGCTCCATTTACTTGGAAGCTGTATTCGGCAACTTTCTTGCGGAGGTCGGTGGTCATGATTGCGCGGGCTGCCTTATCCAGCCCTTTTTCGGTTGCGGCGGGGCGGTCGTCTGTAGCAGGCAACTCTTCTATGGCTGCGCGCATATTTTCTATCGGCAGCGGGACCCCGATTACCCCGGTTGAGGCCGTAAATACCTCCTGCGGCGCGATTCCGAATCCTTCCGCCACCTCGGCCGCTAATTCGCGATTGTCCTGCATTCCGCGTGCACCGGTGCAGGCGTTGGCATTTCCGCTGTTCACCAGTATCGCCCGCATGGGATTCCCGATGAGCTCCTGATCCCAGCGGATACAGGCGGCTTTCACCCTGTTGGTGGTAAATACCCCGGCCGAAGCAGCCGGCCGATCACTTATAATCAGAGCCATGTCCAGGCCTTGGGCCTTTATTCGCCCGGAAAAACCGGTTGCTGCAAAACCCTTTGGTAACTGTTCCATACGTAGTGCTCCTTCTTTATGGGAAAATGGGAAGAGCTTCCAATCCGGCCGTTTCCTCACACCCGAAACGGATGTTCATGTTTTGAACTGCTTGTCCGGCTGCACCCTTCATCAAATTATCCAGAGCCGCTACCACAATAATCATTCCGGTCCGCTCGTCATAGCTTACTGCAATATCAATATGGTTCGAACCCTTCACCCAGCGGGTCTCGGGAAGAATCCCCGCCGGCAGTAGGCGGATGAAGTGTTCGCTGCTGTACATACTGTTGTACAGGCTCAGAAGTTTTTCTCTGTTCAGTGCCTCACCATTCTCTATCACAGGATGAATATAGGCGGTGGTGAGAATTCCGCGGTTCATCGGCACGAGGTGCGGAGTAAACTGAACTTTCAGTGGCGTCCCGCTGATTCTGCTCAGCTCCTGTTCGATTTCAGGGGTGTGGCGATGAGATTTGAGCTTATAGGCCTTGATAGACTCGTTTACTTCGCCGTAGAGCAGTCCTTGCGACGCTTTTCGCCCGGCACCGCTGACTCCCGATTTTGCGTCGATGATGTATGGCGACGCGCCTATGCCGGCGGCAGCTAGGGGGGCCAGACTCAGGATAGAGCAGGTTGTATAACAGCCGGGATTTGCGATCAGGTTGCTCCGTGCAATTTTCTCCCGGCCGATCAGTTCGGGCAGGCCGTATACCGCCTGACTCAAGAGATGCGGCGAACCGTGTTCTACCCCGTACCACTGTTCGTACACATGCTGCTGCTTCAGGCGATAGTCGGCGCCTAAATCGATTATACAGCTCTGAGTAAGAACCGCTTCGTTTATCTGCAGAGAGGCAAGGCCGTGCGGCAGAGCCATAAAAATTACATCGCACTCTGCGGCCAACTCTTCAACAGCGAGGTTGCTGCAGATACTGTCGCTGTGCTCGCGAAAAGCGCCTATCTCCTCGGCATACGGCCGGCCTTCGAAACTGCGGGAACCGGTGTATACTATTTCTACCTGCGGATGATTCTGCAGAAGTCGAACCAGTTCAATTCCCGTATAACCTGTAGAACCCACGATGCCAGCTTTTATCATTCCCATCCTCTTATCTAATGTATAAATTTACATTAATAGTGTATAATTTTTCATTAGTTTGATCAATATTGCATCGGTCATATCCGACTGTTATATTGTAGATATGCAGATCGGTTCTTATGAGTTCGAAATCGGCGCCCGCACCTATATCATGGGCATTCTGAATGTCACCCCGGATTCTTTTTCCGACGGCGGCAAGTACACCTCTGTTCAAACGGCGCTTGAACACGCGCTCCGGATGCAGGCGGAAGGCGCCGATATCATCGATGTCGGCGGGGAATCAACTCGCCCGGGCCACAGCCCGGTAGCGGCGGAAGCAGAGATAGAGCGGGTGGTTCCTGTCATTCAAGCCCTGGTAGAGGAGCTCGAGGTTCCCGTTTCCGTAGACACCTCTAAGGCGGAGGTTGCCCGGGCTGCAATTGCGGCCGGCGCCGGCATGATTAACGATGTCTGGGGCTTCCGCCGCGACCCGGAGATGGCAAAGGTAGCTGCGGAAACCGGAGTTGCCTGTTGTCTGATGCATAACCAGACGGGAACCACTTATGAGCGTTTGATGCCGGAAATAGTGGAAACCTTGCAGGAGAGTATCCGTATTGCAGAGGCTGCCGGCGTTGAAAAGCAGCAGATCCTGCTCGATCCGGGCATCGGTTTTGGAAAAACCGTAGAGCAGAATATAGAAGTGATGCGCAATCTGGAACTGCTCAACGATCTCGGGTTTCCCTGGCTGCTGGGTACGAGCCGTAAATCGATGATCGGAAAAACGCTGAATCTGCCTGCGGACCAGCGCAGCGCCGGAACCCTGGCTACCACTGTGCTAGGAATTCAGGCCGGAGCGGATCTAGTCCGGGTTCATGATGTGCTCGAGAACTCCCGTGCCGCCCGCATGACCGACCGCATTGTTCGCCGGTCTCTGACCCACACAGCGGTTGTTGCCCTGGGGTCGAATATTGATGAGCGCATGAAATTTTTGCAAGCTGCAGTCGAATTGCTGGCCCAGGAACCGCAGCTGCACGTGAGTGCGGTTTCACGGGTGTATGAAACCGAACCGGTAGGGTATACGGATCAGGGCATGTTCCTGAATGCGGTTGTGCGAATCGAGACGGGTTTGAACGCCCATGAGCTGCTGAACACGCTCATGCAGACTGAACAGAGACTCCACCGCAGACGCGAAATCAAATGGGGGCCGCGGACCATCGATCTCGATCTACTGTTTTTTGATCAGGAAATAATACACAGTGAATCTCTACAGGTTCCGCATCCGCGCCTGACCGAGAGAATGTTTGTAATGGCGCCGCTGAACGATATTGCCCCTATGCGGCTCCATCCCGTTCACAATCTGCGGGTGTTTGAACTGCTGGAGCAGTTACGCATGGAATCGGATTTGCCGCGGATGTATCAGGAAGAGCTCTCGTTGGCCGAGGGTAAATAGATAATGAAGCTTGTTCCCTTGCCGGTAGTACTTTCGACCTGAATTTCTCCCCCGTGTTTTTTAACGATAGCATATACTACAGTCAGACCGAGCCCATTGCCCTGCTCTTTGGTGGTGAAATAGGGGTCGAATAAAAATTGGATTTGTTCTGCCGGAATACCGCTGCCGGTGTCCCGTACAGTGACCATCACGTAATCGGCCAGCGGAATCGGCTGTATCCGCGGTTTGCGCAGGCTCTCGCCTGCATCGGTGCGGTAATTCCGAACTTGGACAAAGATGCTTCCCCGGCCGTTCATAGCCTGTTTGGCATTGATAAACAGATTGTTGAAAACCTGAACCATCTGCACCTCATCCGCTGAAACCTTGGATATGTCCGCTGGAGCATCGATCGAGGTAGATATGCTTTTTTGCGGAATCGATAGCGCGAGACTCTCCCGAATGATCGAGACAATATCGACATCTTTTTTCTGAGGATGGCTGTATTTAGAAAAGGACAGTAGCTTTGAAGTAAGGTCGGAGGCTCGGTTGCAGGCCGCTTCGGCGGAGGAGAGCAGGTCGAGCCCCTCCGGAGTCTCCCGTAAATAATAGCGACTGAGTGCGATATTACCGCTGATGGAGGTCAGCAGGTTATTGAAATCATGGGCTATTCCTCCGGCCATTAAGGCAACTGTTTCGAACTTCTGCATATTGATGAGATCTGTTTCCAGCTTGTTCAGCTGGGTGATGTCGAAGAAGTAGAATAACAGATGCGGTAAACCGGAAATTACAATCTGGTCGGCCGAAATGAGTACGTCTAGCGTGGCCTCATCACTGCGTACAAAAGCTGAAGAAAAGGTTTCGATTCTGCCTATTCTGTTCAGTTCTTGAAAAAAGTAGTCCCGCTGGCAGTTGTCGATCCATTGCAAGAAGGGATAACTGTTTTCCAGCCGAGCGTCTTTATCGAGGCCGAACATCGCTTTGCCGCTGGCGTTCATCTCTTCGATATGCTGGGTTTCCGGATTCAAAATGGCCATTCCGATCGGACTGAGATAAAACGCCTTCATGAACTTCTCTTCGGAAGCCCGCAGCGCAGCGGCAGTACTGCGATGCATCTCCTTTTCCGCTTCCAGATTCCGGATCGGGCGTTGATCATGCGCAGTACACACATACCCCAAATCATCTTCGTGCGAATCCTTCAGGTTTGAGATGGAGAGCAGGACTGGAATTTTTTTCCCCTGCTTCGTCAGTAGATGAGTCGGGATAACAGCACTGCTTAGATCGTCCATTTCGCGGGGGCTTTCTATTGCGGGAAAAAGCTCCTGCAACTGCAGCCGGGTAAGTTCATTCGAATGGTATCCGCTTATATCGATGGCCATTCGGTTGCCGTAGAGTATGCGGTTCTCTTTGTTGCACAGCAGCACTGTATCGTGAATATGCTGCAGAATAGTCAATGCGGCAATATCGGGGCCGGGGTAGAGCAGCCGGTACCTGAGAATTGCGTATCCGATTCCGAATATCCAGATGGTCATAAAAATAGGGGCCATCGGTGGAAACAGCGAATCCCGAACTAGTGGCAGCAGGGTACCGGTCAGCGAACTGAGGAGAAATCCGATTCCGAAAGTGAGTAGAATTGTGCGGGCCTGCTTTTTTTCCCGGATGGTCGGCGCGTGCCGCAGCCAGTGCAGGTATACTGCAATGGTTGCGGCTAAGTACACCGTGTAATGCAAAATGTTCAGATAATACAGCGGAGAGCCGCTGTTGTAGACGATGGACCAGCCGTAGCGGGTTAAATGAAACGCCGCGATGATATCGAAGCCCAGGTGTGAAAAGAGGAACAGAACTATCCCGGGAATGTACAGTAAGAGTATGTACCGGCTCCTGATTGAGGGAATGCGGTGTGAAACTCGCAGTGAAAAGTGCAGGAGAGGCGCCGGGAAAAGAAAGAATACCCATGAAAAATACCTGTAAACAGCATAAGCCGAATCGCTGTTATCGGCTGCTATTCCCAAGCTGTTGGCAAGTGCCCATATCGAAAATACTGTACTAAGGAAAAAAAACAACCGGTTCACGAAACCGTTATAATCTTTCAGTAATGCATACAAGCCAATCAGCAGATAGAAAAATGCGGCGGTGAAACTTAAGTGCGAGAACAGGTTCATTGTCAGTATGCGCGCTCCGGTTAAGTTGGATACTCTGTTTGAACCCTAGTATTGTACTCTAAAAACTGCGATTCGATAAGTTCAATTAGACTCTTGATTTTATTTATATCCTTGGAATCCTGCTGGTTGGCCATTCGGGCGATAAGTTCGAGCTGCTGTGCACTGGCGTGCAGGCGCAGGGCACTCAGAGTACCGGCGGTTCCTTTCAGTGCATGGGCGGTTCTTTCCAACTGCTGACAGTCCCGGTTCTGGAAGTTCTGCTTCAGCTGCTGCACCTGTCCGTTCAGGTCAGCCATGCTTCCGTGCAATATGGTCTGCTCGAGATCCTCGTCGTAGATGCAGCGTTTACGGAAGGCTTCACGGTCAAAAATCGGTAGATTGGAATTCTCAGACGAACTCATGGGGGCCTCTCCTGTTGTGTCGGTTTCATTCAGATAATAAGAACCGGGAACCCATTTTTTTATTATTGCACTCAACTTCTCTGGTACTACCGGTTTTGAGATGTAATCGTCCATGCCGGCATTCAGACACCGGTCCCGGTCCTGGGAGAAAGCTTGAGCGGTCATAGCGACTATCGGGGTGTGAGTATTCATTTTGCCGGCAGCACCGGCTCTGAGCTTTTCGGTCGCGGCTATCCCGTCCATGACAGGCATCTGTACATCCATAAAAATAATGTCATAGGGAAATCTCTCGAGTGAAAGCAGTGCTTCAGCTCCGTCATACGCGATATCTGCGTAGCAGTTCAGTTTGGAAAACAGGGCTTCTGCAAAACGCTGGTTGGTAATATTGTCCTCCACCAGCAGTATTCTTATTTTTTCCGGTTCCGCTTCACCCGGCTTTGCCAGGGGTGTAAAGGCGGCTGCCACTTGCCGGGCCGTCTCCCTGTCAGTCTCGATCCCTTCTATATCCCGTGCAATTGCAAAACTCATCTCGACCGTAAATTGTGTCCCCTCTCCGTAGGTGCTCTCTACTTCGATACTGCCGTTCATTATGTGCACAAGCCGGCGCGTGATCGAAAGTCCCAGGCCGGTACCACCGTAGCGATTGGTAATTGCTCGTTCAGCCTGGGTGAAGGCATCGAAAATTTCCGTTAATTTATCCGGCGGGATGCCGATGCCGGAATCCTCAACCGAGAGGTGAATATCACAGCCCTTATCCGTAAGTTCTTCCGCCCAGCACTTGACCCGTACATATCCGCGGGAGGTGAATTTGACGGCGTTGTCGACCAGGTTGAGTATAATTTGCCGGAACCGGCCCGGGTCACCAATGATACCTGCTGGAACCTCCGGACTGATGTCAACATACAAGTCGATCTGCTTAGGGGCCGCTTTTGTCATAGCGATATTGGCAACCTCATAAATAATCTTACGCGGCCGGAACGGGATCTCCTCCAGTTCGAGGCGCCTGGCCTCTATTTTTGAAAAATCGAGTACGTCGTTGATCAGGTACAGCAGTGCATTACTGCTCTCGCGGATTGTGTCGGTAAAACTGCGCTGCTCACTGCTGAGATCAGTGCTCTGCAACAGGCCTGTCATGCCGATGATTCCGTTCATAGGGGTCCTGATTTCATGGCTGATATTCGCCAGGAACTCAGATTTGGCGCGGTTGGCCCGTTCGGCTTCCTCCTTGGTTTTCAGCAGCTCGATATCGCGCTGCTTACGGGGGGAGATATCCTGAATCATGGCAATAATGCGCTTACGGGCGAAGGGTATCAGCGGTTTGCTGGTGTACATGAACACCTGTATCCATCTGGTGTTTTTGGAGGGGAGATTTATCCGGCACTCCACATACATGTTTTCATTGACGAACAGGTAATCGAGTTCGGTTTGCACTTTTTGGCGGTCCTCATGAACCACATAATCTTCAAGAAAAAACAGAGGGTTCTCCTTCAAACGGCGGTATTCCGACCCGAAGAAGGAGAGCAGACGGTGGCTGAAGAAATGCAGCTGGTAGGTTGACGGATCGCTCAAGTCTTTATACGTGGCAATCCAACTCATCACCGGGCTGCGTTCGAAGGCATTCAGTGTAAACAGATTCAGTCTATATGAATGGTAGAGCAGACCGCCGATTATCAGTAACCCGGCCGCCGCTGTAACGATTAATACTTGCATAGGTCGAATTATTCTGAAAAGTGTTCCAGCTCGGCCCCGGAGAGCTTCTGCAGCAGGTCCACAATCGCACCGAAAGGCTCGGCTTCCCGGTTGAGTATACTGTACACTGCATTGACGATAGGCGTTTTGAGCCGCTTTTCCTGAGCGATGGCAAAAGCGTGCCGGCAGGCTGCTACCCCTTCCGGAAGGTATCCGATTTGATCTATATGCCGCAGGATTGTCTCGATGTCGGCATATGGGGCAATCTTACGGTCATGAATGATTTCTCGGCCGAACCGGCGGTTGCGGCCGTATACACTCCGGCAGGTGACATCCAGGTCGCCGACTGCGGCGATCGAGGTGAAGGTCTGCGGATGGGTGGAGCCGAGGGCGGTGCCCAGCAGCTGTATCTCGTTCAGACCCGCTGCCAGCAGCAGCGATTCGGTGTTGTCGCCGAACTTGTCGTTGAGGTCCTTCAGTGCATCCAGCATCCCGAAGGCAATTGCAATAACGTTCTTGATGGCTGCCGCGGTCTGTACACCGACGATGTCCAGCGAGGAGAAGACCAGCAATGTAGCGCTTTTCAGCAGTTCGCGGAACTGGATCGAGTTCTTCGGGTTTTTTGATGCGCTTATCAGCCCGGTGATCTTGCCGCGGGCTACCTCTTCGGCATGGCTGGGGCCGGAAATATAGACCAGATTGTCTTTGTAGAAACCGGGCAGGTAGTTCTCTATCGCAGTGGTCAGCAGTCCCGGGCCGGTCGAGGTTTCGATAAATCCCTTGGTCAGAATAGCTATCGGAGCGGTACCCTCCTGCACGGTGGGCACATTGATCATCTGTTTAACTACATTGATTACATACATGGAGGGAACGGCTAAGATCAGATAATCTTTCTCCGCCGCCACGGCCTGCAGATTGGTAGAGGCGCTGATTTCCGGCGGCAGTCTGACTCCCTGCAGGTAGGTCTGGTTTTCATGGGCGGAATTGACCGTGTTTACTACTTCCTGTTCATAGGCCCACATCTCGACTCGATGCCCGTTTTCTGCCAATGCCTTGGCTACTGCGGTGCCCCATGCGCCGGCACCGATCATACCTACTGTTCGCGGGTTCATAGTTTTGCCTCCTTACAGGGGGAGAATATCACAAAATCGGCTGCTTGCAACTAGTCTGCCTTTAGGATACTATCGGGGCGTTAACTAGAGTTTCATGAAAGAGGAAGATACCTTATGGGAATCAGGGGAGAAGTTTTTTCAGCAAAAACTACGGTAGGGAAGCGGACGTATTTTTTCAATGTGAAGGAGAACCGCAAGGGCGATCTTTTTCTCAATATTGTGGAAAGTAAAAAGCACGATGTCAGCGGTTTCGAGCGCCATTCGGTAATCGTGTTCGATGAGGATATGGAACAGTTTCTGTCGGAGTTTCAGAAGGCGGTAGAGTTCATCCGCAACCGTAAGGATCAGAGGTAAACACTAGTCAGTAAATCTTAAAGCTTCGACGGTGAATCGGGCTCAGTCCGTGCAGACGGCAGAGCTGTCGGTGGGCGGCGGTAGGGTAGCCCTTGTGGGTTTCGAAGCTCCAACTGGGTTCAATCCAGGAATAGCGTATCATCCAGCGGTCCCTGGCCACCTTGGCTATGATCGATGCGGCTGATATTTCCGGGATTTTCGCATCGCCTTTAATAATCGCCTCTGCTGTAATCGGCAGGGGCGGTGAAAATTTGCCGTCCACTAAGGCTTTACCGGGGGGCTCGAGGGGTACGGACGAGACGAGGGCCTCGTATGCACGCTGCATGGCCAGCAGCGAGGCGTGGTGAATATTGAGCCGGTCGATCTCCTCCGGCCAGCTCCAGCCCACACCCACTGCCGCATCCCTGAGCAGCACCGCGGCAATTCTGTTGCGAGCGGCCGGCGAAAGCACTTTCGAGTCCTTCAGCGGCGTACGGTCGAAACCGGGACCGAGTATTACCGCCGCCGCACAGACCGGTCCGGCTATCGGTCCCCGTCCGGCCTCGTCGATTCCGCATACTACCATTCATCGAAGATAACGTTGATTTGCCGCATTGTATAGCCCCGATTCTATTCACGGCTGTCCGCTTCTGTGTTATAGTGGGCGGGTATAGCCCGGCTAATAAAATGTGATCAAGAGGATGAACAATAGGTGTTTTTAAAGAGTGTTGAGCTGTTCGGTTTCAAGTCGTTTGCCGATCGCAGTAAAATAGAGTTTCGTGATGGAATCAGTGCCCTGCTCGGGCCCAACGGATGCGGGAAGAGTAACGTTGTCGACGCAGTGAAGTGGGTGTTGGGAGAGCAGTCGACCCGTTCCCTGCGAGCCGATAAAATGGAAGATATCATTTTCAACGGTACCGAGAACCGCAAAGCTCTCAATGTAGCCGAAGTAACTTTGACCCTCTCGAACGAGGACGGCTTCCTGAATATGGACATGCCCGAGATAGCGGTAAAACGGCGCCTGCACCGTTCGGGGGAGAGTGAATACTTTATTAACAGCACTCCGGTTAAGCTCAAAGAGGTCCGTGAGCTCTTTTTCGATACGGGTATCGGAAAATCGGCCTATTCGATCATGGAACAGGGCAAAATCGATCAGATCCTTTCCAACAAACCGGAAGAGCGGCGTTTCCTGTTCGAAGAGGCGGCCGGGATCACCAAGTACAAGTACCGGGGAGCAGAGGCGGAACGCAAGCTCAAGCGAACCGAAGAGAATATGCAGCAGGTGGAAAACATCCTGCGCGAGGTAAAGCGCTCGTACAATACCCTCAAAGCCCAGTCGGAGAAGACCGCCCTCTACCGCCAATACAACGAAAAAATCTTCAGTCTCGAGCTCGACCTGCAGCTGCTCAAGCTCAAAGAGCTTATGCAGAAGCAGCAGGAGAGGGAAGAGCAGCTGGATGCACGGTTGAAAGAGCGGGACAGCCTCAAAAAGAATATCGACGAAATAAATGAGTCTCTGGAAAAGAACCTCGACCAGGTAAACAGTATGGAATCGCAGCTGATCGAGGGGCAGAAAAAGCTCTATGGTATCGATATAGAGAAAAACAACCACGACAACCAGCGCACAATGCTGAGCGAGCGGATCGAAGAGATCCGCCGGCAGAATCAGGCGGCGGAACAGCGTGAAAAGAGTATCAACGAAAAAATAGTTTCACTACAGAACCAGTCCAGCGAGCGTGAAAAGCAGCTGGAGGACTACAAGTGCCGTCTGGAACAGATTGATGAGAATATTTCCGGCTTCGAAACCAGTATCGAGAACGCCCGCGGACGAATCAATAACAACCGTCAGGTCATCTCCGACTTGGACGCGGCCAATAAGCGCATCGAACAGGAGATACAGGGCTACCAGAAAGAGCTGCACACCATCACCGACGACATCGTGGCTCAGTTAGATCAGAAACTCGACGAAAGCGGATACTCATCGCATAAGCGCCGGGATGCCGAACAGGCCTTTCGACAGGTGCTGCAGGAAGTACTGATTCAGCTGCAGGGCAAAAGCGATTTGGTTCAGGACATGCAGAGTACTGCCGGTAACAATCCGGCCGAGCTCAAAGAGGCCTTGGACAAGGCCAAGGCTGCCTTCAAGGATATTGCCTCGAAAACCGAACAGCTCGGGCAGCGTTTCGATGCGTATCATAATTCGATCCCCGCCTTTTTGGACGAGTTCTTGGCCCCGGAGGGTATCATTACCCGCAAAAGATCGATAGAACAGGCCATCGAAGAGGGGCGCAGTACCCAGACCAGCAACACCACCCGTCTGGAAGGGCTGCAGGAAGAAAACACTCAGCTGAGTGAAAAAATCGACGAGTACCGCAAGACTCTCGAGGAGCTGCGGGTGAACCGGGTACAGGTGGACACCCAGCGCAAGGCTACCGCCGAAGCTCTGGAAGGCCTGGCCCGGCAGGTCGAAGAGCAGCAGGGGCTTCTAGAGGAGAACCGCAAGACCATCAAGGCTAACACTTCCAGAATCGCAGAGATCGAGACCCAGCTGACCAGAATCGCCGAAAAGCAGAAAGAGCTCGAAGCGCGTGAAAAGGAACTGCAGGAGAAACTGAGGAGCCTCGAATCCGGCATTTCAAACCACAACAAGGATTTGAAGGATAAAGAGAGCAACCTCAAAAAGCGGATGGACACCCTCGGCAAACTGCAGGACAAGGTGGAGAAGCTGCAGATGGAGGTCGCCTCACTACAGACCGAGATCCGCGGTATGTATGCCAACTTCCAGGACCGCCACGGCCGGGAACTGTCGGAGTTCGAGACCGGAATGTTTGACATTACCACCAGCGTCCAGGAACTGAAGCCGGAGCTGCAGGATGTGCGTCAGAAACTCAAAGATCTGGGGCAGGTCAATCTGATGGCGCCGGAAGAGTTTGCCGAAGTAAAGGAGCGCTACGACTTTCTCACCGGGCAGCTGGAGGACCTGTACGAGGCGCGGGAGGACCTTCAGCAGATCACCCAGGAGATCAAAAGCGAATCCACCGAGCTCTTCCTGGAGACCTACGATCAGATCAGAAAGAACTTTCACTCCATGTTTCGCCGGCTCTTCGGCGGCGGCCGGGGCGAGCTGAAGCTGACCGATCCGGATAATGTGCTTGAATCGGGTATCGAAATATTCGCCCAGCCGCCCGGAAAATCACTCGAAAATATCGCACTGCTGTCCGGTGGAGAGCGCTCGCTGACGGCAGTCGGCCTGCTATTTGCCACCTACATGGTAAAACCCTCGCCCTTCTGTATCCTCGACGAGATTGACGCCGCCCTCGATGAGGCCAATGTCGGCCGGTTCATCAATCTCCTGATGGAGTTCGGCAACTCCTCTCAGTTCGTTATAATAACGCACAACAAAAAAACCGTGGCCGGCGCCCGCACCATGCTGGGAGTAACCATGCAGGAGTCGGGCGTCTCTAAGATTATTGCAGTGCGTCTGGCTGAAAACGGCGATGTGGTTGCAAAATCCAGTACCAACGATGATGGCGACGGCGGAAACGGTCAGAGGGATGCCGGTTTACTCCAGCTGGATGGAGAGTTCGGCGAAGAATCCGACCCGGGAAGGGATGCAGATCAAGAGGAGGAGGTCGCCGATGGCCTTCCTGAGCGCGAAGGAAGCTAAATTGTACGGCATGATTGTGGCCGGAGTCACCTTGCTGGCACTGTTGGCTACGCTCATTGTCATGTTGCTTGCAAGAAATCCAGAGCCGGCTCCGCAGACGAACCGGGGAACGGCCGAAAGCCCGGCGGGAGCGGAACTCTTCGGTGAATCTCAGTCGGCGGATTCGATTGTACAAAAAATCAGAATTCCGGCTGAGTATAGACAGCTGTACAACGAAGAGTGGTTTCCATTTAGAGAAGTCCATGAGAGTTGGAGTCGCGAGCAGATAGAAACATTTTGGAAGGATCCGAGTAAGCTGGTCGAAGAGGTTCTGCAGACACAGAGCGACCGGGAAGTCGAGGAGTTTTTTGAGGAGATACCGTAACATGCACCGCGCATATATAATGGGTCTGATTATGCTCACCCTCATTTCAGCGGTTTCATGCAGCACAGTGTCTCCCCAGGATATTTCATCCCAAGCACCCGCAGCGGATGAAGCCGGGAATGAAACTCAAGACGAAGCTGCTCAAAGCTCTTCCGATCTCGATACCGATTTTTCACAAAGTGAACCTGCTGCGGAGGAGCCCGAAGCTGTATTAATACCAGAAATAGATCTGGAGTCAGAGATAGAAGCGGAATCAGAGCCAAAACCGTCCGACGATGTGCCTGCGGCTCAAAATACTTCTGCTGAAAAAACCGAAACGGCCGCAGCTGAGGTTGCTTCCCCTGAAGCAACACTACCGGACTCTATCCCGCCTGAGAGGCAGGATGCAGCCCGCTTTCTCATGTTGAGTCCGCAAATCGATGTGAGTTCGGTGCTGCCCGAAAGCGAATCCGCCGGCAACAGAGTCGCCTCTCGTTCGGAAGAAAGACCTGCTCAGCCCCCTGCGCCAACCGAACCCCGGGATGAGCCCGATACCGATGAAGATAACTCAAGGGAGGATAACTCAAGGGAGGATGAATCAGGGGAGGATCCTGCCGGGGCGGACAGCCGCACGGAGCAGCAGCCGGAGCAGCAGCCGGAAACGGCCCAAGCGGAGATGGATGTGGTCCGGGCGGGGAAGGGAGAGGAGGTGCATCTTTCCCTGCCTGGATTCGGTTGGATTTACGATCGGGATTCTTCGCAGAGCAATGGTTTGGAGTTTCTTTCGCGCAGCTATGCTCAGAGTGCAACCGAGTTTGTGTTTTCCGCCGGGGATGTCGGGCGCTACACCCTTGCATTTCAGCAGCAGGACAGCAGTAGCGGCCGAAGTTCTGAAAAGCGAATTGCCGTAGAGGTGAGTCGGCAGTCCGTACAAGACCGGATACCCTCCCAGGCCGCCGGGTCGGATGAGACGAATGAGGAATTCGCGGCTCCGGACGGCGGGCGTTCCCCTAATTTGCAACTGCCGAGTTTCTCCTTCGAACGGTTAGAAAGTGCGGTGCTGGCACGTAATGCCAACGACACCGCCCAGCAGGTGCAGGCTCTGCTGCTCAGCCGGGGTTCCGGAGGTAGTTCGGATCTGCAGCCGGCTGCTGCCGGGCAGGCAGCGTTTAGCGATGCACAGCGAAAACTGCTGGTGGAGGCCGGTGAGGTGCTGGTCGACTCGGAGCGGGAGATGCTGGCCGAGCAGGTGCTGAAGTTCTACTTGCGGGAGAGCGGAGAAACTGCCGGGGACAGCCGTGGCGACGGCGAGGAGCACAGTGGACGGGTTTTGTATCTGTTAGGCCGGATCTACGAGTCGCCGCCGCCGCCGCGGGACGAGCGGCAGTCGGTTGAGTATTACCGACGAATTGTAAATTTTTATCCTACCGATCCTTACAGACGGCGGGCGGAGGAGCGAATCAAGTACTTGCAGCGCCATTTCCTGCAGATCCGTTGACACAGCGGCCCAAAATGCGGTATAAAAACGTTAAAACTCTTAGGATTGAAGGTTTATGCTGGAAAAAATTTCCGACAAATTTACAGATATAGTCAAGCAGGTCTCGGGAAAGTCAAAGATAACGGAAAAGAATATCCAGGATGCCGTCGAGGAGATCAAGCTTGCGCTGTTGGAAGCCGATGTCAATCTGAGGGTTGTGCGCAGATTTGTGAACCGTACGATCGAGGAAGCCAAGGGGGAAGAGGTCTTGAGGGCCGTGAACCCGGGGCAGCAGTTTATCAAGATCGTTCACGATAGAATCGTCGGCCTGTTGGGCGACGAACGCCAAAAGCTCGAGCTGAAGGGACCGGATACCCAGTCCGTCATTCTGATGATGGGGCTGCAGGGGTCAGGTAAAACGACTACTGCCGCCAAGCTGGCCAAGCAGCTGAAAAAAGAGGGACGCTCCCCCCTTCTGGTTGCCGCCGACTTAGTACGGCCGGCAGCGGTAAAGCAGCTGCAGGTTCTAGGCGAACAGATAGATGTGCCGGTGTACGCCGAGGAGAGCAAGGACCCCATCAAGGTGGTTAAACACGCGCTTGCGGAGGCCAAGAAAAACCAGCACAACACCGTTATTGTGGATACCACTGGGCGGCTGCATCTCGATGAAGAGATGATGAGTGAGATCCAGAAGATCCACAAAACCGCACAACCGGTTGAATCGCTCTTCGTTGCCGATGCAATGACGGGCCAAAATGCGGTCAAGATAGCCAAGGAGTTCGATGAAAAGGTCGGCATTACCGGTGTGGTGCTGAGCAAGTTCGACTCCGACACCCGCGGCGGTGCGGCACTGTCGCTCAAATCGGTTACCGGCAAGCCGTTGAAGTACATCGGTGTGGGTGAAAAACCGGACGATTTGGAGCCCTTTTTCCCGGAAAGAATTGCTTCGCGTATTCTGGGAATGGGTGATGTAGTCAGCCTGGTCGAAAAGGCGCAGGAGACGATTGACGAGGAAGAGGCTGCCAAGCTGCAGCAGAAGATGGCCAGCGCCAGCTTCACCCTCGAAGATTATCTGGAGTCCTTTGCCAGGATGCGTAAGATGGGCAGTGTGGAATCGCTGCTGGAGATGATTCCCGGTGCCAAGGGCAATATCAGCGAGGATGACATCGATGAGGGCGAGATGAAGCGGGAAGAGGCGATTATTCTGTCTATGACCCGCCAGGAGCGCCAGAATCACAGAATCATCGGTCCGTCGCGCAAAAAGAGAATTGCAAAAGGGAGCGGCACCTCGGTGTTCGAGGTCAACCGGCTCATCAAGAAGTTCGAAAAAATGCGCCTTATGATGAAGAAGGTCGCAAAGAATAAAAAATATCAGGCTCAAATGATGAAGAGTCTTGGTGTATAAGGAAATTACCCGTAGGAGGTTCCCGTTGAGTGTTAAAATTAGGTTGAAGAAATTCGGAACAAAAAAGCGTCCCTATTACCGACTGGTAGTAATGGACAAGAATGCACCCCGTGACGGGCGTGCACTCGAAGAGGTCGGATATTATCATCCGATCGAGGCAGAGGATAAGCAGTTGAAACTGAAGGAAGATAAAATCAAAGAATGGATCAATAAGGGTGCTCAGCCCACCGCAACTGTGAAACGTCTGCTCAATAAAAATAACATTTTTCTGAATCGCGAGCAGTAGGGCGAATATTTATTGGAAGGCACCCCCGGCGCGGGCCGGATGCACATAGAGAGGGTGTCAGTGGTAGTTCAAAATGCGCGCAGTGGAGGACGTTGTGGAAAAAGATCTTGTTGAATATGTAGCGAAATCCCTTGTTGATGACCCCGACGGGGTTGTGGTGAATATGATCGAAGGCGAAAAATCTACCATACTGGAATTGAGAGTTTCGCAGGACGATATCGGCAAGGTAATCGGCAAGCACGGTCGAATTGCAAAGGCAATTCGCACCATTCTGAGTGCTTCGGCTACCAAGACCGGAAAACGGATAGTGCTAGAGATTCTGGACTAATGGGGAAGCTCGCTGTAGGTATTGTACGCACTTCGCACGGAGTGCAGGGATACGTAAAGGTGAAGAGCTTCTCAGGAGAAACGGCGCACTTCTCGGAGATGCGGGAAGTGCTGCTGATAAAAAACAATAGAGAGAAGGCGTATCGTATTGAAGCGGTAAAACCGTTTCATCAAGGGGTGCTGATCAAGTTCGAAGGTGTTGATTCTCCCGAAGCGGGAAAGCTCTTGGCCGGCTCCGAAATCTGGGCCGAAAGAGGCGAGTCGGCTCCGCTTGAAGAGGGCGAGTTCTATGCTGCCGATGTTGTCGGCTGTCATCTGTACTTTCAAGGATCGGATGTCGGAGTAGTCAGGTCGATCATCGAGAATGGTGCGACCGATCTGCTCGAAGTGAAGGTTGACAAGGGAACCCGAATAGTTCCTCTGACCGAACAGTTTGTCGGCGAGATCGATGTAGAGAACAAGACTATCGAACTGAAGGACGACTGGGTACTTTCGTGAAGTACACTATTCTGACCCTGTTTCCGGAGATTGTGCGGCAATACTTCGAGAATTCCATTATGGCCAAGGCGGTGGAGCGGGGGATTGTCGAGTTTCAGGTGGTCGATTTTCGCGAATTCGCGACAGACCGCCATCGTACCTGCGATGATGCCCCCTACGGCGGCGGAGCCGGGATGGTGATCAAGCCGGAACCGCTCTCGGCGGCCCTCGATTCTGTGGAGGGAATGCAGAAACGGGTAGTCTATCCTAGTCCTTCCGGAAAGCTCTTCGACCAGAGCTATGCTGAGCAGCTGGCCGGTGATGAAGAGCTGGTGTTTATATGCGGAAGGTACGAGGGGGTCGACCAGAGGATTATTGACATGTATGTTGATGATGAAATCTGCATCGGAAACTACGTAATGTCGTCGGGAGAGTTGGCATCTTTGGTAATAATTGATACGGTATACCGGCTGGTAGACGGGGTGATCAGCGAGGAATCGCTGCAGGAGGAGAGTTTTTCCGACGGCCTCCTGGAGTACCCCCACTATACCCGTCCGGCCGAATTTCGGGGTATGCAGGTGCCGGAGGTATTGCTTTCCGGAAATCACGCCGAAATAGAGAAATGGCGATACGCCCAGAGAGTTGAGAAAACGGAACGGTTTCGACCGGATTTACTTAAGGAACTTAAGGAAGGGGAATAATATGGATTTGATTCAGGCAGTTGAAGCGGAACAGATGAAAGAAAATGCCGTAAACTTCAGAATTGGTGACACTGTAAAGGTGCATTTTAAAATTGTCGAAGGACAGACCGAACGTATACAGGTTTTTCAGGGAATCGTCCTGTCCACCAAAGGTGCGGGCATTCGCAAGACCTTTACCGTACGCAAAATGTCTTATGGTGTAGGCGTTGAGCGCGTGTTTCCGGTGCATTCACCGCGAATCGACAGAATCGAAGTAGTCCGCCGCGGTCGTGTGCGCCGCGCTAAACTCTACTACCTGCGCAAACGGGTTGGAAAGGCCGCCAAGGTAAGCGAGCTGATTCGTCGCCGCGACCAGATCAAGAAGGCCGGCGAATAACCGCCGGTCCCTGCTTGCTGCATGCAGCAGCCGTCGATAGGGCTTTTAAAAACGATAACAGCCGGCTTCACCGAACGAACGGTGAAGCCCGGCAGCCACGTCTCTTTTACCGTCCAGAGAAGACTCGACGACCATAGTTGGATCGTAAGAATGCTGGGACGCGAGGTGCGGGTCGTCTCGGACCTGCAGTTGCAAGTCGGAGACCGGCTCAGAGCCACTGCAGAGTTTGAATCCGGTAAACTCCTCCTCAAAATAGACCACCAAT
Source organism: uncultured Sediminispirochaeta sp. (assembly GCA_964603735.1). Taxonomy (GTDB): domain Bacteria; phylum Spirochaetota; class Spirochaetia; order DSM-16054; family Sediminispirochaetaceae; genus DSBN01. The sequence goes on along the minus strand of CAZRWN010000001.1, from coordinate 186,970 downwards.
GGCACGCCTTCAAAACTCTATTACAGCACTCCGCATTGGCCGATACTCCGCAAAACCGGGTTCTGCTGCAGGCATTTATGGCGCAAGGCTTGCCGATTAGAGAGTCAGAGCTGAATGCGGCGCATAAACTGTTTTCGCAGTTGGAAACACGGAATGCACAAACTGCCCGGCTGGTGGCACTCTTGCAGGACAAGGGGTTGATATTGTCTGCCGAGCAGTTCAGACGGCTGCAGAGCTGGGTGTGGGGCGAGGAGTATACGGATCAGCGGGGCGGCAATCCGGGGCAGCAGCACTCACAGCAGCACTCGGAACAGCATTCAGGTCAGCACGCCGGCCAACAGGGTCAACAGC
>CAZRWN010000001.1:124464-186519 GCA_964603735.1 uncultured Sediminispirochaeta sp. | reverse complement strand
CAGCAGCACTCGGAACAGCATTCAGGTCAGCACGCCGGCCAACAGGGTCAACAGCAGCGTTCCAACCAGGAGTCACGGAAAAACCGGCTCTCTAAGAATGTAACAGAAGACGTAAAAGAGCAACTGCAGAGCACATGTACCGAGGGTTCGCTTCTCCATCTGTTCAATCATCGACAGGCCCGTCATGATAATTGGATTATTATTCCCATTAATTTTCAATCGGAGGATACCGGTGTGCTGCGCCTGCAGATTTCTCCGTTGGGCAAACCGGGCAGGTTTACTCTCACTTTTCATATCAATTCTTCGGATTCTCCGGCTGACTGGCACTTTGCCGGCGGCTGTGGGACAATAGAACCTAAAATCGAAGTGTACCGGGGCCGCAATGCCAGCGGCCGGCCGGACCGTGAAATTCTTTCAAAATTACAGCAAAAACTAAATAACCTGCGGTTTGAAATTGACGATACTATAAGAGAGGCATCTGAGTTCGATCCCTTCGGCCCCGGTAAAGAAACAGCATTTAAAAGGGTCGATACGACGGCCTAAAACGGGTATAGTAGTGGAAAAGAATAAAGCGGTTGCATTAAAGTATAACCAAGAGTTGCCGGCTCCTTTCATAGCGGCCAGAGGAAAGGGATTTCTGGCCGAGAGAATGCTGGCCATAGCCGCCGAGCAGGGAATTCCTATTGAAGAGAGGGCGGACCTGACCGAGGTGCTGTTTTCGCTTGATGCGGGCACTTTTATTCCCGAAGAGCTCTATGAGGTTATTGCGCAGCTCTATGTTACAATCGCCGATGTACAGGAAGATGTATGAGAAGTATTAGAGTCGAAGAGTTGAAGCCCGGTATGAAATTCTCAAAGCCGGTTTACATGGACGGTGAAAACCTCCTGGTTCCGGAGGGAATCGATATAAAGCAGAAGGATATCGACCGCCTGCGCCGTTGGGATATTGCCGAGGTACAGACCGAAGGGGAGCCGCTCAATGAAAACGGGGAAACTCCCCAGGATAAGATGTTCTTCGGCGACGGGGCTACCTTTGAATACAACAAGGCTGTCGATTTGGCGGATAATATTTTTCTGCAGACCAATGACGGCGGATTGCCTGACAAGGTCGATATCGATGAAGTGGTTGAGAATGTTTTTCAACTGTTGATAGAAAAACCGGATCAGTTGATCGGTCCGATGTTTCAGGTACAGAATACCCAGCATTCTCTCTCGCAGAGCGCAGTAAACTGCATTATTTTAGCGGTACTGATTGGGCAGAACCTTAAACTTCCCAACTATCAGCTGGTGAACCTGGCAACCGCTGCACTGCTACACGATATCGGTATGACCAAAATACCGAAGGCGATTCTCAACAAGAGCGGACAACTGACGGAGAAGGAACGGAAAATAATGACGACTCATCCGGTATATTCATACCGGGTCATTACCCGCGAGCTGGGATATGCCGAAGAGGTTGGCCGAACCGCTCTCTACCATCACGAACGCTGGGACGGAAAGGGTTATCCCAAACAACTGAAGGGCAAGGAAATCCCTCTGACTGCCAGAATTTTGTCGGTGGTGGATGCCTATGAGGCAATGGTTCGGGAACGACCGTACCGCGATTCGATGATCGGGTACCGGGCTATGCGCCAGATTTTGAACGACAACTCGCGTCGTTTCGACGCTGAAATCCTGAAGGTGTTTTTGAAGAGCATGGGGATTTATCCGGTCGGAAGTATTGTGATTCTGAACGACGGATCGGTTGCCAAGGTGATCAAAAACCACAAGCAGGTGCCGCTGCGACCGGTGGTTCGAATTCTGGTGAGCAGCAGCGGGCGTAAGATTCCGGTTGAGCAGCAGAAAGAGGTGAACCTCTATTCGGCCGGCGGCAGTTTTATTGTCAAGGCGGTCAGTGTAGGAGAGATGAAGCAGATCAATCTGAAAAAGTGAGATGTACTGGAGTTGCGATGATTTCCTGGCAGGCGGGTGAAGACAGGGCGGCGAGTTACTTCGAAGAGAAGGGGTTCACGATAGTTGCCCGAAATTTCCGAGCGAGGCGTGGGGAAATCGATATTATTGCCGTGCGGAATGATGTGCTGGTATGCGCGGAAGTGAAAACATGGAGTAGGGTGAAGATGGACGGGATAGAGTATTCTATCGATTATAAAAAGCAGAAGGCCTCGTTGGCAGCGTGCAGTTTTTTTTTATTAAAGTACCCTGAATACGCCGAATCCGTGATAAGATTTGATGTCGTTTTCATTGACGCTGAAAATGGAGTCTTACGCCATATTAAGGATGCATTTACAGAGAGTGGTGTGATATGATACGGATTGCAAAGCAGACTGATCCAAAAAAGTTAGAAGAGCTGAAGCGTAAGATCAATGACAAGAAGTATCTGAACACAGCCATCAATACCTTAGCTGTAACGATAACGAAAGAGATTTTACATATAAAAGAGGAGTAACTGTTGAGTAGACGAAGCAACTCGAACCGACGGGGACGACGACGCGGAGGCGGTCGAAACCGGAATGAGAATCGTTCACAAATTGCCGAAACGGTTCAGCTTACCTGTATTCGCTGCGGGAAGAGCATACGCAACCCGCAGATGGCGCTTGCCTCGCCGGAAAACGAACCGATCCATTTTGACTGTGCCATACAGGAGGTCGCCGAAGCAGAAAACCTCGGAGCACGCGAAAAAATTTGCTATCTTGGTCAGGGAACCTTTGGTATAATAAAGTTCAAATCGAGCTCGTCCAACCGGGATTTCGAAATTAAAAAAAGAATTCCGTACGAAAAAGCGGAACAAGCGGTTGAATGGCGAAAGCAGATGCGTGAAAAACTGGATTTCGGACGGTAGGTAATTCAATATGTCATTGAAGTACGCAATTTTAGGGCTTCTGGATCGGGAACCGCATTACGGCTACGAGATAAAGCAGAAGTTCGAGCAGATGATGGGGGATCTTTGGCCGGTATCCTACGGACAGTTGTACCCGACACTCAGAAAGCTGGCGGAAGATGACCTGGTTACCATGAAAACCGTCCAGGGCAAAAAAGCGGTTGAAAAAAACGTATATTCCATAACCGAACTGGGCAGCCGGTTTTTCAAGGATTGGCTGACCGACACACATAAAAAAATACAGATATCAATAAAGGATGAGTTCACCCTAAGCCTGTTTTTTCTCGATCAGATCGACCCGCTCGATGCTGAGGATATTCTGCGTACCAAGTTGGAAGAACTCCGCGATAAACACCGCCACTACACCGAGGAGTACCAGCGCTATACTGACAACACACCCCAGTACAAACGCGCCCTCACCCGTAAAATGCTGCTGCATTTAGAGGCCGAGCAGAGGTGGCTCGAAGAGCTGCTGAGCTGAGCCCCAGCGTGAGTCAAGCGACTAATAGGTCATGAGCTGCCGCATTACCTCCTGCGCCTTTTGCTGCACGGTACGAATGTAGTTGCCTTGGGACATGCGTATGAGGGCCCGGTAGATGCTTGGATCGTTCAAACCGCCGTTCCGTTCGGCCAGTTTTTCGATTGAGAGCAGGGCGGCGTAGGCGAAGTTCTGGTCGGGAGTCATAATATCCTGATTGAGAATGCTGAACGAAATCGCCTGGGTGATCTGATTGTTGGTGTTCTCGGCATCCATTTCGCCGAGTGCGTATACCGCTTCGGCCAGGACCATCGGCTCATCATCAGAGATGAGGACATTGATCAGGGTGTCTTTAGCAGCCTCTCCGCCCATTTTACCTAGCAGCTCCGCGGCTTTACGGCGCACCTCCGGGAAGTTGTTTATCAATCGGCCGGCTTCACGGATTTGCACACCGATTCCCTCCGAGGAGAGCCTGTCGAGTATATAGGTGGCTTCCGGATCTCCGGAAGCTACCTCGCCGGCTTCAATCAGCTCTGCCAGGTTATCGAGAGCCGATAGCTTGGAGGTCCGGTTCTCATCGAAGGCCTGTTCGCCGATGATCCGCATTTCAACACTCTGAAGAAAGAGTTCCTCGACAGTGGTTTCGTCATCGGCCTGTTCACCGTCATCCTGTTGAGCCCATACGAATGCCGGAATCAGTAGAAGTATGAGAATCAGTGTGGTTATTTTTTCGAAGTTGGTTTTCATAGTACACTCCATAGACAAATTTTTCGTTTTTCTATTTAGTTATCTTCCATTGTCCGTCCACCTTCTCAAGAGTGTAGACGACAATCGGTTTGTTATTTACGACCATATACGCCCGGACTTTGTTTTCGCTCAACGCCTTTATGTCGTCGATGCGCACATCTTTGCGACTGGCCACTACCACATAGTTGAAATAATCTTTCAGGCTTCGTAGTTTTATGTCGTACTTATTCAGGAGCGGGGTATCCGAGTAATCCTGCAGCACTTCCGGGTTGCTGTAGTGCTCTTTGTAATCGCTGGTGAGATACGTCAGCCACTCTTGGTAGCTACGGCTTGCAATGATTTGATTGAGCTCTTCGACCAGCTTACTGAGATCATTTTTTGTTTCCTGATACTCCTCCTCTCCCATTTCATACGCCTCTGTACCTTCCGTATCAACGGGTTCGGAAGCAGTTTCGGGACTGTCTTCAGCCGCCTCGGATTCCGTCTCTTCGGCCGCCGTCTCTTTGTCAGCAGTGTGCTGCTCAGCTTCCGCGGTTGAGGAAGGTCGGGCCGTATCGTTGCTTGTCGGCGGAGTACTCGCGCACCCTGTAACAAACCACGATACTGTCAGAATACATACAGCCACAAAACAAAGGTATTTTCTCATCAGTATCAAGTGTATCTATGTGCGGGTACTTTGTCAAAACTATTTTTAGAAAAACAGGCTAATGGTACACAACAGGAACAGAGAGAACAAGATCGAAAACCGCCTTGACCAGATAGTGCTCCACTATTACACTTCTTCCATGCAGAAAGCGATTTTTCCAGGGACGTTCGATCCGCCGACAAACGGGCATCTGAACCTAATTGCCCGCGCGGCAAAGATATTTGATGTACTGCATGTTGTGATAGCAGTCAATCAGGCCAAGAAAACGCTGTTTACTCCGGAAGAGAGGCTGGAGATGATGGAACAGCTTCTGGAGCCATATGAGAACGTCGAGGTGCATCTATGGCATCGGTTGATTGTCGATTATGCAGTGGATATCGGAGCGAAGGTAATGCTGCGGGGGGTTCGGGCACTGGCTGATTTCGGCTATGAGTTCGAGCTGGCTATGACCAATAAGGAGCTGCGGCCCGACCTCGAGATTATGTTCATGCCAACCGATCCCAAGTATTTTGTGCTGCGTTCTTCCGCGATCAAAGAGATCGCAATGTACGACGGAGACCTGTCTACAATGGTGCCTCCGCAGGTCGCCGATGCGCTGCGTCAGAAGCTGAGGGGAGTTGACAATTGATCTGTATTAAGTTATGTTCATTTGACTATAAATCAAGAAATTGAGAGGTTTTTGATATGGCAGTACCTAAAAGTAGAGCCTCAAAAGCACGAAGCAGACGACGGAAAGCGATCAATATGAAACGCACCGCTCCCGGCTTGGTTGCATGTAGTTCCTGCGGTAACCTTGTGCTGCCCCATCGCGTATGTCCCAAATGTGGATCGTACCGGGGTCGCCAAGTATTAGATCTTGAATAATACTCAAGAACAATAAGGAGATAGTTATGGACGAAGTGTTTGAAAAGGTGAAAAAGCTTATTGCCGAGAAGCTTGAGGTTGAAGAGGAAAAAATCAAACCCGAAGCTTCTTTTCGGCAGGATCTTGGAGCCGACAGTCTTGATACCTACGAACTTGTCTACGCAATTGAAGAAGAAATGGGAATTACCATTCCCGACGAAAAGGCTAACGAATTCGAAACGGTAGGCGACGCTGTAGAGTTTCTCAAGACTCAAACAAAAGAATAGCGAATAGCGGTAGGGACGTGGGTCTTTTACCAAAAGCGCAAAATGTAGTAAACGCTCCGCCTATCGATCAAGAGCGGAAAAAAGAACTGCAACTGTTTGAAAAGCATATTGGAATAAGGTTCAGGAAGCTTGAGCTCCTGAACCTTGCTTTTTCTCACCGCTCATACGCCAATGAAAGTGGCGGAGAAATCAGCAACAATGAGAAGCTTGAGTTTCTCGGAGACAGCGTGCTCGGCCTGGTGGTCAGCGAATATCTGTATTGCACCTTAACCGACCGTGCCGAAGGGGATCTCGCCCGGGTCAAATCTTTTGTTGTCAGTGAGGATAGCCTGGCTGAAATTGCAAAAGGTATCAAAGTTGACAACTTTATCCTGATAGGGAAGGGTGAAGAGTATTCGGGGGGAAGATCAAAAAAGGCGATTTTAGCCGACTGTATGGAGGCCATAATTGGTGCCTATTACCTTGATTCCGGCTTTAAGGCTTCCAGAAGCTTCATATTGAAGTATCTTATTCCGGAGATTAACAAGGTGCTGGAGAATAAGCACAAGAAGGATTACAAGACCCTTCTGCAGGAGTTTGTGCAAAAGAAGTACAAGAGTTACCCGCGATATTCTCTGGTAAAGAAAACCGGTCCTGACCATGACAGGACGTTCTGGATTGAGGTTACCGTTGAAGGCAAGGCATATGGTCCGGGCAAGGGCAAGAACAAAAAGGAAGCTGAACAACACGCCGCAGGCATTGCCTACCAGGCTCTGACCGAAGATCATGAAAAGACGAATAAAAAGCGTAGAAAGATTCCGGAAAGGGTCAAAAAGAGTTAGCCTTTTTCTTCTTTTAAGTAAGTAGCGTAGAAGCTTCTGGCCAAAGCCAGAAGCTTTTCTTTTGTATTCATTGACGGATCATCCATCACGGTTTCCAGCAGATGTTCGAGCACCACTCCCATCTCCGGTCCCTTCGGAATGCCGGCCTCTTCGGACAGCAGGTGCCCGTTTACCGCCAGATCACGGATAGAAAGCGCGTTCTCCCGTGAGAGTACCGAATCGATCCGGTCGCGCAGCGGTGTGAGGCTGTCTCTGCGCGGCCGGAGCCCGTGCATTCCGTATTGATCGGCAATTCGTAAATCGAACAGGTTCGGCAGGTGCTGCTTTCCGACCCGGGCTATGAACCGGCGTACCGCCCCGTCGGACCACTCCGGCGTATAGTTGAACATATGCTGGGCCACCAGGTGACACACGTTTTTTTCCTCTTCCTTCGAGAATTTTAGACGCCGCATAATGGAGTGGCACATTTCGGCAGAATCCTGCTCGTGGCGGTGAAAGGAAATGCCGCCTTCCGCATCTGTCTCTGCCGCAGTGGCCTTGCCGATATCGTGCAGCAGCGCCGCCAGCCGTACGGTCATGTTTTCACGCGGCGCCCCGTCGCAGGCCAGCAGCGAGTGGTCGAGTACGTCGAAAGAGTGAAAACCTCCCTGATTAATCCCGCGGCAGTCGGCCAGCTCAGGCAGAATCAGCCGCAGGAGACCGGTCTCCTCCATGATGCGCAGGCCGATTGAGGGCCGCTCGGCCGCCAGCATTTTTACCAGTTCGTCGCGAATGCGTTCGGCGGATACCTGGGATATAGTGTCGACTGTTGCGGTCATCGAAGCGTGGGTTTCAGCCTCAATGCTGAACTCCAACTGTGCGGCGAAACGGCAGGCCCGCAGCAGCCGCAGTCCGTCCTCCCGGAAGCGTTCGGCCGGCACCCCGATTGCCCGAACCAGTTTCTGCTTGAGATCCTTTTGACCGTGATGCGGATCCAGCAGTGAACCGTCGACTAGATGAACTGCCATCGAGTTGATGGTAAAGTCGCGGCGCTTGAGGTCTTCGAACAGATCGGGAGTAAAGTGGATTTCATCCGGATGGCGGGCATTACTGTAGGTGCCCTCGACCCGGAACGTGGTTACCTCGAAATGGTGTCCTCTAAAGATAACCGTGACGGTGCCGTGTTTGATGCCGGTGGGAATAACGGAGCGGAATATCTTCATAACCTGCTGTGGTTCGGCGTCGGTGGCGAAGTCGTAGTCGGTGGGTTTGTGGCCCAGAACCATATTTCTGACCGCACCGCCAACCAGATAGCAGTTGAAAGCGTGTTGATGAAAGATTTCTCCGAACTCTTTTACAATCTTGGGCAGCTTTAGTTTATTCATTACCACCTATAAAAGCATAAAAAAAACCGTCCGGCAAGCGGACGGTTTTTATAAATGAGCTGAAAAGCCCGGAGCTGTCTAAGCTCGCGCGGCTGATGCTACTGCAGCAGCTGCAGTACCGACTGGGTTTTCTGGTTGGCCTGGGCCAGCATAGCAGTGGAGGACTGAACCAGAATCTGGTTCTTGGTGTATTCCACCATCTCGGCGGACATATCGGCATCGCGAATCTGAGATTCGGCGGCCTGCATGTTCTCCGCACCGACCAGGAGTCCGCGGGAGGCGTGTTCGAGACGGTTCTGGTAGGCACCGAGATCGGCGCGCTGTTTGTTGACTTTCCGCAAAGCGCTGTCGATTACGGAGATCGATATGTTGGCTTTGTCGGGAGTCGACATCGAGATAAAGCTGGCGGCATGCGGCATGTCGCCGGCACCCTGGATACCTAGGCCTTGAGCGGTCATGGTACCGATGTACACCCGCTCGCGCTGGTCCATGTTGGCACCGATGTGCAGCCACATGCTGGCGGTTATCGCATTTTCTCCGCTTTCGGCGGCAAACCGGCCGGTCAGCATGTTCATGCCGTTGAACTGGGCATGGCTGGCAATCCGGTTTACTTCATCAACCAGCTGGCTGATTTCAACCTGGATCTGCATGCGGTCTTCATCCGTGTAGACACCATTGGAACTCTGTACGGCCAGTTCCCGCATGCGATGCAGGATGTCCTGGCTTTCCTGGAGATACCCTTCGGTTGTTTGAATGAAGGAGATACCGTTTTCGGTATTGCGCTGGGCCTGATTGAGACCGCGAATCTGAGCCCGCATCTTCTCCGACACTGCTAATCCGGATGCATCATCGCCGGCACGGTTAATCCGCTGTCCGGACGACAGTTTTTCCATGTTCTTGCTCACATCCCAGTTGTTGAACTTGTTCTGGCGTTGGGCAAAAATGGCGCTCATGTTGTGATTAATAATCATACTCTATTCCTCCTTGAATAGTGTGAATAAGTGTGCAGACATCCTTGTCTACCTCATTATCAATTTTCGGCCTCTGGAAAAGGCGCTTTAGCACTTTCTTAAAAAGCCGTGAAAAAGACGGAAAAGGTCCCATGTCTTGACACTGGCAGCCCCTCTCCCTAGAATGCTTTCAGCGTACATAACGGGGATAACTGAGGAGGAAGTTTTGTATAAGCCTGTTGACCCAAAAGTGAATTTTCCGCAAATGGAAGAGAACATCCTGAAATTTTGGGAAGATAAAGAGATCTTTCAAAAATCTATTGATCAAAGGGACGGAAACGAAGAGTACGTTTTCTACGACGGACCTCCGTTTGCCACTGGTCTCCCGCATTTTGGACACTTTGTTCCGGGTACCATTAAAGACATTATCCCCAGATATCACACCATGAAGGGCAAGAAGGTAGAACGCCGTTTCGGCTGGGACTGCCACGGTTTGCCGGTTGAATATGAGATCGAAAAGTCGCTCGGTATCACCGGAAAAACCGAGATAGAAGAGTACGGAGTAGCCAAGTTCAACGAAGCCTGCCGGTCGATCGTGCTGCGTTACACATCTGAATGGGAACGCATCGTAAAACGGATGGGCCGCTGGGTCGACTTCGAGAACGATTACAAAACCATGGAACCGGACTACATGGAATCGATCTGGTGGGTAATCAGGCAGCTGTGGGACAAAGAGCTGTTGTACGAAGGCTACAAGATTTTGCCCTACAGTCCGGCCCTCTCCACGCCGCTGTCCAATTTCGAGGTAAACCTGGGCGGGTATCAGGAGGTCGTCGACCCGGCTGTAACGGTGAAGTTCAAAGTCGAAGGCGAGGAGAACACTTACATCCTGGCCTGGACCACCACGCCCTGGACACTGCCCTCTAACCTCGCACTCGCGTTTGGCGAGGATCTTACCTACGTAAAGGTAAAAGACGGCGATGAATTCTATATTCTGGCCAAAGAGCGCCTTTCCGCCTATTACCGCAGCGAAGAAGACTACCAAATTGTAGAAGAGAAACCCGGCCGTGAATATGTCGGCCTGAAATACGAACCGCTGTTCCCCTATTTCAGTGACCTGCACTCCAAGCAGGCCTTTAGAACCATCATCTCCGAGCATGTTACCACCGAAGACGGTACCGGTATTGTTCACACCGCACCCGGTTTCGGTGAAGAGGACTATGCGGCTCTGAAGGATACCGATGTGCCGGTTATCTGTCCGATCGATGCAGAGTGCCGTTTTACCGGCGAGGTGCACGATTTCGAGGGCCTGTTTGTGAAAGATGCCGACGAGCCGATCATGCAGAAGCTCAAGGAAGAGGGGAAACTGGTCAAGAAAGAGAAGTACCGCCACAGCTACCCCTTCTGCTACCGGACGAAGAAACCGCTTATCTACCGGGCCGTATCATCCTGGTTTGTCGATGTGGACCGAATCAAAGACAATATGCTGGCGGCCAACGATAAAATCAACTGGGTGCCGGAGCATCTGAAGAAAGGCCGCTTCGGTAAATGGCTCGAAGGTGCCCGGGAATGGGCGGTCAGCCGTAACCGCTATTGGGGTAATCCTATACCGATTTGGAAGTGCGACGGATCAGACTATATCGAAGTAATATCCTCACGGAAAGAGCTGGAAGAGAAGTCCGGCAAAAAGGTGCCAGATCTGCATAAACACTATGTCGACGAGCTGACCTGGCCCAGCCCGGACGGCAAGGGCACTATGCGCCGTATTCCCGACGTGCTGGACTGCTGGTTCGAATCCGGCTCTATGCCGTACGCACAGAATCACTATCCTTTCGAGAACAAGGAGTGGTTCGAACGCAATTTTCCGGCCGACTTTATCTGTGAAGGACTTGATCAGACTCGCGGTTGGTTCTATACCCTTACCATTCTGGCGGCGGCACTCTTCGAGCAGCCGGCCTTCATGAATGTTGTGGTAAACGGATTGGTGCTGGCCGAGGACGGCAAAAAGATGTCGAAGTCGGAGCGTAACTACTCCGACCCGGTTGAGGTGATTAACAAATTCGGCGCCGATGCCCTGCGGCTGTTCCTGATGCACTCGGCGGTCGTAAAAGCCGAAGACCTGCGTTACTCCGATGAGGGTGTGCGTGAGGTGCTGAAGAGCGTGCTGATTCCCCTGTGGAACGCCTACAGCTTCTTCGTTACCTATGCCAACATCGACGGCTATCAGCCAAGCGGCGACCCGAAGCCGGAGGCCCCGGAGAACCCGCTGGACCGCTGGATTCTCTCTGAAGCCGAGCGGCTGGTCGGTGAGGTTACCGACCAGCTCGAAGCCTACGACCTGCAGAAGGCGATCGATCCGATTCTGAGGTTTATCGACTTGCTGAACAACTGGTATATCCGCCGCTCGCGCCGTCGGTTCTGGCGGTCGGAAAACGATCCCGACAAGATGCAGGCCTACGGCACTCTGTACAGTGTGTTGATGAAGCTGATTCATGTGGCAGCGCCGATTGTACCCTTTATAACTGAAGAAATTTATCACAACCTCCGTTCCGATGATATGCCCGAGTCGATCCACCTGGCGGACTATCCGGTCGAGGTATCGGGTCTGCGCGATCTGGAACTCGAACAAAAAATGGCTATAACCCGGCAGGCGGTCTCAATGGGACGGGCACTGCGTAGCATGCACAACTATAAAACCCGTCAGCCGCTAAAGGCGATTTACCTGGTAACCCGTGACAGTACCGAAAGGAAAGTGTTGCGGGAGATGGAAGACATCATTCGTGAAGAGCTGAATGTGAAAGACGTGCTGTTCAAAGAGAACGAAGAAGATTTGGTCGAATACTCCGCCAAACCGAACTATAAGATTCTCGGTAAGCAGCTCGGAAAACACATGAAAAGTGTGGCCAAAAAAATCGAAGCACTGTCGATGAACGAAATCCAGTCACTAATGGAGGGCGCCACTCTCTATCTGGATTACGACGGAGGGTCACTTGAACTGACGCTGGACGGCATAGTGGTGCAGCGCACGGAAAAAGAGAATGTGAAGGTAATCAATGAAGGATCACTGACAGTTGGTCTGGATACCGAGATTACCGAAGAGTTGAAGAACGAAGGTATGGTTCGCGATCTGGTCCGCAGCATTCAGAATATGCGCAAAGACCGCGGCCTAGAAGTGACTGACAGAATATACCTGTATATCGAGGGCCCCGACTCAATCAAAAAAGCCGTGGAAAGTTTCGAAGACCATCTGCTGCAGGAAACTCTGGCCGAGGAGTACAGCTGGAAGGACTCCGGCAACGCCGAAGAGATCGAATGCGGAGACGAAACCTGTAAGGTGGGGCTCAAAAAGGCGTAAGTATGCAACTGATTAAAGACCGGCGATGGCGGGGCCAGCTGAACGCCGTCGCCGGAGTCCTCGTCGCTGGCTTCGTGTGTGTGCTGCTGAGCGGCTGTGTCAGCCGTCCTGAGCCGGTTGATCAGAATTATGCAGCCCTGCTCTATGAAGAGGAGGGTATATTTTTACAGATACGACCGAATCAAAACCTCGAGTTGGCCAATAGAATGCTGAGCGCCGTCGGAATGGATCCGGAATCTATGCAGACGGTGCTGCAGCGCACCCATACCGCTTTCTGTCTCTTCGAGTTCGATTCCGGTGCTTTTGAGTATACAATTATCGGAGAAGGCCGTTACCCGGAGACTATCGCCGCACTTTCGCTGCGCGGTAACTCGGAATGGGAGCGGCGCGAGGGAGGCCGGGAAACCGGAGACCTGCGGGCCGCGCCGCTGCGCTGGTGGCGAAACCGGTTAAGCGGGCTAGAGCTCAGTTTTATTCAGGATAATACGGTCTGCATTACCAATGCAGACATCGAAGAGAAGCTGGAACGTATTTTTTACGGTCCGGTGATACCCCTGCCGGAAGAGGGCGCGCAGCTGCTCGATACGGGCCTGCTCGGTATTTTTAGTAAAAACCCCGATTTCGGCGGTTTAGAAAGCGGCCGGGCCGGAACGAACCGGGCCGAAATGAACCGGGCCGGCACCCGGATAGCAGAACTGTTTGCACGCCTCGATACTCTCAGTATGAGTTTTCACGGCAGTGAAAAGCACGACGACTTATTTACCATTGATGCCGAATATGCCTGCGAAGACCGTGCTGTCGCGCGATCTTTGTTTCTGGTTTTGCGACTGGCCCTGCTCAGCGGTCTGCGCTCTCTGGAGGGAGAATACGATTACACTCGCTTGATCAGTGAGGATCCGATAAGTCTGCAGGAGAGGCGAGTAGTGCTGCGGGGCTATCCGATGTCTCTCGATAATATTGACTGGTTTTTTCAACAGGCACTGCCGTACATTCAGATAGAGGAGTAAGTGTATATGATACGGATTGGAGTGGTGGACTATGATGCCGGTAATCTTACCAGTGTAAAAACCGCCCTGAAGTATTTACAGGCTGATTATCTCGTCTCTTCAGAACCCGAGCAGCTCGATCAAACGGACAAACTCATTTTTCCAGGGGTGGGTGAAGCGCGGGCGGCTATGCGCAATCTGAAGAGCCGGGGGCTGGAGCAGCTGCTGCACTCCTATTTCGAGAGCGGCCGGCAGATGCTGGGCATTTGTTTGGGCAGCCAGATTGTCTTGAGCAGGTCCGAAGAGAACGACACCCCCTGTTTAGGCCTGATTCCCGGCACGGCCCGGCGTTTTTCCCGGGGTAGCGGGCTGAAGGTGCCGCATATGGGCTGGAATCGAGTGCATGCAACCGCTGATTCCTTACTCTTCAGAGACATTCCCGACGGCAGCTCGTTTTATTTTGTTCACTCTTACTATCCCGATCCCGAGGAGGCTGCGGCCGTTGTGGCGACCTGTGAGTACGGAGTTACCTTTACCGCCGCCCTCAAGCGCGGCAATCTGCATGCGGTGCAGTTTCACCCGGAAAAATCGGGCAAGCGGGGTCTGCAGCTGTTGCAGAACTTTCTGAACTATCCGGGTACGGGGGAATAGAAATGCTGCAGAAGCGAGTAATAGTCTGTCTTGATGTAAAAGACGGAAAAACCACCAAAGGCGTTCGTTTCAAAGGAAACGTAGAAGTCGGAGACCCGGTGGAAATGGCCGCAGAGTACTATCGTCAGGGAGTAGACGAACTGGTCTTCTATGACATTACCGCTTCGCATGAGAAGCGGGGGATAATGATTGATGTTGTCAAACGGGTGGCCGAGAGAATCTTTATTCCCTTTGCAGTGGGCGGAGGAATCGCTTCGCCGGAGGATATGCGGGCGGTTATTCTGGCCGGAGCGGAGAAGGTGAGTGTGAACAGTCAGGCTGTCAGGAATCCGCAGATTATCCGGCAGGGGGCCGAGCTGTTCGGCAACCAGTGTATCGTGCTCGGCATGGATGCCGCCCGCGACCGCTCGAAGCCTTCCGGCTACCGGGTGTATATTAACGGCGGCCGGAGCTCAACTGAACTGGATGCCCTCGAATGGGCGCAGCAGGCGGTCGAACTGGGTGCCGGAGAGATTGTGGTCAACTCAATAGATGCCGACGGAACCCGTGAGGGCTACGAGATCCCGCTTACGAGGCTGCTCTCGACCTCGGTGGAGGTTCCGGTGGTAGCTTCCGGAGGGGCCGGTAACAGCCGGCACCTGATCGATGTTCTGACCGCGGGCAAAGCCGATGCCGCTTTGATCGCATCGATGGTTCATATTCAGGGATATACCGTGCAGGGCATAAAGAACGATTTAGCAGAGGCGGGTATCCCCGTGCGCAGAGACTAATTTTTCTTGCCCGCTGTTGTCAGGGTGAGTATATTTACTTCAGAGGTTTTTTTCTAAATTGTCATTCTGAAAAAACCTCAATAATTTATAACAATTTTAAATAACTACTTAAAGGAGCATGGGAGATGCCCACGTACGACTACGAATGCAAGCACTGCGGACACTCTTTTGAACACTTTCAATCCATGTCAGACGATCCTTTGGCGGAGTGCCCGGAATGCGGCGGTGTATTGCGCCGACTCATTGGCGGAGGCTCGGGGATCATTTTTAAGGGCAGTGGGTTTTATGTTACCGATAACCGTGGTGGAAAAAACGGCAAGCAGAACGGATCTTCCAAAAGCGAAACTACTACCGAGTCCACTTCTGAAACCAAAAAGGACGCCGTGGGAGCGGGCGCGAACAGCCCCTCCGGAGGAGAGACGAAAGGCAAAACAGCTGCTACCTAGCGGGCTGTTTTATCGCCTCGGCCTCTATTCTTCCCGGTCTTGAAAACCGTACAGGGGGTGGATGTAGAATCGTTCCGCCTCCTCGGCCGCCTTGTCCAGTAACTCTTCGATTTCCAGTTTATCCCATGCCTTCCACATTCTGTCCTTTCTCGGCTTCAACAGCGGATGTTCGGCTGTGAAAATGGTGCAGCAGTCATCGTAGGGCAGAATGGATGT
Source organism: uncultured Sediminispirochaeta sp. (assembly GCA_964603735.1). GTDB lineage: Bacteria > Spirochaetota > Spirochaetia > DSM-16054 > Sediminispirochaetaceae > DSBN01. The sequence goes on along the minus strand of CAZRWN010000001.1, from coordinate 171,081 downwards.
TTCGTAGGTACCGATGGCCCGGGCGCGAACAATGATTTCCTCTTTGTCCAGGCCCATCAGCGGCCGGAAAATCGGCATTGCGGCGGCACTCCCGGTAAAGGTTATGCTCTCGACCGTCTGACTTGCCACCTGGCTAAGCGACTCTCCGGTAACCAGGCAGCTCGCCCTTTGGCGGCTGGCGATTTTCTCGGCAATCTTGACCATGCCGGCTCGCATCAGCAGGGTGACCTCCTGTGACAGAGAGCGTTCGTTGATGCGTAGCTGCGCTTCCGTGAAAGGCACCACAAACAAGTTGGTTCCCCCCAGGTAGGGGCTGAGCGTACTGGCGAGCTGCTTTACCTTGTTCAGCGCATCTTCGCTGGTATAAGGGTAGGTGTGGAAGTAAATAGTATCCAGTTTCAGTCCCCGCTTGGCCATCATGTGCCCGGCTACCGGAGAGTCGATTCCCCCCGAGAGCATCAGGATTCCGCGCCCGGCGGATCCTACCGGCAGACCGCCGGGGCCGCGTTTGGGGTTTCCGTAAATAAAGGCCTCTTCTCGAATCTCGATAAATATTTTTATATCCGGCGAATGTACATCCACTGACAGAAAGTCGAACTCGCCGCGCAGATAATCCCCGATTTCACAGGCGATGTGATATGAATCGAGTTTAAATGATTTGTCGGTACGGCGGGCTTCGATTTTAAAAGTCCATTCATCAGCAGCTTCGTTTTCCGCCACTATACTGTCAATTACCTTTTTAGCGGCCCGTTTGATGATCTCAATATCCTTTTGCACGCGTCTGGCGCGCGAGTAGCCGACGACACCGAAGGTATGGGATAAAGCCTCCTCAATCTGTGGTGCATTCTCTTCGGGGGTTTCTACGTAGAAGCGGCCGTTGGTCAGCTTGATTTGGGCATCGCGGGCGGCGATATTGCGACGTAAATTCTTTTTGAGCTTTTTCTCGAAAAAGCTTCTGTTTTCCTTCTTAAGAGAAATTTCACCAAACTTTATGAGGTAGATTGCATTCATGTAGTCATTCTCCGTGTGTCAGGCTCTGCGAACTGTTTTTCGCAGCAGCCTCAATTCTTGTTGTAGAGTTTCAGTAAACATCTCGATTTCTTGGCCGCTAGTCGTCGGACCGAATGATACCCGGATTATTCCCCCTGCGGTCTCTTCATCGGAGGTCATGGCATAGATCACCCGGCCGCGCTTTTTCTTACGGTTCGAAGAGCAGGCCGAACCGGTTCCTACCGCAAAACCGCGGTCGTTGAGGACCCGGGCGCAGATTTCTCCGGGAACCGGCGCAACGCTGAGAGCGATTATATACGGGGAGAATTCGTTGTTCGGCCGGGCCGTACGCTGCAGTGGAAATGGAACTGCTCCGTCGGTTGTACGCAGCTGTTCAAAGAGCTTATCCCGCAGCAGACTGGCGTGGGCGTACTCCGTGTGCATGTGTTCATAGCGTTTTTTGAGGACCGTTCCAAAGGCCCAGATCGCCGGAACGTTTTCCGTCCCGGGGCGCATCCCGAACTCTTGTCCGCCGCCGCCGACAAGCGGGGTAAAGGGCTGGCGGGTATACAGCATTCCGACACCTTTTGGTGCCATGAACTTGTGTCCGCTGAATGCCATCGAGTCGACTCCGAGCTGCTGCGGTTCTATCGGCAGCTTTCCAAGTGCCTGGACAGCGTCGCAGTGCAGGTGGATGCGTATGTTCTGCTCCTTTTCGAAACTGCGGATTTCACGGGATATCTCAGCTAAAGGTTGAATGCTGCCGATTTCGTTGTTTACCAGCATAACAGCAACCGCGAGGGTCTCGCGGCTCAACTGTGCGCGCACAGCCGAAGGTTGAATTATTCCGTTTTCATCCGGGACTATCTCTTTTACCTGGTAGCCGAGTTCACGAAACAGGCCGCTCAGTTCGTACACTGCTGAATGCTCTATTTTTGAAATAAGGATTTCACCTCTCGATTTATGTCTGATTAACGATACCAGCGGCAGGGAATTCGATTCGGTACCTCCGGAAGTAAAAATGAGCTGTTTAGGGTCAACCATCAGCAGCGAGGCGCATGACTTACGGGTCTCCTCAAGTACTTTATGAGCCTTCCTGCCGGGTGTATGGGTGGAGGAGGGATTAGCGGAGGTATGCAGGTATATATCGACCATTTCGGACGCAACTTCCGAATCCATAGGAGTGGTGGCGGCCCAATCAAGATATATTTTATCCATAGAGCTGTATAGTAAAACAATAACCGCCACTCTTTCAAGCATATTGCATATCGTGCATTTTTTATATATTTTCGCTTGAAAAAAAATTATATACCGTGTAATGTAATACCGGTATGGTTGAAAATACATGTTGTTCAGATGCAATGATTGAAACATACGCCGAGAGATTAAAGGTGTGTGGACATCCGGTTAGACTGAAACTCCTCTGTCTGATCGAGCAGGAGGAAGCCTGCGTTACCGAACTGTGGCGGCTCTTGAACCAGTCGCAGCCGGTTGTGTCCCAACACCTTGCAGTGCTGAAGGACAAAGGCATTGTTGCTTCGGAAGTACAAGGCAACAAACGGTATTACTCTATAATTGATCCGTTTATACGTACTATCGTCCGCAACTTGGGGGAATAAGCGCCGGTTGCATGAAGAGCATATCTATCCAGCTTGCACATAAATCTTCTCGAGTAGAGTTTCCCGAAACCACAAGCGGATACGATACACCCGACAATACCCGTGATTCCGTGGGTACAAATCGGAGTCTATCCGCCGTAGTTATCTACGATTCAAACACCGTTACTCTGTTTCCGGAGACCGATCGCCCCTTTTATGTTCTGCCGGCCGGTGAGGAGTATAAAAACTCCGAACTGCTACTGGAAATTACCGATTGGGCGCTGTCGGTCGGGGCCACCCGTGACACCCACTTTATCGCGGTCGGAGGAGGGGTGGTCTGCGATATTACAGCCTTTGCAGCATCCATCTACATGCGCGGAGTGCCCTTGATTCTGGTCCCGACAACCCTTCTGTCGATGGTGGATGCCTCTTTAGGCGGTAAAACCGGCATCGACTTTAAAGGGTATAAGAACATACTCGGAAGCTTTTATCCGGCCGAGCGAATACGGATCTACCCCGAGGTGCTCGCAAAACTGCCTGAAAGGGAATACCTGAGCGGTCTGGCAGAGGTGATCAAGCATGCGCTTTTGCGCGACACTGAGCTGCTCCGCATCCTCCGCAACGAAAAAGAGAAAATCATTGCCCGTGATCCGGAAGTGCTGAGTGACATCATCTATCGCTCGCAGTTGGTAAAACAGTGGTATATCGAGCAGGATCCCTACGATTTAGATGTACGCGGACACTTGAACTTTGGGCACACCTTTGGCCACGCACTGGAATCCATCGGCGGGCTGAACACCTGGAGTCATGGTGAAGCGGTGGCCTGGGGTATGGGACGGGCAATGGTCTTGGGGCGGCTGCTCGGGCTGACCTCAAAGGAATACGCCGAACAGGTGATAGAGCTGCTGAAAGCCTACGGCTACAACACCGGGCCCCGGAAATCCGACGCCGAGTTGATCCTGGAAGCAATGGAAAAAGATAAAAAGAAAAAGGCCGGGCGAGTGCGGTTTATCCTGCAGAGCGGCCATGCTCAGACCAGCTATCAGGTACCTGAGCGCGATATAGTACTGAGAAGCCTCACGGAAGATCTTCCAGTCTAGTATTTCTCATAAATCTCTGATAAACGCCGGTACACTCGGTTTACCTTCTCGATATGCTGTTTATCTACAGAGTCAGTCAATTCATCCGCCAGCACCTCGAGGCTAGAGAGGCTGACATCTACAGCAGTGTGAAAACTCCTGATTACCTTCAGCCAGTAGTTGCCGGTTCCATCGGTATCGAGAGTCAGAAAGCCGAGGGTTTTACTCTTCTTGCGGCTGCGAGTGAGCTTGAGGATCTTTTCGAGTTCTCCGCAGAGCTGCGGCAAATCGCTAGAGATGGAGAAGCTGCCGCGTTTGGCCGGCTTTGCACGCATATCCTGTTCGGGATTTATATAGGGAACGATTTTTAGGATACTGCCGAGCTGATCACCGGGATGGATTTCATACCCCTGGTATACTATTTTTCCTCGCAGCCGTTCATGGGTTTTCAGCTCCTGCTCGGGGGTGTGATCAACAACCTTTCTGATTTTTTCCCAGGGAAGTAGCGCCATCTTCTTATTCTGTTTGTACGGTTCCAGTTTGAAGGTTTCTCCTCCCATATGGATTTCCCAGGTAGTATCACGGGCAGCAGACTCTTTTTTAGCGCGGCGACCCTTTTGCCGCACTGATTGAGCACCGCTCGGCTCCCCGGGTCCTCTTGCACCGCTGAACTCAGCAGCCAGCTGCTCGGATATCTCCGGAAGCCACTGACGGTTGAGCGGTGATACCGAGCGGGCGAACATCCGACTGGTCCGCACGATTTCACCGGCCACAATATACGGGGGGGCCTCTCGGAACATGACCGATCCCGGATGAATTTGAATTCTGTCGGCGGTCAGACTGCGGTAGGCAGTCTTTCCCGAGCGTTCACAGACGAACTGAATCAGGCCGGCCGAGACTGCACAGAGATAATCCTTGGTGCTGCCACCGGAAGAGATCGGTATACCCATGTCGGATACTATCTCCTCGAGCTGCTGTTTGATGTTTACGATTTCGCTCATTACCTTTACATCGAGGTAATACTGCGTGCAGAATTTTTCCCTGTGTTTGCCGTCTCTTTGCTTTAGAAAGGCCCTGAATAGGTTGAGGTAGCTCACGAAGTCGCCGGCGGGGTCGCTGAAGTGGTGATGCGCGTGGCGGGCCTCCAGCTCGTCTCCCGGGGGAAGCAGAAACGGTGTATGGGTCGAAAGAAATGCGCTGGCTATCACAACCTCCTCGAGCACATCGGGATACCGGCGGATGGCCTCGGCAATCATCCGTGAATGCCGCGGAATAAGTGGAAATTCCACCATCATCTTTCCGATTTCCGTGAGTTCGCGGTCGTGATTGATGGCATCGAGCAGCAGGAGGGTTTCGAGTGCACCGATGATTCCCTGTGAACCGGGAGGCGAAATGAAATCGAAATCCTCCACATCGTATATACCGAGCTCGGCCATCCGCAGCACCACTTCCGAGAGATCGGTTCGGTAGATCTCTTCCAGTGTAAACAGGTCGCGATGGTCGAAGTCCTTTTTTGAATAGAGCCGGTAACACACTCCGGGCTGAGTTCTGCCGGCGCGACCCTTTCGCTGGTTACAGCTCGCTTTCGAAATCGGTCCCTCTATGAGCGAAGAGGTATAAGTTTTCGGATTGTAGTAGTTCATCTTTGCCAGGCCGGAGTCTATAACCGTAGTGATGCCGTCGATGGTTACACTCGTTTCGGCGATGTTGGTGGCAATTACTACCTTTGACTTGCCCTCCGGCGGCGGGTCGAAGACACGCTCCTGCTCCTCTTTCGAGAGCCGGCCGTAAAGGGGAAGCAGATGCAGCCGTTTACTAACCGAACAAGCTGCCAGGCGTGCCAGGCACTCCTTGATCGGCTTCTCTCCGGAGAGAAAAATGAGAATATCGCCGCTACGGCCGCTCTCGAGGGTCCGTATTACGATATCCTCGATTTTGTCCTGCAGCGCGTCCTCTTTCGAGACCTGGGGCGGCGCATCGTAAATAACCTGCACGGGATACATCTGGGTTTCGATGTGAACAATCGGACAGCCATTGAAGTAAGTGGAAAAAATATCAGCATTAATCGTGGCGGAAGAAATGATCACCTTGAAATCAGGCCGGGCTTCAAGGATCTGTTTCAGCAGGCCCAGAATGAAATCGATATTCAGGCTGCGTTCATGGGCTTCGTCGACCATGATAACGGAATAGGCTGAGAGCATGTTGTCCGCTTTCAGCTCCTGCAGCAGGATACCGTCAGTCATAATTTTAATGCGGGTATCCGGTATGGTTTGGTCTTCGAACCGCATTTTGTATCCGACCATTCCCGGAACCTTGTCGCCGATTTGCTTCGCTATGTAGTCACTGACTGAAACCGCGGCGATTCTGCGGGGTTGGGTAACCCCGATTATTCCATCCTGTCCGAAACCGGCGCTGTACAGAATGAGGGGCAGCTGGGTAGTCTTGCCCGAGCCGGTCGGGCTTTCGACCACGATTACCTGGTTCCGCTCGATTTCGCGCAGAATTTTCTCACGCTGCTGGTATACCGGAAGTTCTTCAGGCCGCATAGTTCACCTACACACCCTCCGCCCCGAGTCCGTCCACAATCTTGCGGGCGGCGCTCACTGCCTCCTGCAGACTGATATGGTGGTAGTTCTGCCGGGCGATCAGATCTTTCATCGTAACGGCTGCATTAGCCCGTTCATCTTCTCCGCATATCAATGCGATCGGTATGCCTTTTTTTTCGGCGGTTTTGAACTGCCGTCCCATCTTCTGTTTCTCATGAAATACATCGACCTTTAGTCCGGCTGCGCGAAACTCCTCGGCTAGGGAGTGGTAGTATGCGGTCAGCCCATCATCGAGATAAAAGACCGCCACATCCGCCGCCCCGGCGTCCCGGCGGCTGCGTCCCAGCTCTTCCAGGGCTGCCATCAGTCTGTCCAGGCCGATTGATGAGCCGACCCCGGGCAGGTGGGTTTTGGTATAGAGGGAGGCCAGGTCGTTGTAGCGGCCGCCGGAACAGACCGAGCCGATTTCCGGCAGTTCGTTGAAGAAGGTCTCATATACAATGCCGGTGTAGTAATCCAGCCCCCGCATAATCGAAGAATCGAGCACAAACCGATCCTCGATTTTCAGAACTTTGAAGCCTGCGTGCAGATCGCGCATGCGGCGGCTCTCTTCGGATTCTCCCCCGGAAAGATCAGTGATCATATCGAGAGTGTCGAGATACTTGTCTTTTGGCTGGATGTAGGTCAATATTTTTTCAGCCGTATCCGCCCCGACCTCAGCCTCGAGCAAACCGCGAACCTCGGCGGGTCCTATTTTCGAGAGCTTGTCAATTGCCCGCATTATTTCGGTAGATTTTTCTTTGATGCCGTATTTATCCAGGAAACGGTTGAATATGCCGCGGTGATTGAGTTTGATGGTGATGTCACTTATCCCGAGAGCTTCGAAAGAGCGGTACATCATCAGCAGGATTTCGAAATCGGCCGACAGGCTGTCGGTTCCGACGATGTCAAAATCGCACTGGGTAAACTCTCGATAACGGCCGCGCTGGGTGTTTTCGCCGCGCCACACCTTGTCTATGTGATAACGTTTGAAGGGAATCTGCAGTTCGTTTTCGTTACGGGCCATAAAGCGGGCAAACGGGACTGTCAGGTCGAAGCGCATGGCTACATCGCGATCGCCCTGATCATGAAAACGGTACATCTGTTTATCGGTTTCACCGCCGCCCTTTCCGAGCAGAACCTCTGTATATTCTAAGACCGGGGTATCGATTGGTTGAAAACCAAAGGATTCGAAAATTGTTTCCAAAGTGTGTTGTATGCGTTTGCGTGCGGCTGCTTCCTGGGGAAGGAAATCTCTGAAGCCTTTCAAAATCTTGGGCTCAATTTGCATCCGTTTCTCCTTATTTCAAAATGAGAATTGCCGCTGTGATCAGCTATCCTCTTGCAAAGTTAGTGACAAGTACCTAATATAGTAGACTAAAAGATATACATACTTCAACCGAGTACTGAGGCGAGATTAACTTTGAGAGTAAGATACGGAGCACATGGGAACAAGGCAAAACCGGTTGCAAAAATTTACGCAGCCCGCGAACACAAGATCGATAAAAATAGAATAGATAACGAAGCATTAAAAGTAATAAAACGGTTGAACGAGAACGGTTTCGAGACCTACCTGGTCGGCGGAGCTGTCCGCGATTTGCTGATCGACCGCTATCCGAAAGATTTTGACATCGTCACCGAAGCAAAACCGAACGAGATAAAGAAACTGTTCCGCAATGCCAGGGTTATCGGCCGGCGGTTTCGTCTGGTTCACGTCCACTTCCCGGGAAAAATCATAGAAGTTTCAACCTTCAGGGCACTGCGGGATAATGAGATCGTGAACCCTGAAGAGTATGACAACAACGTGTACGGAACGATGGAAGAGGATGTGCACCGACGCGATTTTTCGATCAACGCACTCTATTACGATCCGATTAATGAAGAGCTCTTCGATTTTGTCGAAGGGTACACGGATATAAAAAAGCGTAAAATGCGATCTCTGATCACGCTCGGCTCTACTTTCATCGAAGATCCTGTCAGAATGATAAGAGCGGTCAAGTATTCCGCCCAGCACGGGTTCAAACTTCCACTGCGGATTCGCCGCAGCATAAAAAAACACTCAGTCGAACTCGAGCGCTGTCCCCCTTCGCGCTTGACTGAGGAGATGTTCAAGATTATCGAATCGGGGCATTCTGCAGACATTATCCGTGCGATGATTCAATACCGGCTTCTCGAGCGCTTTTTGCCGATAATTGATACTCTGGTGAAGGACAAGAAAGGGAAGGAACGGGAGGAGTTCTTCGAGAGTCTCGAACGCATCGATCGGCGCGTAAAAGAGAAGGGCGAGAGCCGTCGCGGCCGCCTGATCGCGGCTCTGGTTGAAGGGGTCTGTATGTTTCCCGAAGAGTGGGAGAATACAACCTTTCTGTTTCAGGATATGTTCAAGGAAATAAAGCGTCTTATCGACCCTCTGACTCCTCCGAACCAGGAGGTCGAGATGGCCGTGGTCTGGCTGTTCAGGGAACAGGGAATACAAACTCCTCCGCATATCATAAAAAAACGGCGTCCCCATCTTTCCGGACAGAAACGCCGTCCTAAACACCCGCAAAAGCATCGCCGTAAATAGGAATATCCATACGCCCGGGGCTGCTTACCCGGGCCTGGTTCCTCAGGTGCAGCCCGGCAACTCTACATAGCGGATTCCTCACTGCGAGATTTGACCTCATCAATGAGTTTTGAAGCTTTGTCGGAGTACGGACCCTCGTTCTCTACTGCCTGTTCGAGATAGAAGCTGCTGTCTTCCAAACGGTTGTCAGCCATTGCATTTACGCCGAGGGCATAATAGAGCAGATCCGAATTACCGTCCTTTTTCACCGCTGACAGGTAATGGTATTCGGCCATAGAAAACTCACCGCGGTTGTAAGAGATAAGTCCCAAATAGTAATCCGGCACGTAATGGTCCGTGCGCAGCGATTTGGCATCGGTGAAAGCTTTCTCGGCCCGTTCGTATTCGCCTTGGGCGTAGGCGTCGATCCCCGTCTGAATCAGATCCGGAAAGGTCTTGAGCGCTTGCATAAAGCTTACAAAATCCGATATGAGTGCATCCTTATTTACCCATTCAAACGCACTATCAACAACCCGATTTTCATTAGTCCGCATAGTTGCCTGCGGATCGAGGGCCGACAGCGCGTCCCATATTACTCGGTTGTACGCTTTCTTTTCACTGTGGATCAGAAAATGCACGATTCCCCACACCTGTGCATAAAACGATTCGATTCTGCTTCCGGCGGTTTCCTGATCTATGAACAGTAGAGTACTGACCGGAATAAAGACTTCCGGATCGCTGAGCGAGGCATCCTGGCGTAGTTTCTCGCGGAGAGCCGGAACCCAAGCGAGGTTCGGATGATAGACTGCCGTATTTTTTTCCGCGTCATAGGTGCTGTTCTCGAAATAGACGGCAAAACCCTTCTGAATCCACAGCGGCGGATTTGGAATAAAGGTTTTTATATATTGTGTAAAACCGTGATGAATCAATTTTTTATGGAGGGTCGTTTGATCATCAATATTGTATCCTACCAGTTCGCTCTTTTTCGGATCACTGTAGTGGAGAAACACAAACGAACTGCGGGTTTCTCCGAGGACATTTTGGAGGAAACTGTCGTAGGACTCCTTGGAGTTAAAAATCCGCACCTTCATTGGCTGTTCGATCTCTTCAGGATCAAAGTGAAGATAACTGGAATATAGGTCGAAAAAGGCTTCCATGAATTCCGCCGTATTTTCAGTGAAATCCTGATTGACCTGAGTGGTCACCGAATAATGATCGCTTTGATAACTATAGGTACTCTGGCTGTATAACGCTGTTGCGGGAATCAAAAACAGCAGGATGAGACAGAAGAGTACCGGTTTTTGTATTCTAGTCATGATTTTACCCCCATTTACTTTAAGAATATCGGCAGTTGACCCTAAAAAATCGAGTCTTCCCTAATGAAGCTTGTCCACTTTGATATCCACCTTTCGCACATGAATACCGCCATAATGCTCGAGACTCTCTATTATGTAGTCGCGCAAGGAGTGGATCGTGCCGGATAACTGCACACCGAAGGGCACATGAATGTTAAGCGCCAGATAATATCCGCCGGGTTCCTGGGTAACGGAGATTTTGTGGACGGCGATTGTATCGTCGTATTCGTCTACGCAGTGCAGCACCATCTGTGTAAGTGCCGATTCGGAAATAGTCACTCGGCCTTTTTTCCCGAACTCCGGTTGCACCACCGTTTTCTCGAACACCTTTTCTTTCCGAGGCAGCAGAGTAACACTTCGCTTTAAAAACACCTTTACCGAGTCATAGACGAACTGCGGATAATTGCGATGAATTTCGATAGTCGGAACCGGAATTACATGTTTGCCTTCATTTTTCCGGCTGAGAATTGCGGTCTCGATATCCTCTTTACTGGCAATCTCTTCTATGTTTATTACTTTAGAGGGAGAGGGCAGCTTGAGCCTGTGTGTGATTTTCCTAACCATTTTTTCTGAAGTACCTAAAATCAGAACACGTTTGAACTTCTCCTTGTCCAGCGCATGCCGCACATCTTTACAGTGCGCGTCGTTGGTAAACAGAGCGGTTTTGATTGCCGTCAGATATACCTTTTCCCGCTTAGCCGAACGGCCGGCGATAATTTTTTGGTCACGAATGAGTAGGCCGTCGTCGATTATGAGGTCTATTCCGAATTTCTGGGCTACAAGTTTTGCTCGAAAACTTTTTCCGGTTCCGCTGCGACCGACCAGGGCGAATACCGTCACTCCCCGCATCAGCCAGATGATGTGTCTTAAAAATCCCTTCATACACTAATCTTACACACAGAAGGCCTACAACGCAAAGTATTTTCAGAATTTAGAAATGCCGTGTTGACAAAGCAAGTGTTGGCGGAGACACTTGATCATCTGATATACTGTAGGAAGAGCACGTCTTGAAGAAGAAATATAGGTTTAAGCTTATACTTGTCGCAACAGTCACAGTCAGTATCGCTTTAAAAATCATGTGGTCACTGCCGTACCAGAGTCAGCAGGTGTGGCGGGGCTATCAGGTTGCTTTAATCGAGCAGTCGGCCGGAATCGATATCGAGGCGCTTGCGGCCGAACTGCGTAAGGCGGGCTTTTCCAGGATAATCTCTTACAACGATCAGCAGGTTACTCTGTTCAGATACTTTGGCGAATCACGTATTCATACCGTAAAACTGCAGGCACTCCCGCAGCTCTTGGAACCGCAGGACCCGCGTTATGATGACTATCTAAAAGGCCTGCCGAACTATTTTCAGGGAAAATTAGATGGCCGGAAGGCTGCCGTCCTGTATTTGGAACACCCCGATAAAGATATCGGAGCGGTATTAGAAGGACGTAGAGTTCTCGAGGATCTGGGAGTTCCGTACTATCTGTCCGGCATCGATCCTCTGCGGCACAGCGTGTTGTGGCTGTGCGCCGGTATTACTCTGCTTACAGTAATGCTGCTGTTTCCCCGAAAACACCGCATCAGAGGAACCCTGCTGGTGTGGACTGTGGGTGCTATAGCTCCGCTGGCGGGATCGGTACGGATTTCTATGAGCAGTTTTACCTGGTGGACAGCTCATTTGATCGGATGGACACTGTTCATGGCTTGGGCCGGACCGGCTATCAAGCGCTATTTTAACACCGAATCCGAAGACCGGTTTGTCGTGCGGACTATGAAAAAAAATATAGTATTGTATTTCGGGTTCGTCCTGATTGGCGTCGCGGCCGGCCAGATAGGCCACATAAGCAACTTTGGCTCCGATTGGCGGGTCTGGCTTATATTCGCCGGGCAAAGTGCTTTGACTCTGTGTATACAGGCCGGGTTGCTGTACGCTTTTTTCGGATTTCATAAAAAGCTATCGCAGCGCCAGCTTCACAGTCTGTTCATCCCGATTCCGATTACTGCCTCACGACAGGTGAGCGATTTTTCAATACGAGTGAGGACGGCGGTGTTCGTGTTCGTAGCAGGGGTAATCCCTCTAACGGTCTTGCCGATCATCGGTGAGTCTGCCGCGCTTGCAGCTGAATATCCAATGCCGGTACAGTCTACGGCCGAGACGGACAGCAATCGCACCGGCACACACGCATTACAGGCAGAAGAACCTCCTGTATCCTGGGAAGAGCTGTCTGCGGCGGCACGCAGCCAAAACGGCGGCACTGACAACAACCGCTCGGCCGGGGCGCCGCGCGGATTCAATTCACAACTGCCGGATCTCACCGATTATCTAAAACACCGTGCTTTTCAGGAAGGTTACTTCTACGGGCGTTCTTACTCCTTTCCCGAGCCCGGAGAAAAAATTACCGTTCCGGTATATAGACGGGAAGGAATAGAGGTTTTCACCCGGGATAAGGTTGTGAAGATGTTTACAGATGAGTGGTATAAAGATATAATTGGATTCGCATATAACAACGGAGTGCCTCGGATACTGCTTGCGCAGGGAACACCTGTTCAGGTACAAGTCGGTACATTGGAACCATTCCGTATTGGTACATACGCAATCTTAGGACATATCGGCGTACTGCTGATGTTGGTCCCGGTTGTGTTTTTTATTGTCTCGAGAAAGGCAATTTCGCAGAGTATCTTGAATGAGAAACAACAGCTTAAGAAAGGGCAAAAGGTAGCATGAAGGGAGTCAAAACCTATCCAAAAGGCGGTGTACATCCGCCTGACAACAAGGGTTTGTCGAGTCAGCAGCCGATTAAGAGCGCATTAATTCCACAAACGCTTGTAGTTCCTCTTTCACAGCATCTCGGTAAACCAGCTGAGATTCAAGTGGAGGTTGGTGATGAAGTCCGGGAAGGAATGATCCTGGGCAAAGCCAGCGGTTTTATTTCGAGTCCGGTTCACTCTCCAATACCCGGCAAGGTAAAAGAGATTAAAGATGTGTATCTGCACAACGGACTCAAATCGAAAGCAGTGGTTATCGAGATGGAAGGTGAATTCGACCGTCTCGGGAAGCAGCAGGAAAAACGGGAGTGGAACCACCTCTCCGATAAAGAGCTGCTCGAAATCATCAGCGAAAACGGCATTGTAGGTCTCGGAGGAGCCACGTTCCCGAGCCATGTTAAGTTTTCTATTCCCAAAGGGAAGAAGGCCGAACTTTTTGTGGTGAACGGGGTTGAATGTGAGCCGTATCTGACTATAGACCATCGGCTCATGCTCGAAAAGACGGATGAACTGTTCGAGGGTGTGAAGATTATTCAAAAAATCCTCAAACCGGAACGGGTTGCAATCGGTATCGAGGAGAACAAGCCGGATGCCATCGAGCATATTCAGAAACGGGCCAAGCAGCTGGAACTTCCATTGGAAGTAGTTACCTTGAAGCTCAGATACCCGCAGGGTGATGAAAAGCTTCTGCTTAAAGCACTGACCGGCCAGGAAGTACCTTCCGGTGGTCTGCCGATTGATATCGGGGCCGTGGTATCGAATGCCGGTACCGTGTATTCGATTTATGAGGCGGTGGCCTACGGTAAGCCGCTGATCGAGCGACTGGTCACCGTATCCGGCGGTGCGATCAAACATCCGGCCAATTTGAAGGTGCGGATTGGCACTCCAATCGGTGAACTAATCGAGGAGTGCGGCGGGTTCACCGAAGTTCCCGAGAAAATTGTTGCCGGCGGTCCGATGACCGGATTCGCTGTCTACGACCTGGATACTCCGGTCGTAAAGGGTACTTCCGGAATTTTAGCCCTGACCTCGAGAGAGGTGCATGGGGCCAAACGGACAAACTGCATATCCTGCGGACGCTGTATTGAAGCCTGTCCGGTAAGTCTGAATCCGACCAAGCTGTTCAAGTTTGTCGATCACCTTGAGTATGAGTCCGCTGTAGAGTTCGGCCTCAACGATTGTCGCGAGTGCGGCAGCTGTGCGTTTATGTGCCCGGCACATATACCATTGGCTCAGGGAATCAAGTTGGGTAAACGAATGGCCCGGAAGAAGAAGGGGTAGTCATGGAAGAAAAAGATATGCGACTTATAGAACCTGCTCCACAGATACATCACCCGGACTCAACCGCGCGTATAATGTGGTCGGTAACACTAAGCCTGATTCCGGCCGGTGTGTGGGGCGTGTACGTATTCGGCGCCCGTGTCATTGCCGTACTGGCTGTATCTATCGTGTCGGCAATGGTCGCTGAGTTTTTAATGGCCCGCATGCTGGGCAAAGAGAATACCTTATTCGACGGAAGTGCATTCCTGACCGGATTATTGATCGGTTTCAACCTGCCTCCGTCCATACCGTATTTCATTCCGGTACTGGCATCGCTGTTTGCCATTGTGATCGTGAAGTGGACCTTCGGCGGACTTGGAACCAACTGGATGAACCCGGCGCTGGCCGGCCGAGTGTTCGTGTTCTTCTCATGGACCGGACACATGACAAACTGGACCATGCCCCGCACAATGAACTCCGTCGATTCGGTGTCGGGGGCCTCGGTGCTCGGCTTTATAAAAACCGGGCTAATTGACTATCAGGGAGAACCCAAAGGCCCGATGCAGTACCTCAACAGTCAAGACTATCCGCAGTCATCAACTGATGCGGCGGTAACCGATTGGCTGCGGGGTATCTTCGGCGAGAATGTCGGCGGCGGCTATTGGGACCTGTTCGTCGGAAACATCCCCGGCTGTATCGGCGAGATCTCAGCACTGCTCTTGTTGTTGGGCGCTGCCTACCTGTTTTACCGCAAAATTATTTCCTGGGAAACACCGGTTGCTTACCTGCTGGTGTTTTCGGCTCTGGTGTGGATTTTCGGCGGTCTGCCGTTTAACGCCGGCTTTTTTCAGGGCAACATACTGTTCCACCTCCTGAGCGGCGGACTCATGTTGGGCGTCTTTTATATGGCGACTGACATGGTTACGAGCCCGCTCACCCGCAAGGGAATGTTGATTTTCGGTGCCGGCGCCGGTTTCCTCACATTTCTTATTCGAGTATACGGCTCGTTTCCGGAAGGGGTTTCTTTGGCAATCATCCTGATGAACATCTTCGTTCCGATGATCAACCGTTATACTCAAGAGCCGGTGTTCGGAACTACGAATGACGAGAAAGGGAATGCCGCATGAAAGATTTAGTCAAGATTGGTGGTAAACTGGCGGCAATCTGTGCCGTTGCGGCCGCAGTGCTTGGTATTATGAATGCTATCACCGAGCCGCGGATCGAGCATATTAAGGAACTTCGTCTGGAACAGGCACTCGAGAAGGTGTCGAATGGAATGAACATCGGCGAACGGACACCGGTATCAGACCACAAGGTAGTGAGTGCATATTATCCCCTGTACGAGGGTAACGATGAGGGGTCTCCGAACGGCTACATTTGCCGTCTGATCGGCAGTGGATACAGCGGCGAAATGATTATCCTGGCCGGCTTAGAGACAAACGGCGAGGTGTTTTCCGTTCAACTCATGGAAAATCAGGAAACTCCGGGCCTGGGAAAAGAAGCTGAAAAACAATCCTACATGGAAAAGTATATCGGTACCGGTGCCGAAGATCCTATTCCGGTCCGAAAGGATATGCTGCCGCAGGAACAGGCTGATACCGTAACCGGAGCAACCATAACGTTTATTGGAATCGCCAAGGCTCTGGTGGAAGGCAGTAATTTTGTCGAAGAGCTGGAGGGCAACTAGATATGATGAAGGAATTTATCAAAGGTCTTATTCGTGAGAACCCCGTGTTCGTATTGGCACTGGGGCTCTGTCCCGCTCTCGGAGTTTCAACCCGGGTCGTGAATGCGCTGGGAATGGGCGCCGGAGTGTTGTTTGTACTCTTGGGGTCGAATATTTTTGTTTCGCTGCTGAAAGATTTTATTCCTGAAAAGGTGCGCATCCCATCGTATATTGTAATTATTGCATCGTTTGTAACAATAGTGGAAATGGTCATGCAGGCCTATCTGCCGGATCTCTACAACAGCTTGGGGGTATTCGTATCCCTGATAGTTGTCAACTGTATCATCCTCGGACGGGCGGAAGGTTTTGCAAATAAAAACAGTCTGGGGGCATCGATACTGGATGCCATCGGCATGTCGCTCGGATTCACCTTTGCGTTGTTCTTGATATCCTTTGTCCGCGAGGTGCTGGGGGTCGGTACAATCACTCTGTTTCCGATGGGCAACTTTGACGGTGTAATCGAAATTCCGGTGCTGGTCGATTCTCCGGCGCGTGTATTTGCACTGGCGGCCGGAGCCCTGCTGGTAATGGGATATCTCATAGCCGGTTTCAGGTGGGCACAGGAAAAAGCCGGGGGAGGAAAATAGTATGGTAACATATATTGGCATAATAATTACATTTGTTTTTATCAATAACTTTATTCTGACTCAGTTCTTAGGACTATGTCCGTTTATCGGTGTCTCGAAAAACGTCGAATCCGCGGTAGGAATGGGATTTGCCGTAACCTTCGTGATGGCACTTGCATCAATCACTACTTGGGCAATCTTTAACCTCGTGCTGATTCCTTTGAACATCGAGTTTCTGCAGACAATAACCTTTATCCTGGTTATTGCTTCGCTGGTACAGTTTGTCGAAATGGTTATCCAGAAAATATCTCCTCCGTTGTACAAAGCACTGGGCATTTATCTTCCGCTGATTACCACTAACTGTGCGGTGCTCGGTATCGCGCTGATCAATGTCCGCAGCGAATACAATGCATTGGAAAGCTTCATCGCCGGGATTGCCGCCGGCATCGGTTTTCTCTTGGCAATTATGCTGATGTCGACCATTCGAGAAAAACTGGACAGTGAGTGGGTGCCGAAATACTTCAAGGGTATTCCGATCGCCTTTATCACCGGCGGATTGATGGCGCTGGCTTTCATGGCCTTTGACAAAGCGCTGCTGAACAACCTGATCGGATAAGTGGGGGATTCTGAATGATTCTAAGAGTAATGTTTTCATTTATTTCAGTGGCTGCTCTGGGCGGTCTGCTGGGAATAGGTTTGGCATTTGCAGCGCGGGTATTGGCGGTGAAGAAGGATGAGCGCATCGCCCAGGTCGAAGAAGCCCTGCCGGGTGCCAACTGCGGCGCCTGCGGTTACGCCGGTTGTGCCGCCTATGCCGAGGCGATTGTGAAGGAAAATGCACCGATCGACCTGTGCAGCCCCGGTGGAGCATCTACGGTAAAGGCCGTTGCAGAGATCATGGGGCTGAATGCCGATGTGGGCAGCGGAGAGAAAATGGTTGCCCAGGTACACTGCCGCGGTTCAAAGGGTACCTCCTCGTATCTGTATGAGTATCGCGGAGTGAAAGATTGTAATGCAATCCATATGCTCTTCGAAGGCGACAAAGAGTGTAAATTCGGCTGTTTGGGGCTGGGAAGCTGCATAAAGGTATGTCCTACCGATGCAATTTATTACGATGATGAAGGCCTGGTCCGAGTTGACAAAGATAAATGTATAAGTTGTGAGCAGTGCGTAGAGGTATGCCCCACCGGTGTGATGCAGATGATTCCATATTCAGCTGACTATATAGTAGCCTGTAACTCGACCGATAAGGGTGCAAAAGTAAGAAAATACTGTAAAGTTGGCTGTATTGCATGTAAAATATGTGAAAAGAAGTCGCCTGATGGCGGGTATAGAGTCGAAAATTTTCTGTCCCGAATCGATTACTCGCAGACCGGCGACCGCAGTGCCGGGGCCAAGGCATGTCCTACAAAGTGCATTATCCTCGCAGATGATTCCTTGCAGGAAAGCGCTGGAATAAAAGAGGCTGAAAAGGAAGAGAAAAAGGTAGTGAATGAGAAAGCTTAAACTTGTCCTGGGGACGTACAACAGTCCGCCTGTGGGAACGTCCCAGGAACAGTTTGAAAAAACGTATCAGTACTCATACAAACCCTTTTTAACAATTTTATACAAATACGCTATGCTGAGGGGTGCTTTTCACTTTTCCGGTACGCTATTGGAATGGCTGGAGGAGAAGCACCCCGAGTTCAATATGGTGTTGAATGAGATGGTGAAGCGGAAGCAGATCGAGCTGCTGGGAGGAGGCTACTACAGCCCGATCTTTCCGATTATTCCAAGTAAGGACCGGCTAGGCCAGATCGAGCTTCTAACTACCTATATACGCAAAAAGTTCAGTAAACGGCCGCGGGGCTGCTGGATTACAGAAGGAGTCTGGGAGCCTTCCATTACCTCTACCATTAAGAGCAGCGGGATGGAGTATCTCTTTCTCGATGATGTTCTCTTTTTTCAAAGCGGAATAACAGAGGAACATATTTACCGGCCGTTCATTACCGATGATCAAGGCAAAACCGCCATAGTTTTGCCGCTGCACAATAACTATATCAACAAAATGTTCATTGAAAAGCCAGAGACTCTCGTGCAGGAGCTGGCGGTTCTTTCAGAGCACGCGGAACGGAACATTATCGTTAACCTGCTGCTGAATGGTGACTTCTTTATGGTCAACAACAGCCATTATTCCAACTTTTTCTCCGAAGGAGGCTGGCTCGAACGATTTTTACAGGCCTTGACAGAACACAACACTACCATCGAGACCACGCTCCCAGGACGGTTCGTACGCTCTCTCGGACCGGTAGAACGGGTCTATTTTCCTTCGCATTTTCTCAAAAACAACTACAGTAACACCGTAAGCGGCGGCGGAGAGCAGAACGGTAATGAATTCGGCCATGTTTCCGCAAACGGAAATCTATTCCATTTGTCTACTTTTATTTCAACCAGCAGCCGACCCAATTTTTTCAGACAGTACATAACCATGTATCCCGAAATACAACGGCTGTATGCAAAAATGATGTACATCCACCTGATAGTCGGACAGGTCCGCGGTGACCGCTCACGCAAGAAAACTGCAAAAGAGGAGAGTTGGCGAGGACAGACGCATGCAGCCTTCTGGCACAGCCATGATGGAGGTATTTATCGGAACAGTGTAAGAAAGGCGGTGTATGCCGGTTTGATCAATGCGGAAAAAACTACCCGTGAGAAGGGGATCTTTTCCACATCGGTCAACGTCACAGATATCGATCTGGACGGAATCCCGGAATATCTGTATCAGGGACAATTCATCAACGCGTATGTGCATCGAAGAGGCGCGGCGCTCTTCGAGCTCGATTATGTGGTAACGGCCTGGAACTACTTGGACACTATGGCCCGCCACCGGGAACCGTATCATGACCAGCAGGATGCCTGTAACGGTTATGACGAGTACATGAAGAACAGTTTTTTGGATCACTTCTATGATGAAGAGGTAACTGTCGACAGTTTGGCCAACAACGGGGTCAAGGAGAAAATTGATTTCCTGCACTCGCTGTACCGGGCCCGTAAAGTAGAAAAAGAGCGCAAAGAGGTTAATTTCGGCATAAAGAAACAGGTTACAGTGAATGGGTACGCGCGAGATGTGGATCTGTTCAAGGATTATGACTTTCTGAAAAACTCAATCAATGTCAGTTATAAAATGACCACCAACAGCCCAGTTCCGATTACGGGAAGATTCGCAACGGAAATAAACCTGTCCTTTCCCGAGGAGGGGCGCAGTCAGTTGAGTTTCATCGTTACCCATACCGAGGGAAAAACCGAACTGGAAAACGGAAAAATCGAACTGTTCAATGTAACCGAACTCACCCTGCATGACCGGCGTAACCGTACACTCATCACTATAACAACCAATAAACCGGCTACTCTATGGACATTTCCCGTGTATACCATCACCGAACATTATGGGAAAAAAATATGGATCTACCAGCACACTACCTGTATTCTCTCCTGGGAATGCAGTATTGAGCAGAAACAGCAGTTCGAAAGCGAAGTCAGTCTAAGAATCGAAAAGAAGTAGCTCCGGATAAATTCGTTCGAGCCATGCCTGTGCCCGAGCATACAGTTCATCTTGTGCCATGATGAACTCGAAGAAGGCCTGTTTGTATTTTTCTTGAAAATAATACACCTGTCCCATGTAGTAGTGAGCTCTCGTTTCGACTGATTCGGTTCTGGAGGTGTTGAAGAAAGCGGCCAGCTGTTTTTCGGCATTCTGCCAAGCTGCCTGGTCCTGCGGGTCTTCGGGGAAACTCCGGTTTACAATCCCGGCGAGCTGACGGTCGCTGCCGTGCTGCCGATCACTGCTGTCGATTTGATCGGTTGTATCGGCGGGGAGAATATCGGGTACTACGCTTCTATCGACGGAATCCACTGATATGCGTTCGCTAAGACGCTTCCATACGGACTGGGTTTGTTCACTGAGCTCGGATGGAGTTTTAATGAAATTAGCTGCAGCAAACGTTCCGTTGTTCAGCAACAGATACGGCAGCGGAGTAATCCGAGTGGCATCACTTCGGGTTCTAGGCAAACCGATTTGCGAATCTGCCGGCAGCTCAACCGGGTTTTGCAGGCTGTTCTCTCCAAGCTTAAAATCGTAACGGCCGGCCTTTGCCATTTCCGCATCAAATACCGCGTAATAGTAAGAGATACCGCCGAGCGGATAGTCGGTGTACTGCTGCTCTGCTGCGGATACGGTTGCGATTGCGCTGGCATCTATTAAATCTTGCGATGACTCGATCTGAGTGCTGCTGCGATAAATGATTACCTCCCTGCCGGGCTTGGTAGTATCGAATTCGAGCCGAATCGAATCATCTGCGGGAGTGGCAGAGAGTGCGGTTATTTTTGCTGCGACAGCCTCGAGGTTGTCGGTAGTTTCGACCGCGACCGGGGATACGGTGATATTTCGGTAGGGAATAAACAGCTTGTAGAGCGTTGATTCGTCGGCACGCCCGAGGACAGCATAATAGTAGTTGTCCTTGCTGGGCGGATAATCGGTATATGCGGTGATATCGCTGCTCACGGAACCGACTTGTACCGCTTTGTCGAAGGTTCTCTCGCTGAAGCGCTGGGTAGAGCGGTAAATCTCATAGGCTTCTATACCGTTAGGTGCGGATCTCCATGAGAGTGTCACCGAGTTTGCCGATACCGAAACCGAAAGTCCGGAGACGAATGGAGCGAAAATCTCAGCTGAGAGAGACAGTTGAGACCCAAACAGAAAACAAAGAAGCAGTATGAAATTAAGGACACCGTTACGCATATATGTTATATTAATCGACAAGCTTGCTGATGTGCAATAGAAAAAAATGAACAGGGGGACAAGAGTGTTTGTTTCTATAGTTCTCGAGCCCGGTACCGAAGGCAGAGATGATGAAATTGAAGACCTGCTGAGCATGTACGGCTTTTCTACCGTTCAAAAAGGGGTTTGGGAGTCCGTGAGCTTGAAAGAGAAGTACCTGCCGCGTATCAAGCGTGACATTGACAGAAGAACTGATTACTATGATAAGGTAAGAATGTATCAATACCCGCTGGATGGGAATCTCGTTATAACAACATTAGATCACAAACGTTGGAAACGTGTTGTGGTTAAGACATAAGGAGTAAAGCATGCTGACCGATTTTGAACAGCCGATTAGCGAACTGAAAGAGCAAATTCTCGATTCTTGGAGGCGTCTTTGACCCCGAGAAAACGGGAGAAGATATAAAAGCACTGGAGAGACAGACCGCCGATCCGAATTTCTGGAACGATCGTGAAAGTGCGGAAAAGGTTCTTCAGAACTTAAACAATCTGCATGCGAAGATCGATCCGTGGAAAGAGTTAAAAGAAAGAATAGAGGAGACGGAGGAGCTGTATCAGCTTGCGAATGAGGAGAGTGATGAAACGCTGGTTCCGGAAATAGAGCAGAACGTGAAGCAGATACGTAAAGAGGTTGAAAAACTGCAGGTGCTCGAGATGTTCTCGGGAAAATTCGATCAGAGCGATGCATTCCTTACAATTCACTCCGGTGCAGGCGGAACGGAAGCCTGCGATTGGGTGAGTATGCTCTACCGGATGTATACCCGTTGGTGTGAAAACAACAATTATTCCTATGAGCTGATCGATATGCTGGAGGCCGAAGGCGGCATTAAATCGGTGACTATTCAGGTCAACGGAAAGTACGTCTACGGTTATCTGCATGGAGAGACCGGTATCCACCGCCTTGTGCGGATAAGCCCCTTCGATTCTAGCAAACGGCGGCACACCTCATTTGCCTCGGTGTACTGTTCGCCGGTAATCGAGGATGATATCGACGTACAGGTAAAGCCCGAGGATATTCGGGTAGATACCTATCGGGCCTCCGGCGCCGGCGGCCAGCACGTAAACAAGACCGACTCGGCGGTGAGAATTACACACTTCGAGACCGGTATCGTGGTGCAGTGTCAAAACGAACGCAGCCAGCACAAGAACCGGGAAACTGCCATGAAAGTGCTCAAATCGCGCTTGTACGAGCACTATAAAGAGCAGCAGGACCAGGAGCACGAAAAGCACGCTCAGGAGAAAAAGGACATCGCCTGGGGGCATCAAATCAGGTCCTATGTATTCCATCCTTATAATATGGTCAAAGATCATAGAACCGACTTTCAGGTGGGAAATGTGCAGGCGGTGATGGACGGTGAAATCGGAGGATTCATAGAAGCGTATCTCAAATGGCGGATGACGGGAGAGGCCTAATGGCTCCGACGGTGCTGATTGTCGACGATATTGGTATGATGCGCAGGGTAATCCGCGAAGCGCTGGAAGGGGCCGGCGTAAGGATCGTCGGGGAGGCACCGAACGGACGCGAGGCGGTGCGCCTCTACAATCGGTTGCGGCCGCAGGTAGTAATCATGGATATTACCATGCCGGTTATGAACGGCATCGAGGCTCTGCGGAGAATCAAGTTGTTGAATCCCGGTGCCGCAGTGATTATGTGTTCATCCATGAGTCAGCAGAGATACATTATGAAATCAATCCAGCTGGGCGCCCGGGATTTTATAGTGAAACCATTTAAACCGGAGCGAATCATTTCGGCCGTGAGAAAAGCTGTCGGGAGCGATGGATATTAAGCGAATAGTACGGGTGCAGTTTTTTGTCCTGTTTACTGGGTTGCTCTTGGCGGCCGGGCGGATTAGCGCGCAGGAAGCGCCCGAGCAGTATAGGCAGACATGGCGGGTGGGGATAGCTCGTTTTGAAGAACAGGATCTGCTGCCGCAGTATCGTCGATTTACCCATCAGATTCCCGCTTCTCTGTTTGAGACTGTCCGGCGCTGTCCATCGCATCTGCTGAGTTCGGAAGAGCAGCGGGGTTTACGGGAAAAGCTGAAGGAAGAGGAGCGCTTTCAGCTGAAAAAAGAGCTGCATAGCCTGATAGAGCAGCGTGCCGCAGCGTTTCTCGATTCCGGACTGGGGGAGCGTGCTGAGCTTGCAGAGATACAGGCGGACATAGCTGATAAACGGGCTGAAATTCGGCACCTGATACGTACCGACTTATCGGAGTGGAAAATAGACACACGGCCCGCCTGCATTTTGGCTGCTGAAAACGACGACGGTAAACTTTTTTCGCCGCCCCGGCTTCCCTTGAAAGTATGGACCAATGAGCAGGAGATCGACTGCCTGATCGGCGGCAGGATCGAAGCCCTGGATGATCTCTTGTATGTAGAAATGCATGTGTACCTCAAGGATATCAATTCCAGCCGTACGCTGTATCGGGGAACGTTCTTTCCCAGTGAGATAGATCAGTTCTCCGGTGAACTGGCCGCGGCCTTGAGAAGCTTTCTGTACGGCCAAGAGTGGAGCGACATTGCGTTCGAGGTAGAGCCGTCGACCGCTGAAATAGCAGTGGACGGTTCTGACGTTGACACTGATGAAACGGGCACACTCCGTTATATCGACCCCGGTATTCACAGTATCGAAGTGAGGGCAAAGGGGTATAAGAGCAGGGTGCTTACAGTGGAAACCAGGTCAGAGGGGCGTGAGGCAGTAAAGGTTTCTTTAGAGAAGGATGATCCGCGGACATGGATAGTAGACAGCGAACCCGGCGGCGCAGCCGTATACCTCAATTCGATGCAGGTGGGCACCACCCCCTTGATTTTAGAGGACCGGGTTGGACCGGCTAATCTGCTGATTACGAAATCGGGATATACGCCGCGGATGTACGTTATGGAATCGGCCGACCGCAGGCTTGCGGCCCAGCTTCATCCGCACGATGTGAACATAGATGCGGTGGTCGAGCGGTCACGGCAACGCTTTTATAAGGGGCTATCGGCATTTCTGTTGAGTTTACCCCTTACTGTGGTCAGTTACGGTATGAGCAGTGAATATGCATACGCGTATAATTCCGCCCTGAGCAACCCTTCGGCCGACTCTGACGAGCTTGAAAGATTGCGCGCCCGATCTACTCTATGGTACACTGCGTACGCTGGCAGTATGTTGATAAACGGAATGCTGTTGACCGATACTTTCCTGCATATGTGGCGGTATATTCAAAATTCGCAGGAATACTGAAATACACGACATGCGATTCATAAAGGAGACACCTACAGTGAAGAAAAAGGGATTCTTACGCGCACTCTTCAACCGGTCTGTACAGACGGAAGAGTTCCTTGAAAGTTTAGAAGATCAGTTGATCGAAGGGGATCTCGGAGCCCGCTCGGCCATGGAAATCGTGGATGAGGTCGAAAAAGCAGTTCGATCGAATAGGGCTAAAGACCGGGAAGACGTAACCGCGATCATCAGAGAAAAACTGCGCGAGTACCTGCTCACGGACGAGCTGCATATCGACCCCTCGCGACCAACCCTCCTGCTGGTAATGGGAGTAAACGGTGTCGGAAAGACTACCAGCCTGGCGAAACTGGCCCACTATTTCCGTGAGCAGCATCAGCTCGAGAGTCTGCTGGTTGCTGCCGATACCTTTCGGGCTGCGGCAATCGACCAGCTGCAGGAACACGGAAAACGCCTGAAATTTCGGGTGATTCGGCAAAATCCCGGCTCTGACCCGGGAGCGGTGATTTACGACGGAATCAGCAGTGCGCAGAGCAATAAGATTCCGATTATTCTGGTAGATACCGCCGGGAGAATGCACACAAAAGCGAATCTGGTGCGGGAACTGCAGAAAATCGATAAAGTAGTGAAAAACCGGTTGGAAAACGGGGATTACAAAAAACTGCTGGTAATAGACGCTACTACGGGACAAAACGGAGTAAGGCAGGCTGAAATGTTTCATGCGGCAATCGGACTGGACGGCGCATTACTGGCGAAGTACGATTCAGCCTCGAAGGGCGGAGCGGTTGTCTCGATCTGCCGTCAGGTGCAGATACCGTTTTACTACATGGGTACCGGTGAAAAATACGGCGATATCGAACCTTTCAACAAGGAGCGGTTTTTAGATATACTACTCTCTGATGAATAAGCGGCACAGCTTTCAGCGCATAATATTGCTCATAGTGTGGTTCACATGTACTCTTAACTGGACCGCTGCACAAGAGCGGCGCGCCGCCGACGGCTCCACTCAATACTTCCGTTCGAATAGTCTGGGAATGGCTCTCGAAGAGGTTTCCCGCTACAAAGCTGATGATTATGAGTACGTTCTCAGAAGGAATACGAACGGGGCCGCGGTAACTGAAACCCTGCTCAGAAGGGGGAAGGAAGCCCGGCGGGCGGAGTACGAATGGAAGGGATCGATGAAATACGGTCGATTCTACGAGCAGGGAGCTCTCGTGCGAGAGACGGTAGAGACGAACGGGCGTCTGCGGGAAGAGCGCCTGTTTTCGGATACAGACTCGAGCAACGCCGATGAACGCAGACTGTACGAGTGGCGTAACGGAGAACTGCAGGGCGTGCAGGTGTTCAGCGGTGGTGAAGCGCCGGCTGCCGTAGAAAAGTACATTCGCAGTAATGAAGGTAAACTGCTGCAGGTGATACGGAATGAACATGATTCACCGGAGGGAGCCCGGGTTGCCGGCATCTACTCGTCACCGGATGAGAGCCATTCGCAGTGGCACTTCACCGGCCAGGGAACGAGTTATTTTTTTTATTCGGATCAGACAAACAGGGTTAGCGAGCAGTATCGGGAAGGTGAACTGGTGTACAGAAAAGAGGTGCTCGAAACCGGAGAATCTTATGTTATCAACGAGCTGTATCCCCAGGAAGAGAAACGGGTTCGTTCGGTTTACAGCGCCGACGGGAAAATACTGAGCAGCCGTACAACCGCGCCTGAGGTGACAGTTCGGTCGGAGTACTCCTATCAAAATGGTGAATTAAATGAGCTGCGGCAGTCGAGGAACGGTACGGTAAAGCGGATTCTGTACACCCAAGGCGCCGGAGAACAAGCTGACGAGACAATATACGAAAATGGCGTACTGCAGAAGCAGGTGCAATATCATGGCGAAAACAGACGGACCGAGGTGTTATACCGCAATGGGGAGGCTGTAGCCCGCGTCGAATACCAAGGCGAGGAAGCTGTTAGCAGAGACTCTATGATAGGGGATAGTCGCTAGATGAACTACGGATGGATTTTCTATATCGGGCGTCGCTACATACAGTCGCGCCGCTCGGGACGGGTGCTGACCCCCTCGCTCCTGTCGATCGTAGGCATCGGAGTGGGGGTAACTGCGCTCATTTCGGTATTGAGTGTAATGAACGGCCTTCAACTCGGATTCATAGAAGATATTCTGGAGATCAACTCGTATCACATCCGGATTTCGGGAGACTATGGCGCGCCTGAAGCGATTCTCTCGGAGCTCGAAGCGATCGATGCGGTGCGAACTTCTTCGAAATTCATTGACTCCCAGACGCTGATTCAGGGTGAATTTTCTGATTATCATTCAAGTCTGGTTAGGGCCATTCCGGAGGAGCAGGTGCTGCGGGACAAAGGTCTGCTGCAGCAGTTGAACATGGTTCACGGACGCTTTTCTCTGCAGGGAGAGGCTGTGCCGGGGGTGGTTCTGGGGCGTCAGCTGGCAACTACGCTGGGAGTCGGATTGGGAGACCGGGTTCAGATGATCACCATGACCGGCCGTTCATTCGCCTCTCTCAGTCCGAGTAACACCGCTTTCGTGGTCACCGGTATCTTCGAAAGCGGCTATTATCAATACGATTCATCCTTTTGTTTCATAGATTACCGGTTTGTCGACCGTATAGATTCGGGTGCTTCTAACCCTAGCATCGGGATCAAGCTGGATAACAGATATCGTGATCAGCAGGTGCTGCAGCAGCTGCGCAGTCGGATCTCCCCCAGCGAAGGGCAGTTTAAGCTGCAGTCCTGGCGGGAGTACAACCGGGCCTTTTTCGGGGCGCTGCGGGTGGAAAAACTCACCATGATGGTAGTGCTGGGGCTGATCTTTATCGTTGTGGCGGTGAATATCAAAAACTCTCTGGAGCGGTCTGTTATGGAGAAACGCGAGGAGATCGGTATTCTGAGAGCCATCGGCTCATCTACGCTCTCCATTCGTACCATTTTTCTGGTGGAAGGAGGGCTGATCGGCATAATCGGTGCGGCGGCCGGCACTATGATCGGGATGGCGATCAGTCTGCATATCAACTGGGTCTTTCATGCAGCGGAAGCTATTATAAACACCCTGCTGGATCTGTTTCGTTTTTTTCTGAGCCCAATGCACGGGGGGCGACAGGTAGAGCTTTTCTCGACGGCAAGTTTTTATATGCAGGAGGTACCGGTACGCATTCTCTACACTGATGTACTGGTAATCGTGTTATTCGCCGCGGGTGCATCGGTTTTGGCTGCGTATGCAGCCTCTAAAAGAATTTCCGAGTTTCGACCCGCTGAAATCTTAAGAAATGAGTAGGTTTATGGTAGTTTTAGACAGTGTCGGTAAGTTCTATAAAAACGGGCCCGAAGAGCTGCATATTTTGCACACCATCTCTATGACCCTCGAAAGGGGCAAGAGTGTGGTAATTACCGGAGAGAGCGGAAGCGGAAAGAGCACTCTTCTCAATCTGATAGGCGGTCTGGATTATCCGAGCTACGGGAGCATTCGAGTAGAAGATCTGCAGATAGATACTGCCGGCGAAGAAAAACTGAGCTATTATCGCAATCGACAGGTAGGCTTCATTTTCCAGTTTCACTATCTGATGAAAGACTTCAATGCGCGCGAAAATGTGATGCTGCCCGCATTCATGGGCGGTGAACGACGCAGTCGGGCTCTGGAGCGGGCCGATCTACTCTTGGATCAGGTGGGCTTGGAAAAGCGCAAGGATTTCCATCCCTCGCAGCTTTCGGGGGGAGAGCGGCAGCGGGTTGCAGTTGCCAGGGCTCTGATAAACTCGCCCAAAATTGTATTGGCCGACGAACCGACCGGTAATCTCGATGAGCGCCATTCGAAGGTAGTGGCTGATATACTTTTCGATCTAGCCGAACAGTACCAGACTACCCTGATGGTGGTGACCCATGACATGTCGCTGAGCGAAAAAGCCGACACGCATTTTCATTTACGAGAAGGCAGGTTGGAAGAGCAATGAGAGAATCGGCACCCGTCTACCTCGGGTTCAGAATGCTGTTCGGTTCCCGGGCCTCGAACAAGACCACCAAGCACCTGATAGGGGCAATTCTCGGGATAGGTCTGTCGCTGGTGCCGCTGATTACAGTCATTCAAGTATCCGGCGGAATGATCGAGGGGATTACTCGGCGCTTTATCGAGATAGGTTCATACCATCTGCAGGCAAAAACCTACTCTCCGGTTGATGAATCCGCGCGCAGCGAAGCTTTGCGGATAATTGGTGACACCGAAGGCGTACGCAGTGCTTTTCCGGTGGTGTTTGGAGAAGGACTGGTGTATTCCCAGAGCGGGAAAACGGGGGTATCGTTACGATCGCTTCCGGAGGATTACTATCGCAGTGATCCGGGCATTTCCAAATATCTCAGTGTTGAGGCGGGTGAATTCAGGTTAGACACGCGGCAGGATGCCATGCTGAGTGCGCAAGTAGCTGAAAAGCTGGGTGTAGAAGTGGGCGACCGGATCCGGCTGCTGACCGCTAAAACCGTGTCCGGCAGAGCACCTGTGTTGCGGCCGAGTTTCTTTACGGTTGCCGGGATATTTTCTACCGGATACTACGAACTCGACGCCCTGAGCATGTACATCCCGCTGGCAACCGGAAAGGTACTTTTCGATGAGCCCGGCAGCTACACCATAGGGGTCAAAATCGAGGAACCCTATCAAAATGCCGGCAGCACGGCTAAAGAGCTTTTACAGCAGCTGTCAAACGACTGGTATGTCTACACCTGGTACAGTCTCGAACGGCCGATGCTCGACAGTTTCAGAACCACCCGTAATCTGCTTATTTTCGTGATGGCATTAATTGTGTTGGTGGCGACTGTGAATATCTCCTCTTCTATGATAATGTTAGTATTAGAGAAGGAGCCGGAAATTGCAATGCTGAAGAGTGTCGGAGTGAGCCCGGGTACCATCACAAAGTCATTCCTCTACACGGGGATCTGGCTGGGAACGGTAGCCACGGTAGTAGGGGTTTCCGTTGGTCTGGCAGCAGCAGTGAACATAAACGCTCTGCTCACAGGGTTGGAGCAGGGGCTGAACTCACTGAGCCAGCTTTTCGGAATGCTGTTTTCGCCGCTTCTAGAGGGGGAGATGGAGCGGATCAAGGTATTTGACGAGTCGTTTTATCTGGAAACCATTCCGATTCGTCTGAGATTTGTCGAGATTTTCTTGACCGGTGCCGGGGCAATGCTGGCCGCTACTCTGGCAGCCTATTTTCCGGCCCGGCGGGCCGGAAAAATAAAGCCGTTAGAGATATTGAGGAAACATTAGATGTGCTATACACAATCTGTACCTAAAGTATTATATTGTGAGTGAGCGAAATACTTGATACAATGGAGGAGAGAAAACGGAGGATTTAATGATTTGTGATATTTGTGGAGAGAATGAAGCTATTGTTCACGTTCAGCAAATAATGGGCGGTGAAATATATGAAGTCCATATGTGCGCGGAGTGCGCCAAACAGAAAGGTGTAGCTCTGGAAAACGGTGAAAATGGTGAAGTATCGCTTTCACAACTGCTGAGCGGACTGGTTGAATCATTCTCTCAGGAAGGTGAACAGACGGTAAGCAACGAGTGTCCAAAATGCGGAACGACCCTTACTGACCTCAAAGAAAATGAAACTGCCGGGTGTGCCGAGTGTTATACCACCTTCCGGAATCAGATTGATACAATTCTGTCCGATCATTCGGATATTACAATACACCGTGGTAAATTCCCCGAGAAATTGAAGGCCTATAAAGCTATATTGATAGATAAAGAGGTACTGAAACGAAAGCTCAGCGAGGCTGTGCAGCGGGAAGAGTATGAACGAGCAGCCCTGCTGAGAGATCAGATTAAGGAGCTGGAGCAGAACCCGCACAAGGGAATCGAAGAATGAACGCAATCAATTTTGAATCAGTGCTGCATCATCCCGGATGGTACCGTGAGGAAGGGCCTGAGCAGCAGGTAGTATATGCCAGCCGCGCGAGATTGTCACGAAATCTGTCCGGATACTTTTTCCCGCACAAGCTCAACGACAAGCAGCTGCAGGAAGTACAGGACAACATAAAAAACGCGTTCAAGGCAGTGAAGCTGAGTAATGAGGATCGGCAGCAACTCACCATAAAGGTGCTGGATCAGCTGCCGGTGGTGGAACGCAGAAAGTTGATAGAGAAACACTTTGTGTCACAGAATTACTCTCTTGAAAAAGAGCGCTTAGTGGTATTCGACACAAATGATTCGCTTGCAGCCACAGTAAACCAGAAAGATCATCTCAGAATCGCAGCCTTTACCGGCGGGCTTTCGATTCAAAAAGCGTATGATAAAGTAAATGCAATCGACCGACAATTAGAGAAACAGCTCGACTTTGCTGTATCTCTCGATCGGGGCTATTTAAGCTCCGACCTGAAAAATTGTGGAACGGGGCTGCAGGTGTCGGTACTGCTGCATCTTCCGGCCCTCAAGTACTCCTCAGTGCTTGAAAGGGCGTTTCGCCGGGCAATGGATGCCGGGCTCGAGGTTAAGGGGTTTACAGGCGATGAAGACGGATCCCTGGGTTCGTTGTATCAGCTGTATAATCCTGTTGCTATTGGAGAAAATGAAAAAGATATTGTCGAAAAACTTGCACGCATAGCCTCTCAGTTAGTAGATTATGAACAGAAGGCGCGTGAAGAGATGAAAAGACACCGTAGGGTCGAACTCGAGGATATCGTCTACCGTGCCTACGGAACTTTGAAATACTGCAGGTTACTGCAGGAGAAAGAAGCAATCAATTTGCTTTCGGACGTACGATTAGGTGTTGCGCTGGGATGGATGAATATTCCGATCCAAATTGTAAATGCACTGTTGGTGCTGGTTGGGAAGGCTCATCTGCAGCAAATAGCCGGACATGAAAAGCTGGAGGAAACTTCCCAGCAGATTAAGAGTTTACGGGCGCGCCTCGTACAGCACGCATTGAGCGCTTACAAGGAGGATGCAAATGTTTAAAGGTCTGACACAACGGGCTCAACGGATATTGACTATATTCGCGCAGGAAGAGGCAAAGCGGTTTCACTCCGATCAGCTGCTTCCTGAACATATAATTCTTGCTCTTCTGAAAGACGGAGAGGGGTTGGGCTACAAAGCCCTGTCAAATCTCAAAATCGATCCGCAGGAAATGCAATCGGAGATCGAGAAGAGTATTCCCAAAAAACACGCCGGGTTTATACTGGGTGACGTTCCGCCCTCGCACCGTGGTAAAAAGGTGCTGGAGGATGCGGCCGAAGAGGCTCGCAGCATGGGACATGAATACATCGGAACCGAACACCTGCTCTTGGCTGCGGCCAAAGAGACGGGCAGCGTGGTACAGCGATTTCTGGTAAAACAGTCGGTGTCCGTGGAAACAATTCGCGATACCATTACCGACCTGCGCGGCAGCGGCAGTATGCGAAAAAAGGGCGGAGCACAGCAGGCAGCCCCGAAGCGCAAGGGCGCGCAGCACAGCGGCAAGGGAACCCCCACACTGGATGAGTTTGCGCGTGACCTTACCGAATATGCCCGTGAAGGCAAGCTCGATCCGGTTATCGGCCGCGGGTGGGAAATCCAGCGGGTGATTCAAATTCTGGCCCGTCGAACCAAGAATAACCCGGTGCTCATAGGTGAACCGGGTGTCGGAAAAACCGCAATTGTAGAGGGGCTTGCTCAGCAGATAGAAGAGGGCACGGCACCAGAGGTTTTACTCGGCAAACGGGTGGTTACCCTGGACATTGCCTCGCTTATCGCCGGAACCAAATATCGCGGTGAGTTCGAAGAGCGCCTCAAGAAGGTCATGAAGGAGATTGCTGCAGCTGCAAATGTAATACTTTTTATCGACGAACTACATACCATTATCGGTGCCGGCGGAGCAGAGGGCGCCATAGATGCGTCAAATATGCTGAAACCGGCTCTTTCACGGGGTGAACTGCAGACTATCGGTGCCACCACGCACAATGAATACCGTAAATATATCGAGAAAGACGCGGCTCTGGAGCGACGCTTCCAGACAATTTTTGTGGAGGAGCCCTCAATCGATGAAACCGTTGAGATTCTTAACGGAATTAAAGAGCAGTACGAGGATCATCATAACGTATCGTACACGGAAAAGGCGATTAGTGAGGCGGCCCGACTCTCCAGCCGCTATATTACCGACCGCTTTCTCCCGGACAAAGCCATCGATTTGATCGATGAAGCCGGGTCCTACAAGCGTATAAACAACACGGTCCGACCCAAAGAGCTGACCGAGCTGGAAGAGGAGATCGAGCGGCTGACTGAGGAAAAAATCAATCTGGTGAACAACCAGGACTATGAAAAAGCCGCAGCGGTCCGCGATACGGTTCGTCAGCTGAAAGGCCGGGTAGAAGAAATCAAGAACGGCTGGCAGAAGTCCCTGAAAAACGAAAAGAATGTCGTGGATGAGGAAGACATTCAAAGTATCATCTCCAATATTACCGGAATACCCTTGGCCAGAATCGCCCAGAGTGAATCCGAGAAGCTGCTGCACATCGAAGACGAGCTGCACAAGACGATTATCGGACAGGACGAGGCTATCGGTGCAATTGCATCGAGTATCCGCCGCTCCCGCACCGGTTTGAACTCGCCGAAGCGTCCGCTGGGATCCTTTATCTTCCTCGGACCGACCGGTGTCGGTAAGACCCTGTTGGCCAAGACGCTGGCACAGTTTCTGTTCGGAGACGAGAATTCTCTCATTCGAATCGATATGTCTGACTTTATGGAGAAGCACAACGTCAGCCGACTGGTAGGAGCGCCTCCCGGTTATGTAGGCTATGAAGAGGGCGGAATGCTGACTGAAAAAATACGCCGCAGACCCTACTCTGTCATCCTGCTGGATGAAATCGAGAAGGCGCATCCGGATGTGTTCAACCTGCTGCTGCAGGTGCTGGAAGAGGGCGAGTTGCAGGACAACCTGGGCCACAAGGTCTCCTTCCGTAACACGGTTCTCATAATGACCTCGAATGCCGGTGCCCGTGAAATTTCTCACGAAGGAACCCTCGGCTTTCAGGTCAAGGAGGGTGTGTTCGACTACAAGGACATCAAGGCTTCGGCCCTCAACGAGATGCGCCGCTCCTTCCGGCCCGAGTTCATCAACCGTGTCGACGAGATCGTGGTTTTCCAGAGCCTGAGCCGCGAAGAGGTCAGCAAGATCCTCGACATCATGCTCTCGGAAGTATCGCTCCGGCTGCTCGAAATGAACATTATTCTGGAAGTAAAGCAGACCGTGAAGGACTACCTGATCGACAACGGCTACGATGCTAAATACGGCGCACGGCCCCTGCGGAGGCTTATCAGCAAGGAGATCGAAGATCCGATTTCCATGCAGATGCTCGAGGGCAAGTGCATCAGCGGCACCCGCCTGGTACTGAGTATGCGGAAAGGTCATATCAACTTCACCGCCAAAAAACCCGAACAGGTGCCCGATCATGCATCGGTGAAAAACTAGGCCTGGACTAATTGAACCTCGAAGGTGGACGGATGCTTGTCATTTCGTCCACCTCTTTATATTATAAGACATTATGAATCTAGAACTATTTATACTCGGAACCGGCGGCATGATGCCCCTTCCTAATCGCTTCCTTACCTCTATGCTTCTTCGACGTGAAGGGGATCTTTTTTTGTTCGACTGTGGAGAAGGAACCCAAGTGTCTCTGCGCAAACTCAATTTGCGCTGGAAGAAGATCAACACTATTTTTATCAGTCATACCCATGCCGATCACGTAACCGGCCTGCCGGGAATGCTCATGCTTTCTAGTCAGGTGGATCGGGATGAGCCGCTCTACATAGTCGGACCGCCCAAAATTAGAGAGTATGTCGAGGAGAACCGCCGGGTTCTCGATATGTATATAAATTACGACATAGTGATCCGTGAAGTGGACGAGCCGGGTGTGGTGTACCAGGGCGAAGGTTTTCATGTGGAGGCCTTCTGGCTGCGGCACACCAAACCCTGTCTCGGATATGTGCTGGTAGAGGATGAACGGCCGGGTGTGTTCAAACCACAGGAGGCCGAACGCCTGCAGGTGCCGAAAGGACCGAAATGGGCGCAGCTGCAGAGAGGGGAGTCGGTTCTATCCGATAATGGCGAAACGGTTCGACCCGCTGCAGTGATGGGGTCGAATCGCCCGGGGCGCAAGGTCGGCTATGTTACCGATACGGTTTACTTTGACGGTATCGCACCGAAAGTAGCCGGATGCGATTTTCTGGTCTGCGAGGGGATGTTCAGGCACGAGTTGGAAGAGAGTGCCCGCGAGAAAAGGCACCTGACCGCTCACCAGGCAGCCTGCATAGCTAGGGATGCCGGCGGAGTCGGGCAACTCGGCTTGATTCACTACAGCCCGAGATACACCGAATATGAGTTAAAACAGCTGTTGCTGGAGGCGCGCGAGGTGTTTGCGAATACAATTCTCACCAGAGATCGGCTATCGTTTGATATTCCTTACAGAGAGGAGTAAGTGGCATGATTGAGGTACACAAGGTCAATAAGCGCTACGGCGCCATCGAAGCGGTTAAAGATGTCGAGTTCACTATCGGCAAGGGTGAAATCGTCGGGCTTTTAGGGCCAAACGGAGCCGGCAAGACCACTTTGTTGAAGATACTTACCGGCTATCATTTTCCGAGTTCCGGAAGCGTGAATATTCTAGGCTACGACGTGTACACAAATTCTCTACAAATAAAATCGGAAATCGGTTACCTTCCGGAAAATGCTCCCGTATATCCGGATTTGAATGTCTTCGAATACCTCGATTTCATAGCCGATGCCCGCGGGCTGACCGCCGCTGACAAGAAAAGACGCCTTCCGGCGGCGATAGAGGAGACCGGATTGAACTCTGTGGTATTTCGTCCCATCTCCAAGCTGTCAAAGGGCTATCAGCAGCGAGTCGGTCTGGCCCAGGCGGTAATCCACGCCCCGGATCTGTTGATTCTGGACGAACCGACTACCGGACTCGATCCGCATCAAATAATCGAAATAAGGAAACTCATACAAACTATCGGGAGGGAGAAAACCGTTATCCTGTCCACCCACATTCTGCAGGAGGTGGAAGCGGTCTGTTCTCGGGTGCTGATCATGAATCATGGAGAGATAATTGCACAGGGCGCGACCGAGGCGATTCGCGGTTCGATTCAGGGGGATACGGTTTTTATTGCGGATGTGCGCGGTGCTTCAGCCGAACAGGTAAGAGAAAGTGTGAACGGTGAAGCACGGTTTCGACAGCTCATTTCGCTGGAAAGCATCGAAGGGGCTGTACGAGTCGAGCTCAGTATACCTTCCGAAAACGCTGATGGCGCGGCGGTATTCGACTGGGCTGTGCGCAATGGTTTCACTCTGACGGAAATCCACAAAAAAACCGTCTCTTTGGAAGATGTATTCCTCAATTTAACCGGAAAGGAGGAGGTGCCGAATGCGTAGTGTACTGGCGGTTATGCGGAAAGAGCTTCGCAGTTACTTCAACACACCGATAGCGTATATCGTAGCGGTGTTTTTCCTATTGTTTACCGCGGGATGGTTGTACTATATGGAGCAGTTCTATGCGGCCAATGTAGCCTCGCTGCGTGCATATTTCGGTATTTTCCCGATGGTGTTCATTTTTTTACTCCCTGCCATCACAATGCGCAGCTGGGCGGAAGAGGCGCGCATGAAAACCGATGAGATACTGTTTACCCTGCCGCTGCGGGCCGGGGAGCTGGTGATGGGGAAATTCCTGGCTGCACTGCTGCTGCTGCTGATCCTATTGCTGCTCACGCTGCCGGTTCCGCTTACCTTATTACCGCTGGGTCAGTTTGTAACCGGGCAGATATGGGGTCAGTACATTGGTTCGTTTCTGCTGGCCGCCTTGGGAATAGCGGTCGGATTATGTGTTTCAGCCCTCGCGAGCAACCAGATCAGTGCCTTCCTGTTCAGTGTAGTGCTGCTGCTGGTTTTTACTCTGATGTGGCAGTTTACCATGTTTCTTTCGCTTCCGGATGCAGTGGCGTCTCTGCTGCAGTATGTCTCTCTGCAGACCCACTTTCAGAGTTTTGCCAAAGGGGTTATTGATACCCGTGATGTGGCATTTTACCTGGTTTTGACTGCTCTGTCTCTGTACCTCAATATGAAGATCCTTATTCTGAGGAAATGGAGGTAGACAGGCTTATGATATCGCAAAAATGGAAAGAAATTAGTTTACTTCTGCTTACACTGTTAGTAGCGGTGTTGGTGATGATGAATGCTCAACGCTACTTTCTACGCTTCGATCTCACAGAGGATAAAATTTATACCATTTCAGAGGTTTCCAAAAACCTATTTACCGAGGTGGACGAACAGGTTACGATAACCTACTACGTTTCGGATAAACTGCGCAGCGTAACCCAAATACCGCAGCAAATCGAAGACCTTCTATATGAGTATGCCACCTACGGAAGAGGAAAGATTAAGGTTTCTGTGGTAGATCCGGATAAAACGGGGGTGACCGAAGAAATACAGGACCTGGGGATAGAACCACGCCAGATTCAGGTGGTCGAACGGAATGAGCAGACTTACGCTAAGGTCTATTCGGGAATACTCATAAGGTATTTGGACAAGCGGGAGGTCTTGCCCCTGGCATTTACTACACAGACACTCGAATACGAGATAACTTCCGGAATCCGGAGACTTGTGCGTGAAGATGAAAGAAGGATCGGTATACTGATCGGAAACAGCTCTATGACACTCCAGCGGGACTTCAGTGCCCTATACGATACTCTTTCCGGTTCCTTCGAAGTCGAGGAGCTCGGACGAGGCGAGATTATACCGCCGAGAATCGATGTGTTGTTTCTGCTTGGCGCCGGCGGCTTGAATCGGTTCGATTTACTACATATCGACCAGTATCTAATGCGCGGAGGAAAGGCATTTCTAGGAATAGACGGTGTAAAAATCGATCTTGATCAGAATCTGAAGGCAAGCCCGTATGAGGATTCTCCTATATTCGATGCACTCGAATCTTACGGAGTAAGAGTCGAAGAGAAACTGGTGTTGGATAGATATGCAAAGGATTTCAGAGTTCCGCAACAGGTTTACGGAGGCATGGCGTGGGAGGTAATCGGGCGCTACCCTCATTGGATCAACATCCGTCCGGGCAATGTGAGTTCTGATAGTCTGATTACAGCACGCTTCCAAGGGCTCGATCTGCTTTGGCCGAGCCCCGTAGAAATACTGAGCGAAGGTCAGGGGCGGATCATCCCGTTGGTAAAGAGCTCTAATGAGGCCTGGATCATGGATGAACGGTTTATAACCGATCCCTACCGGATGGATAGTGTAAACCGGAATACCGCCGAAGCGGCCGGACAGTACACCCTAGGCGTTGCGGTTGAGAAACAGCTTGACAGCTTCTTTTCCGGTGAGCAGGTAAATCCACCGGCTGGTGAGAGCCTGCCCTACGAGGAGATTCGCCCGAGAAGTGATTATACCAGACTGATCGTATTCGGCGACTCTGATTTTGCATCGAACATAATTCAATACTCCAACAGCATGTACAACATGGATTTTCTGTTGAACTGTGCCGATTGGCTGGCAAAAGACGATGACTTAATGCAGATTCGAACCAGAAATGAGCGTGATACCCGCCTGAACCGGCTCGATCCGCAGCGCGCTCAAGCTCAATATATCTTCTCACAAATTATGAATATGGTGTTGATTCCTCTGCTGATCGTAGGATATGGGATTATACGCTCGGTGATACGACGTAAACAGCACGGATTCTCGCAGGAGGAGTATCATGACATACAAAAGTAGAGTCATACTGCTGACAGCAGCTGCAGTGCTACTGTTGAGCACATACTTTTTAGGAACGCTGTTTAATCCGCGAAAGGATATTACCCTTAGTGCGAAGCCGCTGCTTCCGGGCCTCAGTCCTGAAGATATAGGCTCCGTTGAGTTTTCGAATGCAGATTACTCCCTGCAGCGCGGTGCAGAGTCCGAGCAGTGGAACATCCTGATAGAGGGTGAAAGTTTTCCGGCCGACCAGGTACAGGTTCAGTCCTTTATCGAATCAGTAGCGCAGCTTTCGTACTACTCGCTTGCATCTAAGGATAAAGACACCTGGACGGATTTTTCAATTGCCGATGGGCAAGGTGATAGAGTAACAATTTTTACCGATAGTGCTAAAGAGCAGGAAATATCGCTAGTGTTCGGGGCTAAGGTTCAGGGGAGTTCTCGGCAGTATACCCGGATCAGTAACTCGGAGAATACCTATGTTGCGGATGATTTATCCGCATATCTCGATCGAGAATCGGGTTACTGGGCAGATCTCAACCTGTTTCCTGCTGATATGAACATACAAGCTGTGATATCAATCGAGTACCGGGATTACCGTATTGAACGGGCTGAAGCCGCACAAGGTCAGGCGCAGTGGATTCTCTCACAGGGATCTAGCGGAGACGGCCAGCCGATCGATGAAACCGACACTGTTGATAGATTTCTGCGCAGTTACATCGAACTCAGTGGAGAGGATTTTGCAACCGCCTCGGAAAGAGACAATTCAGGACTCTCCTCGCCGCGGGAGATTATCCGTATTGAGACTTCAAATGGAAATGAATATGAGTTGAGGATTGGATCGCAGAGTACACAGGATCGGATTTTTGCGAGTGCGGGACATAGCGAGTATACGTATTTGGTGAGCGAATGGAGAGTAAATACGGTCCTGAACCCTCTCAATGAACTCGTTGACTGATTGACTGAGGGAACTCGTACTTGCTCTATACCTCAGTCTGCTTGGGAGGCCAGGAAGGAGCGAAACTTGCCCGGATCGGGTTTGAAACCGACCAGGTTGGTCTCGATATCGTGTTCGGCTTTGCGCAAGGCTGCGCGGACCTCTTTCAGAATACGATCGCTGTTGATAAGGCGGCCGTTTCTGGAACTCAGCCCGATTCTGATGTCAAAAGTGCACAGCTTTTCACCCGATTCTTTATACACATCTTTCTGGAAATCAGAGAGCTCGTTTATTCCCTGTTCCAGATCGGTATTCGGCAGGATAACCGCCATTTTGTCGTGCTCAAGCTCGAATAGCAGATCGTGAAAATTAAAGTGGTCTTTTAGTTTTTGAGCAAGTTGAATATAGGTGAGCCTATCCTCCATTGCATTGCCGCACTGAATAAACGCGACTGACAAATCTTCATCGAAGGCGGCTGCTCTGCGTAGCTCATTACTGAGCCGCTCTTCGAGGTATTGTTCGAAGCAGAGACCCGAATCCGGAGCGTACAAGGATTCCTCTTCCGCTTTGAATGATGTTGCAGTTGAGGATTCATAGATTGAATTGTCAACACTCGGGGGTTCCGGCTCATGACCAGCTGTAACTGATTTGTGTTTACCGGAACAAAGCAGACTGACCAACAACAACAGAGTGAGGGCGGCCAGTACATAAAAGATATTGGTTGACAGGGAAAGCAAACTGGCGGGAGAAATAATCTGGTAAACTCCCTCACCGAATACACGGAAATCATCTGGCAGCCGGACAGTATGGCTGGTTTCGAAAAGGGTGTTGTAAGTAAGATTGATAGACCGCCGTAAAAATCGTTCTGAGTCTCCGGCAATCCGTACATAGTGCGGATTACGAGCATAGACATAAATGAGCTCATCCTCGGCATTGTATAAAATGAAGCTCTTTATCTGCGGCACATCGACCAGATTCCGGCGGAAAGCAGTCAGATGCTCATCAAACTCTGTCTGCTCAAGGGTGAGCATGGTCTTGGCCTTTGCGCTGAGCCGTGTTATTTCAAACCGGGCATCGCTTGTGCCTTGGGAGTAGGCGCTGATAAGTACGGAAGCTGTATATCCGATTAAGGCCAGCAGAGCAATAAGGGTGAACAGGTTGACAGTCTTCAATAGGTTCCGCTTCATGCCTGTATTATAAAGAAAAACAGCCGAAAGTAAAATCGTTTTTTATCCGCTTGATCTGCCATATCCGCTTGAGTGATGGGCTTGTGATGTTTACACTATAAATATGAATACACGCGAAATAAGAAAAAGAGTCTTACCGCCCGGATGGTATCCTGCTGATGAGAGAGAGACCGTATCGGTGTTGGAAGGGTGGGAGCACTCTATCCAGGATCCAGAAGCTCAAACCGGAGTAGCCGCGATAGTACCGCATGCCGGATGGAGTTTTTCCGGAAAGTTGGCCTACAAGACCCTGCGGCTACTGAATCCGAACAGCGAGGTAGTTATTGTAATCGGAGGACATATGCGCCCGGGTGACGGAATTGCTATTGCCGAAGAGACCTACTTTGAAACGCCCCTTGGGCCTGTACCGGCTGCCGAGGATTTCAAGGAGAAACTTTTCGAACAGGCCGAGGTAAAAATCGACAGAACCCCCGACAACACCGTCGAAGTGCAGTTGCCGATTGTTCGCTATTTGTTTCCGAATGCTAAAATCGTGTGGCTGCGAGTAGGGGCCGGCAACGAAGCTGTGCAGCTTGGCAGGGTCTGTGCCGGAATTGCCGGAAATCTCTCTCAAACGGTCAGTGTAATCGGTTCTACGGATCTTACTCACTACGGTCCTAACTACGGATTTGCTCCCAAGGGCATCGGTCAGAAAGCAGTGCAGTGGGCGCAGCAGGAAAACGATGCCGGGATTATACAACAGATGCTGGAGATGAATCCGGAAGAGGTGCTGCAGCGGGGAAATCGGCAAAAGGCAGCCTGTTCATCCGGCGCTGCTGCGGCAGCTATTGAGTTCGCTGAAAAAATGGGATGCGAAGAGGGCGTACTGATAGGATATGACAGCAGTTACTCGATTCATCCCGACAGCTCGTTTGTCGGGTATGCCGGTATTATTTATCCCTCTGCTGACAGATAAGATTCTATCGTCATCCGAGTCCACTCGATTACATCCTGGATGATCTCGGGGCCGGCTTTCCGGATGCCCTGCAGCTCCTGTTCTCTTCTTATGGCTGCTGCTGCAGGTAAAAGCGTCGTTACAATGTCATTCTGTTCCTTGGAGATAGAAGAGCGATAGTCACTGAGGGATTCATGTGGCAGCGGTAATTCGGATACAGCCTTTGAATAATCGCGTATGAACTGTTGCCAGGAGACCAAGGCGGCGCCGGCGGAAAACAGAGTTCCGACTACGCCGGAACGGTTTCGTTTGACGCTTTCGTGAACGGTGTTGAGCTGCTCGCCTTTGCCGGTCACGGCCTTTAGTTCGGCTTTAAGATGGGCGCTGGCCTGTTCGAGCCTTTCTTTATAACTGATCATCGGGCTGGTGGTATAGCGGATGTACTCAGGTTCTTGAACTTTGATAATGTTTTCGTTCCTCAGTAAAAAAGAAAAAAAATGGTGTTCCAGCGGCGCGGTGCGTAAAGAACCGATTTGAAAATATGGATACAGATAGGTACCGCGGGTATAACTCTTGCCTTCGGGAAATGAAAAGTCGGCTCCATACAGGAGTATCTGTTGAGCACCAAGGGCTTCCGCGAGACTGACCGCGGCATGACTTACGTTGCCGCCGGAGGTATCGATATAGGGAAATCGGCGCCAGACACTGTTCACATATTTGGAGAAGGGGTGACCGCTGGTAAAAAAAACCAGGCGATC
Organism: uncultured Sediminispirochaeta sp.; assembly: GCA_964603735.1. Classification (GTDB taxonomy): domain Bacteria; phylum Spirochaetota; class Spirochaetia; order DSM-16054; family Sediminispirochaetaceae; genus DSBN01. Next base: position 129,031 of record CAZRWN010000001.1, on the reverse strand, counting down.
GGTCTTCGTGGTCAGATGATTCGGTGAAGCCAGGTCGAGCACCAGAGGAACCTGCTGCGGATATCCGGCCATAAAGTGGTGGTAGGTGATATGCTGACAGTCGATAGAGACGACCAAGTCGGGCACTAAGTCGTTTTTCAGAAGAAACGGCAGAGATGTATCGGTGGCAATCAGGCTGCCTTTGTCAAGCTGCTGTTTCAGTTCGGGCAGCTGATCTTCCAGTGAGGGTCCGGCCGCGGTGATGAGTGCTTTTCTGATCGGCGGAAGGGTCGTTGTTGAGGTTTCGGCGACCTGCAAATTTCGTATACTGTTTACGAACCACCTTTTACCGAAATATGACTGAACGGAATAATCTTCCGAAATGGATTTTATAATTCCCAGGATGTGTTTTTTGGTTACTGTAAAACGATCGCGTTCCATATGAACCCGCGAACGCAGCTGCAGAACCTGCAGATTTCCCGAGACTGCCGGCAGATAGTTGCCGAGCATCTCCCGGTTTATCTCCTCCGCTGTCGGGTCGATGAGAAAGCGTACGCGCTGATCCAGGAAGAACTCCCGCATATCCAGTGAACAGAGAAGCGACTTGAAAAGAGATGCATCGAAGTCGATAATCACTATTCTGGAAACATCATTTCTTTTGAGAAAAGGGCTGATGTGGTATCCGGCCCCGAATCCCAGGAAAACCAGATAGCCCCCCCGCGGTGCGGTTTGATAAAAGCGTTCCCCTTCGCGGCGCGGATCGATGACGGAGTGAAGACTGTACTCCCGTGTTCCATGCTGCAATACCGGGACCGGCAGGCCGGTACGGCTCGGCTTGATGCGAACAGCCTGCGAAGGGGACTCTTTTCCCATTTTTACAGACAGTTCGGGCTGACTCGAGGAGATCGCCAGCATATTTACGTTGAGAAGCGAGGTTTCGTTCATGAGTACCGTACCGCCTGAATGAGAGATTCGATTGCGTGCATATTCTGCTTGAAACTGTTGCGAAGAACCTCGAAGCCGGCAGTTTCTCGCCGGAGCCGGAACAGAAGCGAATAGTCGGTATATTGAATGAATTCCCGCAACAGCGGTAAGCCCGCCAGTGTATCCAATAATTTTCCGGAATACGAATCTTCTGAAGCCGCACTGGCAGTTAAGGTAGCAAACTGGGTTTGAAGGGCCTGTGAATACCGAACCAGGGCCGATCGACTATCAGAGTTTGAAATATGCTGCGGCTCCGCGCTGTACTTTTCACCGGTGAAGGAATAATACCCATCCTCCGCTTTATAACGATTGCGCCCAACTATCTGCATAAACTCTTTTGCACCGATGCCGGTAAATCCGGGAATCTCTACCGAACTGGGAAACAGCCGATACACTTTTCGACGATAAGCGTGTCCGAGCTGTTGAAACCATCCGGCATATCTTTCGAGGGCAAATGTCTGGTGTTTACCCTTTGCCTCGGATCTGGGCGAGCGGGCATAGTAGATGTGCTGGATAGGGCGAAATCGGGTATGCCCGGCATAAAAGAGTTTTTCGAAACTGTGTGGACGCGTATGAGCTAAAATGTCGTCGTAACAGAAATCGAGCCCTGCAAAGATTATCGGAGGACCTTTCAGAGAATCGTCACCCGTCTTCGGTCTGCCGAGTTGAAGAGCCAGTTGGAATGCGATTCCGGCCACGGTTCCGTGTGACTCGATGCGGATAGGGTTGAGTGAGAGCTCGCGCACAAAAAACTCCTCGATTGGAGTAGCAGTCGAGAGCAGGGCAAGCGGTAATTGCGAATGTCGATATCCGGCTGAAAAGAGTGGGGCTGCTGCAATAGAGTGTGCGGAATCCGCACAACGGAGATGATAGCCGGCATAAAAACCCGGATCGGAATGGACGATCATATCAGGTTGTATTCCGGCATCCCGCAGAGTGGAGATAGAAGACGGCAGTGAAAGAATAAACAGCTCCCGATGATACTGCTGCAGCAGCGGGATGGTACTGTTTAGACTCGGTCCTGAAGCTGCAATTACAATAGGGGTCTGTACATGAATATTTTTCAGAATTGGCGGCATATGTGCAGCCCGTTTAAGGGAATTCCTCAGCCATAAGCGCCCGAATTTTCCAGTGGTGTGGATCGTTCCGCGCCGTTCCTGGAGGAATTTGCGTACTGCGGTTTTGACTTCGTTAAACAAACTCCCAAAAACTCTCTCTGCCGGAGGCCATTCGAGGATACTCACCGTACCGATATCCAAATCGTCGATGTTTTCAGCCAGAAAAGCGGAGAGATTCTGTTCGCATTGCGGGTTCCATCTTTCCGTGTCCGCCAATTCAAGGCTTTGCAGCGGTTCAACTGCTTGACTGCAGTGAACTTCAATAATCTTCGCCTTCGGATTGAGTTCGTGCAGTAAATGCGTCAGGTATCCTCGGCCGGGCTCTATCAGGAGATAGATACTGCTATCGGCAGAGACAGAGGAGTGCCGGAGGTATTTCTCCGCCTCTTTCCAAGGGTCATACTTTGAATGTAGTGTGGCTGTATGCAGCGAAATACTCATTCCTCAGATAAACAGTCTTTCAACAGATTTTGACTATCGCCGCCGTCCTCGGGCCAGGTGCGCGTCGTAACGGTGATTTCGGGAAGTTCGATCTCTCCGGTGGAAAAACGTTCCCTTATAAGCTGCTTCATTTGATGAATAAGAACCGTGCTGCGTGTAAGGCCGCGCGATTTCAAAGCCAGAACGGTGGTTTTTGTGCCGAGGGTGCTGCAGAAACCTCCCTCGCCGCTGAGCAGCGACAAGGTGCCTTGAATATCCTTGAGCAGATAGAAATTTTCAATATAGGGATAGTGTGTCCCTATAGCTTCGACTATGGGATTAAGATCCAGGAAAAAGATATAGATTTTACTCTCATCCCGCTGCGCTTCAAGTATAAGATCGTCGAGTTCAGACATGATATCGTTGAGCTCGAAGTGTTCCTTCAGCTTATGGCGGCTCAGGTTTTGTCGAGCTTCGAATAGAAACGAACCGATCTGATGCGATTCGGTTCCGCTGAGTTCAAAGGGGGAGCGGCCTTCCTCTTCCGTTCGAAGCTCTATCAATGCTCCTGAAAGCATTCGGCTCGACTGAAAGAAGTACATTCCGAATGTATTACTGGAGTGAAACGACCGGCGCGAAAGATACTGTTCCAAGAATTGGAAGGCAGAGGCTTTTCCATGCAGAGAAGGGGAGTCTAACCCGCGATTCAGGAGATTTTGATAGGGTATGCGCAGTCTGCGGGCACTGGATACATCCAGGTTCTTGGTAAGACGGGGCACAAACCACTCGGTATCGAGGTCGAGCATGAGAATTGCACCCCGTGGTATCTCTGTGAGTGATAAAATATGGTGTAGTAACCGCAAAGAATTCAGCGGAGTCGGAGAGTATTCATCGACTCCGACGGGAATGTTATCTAATAAGTTTTTTTTTTAGATGCGGTCTGCTTTATGTCGAGTGCTGAGTGGAGCAATCCGCCTCTTGATTGTAAGTTCGTGCTCATGTCCTTCTCCAGTTCAGAATTAGGAACTCAAGCCCAATTCATCGAACAAACGTTTATATACGTCGAAATGGTCGGAGTTGGCAAACTCCTGTATTTTTTCTTCAGGCAGCGATTCAAGCAGTTGATCCATATAAGAGAGCACGGATTTGATTTCGGTACGAATACCCTCGGGAATTGCTTCTACACTGCCGGAGTCATGCGGCTCTTTGGTCTCTTCTTCAGGATATTCAGACTCTCCTGCAGGTTCGAGTGCTTCTTCCAGTGGAGCTTCGGCAGATACGGGCTCCTCATCTTCTTGGATCTCATCATCCTCGAACAGAATTTCCTCATCGGGAATAGTCCCCTGAGTTTCCGGTTCGTCGGGCTCCGGTTCTTCACCGAAGAACTCCTCTAATTCGCTTTCGGTAAGATTTTCAAGGTTTGGTTCGTCATCTTCGGGCTCTCCGGCCTCTTCTGCGGCGGGTTCTGCCGTAACCGCTGCAAGTTCTTCGCTCTCAGCCGCTTCTTCAGCTACCTCGGCCTCCGGAGTTTCTTCCTGTTCTTCGGGAATATCAATTTCGATTTCATCGAGGATATCTTCATCAAAATCGGGCCCCTCTTCCGCTTCCTCTTGCTCTGAAGCTGCGCTTTCAGGCTCGGGTGATGCTTCGAGTTCATCCAGTTCGTCAAAATCAATATCGATTATATCTTCGTCGTCAATCTCTTCTTGCTCTTCTTTTTCAGTCGATTCGGCGGCGGCTTCCGGAGCCGATTCGCTCGCCGTGCTATCGGAAAGCACGATCTCCTCTTCCTCTTCTTCAAAGCTCTCTGGTTCTATTTCGCCGAGTGCCTCGCTGGCCTCATCGCGTTCATCTTCGACCTCTGCACTCTCTTCTGAAGGAGCTGTTTCTTCTTCGAAAAGAATATCATCTTTATCGAGAAGAAGCTTCTCGTCGTCGTCAGACAGCGCTTCGGGCATTTCACCCTCTTCGCTCAGCTCTTCGATATCGGATATATCCGGCAGCTCTTCGAAATCGAATTCTTCCCTCTCTTCCTCATCCGCTTCGAGGTCGGAAAGATCTTCGAG
>CAZRWN010000001.1:91398-124364 GCA_964603735.1 uncultured Sediminispirochaeta sp. | reverse complement strand
CTTCGAGGTCGGAAAGATCTTCGAGTTCTTCAAAATCTTCCTCAGCAGCGGTTTCGGGTTCTTCTGCTTCCGATTCTATTTCCGATTCTATTTCAAGCCCTTCTGCCGCCGAGCCGGAGTCCTCTGTGTCCTCTTCCGAGTAGTCATCGGGAAGATTTTCCGTAGTTCCGTTTTCTTCTGTTATATCGGCGGTATTTAGAATGTTGTCGAGTTCATCACCGGTCAGGGCTATTGTTTCATCCTCATCTTCTTCGAAGAAACCGGCAGCCTCCTGCAGACCGAGATCTGTCTGCGGATGTTCTTCCTCATGCGCAGTGACGATAGCCGGTGCTTGTTCCTGTGTTCGCAGCGATGAGAGTTCGCTTTTCAGTGAGGAAAGCTCCTCTTTGATCGACAGCAGCTCCTGTTCGATCTTGGAAAGAATCTGAGTTGAGCCAGCCTGAGCTGTTTCGGTTTCGGCGTTTGGTTCAGGTTCAGCCGGCGCCCGTTCTTCGGTTTGTTCTTCGATTTCGTCAGGCTCTTCTTCTTCGCCCAGATCCTCTTCCAGTGCCTTGAGATCGTCAAAATCTTCGAACTCGAAATCGGTTTCTTCACCTGATGGTTCCTGAATCTGATCCAGTTCCGCCAGGTTCTCGCCATAGTCCGTCTGTTCTAGCTCATGAAGATCGATGTCCTCAATTTCCTGTTCGATCAGCGATTCGGCCTGCTCTGTATCGACAGTTTCTTCCGCGGATGTACCAGTGAGCTCAATTTCTTCCTCACTGAACTCCTCCGGTTCGAGCTCTTCTATAGCTTCGCTGCTCTCCTCCGAGGTTTCTAATTCGGACAGGTCTTCTTCTATCAGACTGTCGACATCGAGATCCTCGATTTCATCGAGATCTCCGGTGTCGAGCAAGAGATCCTCGTCTATGTCGAGTTCATCCTCATCTACGCTAGGCAGGCTCTCTTCGTCGGATACCGATGTATCCTCTAGTTCCTGCGCTTCTTCTACTTCTTCCTCTTCGGTCTCCTCCTGGGGAAGATCCGGAAGCTCGTCGAGGCTTTCAATATCAAGCTCTTCGATTTCGTCGAAGTCCTCGGTTCCAAAATCCATCTCGGTGGACAGCTCCTCGGCCTCTAACTCCTCAGAAGCTTCGCTCTCGGTTTGTGTAGGCTCTTCCGTATCCTCTTCTTCAGCGGGGAGGTCGAGACTGAGTTCCTCGAGATCGGAATCTATATCTAAATCAATATCTTCGAGTTCCGTTTCAAAGTCGGGTGCTTCTTCGTCGGATTCATCAGTCGGCTCTTGTTCGAGTTCTCCCAACAATGCCTCTTCTTCATCGGTTAACTCGCCCTTTTCCTGCGACTCGAGATCGTGAAGTTCATATTCATCTTCGATTGCTGTTTCATCCTCGGATGAGATTTCCTCAGGACCTACCTTCACCCACACTCCGTATTGTTCGAGCTCTTGTTCATCGGTTCCGGTGTTGTTATTTTCGTCCTGATATACGTCGTCAAAGGCCATATTGATCTCCTACACTCAACATCACGATACTTAATTGTCGGAAAAGAACCTTGTTGATTTAACCTCTTCTTACAATAAGAGTACCAAAAAGATACTGAAATAACAAGCTTAATTAAAGTACAAACGAACATACGCCGTTAACGAAATTATGAAACGAGGATTCGCATTGTTGGCAGCGGTATACATAGCCTTTATGACTTACGGAGTGGAGCTGTATGTATGGGGAGATCACGGAATCCTGGCATATAACGATCTCGTACTGTATAAGCAGAAACTGAAAAAAAATATCGAAGAACTCAAGAAAACCGGGGCTGAACTGCGAGGTGAAGCGGAGAGTCTTCAGTACAGTGCCGAGAAGGTAGCCTTGTACGCACGCAAGCTGGGGTACTTCGATGCGGATGAGCAGCACTTGCGCGTAGAAGGAATGAAATTACAGAAAGATTACTATGTGGTCGGCGAATTAGTAAAACCATATTCCCGATTGAGAATCGACAAAATTGCATTTCGAATTATCGCTCTTCTGGCAGGCGGAATCGGCTACATCCTGCTCAGATATCGAAAACAACCCTAAAGAAGAAAAGCCGCCGGTTCAGTCCCACGGCGGCTTCGAATCAGGTCGAATCAGAGCGAGTGTCTATTCCGCCTTGATCTTGCGGGCCTCGATGTAGTAGCGCTTTTCATGGGCTTCACCCATCGAGAAGGTTTTACGCGGAAGTGCTCCGTCATGAATAACGGTGCGGAAGAAATCCGATTTATCGAGGGCCGGAAGGAAAATGCCGATATTACCGGCTTTGCGGCCCAGGTTCTCAGTAGACTGCTGGCCGTGGATGTAGTCCACACTGGTCTTTTCCTGTTGTACCAAATTATCGATTGCCGTCTGAGTTGTGCCGGCGGCAATTGTCGCATCGGGATCTTTTACTGTGAAAACACCGGTGCGTTCGGCATCGACGTAGCCGATGATGTGTTGGTCATCGGCCGAGGCCACCCGCTTCATTACTTCGTCGGTGCTCGAGAGTGAAGTGAACTCAACTGATCCCAATTTTTCGAGTTCCCCGGAAAAACTGGCGAAATCGGAGTTGAACAGTACCCGGTGGATAGGCTCGAAAATCAGTCCCTCATCGTAGATGTTCTCGATTTCGACCAGCGCCCAGCGGGCCGGATGCTGCATAATGTCCGGGTCGTCCGATCCGGAGGCCTTGATATCCTCCCATACTGATTTTGCGGTGGCCAGAGAGTGGTTTCCGTCACCCATCGCAAACAGCAGTACCTTGTCGGCGCCGTATTTTTTTGAGAATACCGACGGGTCGGCTAGTTTCTGCAGTGCATCGGCAATCCGTTCGAGTGCCTCCGTACCGTCTACACGGTAGCCGGTGATGTGGCCGCCGTTTTTCATCAAATCGAAGTCGTAGATTTTCTCCAGTGAATCTGCGTTTTTGGCCAGTGGTTCGATAACTGTTGCCTCAGGATCGTCGATCAGAACCATAATGTGGGGAAGCTCGATAGAAGCGTTCTTACGAATCTGCTTTCGCGGAGGGATGCGGTCGAGAATGGTTCCTTCGGTCGCCCGAATAAGGCTGCTTGAGTCCTTTGAAAAATCGTATTCCTCGAGATCCAAAGCTGCCATCAGCCCCCAGCGGGTAGGAGAGTCGGGTGTATTTCGCTGAACCAGAAAAAAGGCCTGGCCTTGATCCTCGAGAATTCCCCGTTTCAGATAGTCTTCCATTGCGGCATTGATGCGCTCTATACGCTGATCTTTATCTTCATCCTCGAGGTATACTTCCGGGAAAATAAGATTGAGAGTTGAAGGCGACGCGCCGACTTCTTCGGCGACGGAACTCCAGTACTCCGGTTCTGATGTGTATTGATCGCAGGCAACCACTGCCCACTTCTTGAGATCAACATCTTTGCAAGGCATCAAAATGTTGGGAATGATCATTCCAACCTTGGAAAACTTATCTTTTAGAGAATTCATACGCGTACTCCTTCCTTCGATTTACTAAAAAACAGAAAAATAGTAGTTTGCTTGTGGAACCTTTATACAATAAAATAAAAACGTATACAACCTGCAACAAAATGCTATTGAAAAATGGAGGGAGAACCGTGAAAGGTGTGCTGGTTTTAGGTGGAGAGAAACCCTCCGCGGATGTCATAGAAGAGTGTATTATTAATGCCGATTTAGTAGTTGCGGTTGATTCCGGTTTTGATTTTCTATGGGAAAACGGCTTCGCTTTTGATTATGTAGTCGGCGATATGGATTCAACCAAATACGGGCATGCGATAGCCGAACTGCCTGAGGAAAAAGTGGTTATCGCGCCAACGGAGAAAGACGAGACCGATACTGAGCTGGGCCTCCACTTTCTAAAGGAGCGCGGGATTGAAACAGTGATCATGGTCGGCGGCGGGGGCGGCCGTTTGGATCATCTTTTAGGAATAGTTGCACTTTTTGATCGAGAAATTCGGCCGGATGAGTGGTACACTCGTAATGAGGGAGTAATCTCAATCGACCGTCAAAAAACGTTTCGACGCTTGAAGGGTAAAACCGTCTCGCTTTTTCCGGTCGGCAGTGCAACCTGTACGATGCGCAGCAGCGGCCTGAAATGGTCGCTGAATGGGCTCGTATGGCAGCGCGGCAGCGCCGGAATAAGTAATGTGGTTGTATCAGACGAAGTGGTGTTGAGGCCGGAGACCGGAAGATTGTTGTTTATATACCCCCTGTAGCAACTATAAAAGAAAGCAGAAGCTGATGGAACAGAAAAACTGGGTTATGGAAAAACTTGCCCGCTCTCTTACCGAAAAGGAGCGCCGGCAGTTTCTCAAGCAAATTCATAATAGCCTGCGGGATGACGCCGCCGAGCAGCACAGACTGGACCGAGTGGACACTTCTCAGGAAGAGATAAAAGTGCGTCTGCGGCAGGAGATCCGCCGGATGTCGCCCTTTCGCTATATTGTACTGTTGATTAAAAAGGTATTCAGCGGCAAAACAATCGAACAAGTGGTGCTCGACTATAAACTGAATCGGCTGCGGCATATCGTGCGGCATAAAGAGCCCGGATTGGTGAGTTTTGAAACCCGCACTCTTAAACCGCTTATGGCCGAAAGGGTGTTCGATCTGTTCGTATATACTATCCCGCTGAAACACTTCCTCGAAAAGCTGTGGAAGGAGGAGCGGGAGATCGGTACTTTCCATCAGCTGGTGTATAACATCATCGAACGGCAGATTGGCGTAGAAGTGGAAACCTGCTACGATCTTCTGTCGCTTGAGGAGATGGTAAAGCTGTATCGCGCCAGCGGCTCTAAGGATGCGATTATCCAGGAGACCAATACCCGTCTGGATAAATATGTTGAGTCGATTGACAAAAGTCATTTTCAGCGGATCGAAGAGATTCTATCCCCATTTTATCATTTGAGGGATTTAGTGCTGTTTCCCTTCTCGCGGTTTTTCGGTATGTTCCACGGCACTATTCGTCCCGACAATCCGGAATATCAGCCCCTGTTCCAGAAAACCTCGGCGGTTGCAATGCTCGATGAGCTCGAGGAACTCTACTACGCGCTGTACAACGCCGCACAAACCAAAGTCTCGCGTCATTTCGATGCCGATACGGTCAGAGAAATTTTTGACACCCTTTATCCCTCGCGGGGGTCCGAGGCCGAGGGGAAGCAGAATGCTTCTGATATTTCGGAGGAGGAACTCGTCCGGGATGATGACCTCGGGCAGGAAGAGCCGTCGAGCGAAGTCGATACCGATGCAGAGAAGTTTATCGGCGACATCGAGCGCTTAATCGACAGTGCCGATGGGTTCTTGAAGAAGGTACCCCTTCCACAGTTGATCAGGGCCTTTAAAGAAGACCCGTACTATCGACTGGTGGTGTATTTTCCGCGAATAGATGCGGTCTCTTTTTACCGTACTATGAAGAAGCTGACGATGCGCGGAGAAATACATGAGAAGATCGCGGAAGTGCGTAAAGAGGCCTTGGCACAGGAGCGTAGTGAGCTCTTTAAGAATGTAAAAATGCGGGCCCTGCATTTTTACCGCTCTTACTCTTCGATCGATTACGAAAAACTCGGCATAACGCCGTTTCGGTATTACCAAGCCTTGTTGGTACTGTTTAATTTTCTGTCGACCTTTTACCGAGGAAACATACAGAAGGTACTGCAACTGCTCGACGGAATGATTTCGGAACAGGACCGTATTACCCGCGAGCGTTTGTTGAAGCACTCCTCGGCATGCGAAGATGTCTTGTACAAGATTTCCGAACTTGATGATTCGATGTCTCCGGACCAGGACGACGGGAAAAAATTCCAGAAGCTGAGGTTTGAGAACACTCTCGATCCCGTACAGCAGCGTATCTATCAGGCAATTGTAATCAAAAAAGACCGGGAGGCCTCGGAGCTCGTCACCCAGGGCCGGGAGGCGGCCCGGGGAATACGACTTCTGTTTCAGGATTTCCTGCAGAATCGTGAACCGCAAATCGTGACGAATATGGAAAAACGGTACCTGCTGCAGGGGCAGGCCCTTACGCTGAAGGAAGTTCTGAGACAGAATGTTGACCGCATACTGCTTCTCGAGTTAATACTGAATCAATTGGATCAGATCAGAGATGAAACGGGTTTTGATGAAGTAGTGCTTTAATGCGCTTCATCGTTTCGATCGGGCTCTCAACCAGTACCCGTTTGCCGGCTATCAAATCGGCTATCCCCGTTTCCCGGGGATAGCGCGGAATGATGTGCAGGTGCAGATGTTTGATGCTTGCCCCGGCCGCTAAGCCCATATTGAATCCGATGTTATAGGCGCGCGGGGAATATATCCTGTCGAGGATTGTCAGAAAGCGCCGCTGCAGGGTGTGCAGCTGCTCCTCTTCGTGCGGGGTCAGGGCCCGTATGTCAGTTATGTGCCGCCGCGGTGCGATCAGCAGATGACCAGGATTGTACGGGTACAGATTAACTGTGACTATGAACTGTTCATTTTCCCATACAGTCAGGTTCTGTACCTCATTGGAATTTTCCGAAATAAGGCACAAAATACAGCCCTTCGGTTTCGGAGTCTTCAGATACGCCATCTTTTCAAAGTTAAAGAAGTATTCGCTCAAGTTCTATTCAGTCTCCTGTGTGGCAGATTCGAGCAGATCGATTTGCGGCAGCAGGTTTTCGAACTCGCCTGTCTCACCCAGAGCCATGTACTGGATGAGCCCGGGGTATTCGGTAAACAGCTGGCCGTATTTGCGAAGTACTTCGAGTTTTGACTCCTGACTGATCACCCATTCCCGTTCTTTCTCGAGAGTGGCGGTTTCCGTTTCCTGCCGGGTTTGGAGCAGTTCGAAATAGTAGGAGCGGGCCGCCTGGTAAAGCTGAATGTCGGGAACGGTCAGCTGAGTGAGAGCGGCGGACTGAATTTTTACAAAGGGGAGTTCCTGCTGTATTCGCTCGCTAAGGGCCTGTTCGAACGCGGCGGTTTTGAAATCTTCTGCAGAGACATCCTCGTTACGACTGATACGGTTTTCTATATAGCTGCTGATTTCGGAGTTTATGCGCTGCTCGATTTCCAGATAATAATTGTCGAGAGTCTCCGCCGTCAGCGACTCTTCCCGCACTAAACGGGGTAGCTCCGCCGGAAGCAGTGAATAGGTGAGTGATATTCTCAGAGCGTATTCAAAGTTGACTGCTGCCTCGATTGCCTCCGCATAGACTTTGCCGGATGGCAGGCTGCCGCTTTTCTGCAGTTCTACCGAGCGGGGCACAAGCGAAATCTTGTGCAGGGTCATATTGGTGGGTATAAGTGCTTCCCAGCGCCAGTTGAAGCGCCCCGGTTTCAGGACCTCTTCTTCGTATCCGGTGGTTTTCGTGAAGATTACTCCATAGGTATTTTCTTCCAATTGAAACTGTATCCAGCCGAAGTAAAATGCCGCTCCCCCGACCAGAATAATGAAAATAAGAAAAAGAAACAGTTTTACTTTCATGGGAGACTACTCCTTTGTATGACTCAATTCAAGCAGCTGCTGCAGATGAGATATATCGCTCATTATAGCGTCAGATTGCAGGGATTGTACAAGCGAATTTTCCCGGCGTAACCGTAAAGACCGCCGGTCACCGGCAAATAATGCGGTTTTGCAGCCGGATGCGGAGGCGGTATAGATATCGTTCAACATATCGTTGCCGACGTACAGAACCTCATTTGGCCTAATTGCGTACCGTTTTCGGAGGGTGTCGAGCAAGGGGTCGAACATAAGGACGGAAGGTTTTGCTCTGCCGAGCCGATACGACCACACCAGCAGATCCTCGCGAAAACCCGCCGCCCCGAGAGAAACACCGCACAGAGCATCTAGGATGAGCGGGGTGTAAAATTGCGCATTCGATACTATACCCAGTGGATAACCGGCCCTTGAAATGCTTTGCAGTGTATGCGGTACATTCGGCATCAGCCAGGTGGGGTTGGCTGACAGCTCGTACTCGAGGGCCAGTGTGATGAGCCGGTGTGCGTCCAACTCGGCAGACCGGGTCTCCTCCAATTCATACCAAATCATCTGCCATATATCGAGGATATGTACTTCAGGGTAGTCAATTCCGCCCGCGCGAAGTTCGGAATGACGCAATTTTATGCTGTCAGTGTATAATTTGGTGCACACCTCATTGAACTTCTCAGCAGAACTGGAGGGAGTAATGCCTACAGCCTTGAAGGCATGCGCAAAACTGAGGGGCTTCGCGGGTTGAGCGTGAGCATCGGTTGTATCAGCTGTATCGGCGGCACTCCCGACCTCACCGCTGCCGGAAATAAGCAGGGTACCGTAGATATCGAATACAACCGCCTTGATGCCCTGTAATGCCGGCAGTCTTACTGCGGTGCCTGTGGGTATGGGAGTGAGGGGCACGCTGACGCGTTGTATCAGTGCCTTCCATTCATTCGAATTGTTGTAGAGTGCTGTTTCGATATCGGCATGTGGAATTTTTGGTTTCATCATCACTGCTGTAACCATTGTAAGATGAGTGCCTATTAAAAGGCAACCTTTAGAATCGTCGAAAAAATAGAACTATCAGACTATGACAAACGGCTGAGATGCTGTTACTATTATATAGTATGAATCCTTGGCGTTTGCGCACAATATCCGGACTTGTCTCGCTCTACCTTTTTTTCTGCACGATAGTGGTTACCCTGCTGTTTGTTGTGGGCAACTACCAGTCGTTTCTCGAAAGCACCAACACTTTTCTCTTGAATCTGTTGGAGTGGACTCTGTTCGTGTTTTGTGTTTCTGATCTGTACTACATTATCTTTTATTTCTACGATTTGGTGAAGCGCAAGCGGCATGATAGAAGACGGGTCAGGCTGAAGGGCTTGATCTGGTCGAGCTTCGGATTTGCCTATGGTATAGTGTTGCTGTTTGCCCTTAATATGATTTTGACCTGGCTGACAATGTGAGGAGGACGGAGAGTATGAAGCTGCAGGCGGTGCGGGGTGCAGTGCAAATTGCATCGAACAATGCTCGCGAGATAACACAAGGAACCCAGCAGATGATGCAGACCCTGCTCGAAGAGAATCAGATCGAGGAGTGCAGAATAGTATCGGTTCAGTTTTCGATTACCGCCGATCTATCGGCAGTGAATCCGGCTACGGCCTTCAGGCAGCTCGGGTATGAAAAAGCGCCGCTTTTCTGCTGCCAGGAACCTTTTATAGACGGGGCTATGCCGCGGGTGGTGCGGAGCCTGGTAACAGTATACGTGGAAGAGGGTGTTCAGCTGCGGCCGTGTTACTTGAACGGAGCCGAAAAACTGCGGCCGGACCTGGCCATATGATGTGGCAGTAATAGGATGGCGGGCTGAGGAATGAACAACCGGGCGGCATTATATAAACGACCCTATGAGGAAGAGGTACAGCTCAAGACAAAGGAAGAAATCCTGCGTATCTCCCAGGCCGCTCATGTAGTGGCCCGCATACTGAAAGAGTTGGAATCTGCGGTGCGTCCGGGTACCACCACCGCTCACTTAGAGTTCTTATGCCGGCGCAGAATCGAGTTCTACTCCTCGAAGTGGACCATAAAGCGGTTTCCGGACTTTCCGACGTATCTCTCGATTTCGGTGAACGAAGTCGCCGCACACGGCTCTCCCGGCGGCTATATGCTGCGAACCGGAGACATTGTGACCCTCGACCTGGTGTTGCAGGTGAACGGATGGTACGGAGATGCGGCAGTAACCCTCCCGGTGGGAATGGTAACTCCGGAGCACGCACTGCTGATCCGGGCCGCGCGTACTGCAACCGCCCGCGGAATTGCCCGGGCGCAGGCCGGCGGAAGAATCGGAGACATCGGGGCCGAGATAGAAGCGGTAGCCGGGAAGTGCGGCTGCAGGGTGATCGAGAACCTGATCGGGCACGGAATCGGACGAAACCTCCATGAAGGTCCGGCCGTGTTTTCTAACGGGGAACTGGGAGTTGGGGCGCCGATAGTGCCGGGGATGGTGTTTACAGTCGAACCGGTGCTGACCCTCGGAGACGGGACAATATGTGCCGAAGAAGACGAGCTTGAATATCGAACCTGCGATAAATCCCGCACCGCAGTATTCGAGCACACCGTGGCCGTATTGGCCGGCCGGACATTGGTTCTGACGAAGCTCTGATATACGGGGGCGAAAGGCCAATGGGGCAGACGGACAAAGTTGCCCTTCCTATTGCCATGATTCTGCAAACCTGCTATAAATAGGCCAATTACATCAAATACGCCGCCTTAGCTCAGCTGGCCAGAGCACGTGACTTGTAATCTCGGGGTCGTCAGTTCGAATCTGACAGGCGGCTGTTCTTAAACCGGACAGGCAGTGATGGGGAGATGAATTAAGTTCCCGTAAAAAGACATCCGGTTCGTATTGACAAAAAATCAACTTTTTAGTAAGTTCGTTTTCGAGCAAAGGGGAGGTTCCCGAGCGGTCAAAGGGGGCAGACTGTAAATCTGTTGGCTTCGCCTTCGAAGGTTCGAATCCTTCTCTCCCCAAAATTATTATGAAGGTCTTCCTGAAACCGGGAAGACCTTTTTTTTGCGTTTCAAATGAGTTATAGTGAGAGGAGCAATCTTTTATTCAGGGAGTCGGGATGGGAGATGTTTTTTACCGAGAAGGCTTGCACTTCGAGTGTCAGCGCTGTTCCAACTGCTGTCGTCACGAACCGGGGTTCGTATTTCTTTCTTATAACGATTTAATGCGTTTGGAAACAGCTACTGGACTGAACCGTACCGAGTTCGTTTCCAAATACTGTCGCGGAGTGTATATTCACGGTGCCTATCGCCTGAGCCTAATTGAAAAGGAGAATTACGACTGCATTTTCTGGACAGAGGAGGGCTGTATGGTGTACCGCAACCGCCCCCTGCAATGCCGCAGTTACCCGTTTTGGCCGGAGTATCTTGAAAACCGGCACAACTGGGATGCTCTGCAGTCCGCATGTCCCGGGGTGAACCGCGGGCCCCTGCACAGCTATGAAGAGATAGAGGAGTGGCTTCGCCTGCGCGAGGAGGAACCTATCGTGCTGCTTAGCCCGCAAGAGCTTCGAAAGCTGCAAGGAGAGTGTGTATGAAAATACGGTTCTGGGGAGTTCGGGGGTCGATACCCACACCTCTCACGCCGGATGAGGTCAGGCGCAAGATATCTGCGGTAGTAGAGCGAATTACACCGCAAGACCTGGTTTCCCCCGAGGCCAAAGAGCTTTTCCTGGCGCATCTGCCGCCCTATCTGTTCGGCACAACCGGCGGTAACACTACCTCGGTTGAGGTTCGCACCAAAGACGGTAATGTGATAATTATCGATGCCGGAACGGGCATTTTCAGGTTCGCAAACTCGGTCAGCCGGGAGCAGCCGGCGCCGAAGGTTTTTCATATTTTTTTTACCCATTTTCACTGGGATCATATCCAGGGTTTTCCCTTCTTCTCCCCGGCCTTCGATAAGAACACCGTTATCCACATTTACAGTCCGATCGACAATGTAGAACATATTCTGCGGGATCAGATGAAGCCGCCCTATTTCCCGATTACACTCGACACTATGCAGGCTCGCTTTTATTTTCATAAGCTCGAGGAGCGGGAAGTGAAGATCGGGGTATCCACGGTGAGCTGGCGGCAGATGCAGCATCCGGGAAAATCCTTCTCCTATAAGGTGGCTGACAGCGATGCTGCGTTTCTGTTTGCCACCGATACGGAACTGCGGGATGACGATTTCGCCCGGACAGAGGAGAATCGCCGCTTTTTCAGCAATGTTGATATTCTGGCCATCGACAGCCAGTACACACTGGACGAGGCGATCGAAAAATACGACTGGGGGCACTCCTCCTACAGTTTGTCGGTCGATTTTGCCACCGAGTGGGATATTGATACCTTAGTCTTGTTTCATCATGAACCGCTCTACAACGACAGCAAGATGTTTTCAATTGCAAAATCCGCCGGCTGGTATAAAAGCCATGTGGGTAAAAAGGACGTAGAGATCCTGTTGGCGCAGGAAGGTCTGGAATTGAGCTTATGATTGAACTGAAAAGTAGACAAACGGTAGCTTTATACCTATTCTTAAAGCACAGGGAAGATGAACTGGATGAACCCCTGTTGCAGCTTTATAACGAGCTCCAGCGAAAACTGTTTTCACACCTTTCGATAGAGGAGATGGAGTCGTTGGAGGAACTTTATAAAAATAACGTTGATGTTTTACAACAGAGAGGCTACATTTAAACCATGACAAGAAAGAAATATTTATTCCTACTCATTTTAATTTGCGTAGTGACTGTTTCGGCACTTGGTGCTGATATTCAACCGAAACTGCAGGAGCTGTACTCGCCGCGTTTATTCGGTTCGGCGAACTCGAGCACCCGGATAGCGCCACCGCAGAGCAGTATTCAGAACCCGGCTTCCGCCGCACTTGCCCAGCGAATAACGTTCGACGGCAATTACGTGGCTCTGTTCGGCAGCGATGAATCCTCCTCCGGCTGGAAAGGGCACGCATTGAACTTCGGACACACCATACCGACCAAGGTAGGTGTGTTCACCTGGAACTCCGGCTATATGCGTTCCACATTCGACAGCCTTGACATCGGTAACCGGCTATCCCTGCACGGCTCTTTCGCCAAGGATATTTATCCCGATACCCTGGTAGGCTTGGGGCTCGGTGCGACTATGGGGCAGGGGCCTGAGTTCGGAGTAGGTGCCGATCTCGGTTTGATCCGGCTGAGACGGTCTCTGTGGTTTATGGATGACGTACGATGGTCGCTTACCATGAATAACCTAGGCTACAGCTCAATAGAAGGCCCTCGCCGGCCGCTGTATTCGGTTTCCGGCGGTATTAACGGACGATTTCTCAGCACTGATAATGTGGAAGGGCGGCTGCTGAGTGAGCTCTCGGTGCCCGAATACTCCAATGTAATCTGGTCGACCGGCGTGAAATTCCAGGTCGGTTTCGGCTTTGAAGCTTCGGTGGGAACTCGAATCAATGCCGAATCAGTGTTCGACGGAGAGTACGGAGAGCTTATTCCCGCAGTCACGCTGGGTTATACCTACACTCCGGGGGATGATAATTCCGCCAAAACGCCTGAAGATCTTTCCGCGGCCGAGCGGTTTACTCAAAACGAACTCCAGCCGTATGTAAGTGCAGCTCCGTTCACTCCCGAACTGTGGGCAGTTGGAGCCGGACTGACGGTGCCGATCGGCAGAATCGATACCAAGCCGCCGAAAATCGAGATCGATTTGAGCGGGATGACTACTCAGTACGAGGATGACACAGAATCAGAGGCGGAGACTGAAGAACCTGAAACAGAAGAACCTGAAACAGAAGAACCTGAAACTGAAACCGATGAAGGTTCGGATCAGGCTCGGGCGGGCGAAGCAGAGTATCTCCGGAATGAAGCCGGTGGCATACGTTACGATCTGCGCCCTTCCAAACTTGCCAGCCTGACTTTGCGTAAAAACGGGTTCAAGAGAACAGTTGAGCCTCAGTATGTAGCCGACGGAGAGGAGTCGGCCAAGAATCCTACCGAAAAAGGAGATACTGCGGCTGCCGATGAACTGACCGAAGATATGAAGGCGAATGTGATTCCCGACGCCCAGATCTATCTTTCTCCGAATAACGACGGTGTACAGGATACACTCTCGTTCAATCTCTCGATTGACGAGAGACGGTATATTAAAGGGTTCGAGTTTATCGTAGAAAACCGGCAGGGCGAAGCGGTTCGCACAATAATAAACAAGGAGACTCGCCCCGAAAAGCGCACTGCCAGAACCTTTTTTCAGAATCTCTTCAAGGCAAAAAGCGGGATTCAGGTGCCCGAGACGCTCCGCTGGGACGGCAACACCGATTCAGGTGAAAAGGCTCCCGACGGGCTCTACTTTTTTTATATTCGTTCATGGGATGATAATGAAAACTACGGCACCTCCGATAAATATTCTCTGTACATTGATACACAGCCTCCGGTAGTCGAAATCGAAAAAGCCGAGGAGTCGGAGCGCATCTTTTCTCCGAACAATGACGGAAATAAGGACGTACTGCCGATAGAGCAGGAAGGCACTCGAGAAGACCTCTGGAAGGCGAAGATACAAAACGCCGACGGCGATGTGGTAAAAACATTCACCTGGCGCAATTCACAACCGCAGTCCTTCGATTGGGACGGAACGAACAATCAGGGAATTTTGGTGCCCGATGGTGTGTATGAATATACTATTCAAGCCACCGACCGTGCCGGAAACAGCGGTCAGGCCGAATATG
Organism: uncultured Sediminispirochaeta sp.; assembly: GCA_964603735.1. Taxonomy (GTDB): domain Bacteria; phylum Spirochaetota; class Spirochaetia; order DSM-16054; family Sediminispirochaetaceae; genus DSBN01. The sequence continues at coordinate 110,155 of CAZRWN010000001.1, read as the reverse complement.
ACAATCTGGTCAAGAATACGGAAGAGACACCTATATCGCTCAGCATAGATCACTCCCAATTTTCTCCCAATGGGGATGGAATTCTGGATGTAGTGCTGCTGCAGCCGAATGTTCCCGTGCAGAGAGGAATTGAGAGCTGGACAATCGACATCGTCGATGCGGACGGAAGAGTGTATCGCAGTTTCTCCGGTGAAAGCGGATTGAGCGGCGCCATTGCCTTCGACGGAAAAGACAAGGATGGGCAGATACTTCCCGAACACCGCGAATATTTTGCCAAACTGCAGGTGCACTATGTGAATGGAAACAACCCGCAGGCACAGTCTGCCCCCTTTATCGTGGATGTAACCAAACCGGAGGCGAGTGTAAAAATTGATACTAAAATTTTCTCGCCGAACGGAGACGGAAATAAAGACACTATTACCATTCATCAGGAAGCTTCCAAAGAAGAGAACTGGTACGGTACCATTACCGATATAGATGAGAACCCTGTCTATCAGTTTAAATGGATGGAACAGCCGGAAAGCCAGATTAAATGGGATGGTCGTAAGGAGGACGGCAGCCTGGCAGAGGACGGATACTACTTCTATCAGTTGTCGACTGTTGACAAGGCCGGGAACCGCGGCGAATCCGAACGGATTCGCTTCGAATTGAACACCGAAGAGACTCCGGTACTGCTGACCTCGAGTTACGACTATTTTTCGCCCAACGGAGACGGCCGGAAAGATACCATAGACTTTCTGCCAAAACTCCAAGTTCAAGAAGGAGTGGTTCGTTATAACCTGGAAGTAGAAAGCAAGGAAGGCGAGCCGGTCTTCACTCGCAACGGAAGCGGCAGTGTGCCGGAGCGTTTGATGTGGGACGGATTCTCGTCTGCCGACGGCCGAGTAGAAGACGGTGAATACCGTGCTAAGCTCGAGGTGCTGTATGCCAACGGCAACAATCCGCAGGCGGCAACCCAGCTGTTTACTATAGATACTGTATATCCGGCGATTACAGTAGATCCCGAATATACGATTTTCTCGCCAGATGGAGACGGAAATCGTGATACTATTACCTTTGAACAGGAATCTACGGACGAACGGTTGTGGGAAGCACAGGTGCTTAATGAGGACGACGAGGTAATCAAGCGGAATGCATGGAAGGGTGTCGCCGATGACTTTGTGTGGAACGGTACCGACAATCAGGGCAACAGCGTGCCCGACGGCACATACACCTATAGAGTTTCTTCCACTGACCAAGCCGGAAATGCCACTGAAGTAGAGGTTGACGACATCGAGCTGGACACGGCGCCGACCAAGATTTTTGTCACTGCCGGCTCTAATAAGCTGGCGCCTACCGGCAACGGGCGCTATGAAGAGATCAGCTTCTCTACCATAGTCAACCGTCGCCAGGGGCTCGAATCGTGGCAGCTGGAGATGGTCGATCAGAATGGAATAAGCCAAAAAACCTTCAGCGGTGAGCAGCGTATTCCGAAAGAGATTATCTGGGACGGCAAAGATGAAAACGGCGAGTATATCGAAGGCCGTTACAAAGCGCGTTTCAGCGCCCGTTACACCAAGGGAAATCGTCCGACTGCCGAATCGCTGAGCTTTGTATTGGATGTGACTCCCCCGCAGACGGAGGTCAAGCTCAAACCGGTTCCTTTTTCTCCCGACAACGACGGCATCGATGACGAACTGGCGATAAACCTGGATGTTTCGGACACGAACTCGATCCAGAACTGGAAATTTACTATTTACGATGCTGAAAGGCAGGAGGTACGTTCGCAGGACGGACCGGTTTTCAAGCAGTATTCCGGCAGCGGAGAGCCGGCCGAACAGATTATCTGGGACGGACGTTCGGACGAAGGTGAACTGGTATATGCGGCCATGGATTACCCCTACCGTTTCGAGGTAACCGATGAATTCGGAAACCGCTCGGTTGAAACCGGGCGGATCCCGGTGGATGTGCTGGTAGTACGTGAGGGTGACGACCTGAAGATTAAAATTGCCAGCATCAATTTCAAACCGAACTCGGCGGAATTTGTTGACGATAAACCGGAGATAGAGGATAGAAACACATACGTATTGAATCGTCTGGCGGAAATCCTGGAAAAATATCGTCAGTATGAGATTACAATCGAAGGGCATGCGAATATCACCAAGTATTGGGATCCTGCCCTGGCAAAACAAGAACAGGAAGAGGAGTTGATTCCACTTTCCGAAGACCGGGCCGAACGAGTACTCGATGCACTGGTGGAGAGAGGGATCTCGCGAAACCGCTTGACGGCTAAAGGTGTCGGAGGAAGCAAACCGATTGTCGATTTCCGGGACGAAGAGAACCGATGGAAAAACCGTCGAGTAGAGTTTATCCTGAAAAAAGAGTAATATGCGAAAATTATTCATATATATCGCCGCGCTCCTGCTAATAGCAGGGGTGTGTGCGCTTGCGGTTATAGGAACCGGATATTATTTGAACTCTCCGGTAGACGGCGGAGCTGAGCAGGCCGATGCACAGTCCTCCGCGCAATTCATAGGGGAAAAGGAATCCGGTCGGGTATTTCAGGTGAAGCGCGGTGAGGCGGGCAGCACGATTGCCGAGCGTCTTGCAGCAGAGAACTTCATTCGATCAAAATACGTTTTTATTGCAGTCAGTAAGGTGAAGCAGACTCAGTCGAGTATAAAGTCGGGCTACTATCGCATCTCGAACAAGATGAGCACTGTTGAAATACATGATCTGTTGGTGACTGGAAATCAGAAGCTGGTCAGAGTAACCATACCCGAAGGGCTCACAGCCCGGGAAACCGGGAAACGCTTTGAAGCGGCTGGTGTATGTCCTCAGGCCGATTTTTTGGACGCTGCCCATTCGAAAAACCTGCTAGAACAGCATGATCTGAACGCTGATTCGGCAGAGGGCTTTTTATATCCGGATACCTATCTTTTTCAGCAAGATTTTCCGGCGGATAAGGTGGTTGCGCATCTAATTGACACAATGCATGCAAGGATTGCAGATATCTATCCGGAATACCGTCAGCTCGAGTGGGAGGATCTGTATGAAAAAATCATTCTGGCTTCGCTGGTAGAGCGGGAATACCGTGATCCGGATGAGGCTGTAAAGATTGCCTCGGTTTTTTACAATCGGCTGGATAAGCGGATGCGGCTGCAGTCATGCGCCACTGTCGTATATGTGCTGACTGAGATCAAAGGCAGAGATCATCCGAAGAAGCTCAGCTATGCTGATCTGGAGGTGGACTCTGAGTATAACACCTACCAGCGATGGGGGCTGCCGCCGACACCAATTGCGAATCCTGGCAAAGTTGCACTGGAGGCAGTGTTTTATCCCGCGGAGACTGATTTTCTGTATTTTCTGCTGAAGGATCCGAATGCCGGCAGTCATGTGTTTTCTAAAACTCTGACTGATCACAACCGTGCCTATCAGCTCTATATTAAACAATAGGTGAATCTGTACGTAATGCGAATTCCCGAAGGGACCATAGAGGAGATAAACCAGAGGATCAATATTGTCGAGGTGGTGCAGGATTTCGTTACGCTGGAAAAGCGGGGTAACCGCTATTGGGGATTGTGTCCCTTTCACACGGAAAAGACCCCGTCTATGTCGGTAGACCCGGATAAAAACCTGTTTTACTGTTTTGGTTGCCATAAGGGTGGTACTATGTTTACCTTTTTAATGGAGGTTGAACATATACCTTTTGTAGAAGCGGCGGAAAAACTGGCCCAACGAGCTGGAATCGAAATAAACAGTGAAAATCGTGATCCGGAGGCTGAACGCGGTAAACGTGCACTAAGCGATTTGTACGCCCGTATTACCAGCACATTTCATTACCTCCTGACGGAACACGAAATGGGGCATAAGGCGAAAGCGTATTTGGCTGAAAGGGGATTCGGGGAGGCTTCGATCGAAAGGTTTCAGCTGGGGTATGCACCGGAGGACAGACGCTGGCTGTATAGATTCCTGCGGCAGAAAAACTATTCGGAGGAGTTTCTGGCCGCTTCGGGGCTGTTTTCGAAGAAATACAAGGATTATTCTATCTTCTCCGGAAGGGTGATTTTTCCGATACGATCGGCCGGCGGCGATGTGGTAGCCTTTGGTGGGCGCAATATCACCGGCGGTGAACCGAAATACATCAATTCGCCGGAAACCGAATTGTATCAGAAACGGCGGATTCTGTTCGGCCTCAACCGGGCGGTAAAGGGAATACAGCGGAACCGCAGAGTGCTGATTGTCGAGGGATATTTCGATGTTCTTGCGTTTTTCGAGGCTGAACTTCCGTTTGCGGTAGCACCGCTGGGAACCGCTTTGACTGAGGAACAGGCCAGGGTGCTCAGGAGGTACGCCGATCGGGCTACGCTGGTATTTGATGATGACCGGGCCGGTATACAGGCGGCTCGGCGAGGAATCGAGGTGATGGAAAAGGTCGGTATGCAGTGTGATGTAGTTGTACCTCATGGCGGCAAAGATCCTGCCGATATATTGTTAAATGAGGGTTCTAATTCCTTGCTTAATATGTTAAAATCCCCAACCAATGGGTTCCAGTTTCTCATGCGGAAAGCGGCCGAACAGCATGGAACCGGCGGGGCCGAGCAGAAGTCGCAAGTGGTGGCGGAATTGGCTCCTTATATTCAGAGTATCGATTCGGAGGTCAAACGGGAAGATATCATCAAGTATCTCGCCGATTTTCTACAAGTTGGGCCGAGGGCGGTGTTACACGATATCAATGCAATCAAGCAGGGAAAACAGCCTCGCACGGAAGGTCAGCAAGCCGTAACGAAAGAGAAAAAACGGGTTGGTACTGACCTTTTTCTCATGCTAGCTGTAGTGGTAAACTGCAGTTACTTTCGAGAGGTGCGGAGAAATATCGGGCTTGAAGATCTTGAAGACAGCGATGCCCGGGAGTTGTATATCGCCTTGGAGGAAGCTTACAGAAGCGACGAGCTTGATATTGACCATGTGATTCCGAGAATTGAATCAGAGCGGGTTCAGCATCTGGTGTTCGAGAAATCGGCCACCGGTGAGTTTGAAGAAAATGCTGACGCTATAATCGAGGATGGGATAAAAAATATCAAGGTAAGAAGTTTGCAGGCAAAGCGGCGGACTCTCTTAGACCAGATAAAAAGTGTGGAGAGAAGCGGCTCCGATTACGGGGTGCTCAAAGAACTTCTGTCGGAGAAAATGTTTCTCGACGAAGAACTAAAACGAATTAAGGGTGATGCGCAATGACAGAACTTGAAACAGACCCTTCTGTTGTCAAACTGTTAGAATATGCTAAGACAAAGAAAAAAATCAGTTACGATGAGGTAAATGATTTTTTACCTGACTCAATAGTAAACTCCGAGAAAATTGAAGAGGTGTTAACTCTTTTGGAGAAAAACAATGTGACTCTTGAGGACGAGACCGAAATATCCTTGGCCGACAACGAGGAAGAGGATGTTGAGGTGCTCGAGGACGAGTATGGTGATGAAGAAGAGGCTCCCATCGAAGAGGACGAAGAGGATGAAAAGTCCCCCGTGCATACCAAGAAGAAGGTCGTGTACAGTGACAAGGATTCTTCGTCGGTAGATGACCCGATCCGACTGTATCTAAGGGAGATCGGTAAAGAGAACCTGCTGACTGCCGAGCAGGAAGTCGAGCTTTCTAAACAGATGGAAGATGGCGAGAACATCATTAAAAGCGTCATTCACAAATCGGGAATGCTGCTGCCGCAGATGTACGAGATTATGCAGAAAACATTCTCCCGGGTCGATCCGCGTGAAATGGAGCTCAGCAAAAAAGAGATATCCGAGATACTCACGGAACGCCGGCGGCTCAATCAGAGCTATCGCGAGGACCTGCGCGGTATTACCGGCAAACTCAAGCAGTATATGGATTTGAAGAAAAAACTAATTGCCGCCGGAAAAGATGTGTTGACGAACGAAGAGCTCAAGGCCGTCCGCGCTGAACTGCTCGAGGATATGGAGGATATCAATCTTCAACAGGAAGAGATTACCTCGTTCTCCGATAAGTTTCTGGATACCGAAAAGCGTATCCATAAGTATCAACGCGATCAGAAGCGCATCGAGCACCGACTCGGTATCCGCAGTTCGAAGGAGTTGCGCAGCATGGGGCGGGGGCTGGCTATCGCCGAAAAACGGCGGGAGATAGAGGAGCGTCTGCAGCTTTCGGCCGATGTGATCAAAGAGAAAATCCGCAAAATCCAGACAGACGAAAAGCAGCTGCGGAATATTGAGATTGAGTTCGAGAACAATATTGATTCAATCCTGGAAGAGTCGAAGGAGATTGCCCGCGGCAAGTATCTAATGAAAACCGCCAAGGACAAGCTTATTCAGGCAAACCTACGGCTGGTGGTCAGCATCGCTAAAAAATACACCAACCGCGGTTTACACTTTTTCGATCTCGTCCAAGAGGGAAATATCGGGCTTATTAAAGCGGTTGAGAAATTCGAATACCGCAAAGGCTATAAGTTTTCTACCTACGCCACCTGGTGGATACGGCAGGCAATTACCCGTTCCATTTCAGATCAGGCCAGAACCATCCGTGTTCCGGTGCATATGATTGAGCAGATAAACAAAGTGGTGCGCGAGTCCAGACAGCTCATGCAGGTTCTGGGGCGTGAGCCCACCGACGAGGAAGTCGCCGAGCGGCTTGGCTGGTCGGTACTGCGGGTGAAATCGGTCAAGAACGTAGCGCGCGAGCCGATTTCCCTCGAAACCCCGATCGGCGAAGAGGAGGACTCCCTTCTCGGAGATTTCATCGAGGACAAGGATGTGGAGAATCCGGCCAGTCAAACGGCGTTTACCATTTTGCAGGAACAGCTGCAGGATGTGCTCGAAACCTTGCCTCCGCGTGAGCAGGAGGTACTGAAAATGCGTTTCGGGCTCGAGGACGGCTATTCGCTGACACTCGAAGAGGTGGGGTTGTATTTCAACGTAACCCGCGAGAGAATTCGACAGATAGAGGCTAAGGCGCTTCGAAGACTGCGGCATCCTAAGCGGAGCAGACGCTTAAAAGACTATATTGATACCTAATGGAGGACATGTTCATATGATGCAGGAAGTATTTGAGAAATTGAGGAGTCTTCAGGACATACTTTCAAAAAAATTCGAGATTGAGCAACAGATCGAAGAGACTCCCAAAATGCTCAATACAAAACTCGAACTGCTCAACCGGTTGAAGAAAAGCTACTTAGAGAAAAATACACGCGTTGAGAATACCAAGGATCAGATTAAGCACCTGCGAATCCGCCTTGATGATGCCGAACGTCAGCGGGAAGAGTATGAAAAGCAGATGGACCTCATTACCACCCAGCGTGAGTATGAGGCTCTCGATAAAGAGATCAAAGATGCTACCGAAAAAGAGCAGCAGCTGCGGAAGGATGTACTCAGGGAAGAGAAAGTTTTGGAAGAACTTTCCGAGTCGCTGGCCAAGGATGAAAAAATGATCCAGCTTCAGGAAGAGGAAATTGCCGCGGAGCAGGAAAAAATTGAGTCTGAAAACGAGCAGAAGCGCCAGGAGCTCAAAGATCTCGAACAGGAAGAGCAGCAAATCGTACCGGATTTGGATGAGGAGATCGTGTTCAAGTTCGAGAGAATCGTGCGCAGTAAATCCGGTTTGGGTATCGTGCCTATAAAGAACGCTGTTTGTACAGGCTGTCACATGAGTCTACCCGGCCAGTTCGTAAATGATGTGCGCCGCGGCGACAGCATCCGTTTTTGCCCGTACTGCAGTCGTATTCTATTTTACGAAGAGGAACAAGTTGCCGAAGAAGTAGTAGGGGCTGAAGAAGCCGGAAGTTTGGCGGATCTTGTTTCTCCGGAAGAGCTCGGAGCTGACGAGTAATTATTCAAGAGTAGATAATTGGCAGACCGGATGGCCGCTGCTGTCCGCAGGGAAACCCGGCGGGCAGGGGAGGAAAGTCCGGGCTTCGCAGGACATGGCGCCGGGTAACTCCCGGAGGTATCTCATTGGGATGCCATAGAAAGTGCCACAGAAAACAGACCGCCGTCGGGAAGCCGTTTATACGGAACTTCCGGCGGTAAGGGTGAAAAGGTGAGGTAAGAGCTCACCGCCCGTGCTGGTGACAGCCGGGGCACGGCAAACCTCGCCAGAAGCAAAGCCATGCAGCAGTTGGGTTGTCCGTCCACATACTGCGGGTAGGCTGCTTGAGCGCATTGGTAACAATGCCGCCGAGATAGATGGTCATCCACGACAGAACCCGGCTTACAGGTCTGCCATATTTTATATTTTACATGCGAGGACTGGTCGTCGTAAGATGCAACTACCCGAAAGCCGTTACCAATTTTCAGCAAGAACAGAAAAACGCAACGGGCCGTGGAAACCGCTACTACTCGTTGCAGTTTTGATTGCACTGATTGCGGGGACGGTCTACTTCTTTTTTATACGTGAAACCACGAACACCTCCGCCTCAGAAGATAACGGCAGTTCGAACCAAGCCGCCGAGGGCGAAACGCTGAGCTTGCAGGAACTGTGGGATCAGCGGGAGTTTACCAAGGTGAATCAGATGTGCGAGGAGAAGCTCATCGAAGACCCGCTCAATCCGCAGTATCTGGCCCTCAACGGGTTTGCCTATTTCTACCGGGGTACCAGTCTTTATACACTCGAAGATCAAATTCCCCAGTACGACCAAGCTGTAGTAAATCTAAGAAAAGTGCTGACACTGCCATCAGTACCAATGCAGGGGCAGGTGCATTATGTGCTCGGTAAAACCTACTATCACAAGGGCCGTTTTTATATCGATTTGGCAATTGAGCATTTAGAGAAGTCGCTGGAGTTCGGATATCAGGGCAGTGACACAAACCGTTACCTCGGTCTGGCCTACAGTGAACTCGGCGAGCACGAGTCCGGGGTAGAATATTTTCTGAAAGCTACCGAATCGAATCCCGATCCGGTTTTATATATGACGATCGGGCAGTCATATTATAAGCTAAAAAAAATCGACAAAGCCCTTGATTTTCTTATGCGTGCAGTACATTCTACAGAAGATAAAGCTATCGAGCAAAAAAGCCGTTTTCTGCTCGGCAGCATTTATATAGAGGAAAATGAGCTGAGTAAAGCCGAGGATCAGTATAAAAAGATTTTGTCCTTGAATTCTGAATCTGCCGATGCTCATTATTATCTCGGCGAAATTTACGCCAAGATGGATGATCAGGTTAAGGCCCGTGCAGAGTGGAGAAAGGTGTTGAATATCGATCCTTCGCATTACGGCGCGCTCTTAAAATTGTATTGACCTCAAGAAAAGTACACAAAACCGGGAGGAGTAGTATAGATGGCGTTCAAACGTTTCACCGATGCCTTTTCAACAGATATTGGAATAGATTTAGGAACTTGTAACACCCTTGTGTATGTGCGCGGCAAGGGAATCGTTGTGAGCGAGCCTTCCGTAGTTGCAGTCGAACGTGGTACAAAAAAAGTAGTCGCCGTCGGCGCTGAGGCAAAGCGAATGCTGTGGAAGACTCCCGGAGACATTATTGCAATCCGCCCGCTGCGGGACGGTGTAATCGCCGATCTGGAAACGACTGAAAAGATGATCCGCTATTTCATTACGAAGATTCTCCCGCGGCGTTGGTTTGTGAAACCGCGAATGGTAATCGGGGTTCCTACCTGCATTACCGAGGTAGAGCGTCGAGCGGTCGAAGAGAGTGCATATAAAGCCGGTGCGCGTGAAGTAAAAGTAATCGAAGAGTCTTTAGCCGCGGCTATCGGTGCCAATATTCCGATTTTCGAACCGGCCGGACATATGGTATGTGATATCGGCGGTGGTACTACCGAGATATCCGTAATCTCTCTGGGCGGTATGGTGGTGACCAACGCAATCAGACTCGGCGGTGACGAGTTCGACGAGGCGATTATCAAACATGTTCGCTCGGTTCATAACCTAATTGTCGGTGAACAGACCGCCGAAACACTCAAAATGTCCATCGGAAACGCGGTCGCCGATAAACAGATCGAGAAGATGGAGATCAAGGGAACCGACGCGATAACCGGACTTCCGCGCCGACTGGAAATCGACAGTGTTGAAGTTCGCGAAGCATTGCAGGAGCCTATCAGTGCGGTTATCGAGGAGATTAAGCGTACTCTCGGGCAGACTCCGCCGGAATTGGCCGCCGATATTGTCGAGCGGGGAATCGTGATGACCGGCGGCGGATCACTGCTGAAAGGTCTGCCGAAGCTCATAGCAAAAGAGACGGGTGTTCCGGTAATACTGGCCGAGGAACCCCTGTTGTGTGTGGCCAAAGGGGCGGGCAAGTATTTCGAGCATGTACGTTACGGTGGTGACGGCAGCAAAACAATTTACAATAACATTAGCAGTACACCTAAATAACAGGTAATGGAACGCTTAAGAAGATTTGTATCCCAGCATCGCAACGCGGTAGTGTTTGTTATTCTCATAACAATCTCAACCATTGTACTAGGGACTCAATCGGGGGCTGTCAGTGCGGCGTCCAAGCAGGCGGGATACTCGGTATTGTCATCATTGCAGGCAGGAGTGGCGGAAGTAGGGTACTACTTTAAGAATTTTTTCAATTCTATCGGGGAGTTGCGCAGAATACGACGGGAATATGAAGTGCTGCAGGAGAAAGTAGCCGAGTACCAGACTATCGAACGCGATTTGATTGACTTGCAGAAGGAAAACGCCCAGTTGCGAGAGCTGCTCGATTTTTCTGAACAAACGCTGCATACCCATGTGGCGGCCAGGATCATCGCCAAGGAACCGGGCCTGCTGTTCGACGGTTTTACCATTAACCGTGGCCGCAGACATGGAATCAGTGAGGATTCACCGGTAATAGCCTACGCGGAAGGGTTCAGCAGTCTGGTTGGGAAGGTAGTAGAACTTACCGATACCACTGCCAAAGTGCTGCCGATTATCGATCGCAGCTGTTTCGTCGCGGCAAAAATGCGCGAAAGTCGATACGAAGGGCTGGTGCACGGTCTTGGATCGGGCGAGGATCGGATAGAAATGACCTATGTGAAAAAGCAGGCCAAGAATAGAATCCAGTTCGGAGATTTAGTGGTAACCTCCGGATTCAGATCGATCTATCCCGAGGATCTTTATATCGGCAGAGTCGACGCAATTCGGGCCCCTGAATGGGAATCTTCACTCACTTTACAGGTGCGTCCCTTGGTGGATTTTTCCAGACTCGAGTATGTGTTCGTACTGGTGGAGAAGGAATAGATGCGCAGGCAAAATCCGTGGATATATGCGGTTCTACTGATAGGATCGACAGTTCTGCAGACTACCATTTTAACGCCGTTTCAAATAGCGGAAGTCCGGCCCGACCTGACACTACTGTTGCTGGTCTTTTTTGCGCACCAGCTCGGCCCGATGGAGGGGAAACTCATCGGCTTTACCGCCGGAATTGTGATGGATTTGCTCGGACTGGCTCCCATTGGATTCCACAGCCTGATTTACACGGTAATCGGACATATTTTCGGAATGTCCAGGGGTAAAATATATGTCGATTCGATAACCATGCCGTTGCTGTTTGCAATCGGAGCGAGTTTGATTACCATGCTCACTTCACTGCTGACGGCCGTGGTGTTTCTTCCGGATCGGATTGGCTCGGTGCTTTCGGTGTCTTCCCTGATACAAATAGGAATGCATGCGGTATTGGCACCATTTGTGTTCGGTCTGCTGAGGCTGCTCAAATTGTGTCGCGAACATGAAACCCAGATGTTATGAATGAAAACTACTTTTCAGGCAACTCAATAAAACAACGCTACAGATTCCGCCTTTTTCTGCTGATGTGTGTCATAGTCAGTGTAATCGTCTTTTATATCGGATATATCTTCCATCTGCAGATTGCGAAAGGCCTGGAGTTCAAAAACCGAGCCAGGCGGGTTGCCAGCCGATCGATCCCGATACCGGCTCAACGGGGCGAAATTTTTGACCGAAATCACGATGAACCGCTGGTAATCAATGTAGACTCCTTTGCCGTAAATATTATTCCTGCTGAACTCGATGATCAGCAGCTGAGTCTGGTGGCTGAAAGGCTGTCGAAACTGTTGCCGATGAGTACCGAGGAAATACTTAGAAGAATTCCACTGCAATATCGAAACGTGTACCAGCCGATAGAAATAAAAAGCGGTGTCTCCTTTGACGTCATCACTTTCATTGCCGAAAACATTGATGATTTTCCGGGAGTAAACTGGCAAGGCAAACCGATACGGGGATATCAGGAAACGAATTCCCTGGTGCACCTCATTGGTCATGTGGGCGGCATTACCAATGAAGAACTGCAGGTACTCTATAACCAGGGTTATTCCATAAATTCGGTTATTGGAAAAAGCGGAATTGAAAAGGAGTATGATCAACTGCTGCGCGGGAAAAGCGGACGGCGCTACAATGTTGTTGATGTACGCGGACGCCAAGTTGGCAGTAGTGACATGATCGAGGACCCGCCGGAGAATGGAAAAAATATGGTGTTGACGGTAGACCGGAAGATTCAGCAGCTGGCGGAAGAGGCCCTTGGGCCGAGAATGGGTGCCGCTATTGTTATGAAACCGACTACAGGTGAAATTCTGGCATTGGTCTCTTACCCGTGGTACAATCCGAACGAGTTCTCTACCGATCGTTCGGAACAGGTCTATCGCTCGTATGCTCTCGATCCACGGCATCCTTTTCTTAACCGTGCCATTCAGTCCAGTTATTCGCCTGCATCGACTTTCAAAATAGTTATGTCTACGGCCGCCCTCGAAGAAGAGGCGATTGATCCCGAGAAGGAAATTAACTGCAACGGTTCGATGTGGGTAGGTAATCGTGAGTTCAAATGCCATGAATCGAAGGGTCACGGGCCGGTGAACCTGAGAAGCGGTTTGGCGGAATCCTGCAACGTCTACTTTTATACCCTCGGATTAAATTACCTGGGAATCGACAATATTACGAAATATGCGAAACAGTTCGGATTCGGAGAATACACCGGAGTCGATCTGCCCGGCGAGGTAAAGGGTTTGGTGCCGACACCGGCCTGGAAGAGCCAGGCTCACAATTCCAGCTGGGTTGGGGGCGACACTGTCAACACCTCTATTGGACAAGGCTTTTTGAATGTAAGCCCGATTCAGATGGCGAATATGGTAGCAATGGTAACCAACGAAGGGACGGTTTACAAACCGCATATATTGAAAGAAATACACGATCCGGTCAATGGCCAGATTATCGAGAAAATCGAGCCTCAGGTACTGCGCACAACCAGTATACGTAAAGAGACATTCAGATCGGTACAAAGCCACATGCGACATGCAATTACCGATGGCACTGCGGAGGTTGTAATAACTACCGAAGCTGTGAAGGTGGCCGGAAAAACCGGAACCGGAGAGGCCGGGCTGGAAGATCGGTGGGATGCCTGGTTCGCCGCGTATGGCCCGTATGACGCGCCTCCTGAGGAGCAGGTTGTGGTTGTAACCATGGTCGAGGCGAGTAACGAATGGGAATGGTGGGCCGTTCGTGCTGCAAATATTATTTTTCAGGGTATATTTGCTGATCAAAACTACGATGAGGCTATAGAGGCTTTGAAATGGGGGTGGCTGCACAATGACAGGCTTCAGTAGCGGTTTATCGGACCGGAGAAAAGGGTCTTCAATATTTGAATTCGACTTCCTGATATTTTTCGCTATGATTGCTCTGATGAGTATCGGCGGTTTGTTTATTTACTCCAGCGGGGTAAATGCCGCCGGGCAGGTTGTTTCGCGGGAATACATACTTCAGTTAGTGTGGATTGGAAGTGCTCTGCTGATATACTTTTTACTTCAGTTGCCGTCCTACAGCATTATGCAAAAGTTTTCAGTGCAGATCTATACCGGAATCCTGCTGTTGCTGGTTATAACTCTCTTTTTCGGCCGTACGGTAAACGGAGCACGTTCATGGCTCGGTCTCTTCGGTTTTGGTATACAGCCTTCGGAGTTTATGAAAATCGGATTGATTGCCGTTCTGGCTTCGTTCTATCAGTCGAGTAGGAAGGAGATCGACAGTCCGTCAACATTTTTTATAGGCCTGCTCATTTCGATAGTTCCAATGGGCTTGATTTTGTTACAGCCAGATATGGGTACGGCCTTGGTATATATACCTCTCTTTTGGGTAGTCAGCTTCGTGGCCGGAGTTAACCGTAAATATCTGTCGTTTCTGCTGCTTCTGGGAGTATTAACGTTACTATTTGCCGTGCTGCCGGTTTGGGAAATGTATATACTGCAGCAGCAGTTTCGATTGTTCGAAATATTTCATCGTAGCAACTTGGTCTATTTTACCAGCGGAGTGCTGGCAATAGCTGCGTTTTTGGCGCTGATCGGAGCCCGGTTCGCGCGCAGACGCTATTTTCTCTATATTGGGGTGATCTTTTTTCTGCTGTCGCTTTCACTGATCGGCGCATATTTTTTACGGGCAGTTCTGAAAGATTATCAGATTATGCGGCTGATTGTATTCATAAAGCCTGAGGTTGATCCGCAGGGCAGCGGGTGGAATATCATCCAATCCCTCACCGCGGTCGGTTCGGGAGGTTTTGGCGGGAAGGGATTTCTGGAAGGTACACAGAGTCACTATCAGTTCCTTCCACAGCAGAGTACCGACTTCATCTTCTCTATTATCGCAGAGGAGTGGGGGTTTATCGGTTCGTTTGCCGTGCTTGGCCTGTTTGCCATGCTTTTAGTGCGCGGTTTAATTATTGTGATGCGTGCCAGTGATGAGTTCGGTGTTTTTATGGGCACTGGCATACTGTTTATGCTGTTCTTCCATATGGTAATCAATATCGGCATGGCCATCGGAATTATGCCGATAACCGGCATACCGCTCTTTTTCCTCTCATACGGCGGGTCCTCTCTGTGGACTGCTACCATCGGTTTGGCATTGATACAAAACATCTATTTGCGCCGTTACAAATACTAAGGATTTTAATTATGAGTAATATAGTCCCCGAAAAAGATCTTTCACATATTTTACCCCGAGTGCAGATGCCGGGCCGCTATATTGGAGGAGAATTCGGCAGTGTACATTCGAGTCGGCCGGGGGACCTGTTGACGGCAATTTGTTTTCCCGATCTCTACGAAATCGGAATGTCGAATACCGCTGTTAAACTGTTGTACTCACAGCTCAACGCCATAGAGGGAGTACATTGTGAGCGGGTGTTTGCTCCGGCGCCTGATTTCGAAGCTCAGCTGCGCCGGTACGGCGTTCCGCTCTATACACTGGAAAGCGGGATCCCGCTGCATTCTCTTGACATTATCGGTTTTTCCGTCGGATATGAATTGAGTGCTACCAATATACTATCCATCCTCGAGGCCGGGCACATACCAATACATCGCCGTGAGCGCAGCACTAACGACCCACTGGTCGTCGGCGGCGGACCGGCGCTTACGAATCCTGCTCCCTTTGGAGAGTTTTTCGATGCAATCTACATCGGCGAGTCGGAAGAGGCGCTGGCTGAACTTGTGGAAATAGTCAGAACCGGAAAACGGCGACAGGCATCGCGTGAAGATATACTACAGCTCTTAGCGGAGGTACCCGCCGTGTGGATGCCCGAAAAAGAGGCTCCGGCGCGCCGGGTGCTGTGGCACGGTTTCGATACCGCCCGCACCGAGTTGATACCAGTACCGAACATAAGTGTGGTGCAGGACCACGGCGTGATCGAGATTATGCGCGGCTGTCCCAACGGCTGTCGGTTCTGTCATGCCGGATACTTTTACCGTCCGTACCGCCAAAAATCATTTTCTGCAATTATTGAAGAGGCGGATTACTTGGTGCACTCACTCGGATATCGCGAGATCACTCTTTCTTCACTCTCATCCGGTGATTATGCGCCTCTTCCCGAGCTGGTCAGACTCCTGAATGCTCGCTACGAAGGACTCGGAGTTTCCTTTGCGCTGCCGTCATTGCATGTCAACTCTTTTACTTTACCACTGCTGCAGGAGGTGTCCAAAATACGGAAAAGCGGGCTCACTTTCGCTGTGGAATCGCCAAAACTCGAGTGGCAGAAAAGTATAAATAAAGAGGTAACCGCTGAAAAGGTAACCGAAATCCTACTGGAAGCCCGCAGCAAAGGCTGGAATTTGGCCAAGTTCTATTTTATGATCGGTCTTCCGGAACATCTTTATGGGGGAGCGGATGAGGCCGAGGCCATTATAGAGTATCTTCAGCAGGTGCGGAATGTCACCAAATTCAAACTGAATGTGAATATCGGGACATTTATTCCCAAGCCCCACACTCCCTATCAGTGGTCCCGGCAACTGACAGAAATACAGGCGCTGGAAAAAATCAAACGAATCAGAGAGGCCTTCCATAAAACACCCGTACGGGTGAATTACCATTCTCCGTTTATCTCCTTTTTAGAGGGGGTTATTTCGCGCGGTGATTCCCGCGTTGGAGCACTGATAGAAACGGCCTATAACAAAGGCGCCCGGCTAGACGCCTGGGAAGAGCACATCTCTTTTGATCTGTGGCGCGAGTCGATGGAGGTACAGGGCTGGGATGTCGAGCAGGAAACCTGTCGTGCAAAGAGCACGGAGGAAGATCTTCCGTGGAACAAGGTTGATATCGGTGTTACCCAAAGTTTCCTGAAAAAGGAGCTGGAAAAATCGCAGCAGCATGAGCTGACAAATGCATGTATTTTTCCCTGTGACCATCACTGCGGTGTATGTGTCAGTTCTACACGACCGGAAGAGGCGGCCGGAGTAGATGCCGGAGTGAATGCTGCGATTGAAACAGAGAAGGCTGCACAGTCTTCTTCAGACGAACAGACTGATGGCTTCTGGTATCTCCTGTCGTTCAAAAAACAGGGCAAAGCAAAATACCTGTCGCATATCAATATCATGACTATCTTTGAACGGAGCTTTCAGCGGGCAGGTATAATGCTCGAATACACTTCGGGATTCAATCCGAAACCGCGGATGGAGTTTGCACATCCCCTCACACTCGGAATTTCATCGCAGGCTGAGATAGTGCGCTGTAAGTTGAGCAGCGAAACCGATTCGGCTGCTCTCATCGCAGCGATGAACACCGCCTTGCCG
Organism: uncultured Sediminispirochaeta sp.; assembly: GCA_964603735.1. Classification (GTDB taxonomy): domain Bacteria; phylum Spirochaetota; class Spirochaetia; order DSM-16054; family Sediminispirochaetaceae; genus DSBN01. Next base: position 93,151 of record CAZRWN010000001.1, on the reverse strand, counting down.
CAGGGAATCGAAATTACCCGCGCAGGACAGATACCCGGACAAAGGGGGCGGGGAAGAGGACAGTCTTTGATGGCGCTGTATACGGGTTCAACGTATCTAATCAGCTCGCGCAGCGGCACAGTTGTCGCAGAGCACATGAAAGAGTTTCTTCGCAGCAAGAATGCCGACCTCAGCTGGCTCGAGACCGTAGATGAGCAAACTCTGCGCCTGTTCGTTCCTGCCCAGGGGACAGCGAAATACAATCTGAAGGAGCTGTTCAAAGCGGTAAAGGGTGAAATAGGGGAGTTCTTGGCAGAATTCGACGTAGAGCGTGAACAACTGCTGATGGAACCGCCGGAGTTCTATGGCGAGCCGGCAGGCAAAATGTTTAGTTACTTCAGACTAATTCAAGGGTGAATACTTTTGCAGACACTCCCTGTTTTGAGCTGATGTGTCTGTTTCACTTTTACATATCCTTCAGTTTAAATTTTGCTTCTTCCCACAGCTCGTCCATTCGAGCGAACTCCGAGGCATCCATCGCGCGGTTTTCCGCGTGCATCTTTTGCTCAATATAGCGAAAACGATCGACGAATTTTTGATTCGTTTTATGCAGGGCTACCGCCGGATCAATTTTTAGATGCCGGGCTAAGTTGATAATCGAAAAGAGCACATCGCCGACTTCTTCCTCGATTTTTTCCTGTTTGTACTCGTCCGGCTGGCTTGTGCAGTCCTCCAGTTCTGCCAGCTCTTCGGCCAGCTTGTCCTTTACCGGCTGCAGCTCCTCCCAGTCAAAGCCGACTTTAGCGACCTTTTTTTGGATTTTGTACGCTCGTTCGAGCGGGGGCAGTGAACGCGGTATTGAATCGTTCATCGATTCGAACTCGCCACCGTCTTTCTCAACGTTCTTTTTAATATGGTTCCACAGCTCAACAACCTCGTCCGGGTTCTGCTTGACCTCATCACCAAACACATGCGGGTGACGTCTGACTAATTTATCAGACACTTCAGAAAGCACCTCAGCCAAATTAAACCTATTCTGTTCGGCATGAATACTGGCGATCATCCCGGCCACCAGAAAAATGTCACCAATCTCCTCACGTATATTATCGATGTCGTTGTTATCGATTGCTTCCACGAGTTCGTAGGATTCTTCTATAAGGTTTGGTGCTAGAGATTTCGGGGTTTGCGTCCGGTCCCACGGGCAGCCATTCGGCCCGCGCAGCGTTTTAATTATGCGATAGAAATCGGTAAAGGCGAGGGACAGCTCCTCATTTTCCTTCTCGCTGAGCTGATCGAGTTTATCGATTTTATTGAATGGGGACTCCATTGTAACTCCTTAGCAGTGAATAATTAACAAAAGTAGACAGAATATATATTATCAGAAGTGATATTAATAAAATAATTATAAAAATTTCAATAATATAGATTGCATATAATCGGTCTGTCAAAGAACCTCCTCGTCTATAGACGTCCTGCCAGTCTTCTATTCGGTAGGACTGCGGTCGCTGGCTTTCACAAAAATCCACAGAAGTATACCCGATGTGATGATCGGCGGAAAAACGTTTACAGAATTGTTCAGGTGAGTAAGAAATTCGATTACATCCGCAAAAAAGAACTCGATCACTCCACCGAGAAAGGATCCGATCAAACCTACGATCAGTGCACCCAGAAAGTGTCCGATGACATCCTTTTTGAAAATATAATAGCACACCAGCGCACTGCCGAAGCCGATGATAAAATAAATAAGGCCGATATTGAAGTAATAGTTAACCAT
>CAZRWN010000001.1:0-91298 GCA_964603735.1 uncultured Sediminispirochaeta sp. | reverse complement strand
GCCTCCGGCGGATAGAGATAGGGATAGCTCGGGATACCACAGGCTGTGGTGAGTATTAGAAGTATCAATACGCCTGCAGACAGGACAGTAAGATGCACGACAGATCGATTCATCACCCCGCAGCGGAATCCTTGATATCGAGCAGTTCGTAAATCAAAACCGGCTTGTTCTTGCCCTTCACCCGGATGTTGTCCAGTTCGCGGGCAAGCACGTGGTCCTTCACCAGTCCGAAGGTGTTCTCGCTGATGATAATACGCGTCATGTACTGTTTGTTGGTGCCTTCAAGCCGGGCACCGAGGTTTACATTGTCGCCGATCAGGGTGTAGTCCATGCGCTGCATCGAGCCCATGTTGCCAACGGTCATGCGGCCTGAGTTGATGCCGATGCCGATATCGATTTGATACTCTTCCGGAAACTCTTTGTTCAGCGCTTTCAGGGCGACCAGTTGTTCGACCGCACACTTGCAGGCGCGCAATGCGTGGTCTTCCTGCGGCAGCGGGGCTCCCCAGAAGCACATAATCGCGTCGCCCTCGTATTTATCCAGGGTTCCATCGTATTTCAGCACTATGTCGGTCATAGCAGTCAGATACCTGTTCAGAACCTGCACCAGTTCTTGCGGACTCATGCTCTCCGAAAGCGTGGTAAAACCGCGAATATCGGAAAAATATACGGTCATATCCTTGTCGACACCGCCGAGCTCGGGGGGATTGTCCAAAATCTGATCAACAACTTGCGGGCTTACATAGGTCCCGAACATGCTGCGAATCCGGCGTTTGTCCTTAGACTCGGTCATCTCCCGGTATACCACAATTGACAGAAAGGCAAGCAGCGTAGCTAAGGCCGGTTGAGTGAAGTTAATGATATACGCCTCGCGGTCGAATACGATTGAGGAAGTCACGAACAAAGCCAAAATGAGTACCAGCGTCGCGACGAATGCCCACGCGGTAGAAAGGCGAGAGCTCAGAATAGCAATCAGCAACACAAAGCCGGCCAGAATGACAAGGTCTACCCAGAAGGGCACATGTTGCAGAAAGTTATCCATAAGAATGGTATTGAGCGCATTTGCATGCACTTCAACCCCGTACATCAAACCGTAGGGAGTTGGTTTGTGGTCGGCGGCCATTCCGCGGGTAAACGAGCCGACCATAATGATCTTATTATCGAGCGCACGGGTACGCGGCCAGTTGTTGGGGTCGGGTCCCGGAGGATTAGAAGCATAGCCCGAATAAGACCTAACCGGAAAAGTCTGCCGGGAGCCTGGAGATGAGAAGGACGGCGGGCCCATAAAGTTGATGAGCATATCGCCCTGCTCGTCGATGGGAATGGTAATCTCTTCCACTACCCTCGTTTCTGCTTCCTCGGTAGTATTTCCGTCCGAATCTAACTTAGCTGGTTCGGTCTGGATTTCGTACTGTTCCCAGACCCCTTCCTGCGCATTAAAATACTGCGGTTCGGGAATGCGGATATGCTGTCCGAGGACCACTTCGATGTCAGATAAATCTTTATTAAAATAATCGAGGGCCAGTGACAGGGTAATTGCCGGCAAAAAATGATCGCGGTATTTGTGTACAACGAAATAAGAATCGTCGGTCTCTCCGTCGTTGTTCGTATCTACATTCTTAACTGGGGCATTTAGCTCTAATTCAAGCAATAAATTGTCGAGCACAGAGTCGGTGAGCGGATAAGGAATGCCATGTTCCCGGCCGTCCTTGTCAATCCATGCCAGCCGTTCGTAGTTATCTCGGTCGAGTTCGGTGTCCGTAGTGAGAGTTCTGAAGGGAAACTCATCGATCTTCTCCGAGAATTTTGCCACCAGGGGCTGCCGCCGATACACTTCGTCTACGTCCTTCAGGTAGTTGGCATGCCCATAGCCTACCGCCGCTTGGGCGTAGGGCTTAAGCGGCGGCTGAAGCCCATAAAACGGAAGCATATCTTCCCAGGGGCCCTGAATATTCTGAATCTCTCCGAAATTATCGACCAGCGCCTGATGCCGGCGCAGGAAGTCCTCCTCTTTCTCGGCTGGAGGGGGCACTTCATCCAGCAAAGTCTCCAGGAAAACCCGGTTGTTTTGGGCTATGCTCTCTACCAGTATGGCGTCGTTGACCGCATTTTCAGCCGACTCGTTAAAGAAAATATCCAGAAAAACCGCCCGTTCACGGGCCTGTTGTTCCTGTATTCGGGTGAGTGTATTCAGCAGATCGGCGTGGGTGTAGCGTGGAAAAGGCCAGCGGCCGAAACGAGTAAGAGTTCTGAAGTCTATGCCGACGATCAGAATATCCTGAGAGATGTTGGGGTTCTGCTGAACCACCTTTACTCCCTTCTGTACCTCTTCAGCCTGAAAAAGGTCCTTGTACCTGAAATGTACATCCAGTATACGTACCTCGAGGTTGTCAAAAATTGAGGTTCCGGCATCCAGAGCAAGGAAAATTAGTATTACCGCCAGTGCAATAATGAATCCGAAATAGCGTACCTCCATAATAGCGGCACGCTTTTTGATCTTTTTATCCTTAGCCGGCATCGGAACCCCCTCGCAGCCAGTGTTCTAATTTATAGTTTCAAGGTAAATTATACGGTCGCGCGCTAAATTTGTCCAATTACTTGATGAAAAATCATCGACAACTTCGTTGTAGGCCTGCAACGCTGCCTCTCTGTCCTCAATCGTCTCGTACAAACGCCCGATCGAAAACAGCGCGTGAGCAACCTCCGGAAAGGTATCGCTGTATTTTTCGCGGACTCGCTGATAGGTGTCAATTGCCTTCTCATACTCACCGGCCTTCTCCTGAGCCACAGCGATATGCATGAGCGCCACCGGTGCCAGATAGCTCTTGGGCTGTGAGTCGATCAGCTCAGTAAAATGATCTATAGCGGTGGAGTACTCAGATTGGGCATAGGCTAGACGGCCGAGAATCAAGCGTGCCCGTGCAGCTGCATACATTCCGGAAAATTCGGCCATAGTCTCTTCGCCGGCGGCGCTTATCTCTTCCGCCAACTCGTCTTTTTCCTCATCTTCAGCGTCCTGCCAGTCGGCAAACAAGGTTTGCAACCGCTCAGCCGCGACGGCCGACTGCTGCACCCGGTTCTGGTGTACATACGTGTAGATACCTACTCCGATAACCAGTACCACCACTACGGCTGCAATCACCATAAAGGGGACCCTATTATTTGCTAAAAAGGTAGCTAATACGGTTTTGAAGTTTTTGTCTTCTGTTCTTACCTGATGTTGTGACATGCGTCCATGCTCCTTCACTCTATTATTCTTTTATATCTAATTCTTTCACTAACTTCGAAAGATATGTTCGCTGAATTCCAAGAACCTTGGAAGCCTCGGTTTGATTCCAAGAATGCTTTTTCAGTACATTTCGTATAAAATGTTTTTTGAATTGATTTACCGCATCTTTGAGTGGTTTTTCTTCATACTCCCCGTTCCCGCGCGAACCCGGAGCCTGCAGCAGCAGGTCGTCGGCCTTAATGTAGACGTCTTTGGCCAGAACAACCGCCCGCTCAACAACGTTTTCCAGCTCGCGGACATTGCCCGGCCAGCTGTAGGAGAGCAGCAGGTCCATCGCTTCGTTGGAGAAGCCGTGCACCTGTTTGTTGGTTTCACGGTTTGTACGGTTCAGAAAAAAATCGGCCAGCTCGCCGATATCATCAGGGCGCTCGCGCAGCGGTGGAATATAGAAGGGCAGCACATTCAGGCGGTAGTATAAATCGCGCCGGAAACCTCCTTTCTCAACCTCGTGCTCGATGTCCTTGTTGGTAGCCGCCAGGATGCGCACATCGACAAAAGTCGGTTCGCTCTCGCCTACCCGCTGGAACGACTTGTATTGAATGGCCCGCAGCAGCTTGGCCTGCAGACTGAGCGGAATTTCACCCACTTCGTCTAAAAAGATGGTTCCGCCGTTTGCCATTTCGAAACGGCCGAGTCGGTCGCGGTGGGCATCGGTAAAGGCACCTTTTACGTGGCCGAAGAGTTCGCTCTCGAGCAGATGCTCCGGCAGAGCAGCGCAATTAACCCGGATGAAGGGCGCATCATTGCGCGGGCTGTGCAGGTGGATCTGTTCGGCAAACAGCTCTTTTCCGGTGCCGCTTTCACCGAGAATCAGAACCGAGGAGTCCGTGCCGGCCACTCGTTTGGCAATATCGAGCTTTTCCCTGATTTGCTGACTTTTCCCGATGAAGGTGTGGAATCCGCGGCCCTGCTGCAGTTGATCCTGCAGTGCATATACCTCGTTCTGTACCTTCTGGTACTCTTTTGCGTTTTGAATAGTAAGGGCAGCCTGACCGGCAAAGATCTCCAACCACTGTAGATCCTCATTTGTAAAACTGCTGTTCTTTTTTTTGTTTATTATTTCGATTACACCGATGCACTTGTCCTTTATTCTCATAGGAACCGCAAGGATGGTGTCGGTGGGATACCCAATTTTCTCGCTGATGTCGGAGTAGTAGCGTTTATCCCGGTCGACATCATTAACGATGAGTGATGTATTGTTCTGGGCAACCCAGCCGGCAATACCTTCACCCATATTGAGGGTAAAGCGTTTAACCGCCGGGCCCTTGGGGCCCAGCGCTATTTCAAAGTATAGTTTGTTGTTTTCGTTATCAACCAGAAGCAGTGATGAAGACTCACCATCGGTAAGACGAGTAGCGGACTCTAAAATCCTGGTCAGGAGAGTCCGCCCGTCTTGGAAATCGGAATTGATAAGTGTGTTAATCTCGATGAGGGTTTTGAGTTTCTCTGCATCGACGGTAGAGTTAAACATACTACGAATCGAATGAGTCAGACCCCTTTTCCTTTAACAGATCGCCAAAGGTGACGGTCCCTTCGTCTTCCTCATCGTGAATATACTTAGAAATCTCTTTCTTCTGCAGTCCCTTATGGTATTCCTTGATGGAAAGGGAAAGTTTCTGCTGCGAAGGTTTCACGTCGAGCACTACGGCTTTCACCTTGTCGCCCGGTTTGAACTTCTGCAGCAGTTCTTCGTCAGGGGTTTCGTCCGACGGACCGCGGAGATTAAACTTGTGAATAAGTCCTTCGATATCTCCCGGAACCTTTACAAAAACTCCGAAATCAGTGACCGACGTAACCTCGCCTTCAATTACGCTGCCCTTGGGATAACTGTTCTGCAATGTCCGCCAAGGGTCTTCGCTGAGCTGTTTCACACCGAGCCGAATGCGGTGCGATTCCGGATCAACCTCGGTTACCACACACTCTATCTCTTCGCCCACCTTCAAAACCGAAGAGGGATTTTTTATCTTCTTGGTCCAGGAGAGGTCATCTACGTGTAGGAATCCGTCGATGCCTTCTTCCAGCTGTACAAACGCCCCTGCATTGGTGATCTTTACCACCGGACGTTTGAGGTGGGTTCCCTCCGGGTATTTCTCCTCGATTTCATCCCAAGGATTGGGCAATACCTGTTTGATACCCAAAGATACCCGGCCCTGCTGGATATCGTAAGAAAGAATCATCACATCGACCTCATCGCCGATAGACAGCACCTCTTTGGGATGATTTATCCGTTTAACCCATGAAAGTTCGGAAACGTGTACCAGTCCCTCTACCCCTTCCTCGAGTTCGACAAACGCACCAAAATCGGTCAGTTTGGTTACTTTGCCCTTGACTACGTCGTTTACCTGATATTTCTCTTCGAAATCGATCCAGGGATCCGCGGTAAAGTGCTTGAGTGAGAGGTTTATTTTCTGCTCTTCAGGATCGAGATGAATTACTTTGAGAGTAATCTCCTGACCCTTTTTGACATAATCTTTCGGCCGGGTTACATGGCCCCAGCTCATATCATTAATATGCAGCAGCCCGTCAAAACCACCGAGGTCTATAAACGCACCAAAAGAGGTGAAGCTCTTTACCCGCCCGGTAACAGTGTCACCGATTTGAGTATGTTCGAAGAACTCCTTTTTACGGCGGTCGATTTCCTGTTCGAGAAAACCACGGCGTGAGAGAACTATTTTCAGCTTGTTGCTGCTGTAAAGACGGTCTATAAGGAACTCACCCTGAGTGTTCAGGTAATCTTCGGGCTTCTCGACTCGAACTACATCTGCCTTGGAAAAGGGACAAAATCCCCTAACACCATAACCCAGGTCGACTTCGAAGCCGCCCTTTATGTTCTTGTCGAAGGTGCCTTTTACGGCTTTGCCTTCCTGGTGGGCGTTTCGCAGTTCCTTCCAGAAGTTGCGAATGTCGGCCTTCTTCTTCGAAACTACCACCTGTCCGCCCTTACCCTCCTTGCGGATAAGTACGACTGACACGCTATCACCCTGCTCAGGTGCCGTTTCGAACTCGTCGAGTGGTATTTTCCCTTCGGATTTATAACCTACGTCGACAAATACATGTTCCGGAGTTACCTCCACAACCGTTCCGTCTATGAGTTGACCTTCTTCCAGTTCTTCTAAGCTCTTTAGGTATTCTTCCTGAAGGGATGATTGAATGTTTGTTGCTGCGGTATCGGGTTCTTTTTCAGTCATCACTGCCATGTTTCTCCTGCTACTATACTTATTGTGCCGTTTTTCGAATTTTGTCTATCACTTTCTCACAAACTTGCTCTATGGTCAAGTCCGAGGTATCTAAATAGATGGCGTCCTCAGCGACTTCCAGGCGGCCCACAGCTTTGGTTCGGTCGATTTGATCGCGTTGGCGGATGCGTTCGGCTATCTCTTCTATTGAAAGCTCACTGGTGCCCTGATGATACCTTCTTTTAGCACGAGTTTCAACCGATGCATCGAGGAAAATTTTTACTTTCGCGTCTGGGAAGACTACTGTAGTGATGTCGCGGCCTTCGACCACGGAATCCAAGCCAGAGGCAATCTGCCGCAGGTCTCGATTAACCACGCTTCTGATTTCACTGACCGATGAAACCTGCGCCACCCAGGCATCTACCGCATCGGTGTGCAGGTATTCCTCTACGCGCTGTGTGTTTACATACAATCCGTCCGGCTTCAGTTCGAAGCGACAGTTTTTCGCTACTTCTATAATTTTTTCCTGATCTGCCGGCGGTCCGCCGGGATACTCCTTCAGGGTCTGCCAAGTAATAGCCCGGTACAAGTTTCCTGAGTTGATATAGTACATGCCCGTTCTATCGGCAATTTGCCTGGCAATGGTACTCTTGCCGACTCCCGCCGGTCCGTCGATAGCAACAATCATTAGTCTCCCCTCTTGAAGAACCAGTTTACCTCTTCTTTGCTCAACAGCCGGAAGCTGCCCGGAGAAAGGTTCTCCAGTGTAACCGGCCCGATTCTCACCCGAATAAGGCGCTTGATATCAATGCCGCTGGCTTTGAATAGGTTTCTTATTTCTCGATTTTTCCCCTCTATCAGGGTAAGCAGAACTTCTTCGGGGCTGATTATACGAAAAGATTTTATTTTGTAAAACGTGCCGCCGATTTCGATGCCCCGCTTCCACTGTCTGAGTGTATTCTCATGAACCGGATGATGGCAGAAAATCCGATACTCTTTTTCGATTTCGGAGGACGGGTGCGAAACGACCCGGGTGAAACTGCCATCGTTTGTAAAAAAGATAAGGCCTTCGGACATGAAGTCGAGCCGCCCCACATTGTGCAGCCGCTCCGCAAAATGGGGACTGAGCAGGTCGACCGCTAAGGAGCGCCCTTCGGGGTCGTAGTTGCTACAGATATACCGTGGCGGCTTGTACAGGGCGATATAGCGCGATTCCGCCTCCGGCCGAACCGCCCGCCCGTCTAAGTACACCTCGTCACCGGGATATACCTTTGTTCCGGGTTCGGTAACGGTTCTCCCGTTTACCGACACCATTCCGGCGGCAATATACTCTTCATTTTTACGGCGTGAACCGATGCCGCAGCGGGCCAAATAGACCTGCAGGCGGATACCGTTATTATGACTCATCACTCTCCAGTTCGAAGCGTTCCTTATCGAGATCATCGAGATGGGGCAAGTCGGATATGCTTTTCAGACGGAAGAGCTTGAGAAACTCCTTGGTGGTGCCGTACTGTACCGGCTTGCCGGGTACATCCTTTTTTCCCACTACTTTGACCAGATTGCGTTCATGCAGCTGTTTGACCATGTTTGCCGAAGAAACCCCCCGAATATTGTCGATTTCGCCCCTGGTAATCGGCTGTGAATAGGCAATAATAGACAGAGTTTCTAGTGCAGCTTTCGAGAGGCGGCTTTCGTTTTTCCGTCCGTATCTGTCCTTGAGGTGTTCCCACAGGTCGGCCTTTGGCGCGAATTGTATGCCTCCGCTGATTTCGATCAGCTCCAGACCGTGGTCTTCCCGGGAGTACTCCGCTCGTAACTGCAGGAGTACTCTGTCGACTATATCCTGCGGCAGATTCGCATAGCGGGCCAGTTTCTCGACCTCGACAGGTTCACTTTCAAGAAACAGGATGGCCTCTATGAGAGCAGCTTCACGTTCCAGTTTCATACTCCTTTTCCTTCGGTATCGGGCTGAGCCGGCGAATCTTTATGTCACCGAACAATTTGTTTTGATAAATGCCGATAATTCTTGATTTGACCGAATCGAGAATAGCCAAAAACGAACAGATGATGTCCATGACCACATGCGGCCTGGTGATGAGGTCGGTAAAGTAGAACTCACCCTGCCCGTCCAGCAACTCGTGAATCAGACTGATTTTCTCATTCACCGTAATCTCTTCATGCAAATCGATTACGTTTTCGGCGGATATCGAGGAAATCAGATGGGAGAATGTTTTCAAAAGGTCCCACACGTCGATTTTCGACCAGGTCTGGTCATCCTCGGGAAACGGCAGAGCCGGTTGAATCTTTTTACGTTCGATAACCCATTCGGCTTCCTGTTCTTTCTCCGCCATTATTTCGGTGAGTTTTTTGTACTTCTGATACTCTATCAGCCGTTCTACCAGTTCGCGGCGGGGATCTTCCAGCTCATCGTCGAAATCGACCTCTACCGGCAGGAGCATCTGCGATTTGATGTACAGCAGTGTCGAAGCCAGGACATAGAATTCCGTGAGGTCTTCGAGCTGGCGGCCGGCCGCATACTGAATGTAGGCCAGAAACTGCTCGGTGATGTCGGCAATCGGGATGTCATAAATATTGATTTCATTTTTTTTAATCAGAAAAAGCAGCAGGTCGAGCGGCCCTTCGAAGTCATTGAGTTTGAACTGCTGTTTCTCCGATTCTACACTGGTCGAGACTTGTTCTGTGTCCATTACCTCTAAAAGAGTTCCTTATCCGAAGAGGCTTGTTCCGCAGCGGCTTCCGGCTGGCGCTTTGCGCTTTTTTCTTGCGTGCCGCCGCCTTTTTGATCGCCTTTTTCTGCGTCATTTTCATGTGCATAGCGCTCGGGAAACAGGAGACGGCGAACCTTCTCGTCGATATCTTTAGCGATATCAGGATTATTATCCAAGAACTCTTTTGCGTTCTCGCGCCCCTGGCCGATTCTCTCTTCACCGTATGAGTACCAGCTGCCGCTTTTCGAGATTAACTCGAATTTCAGGGCAGCATCCAGCAGACTGGCGGTGGCGCTCACGCCTTTACCGAAGATGATCTCAAGTTCCACCTTTTTGAACGGCGGGGCCACCTTGTTTTTGACTACCTTTACCCTAACACGGTTGCCGATGGCATCATCGGAGCCCTTTGAGATAGTTTCGATTCTGCGTACCTCGAGCCGTACCGAAGAGTAGAACTTGAGGGCCCGTCCGCCGGTAGTGGTTTCAGGATTGCCGAACATCACACCGATTTTCATACGGATCTGGTTGATGAAAATCAGGCTCGTCCCGGATTTCGAAATAGTGCCGGTGAGCTTTCTGAGGGCCTGACTCATAAGACGGGCCTGCAATCCCATGTGAGAGTCCCCCATTTCACCTTCGATTTCGGCCTGTGGTGTCAATGCCGCCACGGAGTCGACAACAATGACATCTACCGCTCCCGATCGAACCAGCGACTCGGCGATTTCCAGGGCCTGTTCACCGGTATCGGGCTGAGAAACCCACAGTTCGTCGGTGTTGACACCCAAATTGCGGGCGTAGACCGGGTCGAGAGCGTGCTCGGCATCGACAAATGCGGCAATACCGCCCTGCTTCTGTGCTTCTGCAATCGCATGCAGTGCCAGAGTAGTTTTACCGGAAGATTCAGGACCGTAGATTTCGATGACCCTACCGCGCGGATATCCGCCGACACCCAGGGCCGAATCGAGCAACACGGATCCGGATGGTATGACGCGAATGCTGGTGTCCCGGCCGTCGCCGCCGAGTTTCATCAGTGACCCCTTACCGAACTGCTTCTCGATTTGCAGACGGGCAGCTTCGAGAGCCTTATTCTTTTCTTCCAGATTGCCGGGTGTCTCCTGGGTAACATTACTGCTTTTCTTGGCCATATTTCCTCCTACGAACTCAGGCGTATCTAATAGATTCGCTTCTACTAGAGTACTACAGCTGCATTCGCGTGTGTGCTTCAGAATGGTACAATAATTTTCTATACCCTATCTTATAGGCTATATGAACGGCTGGTCAAGAAGCAATCGAATTCCAGGTTACAAAACGGGGGCGGCTGTCTAAAACAGCTTGTGTGAATCGAGCAGAATGGTGACCGGCCCGTCATTGGTATACTTGACCTGCATTTTAGCGCCGAAAACGCCGGTTTCCACCTTGATTCCCTTTGCCCGTACCGCGTCGATGAAACGGTTGTAGTACTGTTCGCCCATCTGAGGAGATGCTGCGTTGTTGTAGGAGGGTCGCCTTCCCTTGCGCGTGTCGGCGCAGAGTGTAAATTGTGAAACAGCAAGGATCTGTCCTTGGATGTCCTGCACCGAAAGGTTCATTTTTCCGTCGCTGTCTGAAAAAATACGCAGGCCGGATACCTTGTCCACCAGATACTGCATGTCCTCATCCGTGTCCTCTTTCTCTACTCCGAGGTAGACCAGCAGTCCTTTATCGATCTGTCCGACAGTTTTCTGATCTACGCTTACCGAACACGTGCGGACTCTCTGTACAACCGCGCGCATAACTACTCCTCTTCCGGTATGAATTGGTGAATCGATGCGGCCTTCAGACGCAGATTTCCCTCTTCCGATTCGATTCTGCCCAGTACTTCGATTGGAAAAGCCGGATCGATGTGGGCGGCAAAATCTAGCTGCACCGGAACGATTCCATCGAGCACCTTTTCAGTTTCATAGCCTACCAACAGATCGAATCTGATGCTGTTTTCACCTACCTGCAGATTGCTTACCCGTCCCTTCCAAATAACATAACAGTCATTGTAAAGAAGTGGCTGGCTGCGAACCTCTTTATAGGTGAAGTTATGATTCAAAGTGTCAAAACTGGGGGTTCTTGTATAAGTAGATAGGGTACTCACTTTATTTTTCAGCTCTTTGGATGCGTTTGAAAGCAGAATACGGTTAATTTCACGCTGGGCAAGGTTGTCTTCATAACGGTTGAAGTACTGCACAACATCCTCATATGAGTTTCGCAACTCCTTTCTGCTCAGCTCGAATTGAGTAACAGGCTGGTCGTCGTTTTCGGTTTCGTCAGCTGTAGTCTCAGCCTGATCGGAGGTATAGTTGTCGACTGTGAGGTCGAGTTTGGCAATTTCGGGGCGTTGAATTTTCTGTGCAAACATCTGATCGACATACGGTGCATACAGTGGATAAAACAGAAGACCGACAACGAAAAGTGCGGAGGCTATGAGCAGAGCAATGGTACCGGGACCGATATGTGTTTCGCGCGGGAGCAGCTTGTAGAGCCGGCCGCTGTCGGTATACGCGATCAAATCATCGGGGTCGGCATGTTTCCGGACCACCGCAAGGCCTCGATTGGCCTGACTGTTCTTCGGGTCCTGATCGATAACCTCGAACCAGTCTTTGAGCGCCTCGGAGGTTTTCTGCTGTTTCAGATGAACCGCTGCAATTCCCAGCAGCGCATTCTTGTTTCCGGGCTTTAGGCTCAGGGCCCGCTGCAGATAGGATTCGGCTCCGCTGAAATCGCCGGTATAGAGGCATGACATTCCGAGCAGATAATAAAACTGAAAACTCTGGCGGTAGCGGAATATCTGCGACTCGAGCAGCTGCAGTATTTGAGTGTATTTTTTTCGGCGATACAGCTTGTATGCCTTTTTGAGATCGTTCCCTCCCATCCGCGGTACTCCGGTATCAGCGATTAATCGCTGTTTTGATACTGTCTCTGTTTTTCGCGAAGATTGTTGAGCGATTTTTCTAAAACCTCGATTTTTTCTTCGCTGATATCTTCTGGAAAAGAAAGCAGACTGTTGATTTGCGATATGATGTCATTAACTGCTATTAAATCTTCTCTGACCAGTTGCTGCCTGCTTTTTCCGCTGCTGTCGCTCTTCGTGCTGCTCAGGATTTGGTCCAGATCACTCTCGGTTGTCTGCGAGTGTGACTCGGTCGCGGTTGTTTGTAACGGACTGCCGGTAAAGGCGCCTAATGCAGCTGTAATAGTACGGCGGTCACCAGCTGCCAGCTTGATTGGATCGTAAAACTGGCACACCGCCGAATCGTTGATAGAGTAAGGTAAGAGATTAAAATTACGGTTGCTCTGTACCTGCATATTCCATAGGTTTTCACTCAGCCGTTTCCAGTTGGCAAATACTACCTTGTCAGGCAGGGTAATGCCACTGCCTTTCAGCATCGAGATCAACCCCTTGAACTTGCCCGACTCTTGTTCAGTCGGAGAAACCCAGTAGCTCGGTGGGCGCAGTGAATAACCGGTTTCACTCTCCAGTTCTTCGTTATCCGAGGTAATAAAATGCGCATCCCGCTTTTCACCGAGATAGGTATCGAACAAGTGGTGTACTCCAACCGATTGAATATCTTCTGACTTATTGATAATTGTCGTGTCGATCCGGATGCCGTCAGCCAGACCGGAATTGGTTGATTTTACAAAACGAAAATCCTGGTGAATTTCTAGCTGTGAAGAGGTCCAGGTAAACCGAGCTCCCTGCGAGGTTTCCGTGGTTTGCTGAGTAAAAACGTTGGAGGAACCGAGTGTGATTACCCGGTTATTGTGCAGTATGCCGGTAGAACTCGTCCGCGGGTCGCGCTGAAACAGCAGCGATACATATTCATCCTTATCGATGTCGCTCAAATAATAAAGAGAAAACCGGCCGCTGTCTTCATGCAGTACCAGTCGCACGCGTCCCTGTTCGACAGTCAAACTGCTGAGTGCAGTCGGCAATAAAATTATGAACACAGACACTAGTACAATGAGTTGCCGTTTCATGAGTTACTCTCCTCATTTTTCTGCAGCCATTCGATATAAAAAAGTTTGAGTGACAGGGCTCTGTTCTTCAATTCGAGCAGCTCGCGAACATCGTCTTTTTCGGCGGTAGCGGTGGATGCGGCCGGTGTTTCGCCGGCCGGCCTTTCGCCGGCAGAGGCCAACTGTCGCTGCAGCTCGGACACGCGTTGCTGTTCCTCAGACAGACGCTGCTGCAGGCGGCGAATTTCCGACTCTTTTTGTGCAATTTCAGAGTTCAGCTGATTGACGAGTTCGTTGTCGTTGTCAGAGGTAGCTGCACTGAGCTTTCGCTGATAACTGCTGATAGCCTGCTCATAGGTTCTTTCCCGCTGCTGAAAGTCCTCGAGCGCCTTCAGATACTCTTGATGACTGATTTTCAGCAGCTGCAGCAGGTCCTGTTCACGTTGCTTTAAGTCTATTAGCGATTTCCGGTATTTGGCCGCCTCTACCTTGTAGCTGCGCGGATAATCGCGAATTACACTCGCATACAGTTTTTCAGCCTTGTCGAAGTGACCGAGCGCGTAAAAGGATTCTCCTATCCAGAAGAGCGCATTGGCGTTGTACTCATGCGAGGGATACGCATCGACATAACTGTACAGCTGCCGGATGGCCTTTTCGTGCTCTTTTTGAAGGAACAAAATCCTTCCCTTCTGATATAATCCGTCGGGATACTTCGGGTGGTCCTGGTAGTTGGCGATAAAATAATCGATATTCTGTGCGGCCTTTTCGATTCTCTCCTGAGCGAGATGGCTGCGGCCAATCCAGAAATAGGCATCGCCGTAATACTCTTTTGAGTCAGAATCGAGGATAATATCGCGAAAGTGCAACAAGGCCTGCTCGTACTCGGCTCTCCCGAATGCTTGAATCCCCGATTTCAATGCATCCGGAATATTCCGCTCCTGACTGTATACCGTCAGCGGAGCGAGCAGAACAATTAAAAGCAGTAATAAAAATGTAATCTTCTTTTTCATTTTAAAACCTTTTCCCCATCTTTATTCTCGACCCGTCGCAACTGCAGATAAAGTATTTATTTGCCCCGCATAGTCCGAACTTCCTCTTTCGGGTCATCGGCCTTGAAAAAGGCACTCCCGCTGACCAGAACATCGGCGCCGGCCTCGCGCACACTTCCGACGGTGCTGCGGTTTACTCCCCCATCCACCGCAATCAGGTACTCGTATCCGTGAGCTTCGCCCTGCTCGTCGAGGTAGCGCACTTTATCCAGGCACTCGGGGATGAGCTCCTGCCCCCCGAAACCCGGATTTACCGTCATTATCAGAATGAGATCAACGTATGGTAACATCGAATCGAGCTGACTTACGGGCGTCGAGGGAACAATGGAGAGCCCGGCCTTGGCACCGGCAGCGTGAATCCGCTGAACTATTCTATGGGCATGCACGGCGGCTTCAATGTGAAAGGTGACATAATCGGCGCCGGCTTCAATGAACTCTTCGACGTATTTCTCCGGTTCGGAGATCATCAGATGCACATCGAAGGGAAGTGAAGAGTGCGGTCGAATGTCCTTTACCAGTTTCGGTCCGAACGTGAGATTGGGCACGAAATGGCCGTCCATTACATCGAGATGAATCCAGTCGGCTTCGGCAGCGTGGATTCGCTGAATTGCAGCCTCCACATTACTAAAATCAGCTGAGAGGATCGAAGGCGCATAATAATGTTTCTTGTTCCGTTTCATATACATATTATGTATCAAATTCCCGGGTATATGGCAATCATAACTCTAAGTTTCGATGTAATTGACTATTATTGATACCATGATATAATAAATTTGAGCCTTTTTTAAGCTCTCCTTCCAGGTACACTTTATTTAAGGGGCAAGTATAATTAACAACTAATATGGATGAAACTACTTCGCAACAGCCACATATAGAAGACATACTGCAGGATGTTCAGTTGAAAATTCGGGAAGGATTGTTCACCGAAGCCGAAGAAAAGCTTGAAGCGGCATTAGAGATAGATTTTGAGGACACTGAAGTGCTTTCGACACTCAAATGCTGTAAATTTTGGAAAGAACGGCTTCCACGTTTCAATGAGATTCATGAAGATAATGAACGGGGCGAGTTCCTCCTGCGTCAGTGGCGAGCCTTTCAGGAGTTTCTGCCCCGCATGGAATCGCCTATTGAACGTGAGTTGTTCGTGCTGCGTAAGTGGGTGTTCGGTACGGCATTGGTGAGTTTTAAGCGGGTTATCCGGGCCAATGAAGAACCGGAGGCCGGACTATTGCTGAACATGGGCCGTTGCTACAAGCTTTCTGGGGATTACGAAAAGGCTTTGGAGTATCTCGAGAGTGCCGGACGCAAGCGGCGTGATGATGCTGAAGTCATAGCTGAAATTGCTGATTGCTATGCCCTTATCGACGAGACAAAAGCTGCCAAAGCCTTTTTCCGAGAAGCCTTTTTCATCAATCCGCAAAAAATTGAGCTTGCATTTCTCGAATCGGGTTTAATCACCCGCCTTATTGCAAGAGTCCGTGATATGGGGTATGCTGAACCGGTATTGAAAGAGTGGATTCCTGTATACGGAGTCCTGTTAGGTGTACTCAATGTCAAACGCGAATTACGACCTTTAGAGTACGGTAAGCTGAAACAATCGATTTACTCGCTGGAAAAGCGGATCCAGGAGGCAGGGATGGATTCTGAAAACGAGTCGTTGATACCCAGACTTCTTAATCGCTATTTCTGGCTTATTGATCATTACGTAAATGCCCACGAAAACCGCGAATGGGTCGAAGAGGTATTAAACAAAATCAAAATGATCGATGAACATATTTACACACAGTATATTAACTAATTGAGTGGAGAGGAAAATGGCCGACACCGCAATTGATCGTATAAAAGAACTGCTGAATGAAGAAAAATGGACACGTGCTACCCTTAACAGCTATACAATCCAGAATTTTAAAGAACTTGATGAAATAATTGATTCTATTGAATCGGAAGAAAAACTGGAAGAGATAAAAGAGTTGTGCGATGAACACCTGCAGCATACCCGCAACAGCATCATCGCACTGTACATCTCCGGGATCATTGCATTAAACCGTCAGCTCATAGACGATTCGAATCTCGTACAGATAATTTCTATCTTCACTGATAACCACAAGTGGAAGGTAGTAGAATACCTGTGCAACCGAATCTTGGAGTTCGGTGAAAACAAGTTTGCCTTGCGAACCTTGGCCGATTGCTTCGAGAACGAGAATGAGATCGAGAAGAAGTACCAGGTATGGGAAAGGCTGATCAAGGTAGATTTTGAAGAGGCGGATATTGTAAAGCACCTGGCTGAAAAGAAGGAAGAGGACGGTGAAATCGAGGATGCGGTCGAATATTACAAGAAAGCGGTTCACCGTTATATCAGCAAACGGCTTTTCACCAATATCAAGGAGATCTGGCACAAGCTGATCGAGTATATTCCCGAAGAAACCGATCTGTTTTTTCATATTGAACGGAAAGTGGATCGGGCGATCAACTCCGAACGGGCTGCTCAGCTTTTAGAAGAGTTGTATGCTCATTATAAGGAGCATGAGAACTGGGATAAAGCAATTGAAATCCTCAAACGTATTCTCACCTACGAGCCGAAGAGCGAATGGGCCCGCGCTGAAATTACGCACTGCTATCGACAAAAATACGTAGATCACAGTCACCTGGATGAGTATATTAGACTCTCTAACCTCACCCAGGCCTGGCGAAACGTGCATGAGGCAATTGAGGATTTCGAGAAGCATATATCTTTCGATGCGGGCAACTTTGTATACCACCGCACCTGGGGGATCGGCCGGATTCGTTCCATCAAGGACAATTCGATCACCATTGATTTTATCCGTAAACGCGGGCACACCATGAGTCTGCAGATGGCGGTGAATGCGCTCGGAAGTCTCTCTAAAGATCATATTTGGGTGTTGAAAGCTGTGTGGCCGCAGGAAAAATTGAAGGAAAAAATCAAAGAGAATCCTTTGTGGGCGCTGAAGACCATCATCAAGAGCTATGACAATTCGGCCAACATGAAACAGATCAAAGCCGAACTGGTACCCAGTGTACTCTCCCCGAGCGAATGGACCAGCTGGAGTTCGGAAGCGCGTAAAATTCTGAAAACAAATTCCTCCTTCGGTAATCTGCCGGAGAAGGTCGACCACTACGTAGTGCGTGATACTCCCATCAGTTTTGAAGAGAAAACTTACAACCGTTTCCGGGCAGAAAAGAACTTCTTCGGTCGCCTCAAGGTGCTGCGGGAGTTTCTCAAGCACAGCGATCCTGAGTCGGATTACTTTGCAGAGATGTTCGAGTATTTCACCGGCTTTCTAAAATCCTACAACCAGGTCAATGAAAATGTGTTTGCCAGTTATCTGATCGTAAACCGAATCATCCGTGATTACCCGTTCCTCAATCCGGGACTTGATGTGAATTTTAAGGATCTGATCAACCAGGTCAACGAGAGAGAGATCGAAACTGTCTTTCAGAGTATTGAGGACAATGAGCTCAAACGCGATTTTCTGGAGAGAATCAAGCGTAACACTCCCAATTGGCCGGAACTGTTCGTGAAGTTGTTCCCGTATCATCTATCCCGTTACATCATTGACGAGCTGGGAAACAAGGGCTACCAGGAAAACCTGAAGGAGCTGTTCACTTTCCTGCTCGATCAGTACCGCGACAAGCGTGAAGCCTTTATCTGGGCTGCCCGCACCTTCCCGGAAAAGATATGGGAAGAAAAGTACGGTCTATCTTACGAAAAGGTTCTGATCGGAATGATCCATCTTCTCGATATTACCTTCCGTGAAATTGACAATAAACGCGATGTAAGCGTGAACCGTCGACTGAACAAGCAGATCCAGAGTTTTCTGTTTACCGATGGGAGTCTCGAAGAGTACATCATGAAGACCGACCCGGAATCGATCAACCGGCTCTTCTCGCTTGTGAATGACATTGATCAGCTCGATCCGAAGATCAGAGAAAACCTGAAGCATAAAATCTCCGAGCGCTTTCCGGATTTCAAATTTTACGGCGAAGAAGAGAAAGAAACCGTTTCCCGCGGCTTAGTGGTTACCCGCAAGCGATACGATGAAAAAACCAAGCAGCTGCAGCATATCATCGATGTAGAGATGCCGGAAACTTCAAAGGAAATCGGTGCTGCACGCGAACTCGGCGACCTGAAAGAGAATGCCGAATACAAAGCCGGAAAAGAGAAACTCGAAATGCTCAACCTCAATGCCGCCAAGTTGAAGGAAGATATCGAGCGTGCTAGCATTTTCGAACCAAAAGATGTGGATCTCTCGAAGGTGTCTTTCGGTACCAAAGTGACCCTCCACAACCACAATACGGACAAAGAAGAAGTCTATGAGTTTTTTGGTCCCTGGGAATCTAACCCGGATGAGCATATAATTTCATATTTGTCGCCTTTTGGTGGTAAACTATGGAACCACAAAGAGGGAGAAGAGGTCCAATTTGAAATCAATGAACGTAAATACAACTACACCATTAAAAAAATCGAGCCGGCGAAGTTCTAATAAATCGTTGGCGTCTGCACCTGCAGAGCAGCTGTCCGCAGCAGGCGGGGGATGTCAGTGGCATTCCTCCGTCAAATTCGGGCTTGTCGTTTTCTTTTTCTTTTCTATGGTTGTCAGTCCCCTGTGGGCGCAAAAGGCAACCGACTTCATTCTGATGGTCGATATATCTGCGAGCATGTTCGAAGAAAAGGGCGAACAGGTCGAGTTGCTGGTGAAAGATGTCATGAAGCGGCAGTTGTCCTACCGGGATACCTTTCATTTGATCAGCTTCGGCAACGATACGAATTTTGAAATCAGTCGTACGCTTCGCGATCAGAAGCAGATTGAAGAGGTATTGGCCCGGCTTATGCTCCTGCAGCCGTTGGACAGCAATACCGATATAGTTTCAGCCCTCAAGTTTTTGGGGGAATATGCAAAAGAGCTCCCCCTGCATACGAACAAGCAGATCTTGATACTTTCTGACGACGCCCACGATCCTCCGCCCGACAGCAGTTTTTCTATCGGTCCGGAGAATGAAAGGCGAATCGAGAGTATTGCCGATTACTTCAAACGCAACGGCTGGAAGGCAAACATAGTGATATTTCCAAGTGATGGTAAGCAGATCGATGTTCAGACCGGTCTGCTGGCTGAGCTGGCGGCTCTGCTCGGAACAACGCCGGTCGCCCACAACGGAGATATAGATGAAACATCTCTGGCTGCAACGGGTGCAATAGAAATTATTTATCCCTCCGACATAATTGAGACCGGGCGTCGTGGTCTGAGTCTCCCGCTTACTATTGTAAATCATGGGAGTTCAGAAGCAACGTTTCGCCTCACTGCGGTACGACATCGCGGTGCGAATCTACTTAAGCAGACTGCTTCGGTGGTACTCCCGCCTGCAGAGAGCGGGAGTATAAATGTTGAACTGGAGCTGCCTTCGGGTTTAGAGGAGGGGGCTCACACTGTTCAGATAGAGCTTGGAGTAGAGGGGGCAGCAAACGCCTTCCCGTTGACGAATGAAATTAGAATCATGGTCGATCAAAGCACCGGCGGTTCCGGACTCGGAGACTTTAACAGGTACTACCTACTGATTCCCCTCCTGCTGATTGTATTCGTCCTTATTTTCTTGCTTGTACGACGAATGTTCGGTGGCTCGAGCAAGGATGAAGATAAACGCAGGGTCCCCAGCAGCGGGAGCACCGATTTCTCCGGCTTCGGCCGCAAGGCTCCTACCGACCGCAAATTTGCCGAGGGTATCGGTTACAGAAAAGATGAAGATAAATCCGGCACACTGCTCAGCGAAGCCAAGCGCGGGAGTTTCGAGGACAGAGTGAGCCCTTACGACAGCAGCGGAGTGTCGTCGGGCGGAAATCATCTCGGCGAAGCAAGGGATGCATTCGAGAGTTTCAAAAACTCCAGCTCTAAGAGCAAGAGCGGGCTGCCTTTGCGGGAGAAGAGTCCTTCAGATACTGCGGACAGCGTATCCGTGCTGGGTAGTTATGCTGCCCGTGAAAAGGGAGAGCGGGACAGAATTCCACTTTCATTAAAAGAGAAATCCAAATCTAAGAGTAGCCAGCAGCGCGCCCAACAGAGAATGAGGGGGATGCGTAAAGGCAAAGAGGGTGAAATCGGGGTGGAAATGCGGGCGGATTTTCAACACAATTTTCTGGGGAGAAATACACACTGGTTTTCTCCCGGAGATAGTTTTTCGCTTGGAGCGCCTGGAGAAGCTGATTATCAAATTACCAGTATTGAGATAGATGGTGTAATTGCTAATGTCCGCAGGGTTAATGAGAATCTGTCGCTCACACCGATCCAGGAAGACTATTTTCCCGAGCTCCACGGAAAACCGGTGGAAAACTGCTTGGGCAGGCACTTCAGGGTTGTGAACCCGGAATCCGGGAAAGAAACGGCCCTGGTGTTCAAGAAGTACATTCCGCCTCTCGAACGGATAAACCGCTTACTGCATATGACTGATGCTCCCGGAAAACCGGATGATGAGGTAATCGACTAAAAAAACACCCGCGCGGCGGGGTTCAATTAGAGTTCGGACAACACGGAATCGGCCAGCGAACGTACACTCCGACTTACATTCTCCGCAGTGAGATCTTGCACCTCATCTCTCAGAGAACCAATTTTGTTCAATCGCACCCCTCTTAAACCGTAGATGAGCAGATTGATATGAGAGGGATGGTTTAACATGCGCTTGTATAGATTCGTCAGGTGAGGCGATTTGCGAGTTGATAACACTTTGCAGGTGTAATCTAAAATATTCGATTTCTCCTTTTCCCACTCCTCATCCAGCACTTCGTTGATCACATCTATCGATGCGCTCAGATTGTCCTCTACCAGAATTTCGATAGCCTTTGAACGCAAACCCAATGGTGCGGTGGAATCGCGGTACAAATCGCGCAGATAGTCGTATCCCTTGCCGATATCGAGTTCACCTATTGCTTTGACAGCTGCCAGGCGGACATTACGGAGATCCGGGTCGTGCTGGGCTTTATATCTGAGAATTTCAAAGGCTTTGGTGGCCTGCTTACGTCCCAACGCTTCGGCAGCTTGTACTCTCACCCGCCACATGTTGTCGCGCAGGGCATCGATCAGAATGTCAACCGAACCCTTATGGTCGAGGTAGCCGAGGGCGTTTACAGCATAGGATCTGAGAACCGGATCATCATCATAGAGTAAGGCGCTGATAGAGTCGAATGCGTCTTCCCCGCCTATTTTTCCGAGAGCCTGACAGGCTCTCCAGCGCAGTGATTTCGATTCATCCTCATCGCTGACTATTTCATCCAGCAGTTCGAAGGCAGCTTTATCACCAAGTTCTCCCAGTGCGGTAATCAGGGTCGGCTTCAGTTCATCCCGAAACTCCCGCTGGCTGTACATCTCCAGCAGCTGTTCAGTATATTCCGGTTCATCAGAGACTCCGATAGCCTTGATTGCAGCCGAGGCGACCTCTACCCGCGGGTCATCTATCATCTCAAAGAAGAGCTGGGCGATGGAGTCGTTCTGATACTCCTCGAGATAACTGGTAAGCTGAAGTACTATTTTTGTATTGAGATTGTCGTATTCGGCGAGTCGTTCAAAGGCCTCTTCAACCAGGTTGTCGTTTTCTAATGTGTCAAAAAAATCGGCGACAGCAGTTTGGATTTCAGTATTTGAGGTTTCGGTAAACAGTTCTTCGAGAGGATCAAAGTAGTTCTCATTTTTTTCATCTTTAAGCTGTGAAATCAGCTCCAGGATCTGTGAGTCGATCCCGTACTGAATAGTAAGGCTGCGTTGTTCCTCCAAGCTTTGCTCCGGTTCTTCTTCCTCAGCGGAGTCTTGTCCGTCTTGACTGAAAAGAGGTTGTAGCGAGCTGAGCAGCAGCAGCAGTGCAATAATTCGAATTACTTTCATTACCCTTCCTTCTCGGCCTTTTGTTTGAAGCGCTTGAATAAATAGCTTAGCATCTCTACTCTCAAGAGTCGATATAGCAGCAGATACAGGGCTACTATAACGCCAATTTCTAACAGCAAAATTCCGAATCCCGTAAAACTGCTGCCGGCCCGCCAATAGGGACCGAACAGTCTTTGCATTTGATAGATTACCAGGCCGACGGGAACCGAGGCAGCACAGACCTTCAGAGCAGTCAGAGCGAGTGAACGCAGTGGTATGCCTCCGAGCTGACGATAGGCGTAGGCAAAGAGTACGATCAAGCCCAGAGAAAAGGAAATAGAGTTTGCAATGGAGAGTCCCGCAACTCGTAAAAAGGTCTTTTTCAGAATGATTGAAAGAGTTACATCGAGAACGAGCACCCCTAAAGCCACATAAAAGGGAAACGAATACTGGTTGGAACTGTAAAAATAGCGCTGCAGAAAGTTGAATGCCCCTACACTGAACAGTCCGTAGCAAAATCCGGTCAGAACGAAAGCGGTCAATTCGGTGTCTTCGGTACGAAACATTCCCCGTTGAATAGCAACTGAAATAATCTCTCGTCCCAACAGACTCATAACCAGGGCCGAGGGAATAAGAAGGGCAAGCAGGAAGCGTATGCCGTACTGAACGCTTTCACGAAGCCCCTGAAGATCGTTTTGCGAAACCTGCCGGCTCATTTTCGGAAACAGCACCGTAGTAATTGAGGTTGAAAAAATTCCGAATGGCAGTTGCCAGAATACCAGGGCATACGAGAGGGCCGAAGCGCTCCCGGTTTCCAATCCGGATGCAAAAATGAAGGCCACTTGCTGATTAACTGTAAACACCGAGGAGGTTGCTACTACCGGTGCCCACTGCCGCATTATTCTCATAAAATCGGGGTTTTTCAGAAAGTCGAAAGCCGGAGCGAGCGTGTACCCCATTTTTCGAAACATGGGATATTGAAAGGCAACCTGCCCCGCCCCTCCAACCAATACTCCAACCGCCATCGAATAGATTCCCAAAGTCCGGTGCAATACGATAATAGATGATATGACGGCAACCGAAAAGATTATGGGGGTAATCGACGGAATAAAGAAGCGACCGTGTGAGTTGAGAACTCCTATAAGAACCGCACTTACACTGATAAACAGCAGATAATTGATGAAAAAGCGGAACAGCTTTGTCGACAGCGCCAGTTGTTCGGCATCCTTGAACTGAGTAAGCACAAACTGTATCAGCGGTTCGGCAAAGACCACCGACACGATGCAGAGTGGAATTATGATCAGCAGCTGAAACCCAATTAGATGCCTTACAAGCTGCCGTGAACGGCTGGCTTCCTTTCCTTCCGCGATAATCGCCTCGGAGAGAACCGGTATAAATGCGGAAGAAAGCGCTCCCTCTGCCAGTAGCTTCCGCAGGTTGTTCGGTATGGCAAAGGTCACGTTGATGATATCCGCCTTTCCGGTTGCACCGAAAATGGCGGTAATAGCTGCGGTTCTGAGGAAACCGAGTATCCTCGAAACGAAGGTACTCGACATTACGATAAAAGTGGCAATAGTGCTCTGTCCGGTACTCTCTTCTTTCATGCGCTTTTATTCTTATCGGCAAAAAATCGTGTGAGGTACGCCCGTTTGAATTCGCTGAACCGGTCTTCACGGATTGCCGCATGTATCCGCTGAACAAAATCATACAGGTATTTAAGATTGTGCTCTGTGGCCAGCATTGAGCCGAGAATTTCATTTGTTTTGAATAAATGCCGCAGATAGCCGCGGGAGTATTGCGTGCAGGCCCGGCAGCCGCAGTCCGCGACTATCGGGCCCTTATCCAAGCGATGGGTGGCCTTTTTGAGGGCGATCATGCCGTCATCGGTAAATACCGCCCCGTTCCGGGCCGTTCGTGTAGCGAACACACAGTCGAACATGTCGATACCGTTTTCCACTGCACTCAGAATATAGTCGGGAGTTCCGATTCCCATGAGGTAACGCGGCTTCTCCGCAGGCAGCAGCTCACCGGTATGTCCGAGAAACTCTTCGAACTGCGGAAAGCTCTCGCCGACCGAGAGCCCTCCGATGGCTACGCCCGGTAAATCGAGCTCGAGAATTTCTTTGCTGCTGCGAGTGCGGAGGTCCTTATAGAAATTTCCCTGGATTATACCGAACAGGTGGCCCTGCCAATCCTCGGAGCGCTGTTGCCAGCGCTTTTTACTGCGGGCAGCCCAGCGGGTAGTCAGTTCGAGAGCCGATAAGGCCTTCTTGTAGGTAATATCGGGAGGGGTACACACATCCAGACACATCGCGATATCACTCTTGAAACTCTCCTGAAGATCGACAACATCCTCCGGTGTAAGCATGTGGTAGGCACCGTCTATATGCGAGCGGAAGCGAACACCCTCTTCCTTGATTTTGCGAAACGGAGCTAAACTGAAGACCTGAAACCCACCGCTGTCGGTGAGTATATTTCCGTTCCAGTTGCTGAATTCATGCAGACTGCCGTAGTGGTCGATTACCTCCTGTCCCGGACGCAGGTAGAGATGGTAAGTGTTGCCGAGTATGAGCTTGTAACCCATTGCAGCGATGCTTTCATGCAGCATGGCTTTTACGGTTGCATTGGTTCCTACGGGCATGAACATCGGTGTGGGAACGCTGCCGTGGGGCAGTTCCAGAATTCCGGTACGGGCTCGGCTGCCCCTGTCGTTATGAGTTGTTCTAAACAGCATGAAGTTTCCTCTTATGTTTTTGCGTGTCTCAGCAGAACCGCGCCCAAGGCGAGAAAAAATAGTACTGCCGCCCAGGCCCCGCTTGCCGGTTCGATAATACCCTGTTTTGCAAATAAACCCAAGATCATATCGCTGACATAATAGACAACTGATAGGATCAAGCTGGTCATGAGACTCATGAGTAAAATGTTCTTCTTGAACCGGCTGCCGATAGCCGCTGATATTAGAATTACTATACATGGAGTGAGCGCAAAAGAAAAGCGTTTGTAGTAATCTGTCAGGGCAGCCTTATAGCCACTGCGTCCGGATTTTCGGAGAGTCTCGATCCAGGCTCGGGCTTCGGAATAGTGCAGTTCTTCGACGTTCTTTGTTTTGCGTTGAAAATGAAACGGGGTTAGGTCGAAAAACGGCGCAGCCATGCGAACTGACGAAACCTGCTGCATCGCGGCCCCTTCGGTAGAGCTGTACTCGGTCACGTCGTGGAGGGTCCACTCTGCCTCACGACCATCAGCAGGTACATACTCCGCCCAGCCGGCCTCTATTCTTCCTCGAAAATTCCCCGCCGCATCTCTGCGTAGGATTGTCAGTCCTGACAGGGATTTGGAGTTATCGTTGTAATAGTCAGCATAATAAACATTCCGGTTGCCCTCTCCAATGACGGTGATGTCGGTATTGC
This sequence comes from uncultured Sediminispirochaeta sp., assembly GCA_964603735.1. Taxonomy (GTDB): domain Bacteria; phylum Spirochaetota; class Spirochaetia; order DSM-16054; family Sediminispirochaetaceae; genus DSBN01. Next base: position 65,802 of record CAZRWN010000001.1, on the reverse strand, counting down.
TGTAGGATATTTTTTGCCCCAGGAGTTCGCGGGAAAGTTGGTTTTTGGCGGCGTAAGTCTCAATAACCAGGGCTTCGTGAAAAAAGAAGTACCCCACACTCAGCAAAATCCCAAGAACAAGCAGGGGGAGAATAAATCGGATAAACGAAATGCCGGCGCCCAGTATGGATATGAGTTCATTGCGGGCATACAAGTTGCCCAGAGTAAACGAAACGGCAAACAGAAGCGCCGGAGGAAGTGCAAAACTGGTGCTCTTGGGGAGGTAGAGCCAGGCCACGTGGAGAATTTCTTTTACAGAGGCATCATTATTCAGGTACCGCCACAAGTTTGCAAAGATATCGACCATTTCGAGAGTAAGGACGAAAAACAGCAGAGCAATCAAAAAAATGGGCAAGAAACTGCGCAGCAGCATTGAGTGCAGGGTCTTCATCTTGACAGCCTCACTCTGTACAGAATAATGCCAATCATAATAATAATCAGATTCGGCAGCCACATGGCAGCCATGGGCGAAAAATCCATCCGCAGGCCCAGGGTCTGTCCGGCAAACAGCATCGCCCAGTACAGCACCGAAATAATCAGGCCTATGCCGAAGCCGACCGATCGCCCGCTCTTTTTTGAGAAGGTGCCGGCTGGAAAAAAGAAAAACACAAATGCAAGACAGCCGAAGGGAATTGCCATCTTTTTATACAACTCGAGACGATGAATCTGTAGAGATTTACTAAATACTTCCTGTTCGCGCAGCTGTCGGTATCGGGTAAAGTGCTGAGTCAGCTGCTCCGGCGGAGCTCCGGTTGCTGCCGTGTGGTAGTAACTCTGTAAAAGGGTATACCGCTCCTGCTGCACTCTTAAGGAGTGTTCCTGTTTCCTCTCGTTGAGGGCGGCCTCTTTCTGTTGAATTTCACGGTATACATCCAAGCTGCTCATCTCCCGGGGGGTTAGTGAACCGATGGAGTAGCTGATATCCCGCAAAAGAATATTGTAGACCATCTCCTCTGCTTCGAAGTAGCTGTAGCTGTCCTTGCGTTTGGAGGGAACCGCATGGCCGAACACATCGGTAAGTGTCAGACCGATGACCCCGCTTTGTTCGCTTTCGCGGAGGGCTGCCGTTTCGGCAGTTATTACTCGCTGTTCACCTTCATCCGTAGTATCGAAAATAACCAAATCGTGAATTATTCCGGCTTCAATTTCTCCGGTTACAAGGGTAGTATCCTGATACTGCTTCACGGAATTGGATTCGAGCTCGAGCGCAGGGTTAGAATAAAGGATTTCACGGTAGAGTTTGCCGAAGCTAAGCGTCCCCTTGGGCAGAAAATAGTCGCCCATTGCAAATGAAAACAGAGAGAACGCCAAACCCAGTACAATCAGGGGATACAGCAAACGGCGGTATGGTATACCCGAGGCCCGAAAAGCCAGAATCTCGTTTTCGGAAGCAAGGCGGCCGATAGCCATGAGCCCCCCTACCAGCGAGGCGAAAGGAAAGGTGAATGAAACTATTGCCGGCAGTGAATAAATTACCAGCAATGCGACATCGACAAAATTGACGTCTTTGGCAAGGATTTCTTCGGCCAGTAGCAGGAGTTGATTTACAAAAAAGATAGCGAAGAAAAAGAGAAATGCGACTAGAAAAGAAAAGAGATATTCCGAACCGATGTAGAATGAAATTGTGCCAAACCTACGTGTTTTTGCGGCGGCATTCATCAGTTAAGTTCCGGTTGAACCGAAGCCTCCCGAACCTCTTTCAGTTTCGGATAACTTTGGATTATGATAGAATTCGGCGCGGATTACCGGCGCGAACACGATCTGTGCGATTCGATCACCGTTCTGGATGGTAAAGGGTTCCTGTCCCAGGTTTATCAAAATAACTTTTACTTCCCCGCGGTAATCAGCGTCTATGGTGCCGGGAGAATTCAATACGGTTATACCATGGCGCATTGCCATGCCGGAACGGGGACGCACCTGTGCCTCATATCCCTCCGGTATTTCCAATACAATACCGGTAGGTACGAGTGAGCGTTCCCCGGGTTGTAGGGTCAGCGGTTCTTCGAGTAGTGCTTGAATATCGGCTCCGGAAGCATGAGCCGAAGTGTACTGAGGTACACTGTCTGACCCAAAACTTCCATGCACGATAATTTTGTTCATCGCTGCGCCTCTTCAGCTATCCTATATTCTAATAAGCAGTTAGTCTCTGTGCCGGTTGGGTGGACGGTTGGATGATCCTCTGCGGTCTCCACCGCGTCCTCCGCGGTTGTCCCGGTGACCTCGGTCGCCGCCACGGTCGCGTCCTGCGCCTCCGCCGCGCGATTCTCCGCCCTTTGGAGCTCCATCCGGATCGATTGCGTCGATGTAACTGAGGTTCAAGCGACCCATTCGGTCGATTTCGAGCAGTTTTACTGGAATTTCCTGACCCAGCTCCAATACATCCTCAACAGACTGGACCCTATCACGCGAGAGCTTGGAGATATGTACCAGGCCCTCTTTACCGGGCAGGATCTCGACAAATGCGCCGAAGTCCAGAATTCGTTTTACACGTCCCTGATATACACGTCCCTCTTCGGGCTCTTCGATAATCTGTTTTACCAGATCACGAGCCTGCTCGGCCTGTTCCTGGGTTTTACCGAAGATTTTTATGGTGCCGTCGTCATCAATATTCACATCCGAACCGGTCTGCTCGCTGATGCCTTTAATGACTTTACCGCCAGGTCCGATAACCGCGCCGATTTTCTCTTCATCAATTTTCATGGTGATGATCTTAGGAGCGTATTGGGAGAGGCTTTCCTGCGGCATACTGATGGTTTTATTCATTATGCCGAGGATGTGCATGCGTCCCTGCCGCGCCTGTTCGAGTGCACGAGACATCAGGTCGGCGCTAACGCCGGCTATCTTAATATCCATCTGAAAAGCGGTAATCCCGTCTTCGGTGCCAGTGACCTTGAAGTCCATATCGCCCAGGTGGTCTTCCTCACCGAGGATATCGCTGAGAATAACCGATTTTTCACCGTCGGTGATTAGTCCCATCGCAATGCCGGCTACGGGCTTGCGCATCTTCACTCCGGCCTGCAGCAGCGAAAGTGAACCGCCGCACACGGTAGCCATAGAGGAAGAGCCGTTGGACTCGAGTATTTCCGATACAACCCGTATGGTATAGGGAAAATTCTCTTTACTCGGAAGAACGCCCTCGAGAGCTCTGAGTGCCAGATGTCCGTGACCGATTTCCCGGCGACCGGTGAACATACGTCCGGTTTCGCCTACCGAGAACGGCGGGAAGTTGTAATGCAGCATAAAATGCTCGTAACTCTTGTCGCCGTCGATATTGTCACGCATCTGTTCGTCGTGGACTGTGCCTAGGGTAGTAACCGCAAGGGCCTGAGTTTCACCGCGGGTAAACAGTGCCGAACCATGCGTCCGCGGCAGTACGTCGATTTCACAGGTAATCGGCCGGATCTCATCGGGACGTCGGCCATCGGTTCGTACGTTTTTGTCCAGAATCGAGGAGCGGACGATTTGCGTTTCGATCTCTTCCATGAGAGCGTCGAACTGCTTCTCATTATCCTCGGTAATAATGGCGGCGAATTTCTCTTTCACCTCGGTTTTTACGGCGGAAATTGCGTTGCCCCGAGTGTGCTTGCCGATTACAAAACAGGCCTCTTCCATTTTCGGATATGCAAAATCCCAGATTTCCTGGCGGTTTTCAAGCTCGGGTACCTCGGGGGCCATCGGCAGTTTTTCTTTGCCGGCCTTTTCAGCCAGCTCGTTCTGCACCCGGCACAGTTCGGCAATAATTGGCTCGGCGGTTTGAATAGCCTTCAGCATGGTCTCTTCGTCCACTTCCCGAGCACCGCCTTCGACCATGGTAATACCGTCGACGGTACCGGCCACCACGATGTCCAGTTCGCTCTCTTCGGTTCTCTGGAAGGAGGGATTGGGGATGAACTCATCCCCAACTTTTGCAATCCGGACTGCTCCGACCGGTCCTTCGAAGGGAATATCGGATACCGTAACGGCGGCCGATGCGGCCACCATCGCCACCATGTCGGGCGGATTTATCTGATCGGCCGAAATAACAGTCGGTACGACCTGAATTTCCCGCTTAAAGGCTTTTGAGAACAGAGGCCTCATTGGGCGGTCGATCAGGCGGCAGACCAGAATTTCTTTTTCCTTGGGACGGCCTTCGCGTTTGAGAAAACCGCCGGGGATTTTTCCGGCGGCGTAGTATTTTTCATTGTATTCCACCTGCAGTGGAACAAAATCGATGCCTTCCAGCACATTGTTGCTGGCACAGGCGGTTGCCAAAACTGCGGTGCCGCCGTACCGGGCAAACACAGCACCATTGGCCTGTTTGGCCATCCGGCCCGTTTCTAAAATGAGTTCTTCTTCACCAATTTTAATACTCACTTGATGAGTCATATAAGCTTATCCTTTATTATTTTCTTAGTTTCAAGCGCTTGAGGATGGCTCGATACTGCTCGAGGTCTGTTTTCTTCAGATACTTCAGCAGGTTTCTCCGGTGTCCAACCAGCTTGAGCAGTCCTCGTCGGCTGCTGTGGTCTTTTTTATGGCTGCGCAGATGCTCGGTGAGATCTTCGATTCGGGCGGTAGTAAGGGCTATCTGTACTTCGGTAGAACCGGTGTCCTGGGCATCTTTCCCGAACTCCTTGATAATCTCCTGTTTTTTCTCTTTAGTAAGCGACATGGTTTCTTTCTCCTTTACCTATAATGTCTTTAAATTCGATCGATACGGCTTCGTTTTCATTTTCCTGAGGCCAGCGGATACGCTCCTGAGTCACTTCAAGTTCAACGGGAGCCGTAGTTGTAGGGGTTTTGATATCTGCCAGGTAAGTGCCCGGAGGCGGCACCACCTGGTGCAAGCCCATTTTTTCAATACTTCTATATGAATCCTCATTACTCTGAGGTGTATCGGCAATATCCAAAATATGGTTTCTGCCCATCATCTCGGCAGCGTCGCATATTTTTCCCTCTCTGAGCGCCGCACGGATACGGGTACTGCTGAGTGTTGCTCCCTCCCATGTGACCGGAGGGGCGATTTCTACCGGCGTGTGGTACGCTTTCATAATTTTTCTTACATCGTAGGCGCTGGTCTTACCTTGAAAGCCACACCTAAAATTATCTCCCAACACTAAATATGTGAGATCGCAACTACGTCGTATTGCCATCAAAAAATCGTTACCTGACAGTTTACTAAAATCGTTAGAAAAGTCAATGAGTATCACCGTCCTGATTCCCAGTCGCGCCATGATCTCGAGTTTCTGATGCTGCGAGGTAATATCTCCCGGGAAGAGATGCGGTTTGAGAAAACGGCGCGGATTGTAGCGAAAGGTCAATACGGCCGGTTCACTCCCTTTTCGCTCTGCTATCCGTCGAATGAGGCTCTGATGTCCAAGATGGATTCCGTCAAACACCCCGATTGTAAGCGCGGTGTCGGTATCCTTCAAGGGACGCGCAGCGGTGAATACATCCCACGAGAGCACTCGTAACTCAATGCCTTTCCGCAACATACCGGTACTTCCACATTCCATCTTTCAATTCGACCAGTGCGCACAGTTCGTTCCGTGGATCCAATAAAGCATACAGGCCTTCAGATCCGATATCCCCTGCCAGCCACTCGGTTTGTACAGGATTTCCGTTTAGGATCGGCCCGACGGCCGTCTCCCGTACCGGGACAGTTTTTATACTCGGAAGCTGCTGCACCACCGCTGATGCTGAAACAAGATGTTCTTGCGGGTCGAAGTCCTCCGGCTCCACTGCTGAACCGAGATCGAAGGGACCGATGTGTGTCCGCTGCAGTGCCTGTAGATAAGCTGCCGAGCCGCAAGCCCGGCCCAAGTCACGGGCCAGTGCGCGAATATAGGTGCCTTTTGAACACTGTATGCGTATCCTCAGAACCGGCGCTTGCCATTCAATAAACTCTATTGAGTAGATATAAATCCGTCGAGCCGGTATATCCACCGTCTCACCCTTCAGACTGCGCTGATACGCCCTGGTTCCGTCTACATGCACCGCCGAATACTGCGGAGGGATCTGGTCCTGCTGCCCGATAAAACCGGAAATTTGGGCTTTGATGCTGTCTAACTCCGGCACCGGTTTCGGGTCTATCTCCGGACTTTCCGTATCGAGAGTTTCCGTAGTGGCTCCGAAACGTATGGCAGCGGTATACGTTTTGTCCAGCCCTTCGAAATAAGGTGCCAGACGGGTATTCTTTCCGGCTAAAGCGATCAGCAGCCCCTCGGCGAACTTGTCCAGTGTACCGGTGTGGCCGACTTTTCCATGCCCTAACCTTTTTTTTAATGTGTGCAGTGCCTGAAAAGAGGTGACCCCGGAAGGTTTATTCAAAAAAACCAGTCCAGCCTGCTTCGAACTCAAGAATCAAGTTCCTTTAACTTTTGGATCATTTCGGTCCCGTACTCGATCGAGTGGTCATCAAAAAATCTCAGTTTAGGAGTGTTGCGGGTCTGCAGTGTTTTACCCAATTTTGCCTGGATGAAGCCGGCGGCGTGATTCAGCGCATCGACGCCGGCGGTGAGACTCTCTTCCGTTCCGAAACTGGAAATATACACCTTAGCTGTACTGGTGTCTTTGGCCACATTTACTTCGGTAACCGATAGTTCGGCAGTCACCCGGGGGTCTTTGATGATCCCCCGGAGAATGAGCGTGCCGATTTCTTCTCTTATTTTTGCTGCGATTCTGCGCGTTCTAATTTCGGACATAGTAGTTCTTCTCCGAAGCTATTCGAGGGTCTTGGCGACTTCTCGTGTTTCGAACACCTCGAACTGGTCGCCGACCTTCAGATCGTTGAAGTTTTCAATGCCGATACCGCATTCGTATCCGGCCTCTACCTCGCGGGTATCTTCTTTGAAGCGCTTGAGTGAGGAGACCTTGCCGGTGTATATCTGGATACCGTCGCGGATAATATGTACCATCGAGTTTCGTTTGACTTTACCGGTGGTTACGTAACAACCTGCAATCATGCCGGCTTTAGGTACCTTAAAGGTGTCGCGGACTTCGACATTACCGATAACTTCTTCTTTGATATCGGGTGCCAGCATACCTTCCATTGCTTTCTTGATGTCATCAACCGCATCGTAGATAACATTGTATTTTCGAATATCAATTTTTTCTTGTTCAGCAAGCTCCAGAGCTTTCGGGGTCGGACGTACGTGAAATCCAACAATAATTGCATTCGATGCGGCCGCTAAGTGCACGTCGTTTTCGATAATTGCACCGGCGGATGCGTGGATGACTCGCAGTTTAATCTCTTTGGTCGAAAGTTTTTCCAGTGCGGTCTGCAAGGCTTCTACCGAACCGTGCACGTCACCCTTGATAACTACCTTGAGTTCCTGGATTTCTCCTTCCTGAATAGAATCGTAAAGGGTGTCCAGGGTAACCTTCTTGACGTTCTGTGCTTCACCCTGTTTTTCCAGTTCCTGACGCTTGGCGCCGACCTGGCGAGCCTGTCGTTCGCTTTCGGTTACCTGGAAAGGGGAGCCTGCATCCGGGATACCGGTGAAGCCGAGAATCTCGACCGGCGTAGCCGGTGTGGCCTCTTCCAGTTTATTCCCCTTGTCGTCGAACATGGCGCGGACTTTTCCAGGGAAAACTCCTGCGACGAATGCATCGCCCACATGCAGAGTACCGCGCTCTATGATAACCGTGGACACAATACCGCGTCCGTGGTCGACCTGTGATTCGATAACCTTGCCTTCCGCCCGGCAGTCGTAGTTGGCCTTGAGTTCCAACAGTTCAGCCTGCAGAGAGATGGTTTCCAGCAGCTCGTCGATACCCTGCCGGTTGAGAGCCGATAGTTCGTTGAACAGGGTTGTACCGCCCCAGTCTTCCGGCAGCAGATCGTAATCCGCGAGCTGCTGTTTTACCCGGTCCGGGTTGGCCTCCGGCAGATCCATTTTGTTGACAGCGACGATAATCGGCACCCCTGCCTCTTTGGCATGGTTCACTGCCTCTACGGTTTGGGGCATAACACCGTCATTGGCCGCTACTACCAGGATAACTATATCGGTAATCTGCGCGCCTCGGGCCCGCATCAGAGTAAACGCCTCGTGACCCGGAGTGTCGAGAAAAACGATCTCTCCGCCGTCCTCTTTCGGCTTTACCTTGTACGCACCGATATGCTGGGTAATACCGCCGTGCTCGCCGGCTACCACGTCGGTTTCACGGATAGCGTCGAGCAGTTTGGTTTTACCATGGTCGACATGACCCATAACCGTGACAATCGGCGGACGCGGTTTTGCTTCGCCCTCTTTATCCTCTTCGGTTTCAATTATTGTTTCATCGTATAACGAGACTATCTTGACCTTGCAACCGTACTCTTCGGCAATAATCTCTGCGGTTTCAGCGTCGATCTGCTGGTTGATGGTCACCATCATTCCCATTCCCATTAGTTTTCCGATGAGTTCTGAGGCTTTGAGGTTCATTTTCTTAGCCAGTTCGGAAACCGTGATCACTTCCATGATGTCGATTTCTTTAGGAACCGGATTGGCCCGTTTCTGCTGCTGAGGTTTCTTCTTTATCTGAAACTCTTTTTCCTGAGTCTTCTCTTTCTTGTCGCGGTAGTCCTGTTTCTTTTTAGATTTGTAGAACTTTTTCGCGGCGTGTTTCTTGCTCTGATCGACTTCGTCCGGAGCCGGCCCGGCCGGTGCTCCCGGTTTACCGCCTGGCTTTCCACCAGGTTTTCCGCCCGTTGGGGGGGTACCCTTCTTGAAAGTACGGGTTCTGCCGCCGCGATCGGGCTGCTGACCTCTGCCGCCGGGCGAAGGGCGTCCGCCCTGTCCACCTGAAGGCCGTCCTCCCGGTCCTCCCGTAGGTCTGCCGCCGGCAGGTCGCCCACCTGAGGATCTGCCACCGCTAGGACGGCTGCCAGCGGGACGTTCACCGCGGTCCTGACGAGCTGCCGGGCGTTGTCCGGTCTGCTGATCGCTTTGTCCGCGACGTTCGGTACTTTGCCGATCGCCCGTTTGGCTGCGGCTGCGTTCGGGGGAACCTGTGCGCTTTTCAGCCGGAGCCTTGGCTGCCGGGCGTTCCTGTGAACGATCGCTGGGCTGGGATTCGCTTTGTTCCTGAGCCCGTTTCGGCCGGGTGGGTCGACTGTAGTTTTCGAAGTTAACCCGTTCTCCCCGCACCGGAGCCTGTTTCGGACCCTTTTGTCCGCTTGCCGGCTGCTGGCTTTTTTCACCTTCGGCAGAGGGGGCTTTTTCTTCCGGAGAATCCTGTTTAGAACGTTCGGCCGCCTTGGCTTTGCGCTCTTCCCGCTCTTTATGAGCTTTTACAGTCTTGGAATCGTCATTCGCGGGCGTTTTCTTCTTCTTACGCACCACTACGACTTTTTTCTTTTCAGATTTTCCTTCCGGCTTTTCTGATTTCTCATTGGAAGACTGGGGTGCTTGCGTCTTTTTATGTTTAATAAGAGTTGCTTTTGGTTTTTCCTGTTTCTTGTCCTGTTCCTCTGCCATATTTCCTTCTATGATCTCCTATTCTTCTTCCTCTTCGACTTCAAAGCTTAAACCGACACCGCAATTTGGGCAAGAGGTCATGTCAATGGTAATGGGATGACCACATTCCGGACATTCATACACCTCTTCTGTTTCGGCTTCTTCCTCCTCTTCATACTCTTCGGAGGTCTCTGTGTCCGCGGCGGCTGCTTCCTCTTCATCGGATTCTTCTTCCTCTTCCGATTCTTCCTCAAACTCTTCGGATTCCTCGGCGGCAGCCTCATCATCTTCTTCTTCTATTATATCAAGATTCTCAGAAATGATCGACTGGATAGTCTCCACATCCTGCTCGGTTATGCCCTCTAAGCGGCCCAACTCTTCAGGGGCCAGCTGTATGAGAGTTTCGATCAGTTCGATACCGTTTTCGTAGAGAATTTGTGCTAATCTTTCGGATATGCCCGGAAGCTCGGATATAGTAGTGATTTCTTCTTCGGACTCAATGTCGGTAAAGAGCGCGTTCAGCTCCTGCTTACTCTGTTCGGCAATATCGAGTTCGGCGAACTGTTCTTCGGTTTTAACATCGATATTCCAGTCGACCAGTCGATTCGCCAAACGTACGTTGAGTCCCTGCTTACCGATAGCCAGTGAGAGCTGACTGTCTTTAACAACTGCCAGGGCCTGCCGTTTAGCCTCGTCCATGATATACACATTTTCTACCTCAGCCGGAGAAAGCGCGTTCTTGATGAACAGGCGCGGATCGGTTTCATATTTGAGAATATCGATCTTTTCTCCTTCGAGTTCGCGAACGATTGCCTGAATCCGTACACCTTTCATACCCACACATGCGCCGACCGGATCGATGTCATCACGGTTAGAGTACACGGCCAGTTTGGTTCGATAGCCGGGTTCGCGTACGATTTTAAATATTTCTACGGTTTTGTCGTAAACTTCGGGAACTTCGAGCTCAAAAATACGTTTTACGAACTCGGCATGGGTACGTGAAAGAACTATCTGCAGGCCGGTATTCGATTTATTTACCTCGTAAATCAATGCCTTTATGCGGTCGTTCGGACGGTACACCTCGCGGGGCGATTGATACCTTTTCGGCATTATCCCTTCGACCTTGCCTAGATCGACGAAGATGTTACCATTGCGCTCACGCTGGTAGTATCCGATTATCATTTCGCCCTCTTTGTCCTTGTACTCGGAGTAAAGGGTGTCTTTCTGTATTTCGCGCAAGGTCTGTTTGGCTTTCTGTTTTGCACTTTGTACCGCGATACGGTCGAAAGTTTTCGGATTCACCTCAATTAACAGTTCGTCGCCCACTTCACACTCGTCGTTGTACTCCAATGCCTCTTCGAGGGAAATTTCGCTTACCGGGTCTTCGACCTCCGCGACAATCTCTTTTTGAGCAAAAATGGCAACTTCTGAACCATCCTCGCTGAAGCGTACCACTGCATTTTCGGTGGTACCGAACTTCTTTTTATATGCAGCAAACAAAAAGTCTTCTATGGTTTTGCGCACAAGTTCTTCCGGGATACCGCGGTCCTGCACTAATCCGCGGATTGCATCGGCTAATCCTGACGTCATTTTGTTTTTTTATCCTCCTGCGAAAATGCCAACTTGGCTTTTTTTATATCCGACAGAGTAATCGCAATTTCTCCCTGTTCAGTCTGCAGCTGTACTTCATCCTCATTCGCCCCGCGTATAACTCCGTTAAGCCAATCGTCGGCGTCCTGCAACAGGATTTTTACCGGGCGGTCAATAAAGACAGCAAATTCCGTTCCGTTCTTTATTTTTCGGGTAACACCCGGAGATGTTACCTCGAGATAAATATCTTCAGATTCTTCAAGCAATTCTAACCGCGGAAGAATTGTTTTGTGTACCAGCTCACAGTCTGAGAGCCCGATACCGTTGTAGTGGTAGATAACTACTCGAACCTGCAGACGGCCTTTAGTGGCCTGCCGCGACAGTTCCACCAGCGAATAGCCCATTCCGCGGATAACCGGTTCGAGTTCCTCGTACAACTCGCTTTGTTCAATCTTCCATTCCATTATAACATAAAAAAGGAGTCCTGAAACGACTCCTTTTTACCTCCGTACCGTTCTGCTGTTGAGACTAATGTACCACCACTAAGGTAAATAGTCAATACGGGTCATCAATACGGAGTCATCGCAATCGTGAATGTTCTCACCTCTTTGACACCGGCGGCGCACAGCACTCCGGCACACTCTTCGAGGGTCGCTCCAGTGGTAAACACGTCATCCAATAGAATCAATTTCGGGGGAGGCGGGGCCGATTTAAAGTTACATTTGATGTGTCCGCGTAAGTTATTCATTCTTTGAGAATAATTTAGACTTTTCTGAGAGGATCCCCCGGTTCTTATGAGTAGTTCGGCAGTACGAAAACCTCTACGACGCAAATGACGGCAGATAAGTTTCATCTGATCCCAGCCGCGTTCACGCACTGACGATCTACGGGCCGGAACCGGAACCAGGAGCAGCGAACAATCAGTTTCCGCCCGCAGCATCTGCTCCAGATAATAGGCCAGTAAACGGGAAAGCGCAGGCAGGGGAGCGAATTTATACTGCCTTATCAACGACTCGGCAGTATCTTGGTACATGAACACCGAGCGATGGGCTGTAAATGCACACCGGCTTGCACGGCAGCTCAGACAAGTTCCAATTTCGGAAATCAGCGGCATCCCGCAGATGCTGCAGCGCTCTACTCCCCGCCGTTCATTCAGTTTTTCCTTGAAAAGCCGCCGCAGGCAGGCTGGACACAGTCGTAGTGAGGTGAATGGCCTCTTCAGAAGCGGTTCGGCGCACAGGCAGCAGCGTAACGGCAGCATTAGCTTCCCCCTTATACTTGTATAGAGGAAGTATAGGCCTATTCTGCTTCAAGTTCCGACTTCCAGCGGGCGATTTTTTTCAAGGCATCCATGGGCGTAGTCGAATTGACATCGGTTTGTCTGATTTCTGCCAGAAGCATCTCCGAAGGGTCGAAGAGGGAACTCTGGGCCCTCTTTGGCCTGTCCGAGCGCCGTTGGCTGGAAGCCCCGCCGCTCTCTGTAGCTCCGTCGGCATCCCTGTTCATCTGTACTGCCGGCAGGGAGCTCTCGCGCTGGCCCAATGAAGACAAAATTTCCGCGGCCCGGCTCAACACTGATTCCGGAAGTCCGGCCAGCTTGGCCACATGCAGTCCGTAGGAATGGCCGGCGTTGCCTTCGCGCACTTTTTTGAGGAACACGATCTCGCCCTGGTCCTCCTTCACCTCGAGAAACAGGTTGATGATCGCATCGCTTTCCAGAGCGGTAAGTTCGTGATAATGGGTAGCGAAAAGAGTTTTCGCATGCTGCTGCAGAAGATACTCGCTTACCGCCCAGGCGATTGACAAACCGTCATGGGTGCTGGTGCCGCGGCCGACCTCGTCCATAATCACAAGACTGTGTTCGCTTGCCGAATGCAGGATATAGGCGGTTTCATTCATCTCTACCAGAAAGGTGGATTCCCCGCGGGCAAGATTGTCCGACGCCCCTACCCGGCAGAAAATCCGGTCCACCAGGCCGATGTCGGCCTCTTCGGCCGGAACGAAGGAGCCGATCTGCCCCAGCAGGACTATCAGGGCTGTCTGCCGCAGGAAGGTCGACTTGCCGGACATATTCGGTCCGGTAATCAAAGCAAAGCTCTTTCCCGCCGAATCGAGCCGGATCGAGTTGGGTATAAAGGAGCCGGGAGCATCGTGGTATTCGACCACCGGATGACGGCCCGCCTTGATATTGATCGCGCTGCTTCTGTTAAGGTTAGGTTTTCGCCACCCGTGCACGGTAGCTGCATATGCCAGACTCTGCAGACAGTCGAGGGCACCTACACTTTTAGAAACCGCCAGCAGCTGATCGATGTAGGTGCGTACCTGACTGCGCAAGCTCAGAAACAGCTCCTTCTCCAGCTCGACAATTTGTTCGGCGGCATTGTTCAGGCGTTCCTCCAATTCGTTCAGCCGGTTGGTTGTGTAACGTTCGCTGCCTACCAGGGATTGGCGTCGAATAAAGTGATCGGGAACCCGGTCGAGGTTGGATTTGGTCACCTCTAGAAAATGGCCGATTATCTTGTTGTATTTAATTTTCAGGTTACTTATTCCAGATTCCTGACGCTCACTGGCGAGGTACTCTTCCAGTACTCGGGTACTATTCTGTTTGAGTTCACGCAGCTCGTCGAGTTCGCGGCTGTAGCCGTCTCTAATCAAACGCCCCTCGCTCAGATAAATCGAAGGGTCCTCATGAATCGAATTTTCAAGCAGTGCGATGAGCTCGTCGATGGTTGCGTAGTCGAACGAGGCCTCGTCCAGCTCTTCGAGCGCCGCCTCCGGCGGCAAAAGGCCTGAAAGCTCCCTAACCTGTTCCAGGGAGTGGCAAATGGCCAGCAGGTCTTTGGCATGCGCCTTCTCCAGAGCTATCCGCGAGGTGAGTCGCTCGATATCCCGTACTCCCGCCAACCGGCTGCGGAGCTGGGATAGAGTCATTTGATCCTTGTAAAACAGCTCGACCAGGTGCAGTCGTTGTTCCAGCGGCTCGAGATCGCGTAGTGGGTGCAGCAGACGGCTGCGCAGTGTGCGGGCTCCCATAGCCGTACGGGTGTGGTCTATCACTTCCAGCAGGGTATAACTGCGGCTGCGGTCGCTCATATTGGCCACCAGCTCTAGGTTCTTCTGCGTGGCTTCGTCGATACCCACATAGGTTTTGGACTGAATACGGCGGATGCTTCTGATATGAGCGGCCGCATGTTTTGCATTTTCCTCTATGTATTCAAACAGTACTCCGCAGGCGCTCAGAGCTGCGTCGTTCGCTTCGAAACCGAAACCTTTCAGATTCTGTACTCCGAAAAAGCGCAGGAGGTGTTCATATGAACCGGAGGCATCGAAGGTCCAGTCGGGATAACGGTTGAGCACGATGTGGCTCTTGCCGTCGAAAAAGCGGGCCAGAGCATCGCGCTGTTCCAGCAGCGACTCCTGCAGCAGTACTTCGGTCGGGTCCAGGCGGCTCAGCTCTTCGCGCAGCAGTTCGTCATTCAGCTGAAAGGGAAAATCGCGCACCGCACATTCACCGGTGGATATGTCGATATAACAAAGGGCAATTCCGTGAGGGTGCGCACCGATCGAAACCAGATAGTTGTTCTTATGCTGATCGAGGTACTCCTCCTCGGTAATGGTGCCGGGGGTGACGATTTCAATTACCTCCCGCTCCACTATCCCTTTGCCCTTCTCGGGGGCGGTGGTCTGTTCGCAGATGGCAATCTTTTTGCCGGCCCGCAGCAGGCGCGGGATGTAGGAGTTGGCGGCGTGATAAGGAATGCCGCACATAGGGATCCCGTTGCGCTTGGTCAGGGTGAGGTTGAGCAGATGGGACACCTCTTTGGCATCCCGGTCGAACATTTCATAGAAGTCTCCGAGGCGAAAAAAGAGGATCGCATCGCTGTTCTGCGATTTAATCCTCTTGTACTGTTGCATCATCGGGGTCTGATCAGCCATATGTGCCTCGAAGGGAATTAGCGGCGCAGATATTCGAGTACTTTGTCGGTAATTTCAACCTCGTAGTTGTAATAGAGAATATTCGGATCCTTTTTGCGTAGCACTATCGAGTAGCCCTCGGTCTCGGCAACATACTCTACAGCCCGCAAAATCTCCTTGGAAAAATCGGAAGAGGACAACAGGTTGCTCTTCTTATTTTCAATCCGCTCGTTCATGATGCGGTTGTACTCTTTCAGGTACTCCTGTTTGTTGAGGAT
Organism: uncultured Sediminispirochaeta sp.; assembly: GCA_964603735.1. GTDB lineage: Bacteria > Spirochaetota > Spirochaetia > DSM-16054 > Sediminispirochaetaceae > DSBN01. The sequence goes on along the minus strand of CAZRWN010000001.1, from coordinate 50,561 downwards.
CTCCTCTTCCAGCTGCAGGACCTTTTTGTCATTATTGTCTTCCTGCGCTTCGAGTTTCTGCTGTTGAAGCTGATTGATGGCCTCACGCTGTTCTTTGATGGTTTCTTCGGTTTTTTCGATCATCTGATCGATTTCCCGCCAGGCGGCGGATTCCTGAAAGTAGTCCGAAACTATCTTGGTCAGATCGATTACTCCGACCATTGTCAGCTTCGCCGCGCCGGCGAAACTGGCGACTGCTAAGAATATCACTGCTGCCAGTGCAATTTTTTTCACGTCTTGTCCTCCTACATGAGATCGATGTTGATGGTGAGCACCAGGCGCCAACCGGAAGTTTCGTCCTCCGGATCGCTGAAAATCGGTCCGCCTTCCCAGATTACATTACCATCATTATCGAGTTTAAAAAGTTTAGTCAAATATAGGCCCAGTGGCAAGTTCGGTATTGTAAAACGTATGCCACCGCCGTAGCTGAAGTAGTAGTCCTCCGGAGAATTCGAGACAAAGCCGAACTCGGAACGGTCTTCCCAGAACCCGGTGGAACGGAAAAAGATGTCCGACCACAGCACCTGTTCGGCAATCGGAATACGGAACTCGAGCCAATTGTCCCACATCGCCTCGCCGTTGAACATGCGCGGCCACCCGCGGGCGATGTTCATACCGTCAGTGTACAGCAGATAGCTTGTACTGGCCTCTATGCCGGTGGTCCAGTCGCCTTCGTTGTTGTAGAACTGCGGAAGAATGAACGAGAGCGAACTGTGCAGAACGAAAACGGTTTTCAGGTTCCAGTTATCCAGAACGGGAATATCCAGCAGTGTGTGGAAGAACTCTCCTTTGGTTTGAGTTTTCACGTAGTGGCTGACACCTCCCATCAGACCACCTCCGTAGGTGAGCGTCTGTCCAAAGTAGTAGCCTTTGGATGGGGCGAAAACGAAATCGCGGGTATCCCAGTAGACTCTGGACCACCAGCGGTTGTTGAAACGCCACTGGTTGAGGTTGTCTCTGACCGCCGGGTTGTAAGGCCGGTAAATACCGGCGTCATAGTCAATGTAGGACAGGCCGGTGCTCAGGCCGGTGGAGGTACCGAGTCTGCCGCCGCCCATAAGCCAGGTGTAGCCGGTGGAGATACCGGTCGAGAACTCCCATTCGTCGTATTCCATTAAATAGGCGTCATCAATAGACTCGCCGTTCTCAAGAGCCTCCTGATATTCCTCATAAGAGTCGTAGGGGTCGGGCGCAGCCTCATCGTTGTCGTACTGCTCTTTGGTGAAACGCTCGTCCAGTATGTCCTGACGAACATCAGTGTTCTTGGTATGGGAAATATCAAAATCAATCCCGCCGGACATGCGCTGGCCGAACAGCCAGTTGGTCTGATATCCGAAATTGAGGTTTTGCCGGTTGCCGGATAGCTCGGTGCCGATTGAAAGCTGTTCTCCTAGACCGCGGAAGTTTTCATCGTTCCAGCGCAGGAACCCGATTATCGGAAACTCGCCGGCCTGACCGGTAAAAGTAATACCGAAGTTGATATTAGTGGTTTTGGCCTCTTCTACGTTGACCACCAGATCCATTAGCCCCTCGGCGCTGCCGTACGGGGTTTCCGGAGCTACGTTGGAAAATAAGCCCGTGTTGTACAGGTTTCGCATTCCGGAAACAACCTTTTCCTTGCTGAATATATCGCCGGTTTCTAACGGAATTTCGCGGAAGATCACCTTGTCCTGGGTCTTATCGTTGCCCTTCACCAGAATGTTTTCGATATGGGCCCTTCCCTTCTCGGCTATGCTGATGGTGTAGGAGACGGTTCGGTCTTCCTGGTTGCGCTGTTCCTGGCGGCTGATATTGTTGTAGATGTACCCGTCGTTGTAGTACATATCGCTGATGCGGGTAAAACTTTGCTGCAGCTGCGATAGATTCAGAGTTTCGCCGGCTTCCAGACTCACCTTGTCCCTCAGCTCTTCATCGCTGAAGAGTTTATTACCTTCGAACTCTATACCCCCGAAGGTCCATTGAGCTCCCTCTTCAATAAAAAAGGTCAGTTCGAGAAAATTCTTGTTTCCCGAGGATTCCACCACTTCGCGTGTAACATCAACCACTTCTGCATCAATGAAGCCGCGCTGGTGGTAGTACTCCTCAATTTTAGTTTTATCCTGTTCGAGCTGATTCTGTTTGAAAACCCCGCTATGAAAGAAGGACTGTTCCTTTGTAGCCAGCTGTTTTCTGAGGGTATCGTCGGAGGCAAATGAATTTCCGGAGAACTGAATTGACTGTATGCGGTTCTGGGCACCTTCTTCTATGTTGAATATTACCTGGACAGTGTTCTCTTCTTCATTGACGTCCCTCTCCGAGCTCACGGCAACATTGGGATAGCCTTTCTCTAAATACAAATCTTCGATGGCGTTTTCATCAACTGTGAGTTTATTTTTGGTGAGTATATCGTCGCGCTTGAGAAGAATTGTATCGAGTATTTCCGAATCGCGGACATTCCTGTTTCCGTTTAAGACGATTTCATCGATAATCGGCCGCTCCTCGACTGTAAAAATGAGTATCAACTCCTCGCGGGCGGCAGTTTTCGAGTCGGCTTCGGCTTTTATACGAGAAAAGTAGTTTAGTGCATACAGCTTGCTCTGGAGATCCATGAACAGGCTGTCGGAAAAACTCCGACCTATGAACGGATTGACGATTGGTTCCAGTTCACTTTCACTGACGTGCTGCAGACCGTTGAACTGTATATCGACAATCGGTTTGTCTATATACCAAGCCTGGTCTTCCTGTGCGGTCAATCCGAACAGGATAGTGATAAAAAGAACGATTGTTAAGCAGCCTTTGCGCATATAATCTCCCTCATGCAAATTGTATTAGTACGAGTAATCCCATGACAAGCCCAGACTCGTATTCTGGATACTGTTGAGCGGCTCAACAAAATCCGGACTTATCGAAAAGTTGAGCAGGAACAGCGGTGTTTTCCACTCTAGTCCGACTTCCATAGAAAAGTTTAACTCATCCTGCTGAAAATCTCCGACAGTAGTCGGTTCCTGTTGTATCTGAAGCAGCGCTTCAAAAAACAGATCGTTTCCCAAGTACTTTCCCAAAAACAGGGTGGTATTGTCAAGATACCTCCCTACGGTTCCTTCCTCTCCAGGAGCCTGGGTAATTTCCTGATTCAGTACCCTTTCCAGAATTACATTCTGTATCATCTGTGTTCTCAGCGAAAACAGGTCAAGGTTGAATACATCCTTCACCTGGTTCTCGAAAGAGCGTACCACACTAAACTGACTAAAGATATCCCCCGTGACCAACAATGCCGATGTTAAATCGGTCTGTGTGCCCGAAAATTGGGTGTACAGATTAGCTCCAAGTATATTCGCAATTTCTACTGTGCTCAATGCCGGCTGCGACTCAAAGCGGGGGGTAAAACTGCTTAGGGGTTCATTATCAACAATCATAGAGATGGTAACCGGCCGGCCGCTGTTGTCGACCTCTTTAATTTCGGCATCTACCGACAAAAGCGGGTCGAAGGTGTTTTCGTCTTCGTTAAAGGTGATCATACCATCCTTGATGTAGAAGCTGCGCTGGAAGTAGTACAGTTCTCCGCTTTGCATGCTCACTTCGCCGGTCAACCTGAATGCTTCCTTGAGGCTGTCAAAGTATATCTTGATATTCTGATCGGTATCGGCAAAGGCCTGCAGAATCGGTAGCCTCCGGCGCGGCCATAAGAACTCTACACGTCTTCCGGTTTCGATATTCAGATCGACTTCCAAAGGGGTGGTTGGGTCTACCTCTACCGGTCGTTTTTCCTCCAGGGCAACCACAGCATTCCGTACTGTCAGATCACCTTCTATTAGATTATTGTCAATACTCTGCTGAAAGCTGAATCTGCCCAGAACGTTACCGTCAACATTTAAACCGGAAGAGGGTTCTTTGTAGATAATATGAATTCCCTCCGGACTGATGACCTCGACGTCGATTCTGATATTGGTAGGTGTCCAGCGGTCGAATTCAAGGCCCCCCGAGAACAAGGCCTGCCGGTCGCCGGTGCTTACTTGGACCGGATTCACAGTGACCTGTTTGCCTTCGAACACAATAGCAGTCGAAAACGGTTCTATCGGTTCGGCTACGAAAAGAACGTTGCCGGACAGTTGGCGTGCCTGCAGGGTTCCGTTGAATACTGGGTCATTCGGGGCTCCGTTGATGAGCAGGTCTCCGGTTACTCGCCCCGAACCAAAGTCGATTGCCTCTACGCCCAATATGCGCAAGATGCTCATGTCGATATTGATATCATTAATAGACGAGGAAAAATCATCTTCGCTTAGATTGCCGCCGGCATTGAACTGTATGGGCAGTGGATCGGACAGGGAAATCCGGTAATTCCCGTCCGATCGATACTCAGCTTCGAGCGCCTGCTCCGGTCCGCCTTGGAAGCGGAATCCTTCAGCCTCACGACGTATGTTGATATACCAGCTTTCCCGCTCTCCGTCCAACAGCTGAATTTCCTCAATTGCCAGAGTGGCAGTCAAATCTAAGTCGAGCAGCTTCATCAGATCTTCAGGAGCACGCAGTTCAGAGGAGTTACCGTTGAGAGCGATATCGGCCGAGGCGCTCTTCCGAGAAAAAATTCCGCGATATTCACCCTGAATGATGAAGTCACCTGAAGTAAAATCGAACTCTGCTTCGGTTTTTTGAAGAAGGTTTGACCGGTATTCGGCGCGCGCGTAGTTGAGTTGCAGCGAATCCTGGTTGTATTGACCGACGGCTTCTATGAGCAGTGGGCCGTTGCGGTATTCTCCCTCATCCAGATTTACGGAAAAATTTACTCGCGGGTTCTCGTAAGAGCCTCTCACATCAATCGAAGCAGTAACAAGTCCTTCTACCGGTATCGCCTTGAACCGCGACACCGGAGCTGAAGTTACCTGCAGGTTGGCCTGTATCCCGGCAGAATCTTTGCGTCCCACGAGCCGATAGGCTTCACTCTCGGCTTCGTTGGCCAGATTTATCCATCCATTGCCGATAAATGGGTGCAGCGACTCATACTGCAAAGCCGCATTTCCACTCAATGCGGATACGTTGTCCGAGTAGTCCAAACGGGTTATCTGAAATGAGTTTGGTTTTGCTGATCCGGAGAGCTCAACCTGACTCTCCTCCGGCAGCTGAGGAATATCTTTCAGCATCAGCCGGTTGATTTGAACATTCCAGTTTTCATTGCCGCGGTACACTCCCCGGCCGTTGAAACTTACCTCAGACACTCCGTCCGTACCGAGGGGTAACGGCAGATTATCCAGCTTGGCAGAGAAAGCGGTAAACTCCGGCTGCAGTACCATTGCCAGATAGAGGCCGTAATTACCGCGTACTACCAATGTGGACCCTCCGTGTAAAGCACCGCTCAGATTATAGCGCACCGAATTGACGGTAACCGAGCTCTTGAAGCTGTAAGTCGCAGCGGACTGCCTGACTACCTCGAGTTCTCCTCCGGCTTCATAGCGATCGATATTGAGATTGGCATTCTCGATTTTTAGACGGTCGTTGTTTCCGTTTATCGAACCGCGCGCAATTTCTGTTCCATCAGGCTGCCGGAGGATAAACGGGAGGAAAGAAAAGGAGAATCGCTCGAAGTTGGTGGTCAAGTAGGCTTCGGTGGTAAGATTCAGCGCTTGATCCGATACAATCGAAGTTATTCTTTCAGGTAAAAACTCTCTGGCAGCGGTTTGTGTAGGAACTCCATCTGCTGAAAGCGACAGCTCTAAGAAGGGATTTTGGGTGTATATGTAGTTTCCATCTATTCTAATATTAGCCTCACCGCTTTCATTCGGTCCATGCGCTGCTGTCAGCGCAAAGTCGATCTCTTCCGAGCGAAGTGCACCTTCTATATTGATCTGTTTCAATTCAACCGCATCGAGGGCCATCGAGGGCGAAGTGACTGCAAAATCGTCCCGGCTGCCACGAATCGAGGCGCTACCCCGAAGCACTCGATCGGCAAGCATGAGTTTTTGCAGGTTCAGATATCCGGTGGCGAAGGGTTTTTCGAATTGCACCGTTCCACGATAGTTTGCATCAATTTTTGCGGAGCGGACCGCCAGTTGATCGAACACGGCATAGGCATCGGTGCCGCTTACTTTCGTACTCAATCGTATTGGAAACGGCAGAAATTCGTTGTCAGCTCTTACCTCACCTTGACCGTTGTAGCGGATGTTTTGATTTTTTAGATTGTAAGTGAAGTCGGCGGTTCCGCTGACAGTCGAGTTGAGCCAGGCTGAATAGGGATAGAGGTCATCTTTGGGGCTGATATTCTGAATCGGCGAAAACTCTTCAGCCGCAAAACGAACTGATATCTCTTCCAGTTGAGGAGCGTAATCTACTTTAAAATCCCATGGGGACCTATCCTCAATTTTTCGGATGCTGATTGCCTCGTCGTTTTGGTTGATTTCTAGGGTTAAGCCGCTGAAATCCAACAGGTTAGAGGAGAAATTCTCAAATGTGAGTCGTGATGATATTTGGCGGTTTGTTTGTGAATAACGCCCGTTTAGTTCAAACTTGCTGCTGGCCTGCCGCACACGGCTGTTACCGATAGAAATAGACTGCAGGAAACCCGCTTCCACACGCCCTTCGGCTTCCATCTGAAAACGTTCTCTCCGGTTGGAAAGCGTAAAGAAGAGCTCGGTGAGGTTCAGTTCAACCTGTGAATTGCGGTAGTAAATATCGATATTCCGTCCGCTGATTTTGAGTTGTTCCGGTAGTCTCAGATTTTGGTTTTCAGCACGGGCGGAATCCCCGTTTTGCAGCATGCGCTGAATGCGTTCTATCAACTCCCTGTCGTTTACCTGATCATAGGAGAAGCTCGAGTTTATGAGGCGAATTTCGGAAACAGCGGTAAATATCTCACCCCTCAAAAGAGTAAGTAGATTGTAATACACCCTGATTTTACCGATGGCTACATTTTGTGGCCCATCCGGGGTAAAAGTTTCTATACTCACGGAACGGACTTCGAGGAACATCAGCAGGGAGGGCGAAATGCTCTCGTAAGAGATGGAACGGTTGAGTTTTTCTTCGAGAGAAGTGATTGTCTCTCTTTGGAGGCGTTCCATGTACTGGTCAACAGCATTCTGAACAGGCATCAGAACTATTACAGTTGCTATGAGCAGTAATAAAAACACTATTGTATGTAATGGACGGATAGCTCTCAGAAGTTTCAGTTACATCACCTCGCTTTACATTTAAATTTACCTTGAAATGCCTATTTTTTGCAATAAAAGATGACAAAGAGATATAATTTCATTAGTATAATCTATAAACATGAAAATGGAATTACCTAATTTTGAAGTTTTAGCAGGTTTTATTGTACTTGAAGGGCTTGATGGTTCCGGAACTACCACTCAATGTCATCTTCTGCAGAAGAAGTTTGAAGCCGCCGGACAAGCCAGCCTGTATACTTGCGAACCTACGGACAGCTTCATAGGGAAAGCGGTACGACAAGTGCTGCAGCATCAGCAGGTAGTAGCCGAGGGAACCCTGGCAAAACTCTTTGCCGCTGACCGTCATAACCATATTTATCATCCTGAAGATGGAATCATCGCCTGTCTCGAACAAGGCACTAAAGTTATCTGCGATCGCTATCTGTTTTCATCGCTTGCCTATCAGTCGGTTGATTGGAACTTCGATGCGGTTTGGGATTTGAACCGCAGTTTTCCGCTTCCCGAGGACCTGGTATTTCTGGATGTATCCCCCGACGAGGGGTATAGGCGGGTTGTGCAGCGCAACTCCACCCGTGAGATCTACGAACGGATGGAGCTGCAGGAGGAAATCAGATCTAACTACTTTCATGCTTTTACTCTGTTCGACTATGCAGATATGAATATCCATATCTTCGACGGTACATTGCCGGTCGAAGAGTTGGAAGAATTGGTGTGGAACAAGCTCTCTTCTTCCGATAAATAGAGTGATGCATGTACGACGATTTTTCCTGTTTGCAGAATCAGTTCTGATACTTTTAGTTGCCGGCTTAGCCTTTCCCGCAGAAGCTTCGGCGTACAATATATATTACGCCGAGCAGTACTACAAACTATACCATCAGAACTTTTATCAGTATCCCGAAGATTTCGAAGAGAATATCTGGTATCTCGAGCGGGCCTTGAAGCGTCCCTTTGTAAACCCTCTGAATGCGATGGCCAGCATTGATAATAAAGAGGAGTGGCGCAGATACCGGGCGCTGTTTCATATGCATGTGAATCTTGAGATGGTAAAGCAGTACCGCTTGTGGGCGGCCGAATATGATAAACGCGTGGCGTATTTCTATAATCAGCCCTGGAAGGATCAGAACCTCGAAAGCCTGGAAATAGCCGAACACTATTACGAGACGGCTCTCTATTACTGGGAGCAGGCGCTCATATGGTGGGCAAAGCTAGAAAAAATGCCATATTTACATCTAGAAGAGATTCAATACTGGGAAGACGAATGCACCCGCATAAGCGACGGAGAACTGGATTATCAGGAAATTATCTACAAGGACCTGCAGCGTTTGAACAAAGTCAGAGCTCAGTTCGAATCAATGGACGAGAACACCTATTAACCAACCGCCCGGCTACTGGATCAGCATCGCATCGCCATAAGAGAAAAACCGGTATTTTTCCTGAATAGCAGTACGATAGGCCTTTTCGATGAGCTGTTTGCCCGCAAAGGCTGACACCATTACCAATAAACTGGACTCGGGTGTGTGGAAATTGGTGAACATCTGATCGACTGCCTTGAACTCGTATCCTGGATAAATATACAGGTCGGTGCTGCCCTCCCCGGCCTGCAGACGGCCTGTCTGTCGTGAATCGCCCGGCTTGTCTTTGTCCCCGGCCTGCCAGGCCGATTCGAGGGTTCGCACCGAGGTAGTGCCTACCGCGCAGACCGGACGGCCTTCACTCTTGGCGCGGTTGACCATTTCGGCTGTTTCCGCCGGCACGGCGTAGTGTTCGGTATGCATCCGGTGCGCCTCTACATCTTCGGTACGGATGGGCAGAAAGGTCCCGATGCCGACGTGCAGGGTCACATGGGCCAATTCCACCCCGCGGGCCGCCAGTTCAGCGAGGATTTCATCTGTAAGGTGCAGACCGGCTGTCGGAGCTGCTACCGAACCGGTTTCGGAGGCATACACGGTTTGATAGCGGCCTGCATCTTCGGGAGTGTCTTTGCGGCGAATGTAGGGCGGCAGCGGCATGTGGCCGTGGATGTCTAAATAATCGTCGTCGATTTCAGGAGTGAACTCGACAATACGGAACTCGTGTTCACTGTTGACTATTTCGGCCTGGACGTCGCCGGGGAAGGTGTAGCTGCGTCCCGGTTTCTGCTTTTTTGCTTTTGAAACCATCGCTTTCCAGCGCCGGGGACTGCGTTGCTCGAGCAGCAAAAATTCGACTTGTCCGCCGTGTTCGGTGGTTGCATAGATACGTGCCTTTCGCACCCGCGAATTGTTCATCACCAGTACGGCGTTGTCGGGGATGATATCCGGCAGGTCTTTGACCGTATGGTGGCTGATTTTTTGAGAGCTGCGTTGTACCCGCAAGAGCCGGCTGGTCCCCCGTTCTTCGGCCGGATGCTGGGCGATCAGCTCTTCGGGTAGATCAAAAGAGAAGGTCTTGGTTTTCATTGTTCCTCTTATTCAGTTTCAAATGGGTGTAAGCGAGGTCGGTAACCATGCGTCCACGGGGTGTTCGCTGCAGGAAGCCGCGCTGAATGAGGAAGGGTTCGTAAAAATCTTCCAGTGATTCGATTGCCTCCCCGACTGAAATTGCCAGGGTTTCGGCGCCGACCGGGCCTCCATGGTAGTTTTGTATTATTGTACGGAGAATTTCCCGGTCATGTTTTTCGAGACCGTAATGGTCGATTTCGAGCCGCTCGAGCCCTTCGGAAACTACCTCGGTATCGATTTCTCCGTCGGCCAAGACCTGGGCAAAATCGCGCATCCGCCGCAGGAGCCGGTTGGCCACCCGTGGGGTACCACGCGAACTGCCGGCCAGCTGAACAACCGCCTCTTCTTCAACCCGAACCTGCAGGATTGAGGCGGTTCTGCGGATAATGCGGGCTATGTCTTCGGCAGTATAAAAGTCCATTCGTACGGAGATACCGAAACGACTGTACAGCGGCCCGGCTACCTGGCCTGCTTTGGTAGTAGCGCCGATAAGAGTGAACTCGGGTATCGGAATGCGCATGGTCCGTGCCGAGGGACCCTGGCCGACCACCCAGTCGATCTCATAGTCTTCCATGGCGATATACAGCATCTCTTCCAATGCCGGTTTCAGGCGGTGGATTTCGTCGATAAAGAACACCGAATTCTCTGTCATGGTCGTGAGAATACCGGCCAGATCTTTCGGTTTCTCCAGGGCCGGTGCGGAGGTTACCTTGAAATCGGCACCCATTTCATTGGCCATGATACCGGCCAGGGTCGTTTTGCCCAAGCCCGGAGGTCCGCTCAAAAACACGTGATCCAGACTCTCGCCGCGTTCCCGGGCAGCTTTGATGAAGACTCCCAAATTCTCTTTGAGCGCCTCTTGCCCTTGAAAATCCCGCAGATAGTGTGGCCGCAGCAGTTGTTCCTGTGAATCTTCTTCTGTATCGAATGAACCGTCTAAATACTGTTTATTTTCCATGTGCGCTCAGATAAATAATCGCTTTTCTGAAAAGTTCGTGTTCGCGCTCGCCTTCTGAAAGTGTATCAGAATCTATATTTTTGGCAACCTCCTGCAGGGCCTGACGGGCTTTCTTGCGGTCGAAGCCCATGTCGATTAAAGCACTCAAGAGTTCCGGGTAACGCTCACCGCCCTGGTCTTCCTTCTCCGAGAGTATTTTGCCGCGCAGTGCCAGGATTATCTTTCCTGCGGTTTTCTTGCCCACTCCCGGCAGCTGGGAGAGGCGGTCGACACGGTCGTTGTCGATGGCATCAATAAACTCCTGAGGCCGCAGCCCGGAGAGCATGCGCAGGGCCTGTTTCGGCCCGATGCCGGAAACTTTGATTATTTCCAGAAACAACTCCCGTTCCTCTTCAGTGGAGAATCCATAGAGCTGCATAAGGTCTTCGCGGTGGTGCAGATGGGTAAAAATCCGCACCTCGCCCTCCCGGGCCACCAGATCCTCCAGCGACTGCAGACTTACCTCCACAGCCCACTCGATTCCGCCCTGCCGCAGATACAATAAGCGGCCGCTCTGCCCGCTTATTGTTCCGTATAAACTCTGTATCATAGTCTGCCCCTTGCCGCACTCGTGTCGAATTGATAGCTGTGGTAACAGCAGATTGCCGCCGCCAGTGCATCGGATGCGTGATCGGGCTTGGGCAGCGAACCGAGCCCCAGCATCAGCCTGACCATCTCCTGTACCTGCTGTTTTTCGGCGCGGCCGTTTCCGGTGAGGGCCTGCTTAATCTCCAGAGGAGTGTAGGAACGTGAAGCCACCGCCGCGCGGGCGGCTGCCAACAGCACTACCCCCCGGGCTTCGGCTACCGGAATACCGCTGCGCCTGTTTTTGGCAAAATAGAGTGCTTCTACTGCCACAAACCCGGGATTGTACTCCTGGATGAGTTCTTCGACTTTGTTGTGGATTGCAAGCAGCCTCTCGGCGTGTTGAGTATCGGCCGATGTGTGAATTGTGCCGTGTTCTAAATGATGCAGCCGGTTGCTGTGCCCCTCAATGAGCCCCCAACCGGTATGTGCTAACCCAGGGTCGATCCCCAGTATCCGTATCATTCGATAGAGTCTGGATCAAAATCGTCGGGAATATCGAGATTAGTCGAAACCGCTTTCACATCTTCGTTGTCGTCGATTCTTTCGATTAGCCGCAGAGCCTTGGCAGTGGTCTCGTCATCGAGAGAAACGGTGGCCTCGGGAATCATGGTAATCTCGGCCCGCTCGGACTTGTATCCGGCTTCGTCCAGGGCTTCGGAAACCGCGTTGAAATCGTCAGGGCTGGTTACCACTTCGATTTCATCACTGGAACTGGACACATCCTCGGCGCCGGCTTCGAGTGCCGCCTCGAGAATCTCGTCTTCCGAGTAGTTGGAAGCATCAAAGGTAATTATTCCCTTACGCTGAAACATGTAGGACACACAGCCGGCTTCACCGAGATTTCCATTGTGCTTGCTGAAAATACTTCGGATATCGGCGGCGGTACGGTTTTTATTGTCGGTGAGCGCCTCGATTAAGATTGCCACACCGCCGGGGCCATAGCCCTCGTAGGTGAGTTCGATGTAGTCGACGCCTCCGAGTTCTCCGGTACCCTTCTTGATTGCCCTTTCGATATTGTCTTTGGGCATGTTTTCTGATTTGGCTTTATTTATTGCTGTGCGCAAGGCCGGATTCGTTTCGGGGTCGCCGCCGCCCATCCGGGCTGCAACTGTCATTTCTTTGATAATTTTGGTAAAAATTTTACCGCGTTTGGCGTCCTGAGCGCCCTTTTTATGTTTAATGGAGGACCATTTATTGTGGCCGGACATCGCTGCTCCTTTATGTGGTGATGATTGTAGTTATGGGTATAACTGCTGTCCTGATAAAAGGTTTAATAAAAAATATCACAATGGCCATTGACAGTCAAGATTCAAGCGTTTTTCCCGCTCCAGCCGCGCTACCGAGCTACGGCGGCGGCCAGTTCAGCTGCGGCCGCAGGTGTTCGATTTCGCCGGCGGCCTGTACCAGAAGAGTGTCGAGCAGCAGCATTCCGGCTTCGGTGATGCTCACATATTGTGACCCGTCCTCAGTGTGCAGCCTGAGCCGTCCGGCCTTCATATGGTTCTCGAGGGTGTGCGGGAGGATTTCCCGGATATCGTAACCGAATATGTCCAGAAATCTCTCAACCTCGATCCCGGGAATAGTTCGCAGCCCCATCATTATGTACTCGAGGAGAAATTGTTCCGGTGACAGCAGCTCCGTCTGCAGGAGAGTCTCCGGCGAGCTGCTGCCGGTAAACCGAGAAATTGATGCCGGAGTAGTTGCCCGCACAGGCAATCCGGAGGAGCTCTGCAGAGTAGAGACCGCCGCCGGACCCACTCCGAGGTAGGGATTGAGTCGCCAGTAATACCAGTTATGCCGGCCGGTTTCTTCCGGAAGGGCGAGGTTTGATATTTCATAATGCCGGTACCCCCTGTCTTTTAGGATTGACCACAGTTGAATCAGGATTTCGGCCACCTCGTCGGAGGCACGCTCGCGGATAACATCGGCCTTGAGCTGTTCCTCTAAAGGAGTTCCCGCTTCAACCGTAAGCGTGTACAGCGAAATGTGACCCGGAGCATACGAGAGTGCCGACTCCAGGTCGTGTTCCGCTTCCCTGCGGCTCTGATCGGGGAGCCCGGTAATAAGATCGAGGCTCCATCGCTGCGGCCAGTAGCTGCTGAGCAACTCTACCCCGGAAACGGTTTCGTTCAAGCCGGCATTTCTCCCGATTACGCGCAGAGACCTTGCGGAAAAACTCTGTGTTCCCACACTCAGCCGGTTTACCGGAGACTCTGTGAGAAACTCCAGTTGCTCGGCGGTAATCAGTTCAGGATTCAGTTCGACCGTCCACTCGAAGTCCTGTGGCAGTGAATATGCTTGAATGATGCGGGCTATACCTGTAACCAGTCGTTGAAAGAGCTCGGGAGGGATGGAATTGGGCGTACCCCCGCCGATGTAAACCGAAGGAATCGACAGAGGCTTGAGGGTGGCTAAAAGTGAAGTGAGTTGTGCCAGAATTTGTTCGACGACAAAGCTTTGCAGCTCCGAGTCGCTGTTGGGGATGGAATAGAAGTCGCAGTAGGCACACTTTTCGGTGCAGAAAGGTATATGTACGTAAATCGGAAGCTCGTGGTACCCGCTCTGAAACATTACAGAAAGGCGAACTGGGGCCAGTACACCAGCAGGGCTTTTGAGACGATGTCATAGGGACTTGTAGGCTGCCAGTACTTTGAGAGAGCGAATCGGTGGCGGTCATCCGGCGCCAGCAGATATTCACGGCCGGAAAGCTGCAGCGCCGGGTGTGCACCTGCCAGACTGTTCGAATCGGATGAATCCTCCGCATTAGGGAGCGGAGGAATGACCAGGGTATAGTCGGTCTGTATGACCTCCTGCTCATCGATAAAATGGCTCGCAGTAGGTGTTTTGATTTCTATTCTGTATGCGCTCATTCGGATTTCATCGCCGGGCATCCCGATTATCCGCATAACCTGATACCGGCTTGCATTTGAAAACTCGTTTTCTTCAAAGGGTACAAAGCTATGGAAGGTAAAAAAACGGGATAGACTGTTCAGAATGAGTGCATACCAGGGAAGCTCGGGTGGATTGCCAGTTTCCACTACGACCAGGTCACCGCGTTTCGGTGACTGTACGGCCGGCAGGCGATAATCGACGATGTCGACCCGCGGGCCATACGGAAGCGGGGTCGTTAAGAGCCTCCCGGCGTATACCGGCTGTTCGCCCTGTTGCGATACGTTTTTGATATGGAAAGACCGGAAAAAGAAGGTAGTGATAAGCAGGTGCAGAAGAAATACCAGGACTATCAGTTTAACTACGAAGCGAATACCCTTTTTAATCGGACCTTGCGGTTTGTAACTCCGATAGTAACGTAATGCGCGCGACCTTTTCGACATGAGTTCTCCTAATGTATAGTTCCAAAACGGTCTAAGGGCCAGTAAATGAACATCGCTCTACCGAGCACGTTTTTCAGCGCTACCGGACCAAAGTAACGAGCGTCTCTGGAATTGTCCCGATTGTCTCCGAGCGGAAATACGAAGCCCTCGGCTATATACCAGCCGGTATCGAATTTCCGCCAGAGTGCTCCGGTGCGGCGTTCATGCGGATAAATCTTGTACAACATTTCGTTGCGGTATTTCATCCATTCAAACATATCGGTAATTTGGGGCATCTGCTCAGCTTTTCGAGCCAGTGCATTCGAAACCGGGATTCCGGCGCTTTGATACGCATCGTGGAATGCAGAGGCCTTGATGTAGGAATAGGCACTTGGCTCTATTATCCGGCGCGTACGATCCTCGAGCCCTGCCGACGCTCTGAACTCATCTTCCGCAACCCAGTCTTCGAATCCGGCCGGACGCATCTGCAGTCGGCCCTCCACGAAGCGCAGTCTATCGCCAGCTACTCCGACCCCTCTTTTTATCAAAAAATGCGGCTTCGGATTGCCCTCCTGGTCTCTATCAATATCAACCATGGAAAAAGTCAGCATGTAGATAAGCCGCTGAAGGATGTCGAACAGGGGGCCTTTGGAAATATAGGTCGGGCTTTCGAAAATGATAACCTCATCACGCACAGGAGAGGTGAAACCGGGCAATTTGAGTGCACCGGGTATAAGTTCGGGACCGTAAATCATCTTGTTCACGAAGATACGATCCTGTATTTGTAAGGTATCTTTCATTGAACCGGAAGGGATTTGGTAGGCTTGTGCAACGTACTGGTTGATAAGCAGGACTACAATTGCGGCCCACAGAAAGGCTTCGATCCAGTCGATAACCGGGTTTTTGGCTTTTTGTTTGGCCTTTAAGTAGGCTTTTTTTCGTTTTCGGCGGGTGAGGTAACGTTCGGTCACGCTCTGAACAGTCTCGAACCAGTTGTCCATCTATACTCCTTTTGCGCAGTCAGTTAAATTATTAGCATAGATGCGTTACATTGACAAGTTAGAACCGAAAAGGTACATTTCCAAGCATGAAAAAGAAACAGATTGAAGTGCCGGAAATATCCGCTGTAAAACTGAAACCGCTGTTCGGCATGCATCCCGGTATGTACCTCACCATTCTGTATGCATTGATATTGATGATACTGGTATTTCTCGTACTGTTTTTACCCGGGATTCGTAATTACGGTTCGGATGTTCGCTTTACCTCGGCCCCTGCGGGTGCCGCTGTATATATTGACGGGCAGTATTACGGTTCGACTCCATTTACCAGATTTGTGCCGGCCGGTACCCATTCTGTCCGTTACGAAAAGCCCTACTTTCAACAAAAGCAGGCGGAATTGCAGGTACCTGGAAAGCTTTTTGGAACCCTGCTGTTTACGCGCGCCGAAGATGCATCGGCCGATCTGAAGATTGAGAACGCGGAGCAGTATCTGCAATGGAGATTCGATCAAGCCTCGGACTGGGCCCTGGTCGGATCGTTTTATGAACGCTACAGGTACCCCTTTCGTGGGGTACAGACGGTTTCCGAATATCTACAAGCCCGCAGCGCAGAGGCTCGGATGCAAGCAGGGAGCGAAGAGTCTACACAGGAAGTAGAGGACGCACCTCAAGAACTGTCTGATTTTGTATATATGCTTATAAATAATATCAATTCTTTTGAACAGTTGATAGACACTACCGCTGCCATTGATGCGCTTGAAAACAGCACATACAGAGGTAAAACGGCGAGTGAATATGTGAGTACGGCTTTGGCTTCGGACTTGCTGCGCAGCAGCTATAATGCGCTTACTGCGGTTGGGGTTCGGGAAGAGCTGGCAGCACTGTATGTAGAAGCCGCAGCCCGGCAGCAGAGCATTTTCGAGATACAAGATGAGTCGGCGTATCGTGCAGATCGAGAATTGCTGCGGAAGTATGTGAACTCGCTGCCCTTTTCAGAGGTCTATTCGAACGTCGATGTCGAGTCGATTCCGATGGACCTGTACGAACATACCTTTATCAAACTGCAGCCTCCGGAGCAGGTGCCCGTCGGTAATAGCGAATTTTCTGCCGATCAGGGCGAATTGGACTTCTCTGCTCTGAGCGCTTATCCGCACATGGAGAAGTTACAGCCTTATTATATCTCCAGCGGCGAAGTGACGCGGGGTCAGTTCGAGCGGTTTTTGCGGGACTCTCCCGAATGGCGAATAGATAATGTCGACACGTTGATTGAACAAGGCAAAGCGGATGAGAACTATCTCGAGTACCAGAACAAGCAGCCGGTTGATATGAATCTGCCGGTTACCAATGTTTCCTGGTACGCGGCCAAAGCCTATTGCAGTTGGTTGGAGAGGCGCTTGCCGGCGGATATGCAGGCGCGCTATACCGTACGACTTCCTTCGGAAAGCGAATGGGAGTATGCTGCGCGAAAAAACAGCGGATCGAGCTTTGTCGATAAGGACAACGGTTTCGACGGCCCGCAGGCCGCAAATTACAGCCGTGAGGGGAGAATCGGACTGGTTGACATGCAGGGCAATGTGTGGGAGTGGTGTGAAAACTGGTATTTTCCCGCCGATGTGTTGGATGGCGAGTACGGTTCGGCTCTGCCCGGCTATCAGGGACGGGAACGGGCCCTGCGCGGAGGCAGCTGGGTGAATCGTTCGAGCGAAGTGCCTGTGTGGAAACGGGCTTCCTATCCCCCGCACTGGTGTTCTCCTTTCGCGGGGTTTAGAATTGTATTGGAACCGAAACAGGAGTAACTAAGGGACTATATATGGCAAAAACGGAAAGCGGAATAAAAGTACTCTCCGATAATCGAAAAGCCCGTTTCAACTATACGGTGGAGGATACTATAGAGTGTGGAATCGAACTCCAGGGTACGGAGGTAAAATCTGTTCGTAACGGAAAATTTTCTTTTACCGATTCGTATGCCCGTGTAAAGAACGGCGAGTTGATTTTATATGGGCTTCACATTTCACCCTATGAGTTCGGCAACATCTATAACCACGAACCGCTGCGGGAGCGGCGTCTTCTGGCGCATAAGCAGGAGATTAAACGCATGCAGCGCCGGGTTGACGAGCGGGGTTATACACTCGTTCCTCTAAAAGTGTATCTAAAGGGCGGAATGGTAAAAGTGTTAATCGGTATATGTAAAGGTAAACAGACCCAGGACAAGCGTCAGGCGATCAAGAATCGCGATCTAAAACGTGATGCCGAGCGCGAAATGCGCGACCGTCTAAAATAGCGTGGTACGTCAGGCGTCCGCCACGTTCACCTCTCCAGTTGATTTTATATCTTAATAATGTTATTTTATACATGACAGCGGGGGTGTACCGGATTCGACTGCTGGTATTGCACGGCTGTAAGTTGCAAGTGGAGCTGCCTAACTCCTTAAACTGGACACCACAATTAACTGCAGACAATAATGCAGACTTTGCAATGGCTGCGTAAATAACGCAGTCTCGGGCCCTGCTCACGCTGTTCCGAGGGAGCAGGTGCTTGAAAGAAACCGGGACTAGCTCAGCAGCATGTTCGGCGGCTGTTGGGGACACTAAAGCCGGACTCAGGAAACAGGTGGTTCGTTCCGTCACCCTTCTGTTTCCGAAATAATAAGCCGGGACTAAACTTGTAGAGGCTTACAGGGTGCCCAGTAGGACAGGGGTTCGACTCCCCTCACCTCCATCTTTTTACGCATGAAAGAATCTTCTAAAAGACATAGTTTTTCCGAACCGGTAGTGCACATACATCATAAGCGCGCCCACCGGGCCCATTGCCGCCGCCACTATCACTGACCAGCCATGCAGAATGCGGCTGGTATCCGAATGGATACTGATCAGAACATCGAGGCCAATACAGAAAAGTGCCACTGCCCATAGGATCATTCCAAGCACATTGAATCCTTTTCTGCGAGTGTACTTGGCGTAGAGTACGCAGGGGGTAATCAATGCCGCTGCCAGCAGAATAATGGGCAGGTTCCAGTAGATAAAAAGATGAAAAGTACCGGCCAGCAGATTCATAGTCAGGCTCAATAAAACTACCAGGCCCGCATAGAGCAGGAACAATAGCCAGGGACGGCGCAGAAACAGTCCGATTGCGATACCTGCCCATACCGCCAGTATTCCGGCGATCGGAAACGGCGACCAGGTTATTGCCCAGTCGCGCAGCAGGTCGACGACAATCACTATAGTCAGCGGAACGGAGAATAACAGACTGAAAAACCAGAATACAGATCGTCTCTCTTCGGCCGTGAAAGGCCGACGTGTGTAATGCAGCTGATGCTCGCCGTGCGGATAGTAATCTTTCAGAAGCGGCGGCGGATTTCCTATCGGAATTTCCGTGTTGCAGAGCGGACAGTTGCGGGTTTCTTTATCGACTTCGACCCCGCAGTAGGGACAGTATGGCATTATTCTTCTCCTTTCCAGTTTCCGGACAGAGAAACCGGAATACCAAGACTTCTTATGGTGGTAAAAAACAGCCGTTCTAAGGCGGTCTCTTGCAGTAAGCTGCCGAATGTCAGGCGCAGTCGGCCGTGATGGCTCAGTGCCCCGCATTTGACACCCAGCGCCGAGCTGGGTGGTGGAATGAACTCGACGGCTTCGATAATTTCATCTAAAGCCGGAGAAAATTCTACCCTTCCCAGGTTTGACAGGCTGCCTGAAAAGCGGCTCTCCCCGAAATCACGATAAATCATCTTCAGCCCGATGTTCTTCATCCAAAGCGGTGAGATTCTCAGTAGCGGATGCAGTGCTCCCTTTACGTTTCGGCTGATCTGCTGTTTCAAATGGCGGTGGTCCAGCTGGGTCCGCATAAAGTGATGCACCTTTTGAGTGATTTCATCGAGTTCGTAATGGCCGAGCCGGGTGTCCAGCATGGGATTGAGTGTGAGAAAAAAGTTTCGCATGGTACTGCTGTGAAGAATCGGGCGCAGGTTTACCGGTACCATCACGGATAACGGGTCCCAGCGGCCGCGAACCTTGTGGGACATCACGATTTCCTGGATATGCTGAAGGCTGTAAAAATATACCGCAACTAAGAACTCCGTTAAACTTCCACCGTATGATTTTGCCAGTAATTTGAGGTCCTGCACCGGCATATCGCCGGTAATAATTCGATAACGGCCTACCGGCAGCTTTTTTCCCGGAAGGTGGAATACTTTTTTCTCCTGATCAGGGGCGGGTATGGTCGGGTCATAGTGAGTGAGGAATGCATCTTCGAACTCTTCAGGCGAAGCTTGTTCATCGAACAAAAGTATTTCGGTATCGGATTGAAACTCACTATACAGTTTCTTGTATTCGGCTGAAGAAGATGGTAAGTCCACTAGGCGGTAAGCCGCTAAAAGCGACTTCATAAATCGGAGAGCTCCGGTTCCGTCGGTGAGTGCATGACTGATTTCAATTGCCAAGGTTCGATCGAAGGCGCGGATTCTAAAAGGAAAGATGCCTCTCTGTTTTATCGGCATGTAGCGGCAGGGGCTCTTACTGTCGATGACCGCATTCGGTATGCGCGGATTCTCTTCTAAGGTGTACCAAAACGCGCCGCGTCGAACATGCACCTGGTAATACGGAAACCGGGGAACCACCTTTTGCAGAGTGCGGTTGAGTCTGTCTGCATGTACCGCTTGGTTGAGGTGTACACTGATACGAAAAAGTGTGGTGTTTTTCCGGTTGATAACCGAAGGATAGAGGTTGGCGGTATTGTCAAGACGGTACCATTCGCGATGCTCCACAGCTCATCATATCAAAGCTGCTACTCAGGTGGAAGTGTTTTCCCTCCGGATGTCAAAATGACATGGTAGTAAAAATTTCTGAAGATCTTCTATCTAAAACTTGACCTTATCTGCAAACGGGGTTATCATGAATTAATGCAAGCGGTTGCGTAAAAATATTTAATTATTATAGATATAATTAGATAAGAGTTGCAAACGCTTGTTAATGAGGTGAGGAGTAAAACTATCAGCGGGATAAAAATGAAGGATATAGCTCGTATCGCCGGTACGAGTCTCTCGACGGTTTCGAGAAGTCTGAACGACCACCCCTCAATTTCTCAAGCCACACGGGATCGTATCAAGGCGATTGCGCAGGCCTACGATTTCGAGGTGAATATGAGTGCCCGCAGTTTGGCAACCAGCCGCAACAGCACTATCGGCGTTATTTATCCGGAATCGCTGGATAATGAGGACAACTTCTATTATGCCGGTATGCTGCTGCGTAATATTCGTGAAATCCTCGAGGAGGCCGGTCTCGATCCGATAGTTAACTTTACAAAGAATCACTTCACCGGCGAAAGCAATATACGCAGACTTATACTTCAAAAGAAAATTGACGGTATGCTCTTGATTCAGCCCGAGTTCGAGCCAGCTGATTATGCCGCTATCGAGAAATCGCAGATACCGTTTGTACTGCTCCATTTCCTGCCATTCGGGTTTGAGGATCGTAGTGTGAATTATGTATATACCGATCACGAATACGGCGGATATTTAGCGACAAATCATCTCATTCGCCATGGCTGCAAAAGAATCCTCTGTGTTACGGAAACCGAACGGCAGTTCAGGGAACGTACCGCCGGCTACCGCCGGGCGCATGCCGAAGCCGGCCTCCCAGTCCATGAGCGGCTGGTGTACAGCTGTGAGGCCACCTACAGCGCAGGCGAAAAGATTGTTCAGCACTATCTGCAGCAATTCGATCAGATCGACGGAATTTTTGTTCAGGCCGATATAGCCGCACTCGGAATAATAGAGGCTTTGAGTGCACAGGGCATAAAAGTTCCGCAGGATGTTCTGCTGGTCGGCTATGACGATATCAGAATAAGCAGTCTTATATCCCCCAAATTGACAACGGTTCATCAACCGCATAAGGAGATCGTCCGTAACGCCTGTACCCGTTTGGTTGAACTATTAGAAAGTCGTGACAAGGGCAAGCTGCTGCAGAGGTTTGTACAGCCCTACCTGGTTGTCCGTGATACGGCGCCGGACATCGGCACGGATTTTAATGAGCATAGAAGAGGTGTGTATGGATAATAGCACTCAGTGGTGGAAGGAAGCTGTTTTTTACCAAATTTACCCGCGTAGTTTTAATGACTCCAACGGAGACGGAATCGGGGACATCCCGGGAATAATGGAAAAGATTCCTTATCTCAAGCAGCTGGGGATCGACGGGATATGGCTGAATCCGGTCTATCCGAGCCCGAACAGGGATTACGGGTATGACATCAGCGATTACCGCAACATTCATCCCGATTACGGCAGCATGGATGATTTCACCGTACTGCTCGAGGAGTGTCATGCACAGGGCATTAAAGTGATCATGGATCTTGTGGTTAACCACACCAGCACCGAACACGCCTGGTTCCAGTCCTCTCGTAAGGATCCCGACGGACCTTACGGCAATTTTTATATTTGGCGCGATGGAGAGGGGGCTGGTCCCCCAAACAACTGGAACTCTTTTTTCGGCGGTTCCGCCTGGAAGTACGATTCGAGCAGAGGCCAGTATTATCTGCATTTGTTCGATGAGCAGCAGGCGGATTTGAACTGGTCCAGCCCCGAAGTACGGGATGAAGTGTATCGAATCATGGAGTGGTGGTTTTCGCGGGGTATCGACGGGTTTCGAATGGATGTAATCAACATGATCAGCAAGGACCCCCGCTTTCCGAATGATACCCGCGAACTCGATCCGCTGGCGGTCAGGGGGACCCCCTATTTTATGAACGGACCCCATTTGCATACCTACTTAAAAGAGATGCGCCAGAAAGCACTCCGCGAAGAAAACAAATTCGCGGTGGGTGAATGTCCCGGTGCAAAGTTCGAAGATGTGTTGAGGCTCACTGGTTATGACCGCGGCGAGCTAGATGCGGTATTTCAGATGGAATTAATGGAAATCGATCATGGACCCGGCGGAAAATGGGATATTCGTCCGTGGACGGCGGCGGAGTTCTCAGACCGTTTGACGCTCTGGCAGACAGGACTGGAAGGTAAAGCCTGGCCGGCCAACTTCTTTGCCAATCATGATCAGCCCCGTCCGGTCAGCCGCTTTGGAAACACTGAGAATTTTCATTTCGAATCGGCATCAATGCTGGCGGCCCTTCTACTGAGTCTCACCGGTACCCCTTTTATTTATTACGGCGAAGAGATCGGTATGCCGAACGCCGATTACACCTCGATCAAAGAATATAGAGATGTTGATACGATCAATTTCTTTGAGCTCGAGCGTGAGCACGGCAAACCCTCCGAACAACTCATGCAGACAATCAGGTACATGAGCCGTGATAACGCCAGAAGTCCTATGCAGTGGAACAGTGAGGAGTACGGGGGCTTTTCTGAGCAGGAGCCATGGATACCCCTCGGCCGAAGATACCAGCAGGTGAATGTACAAAGAGACCGAGCGAGTGATCGGTCGGTGTTCGAGGAGTACCGCACGCTTATAGCTCTGAGAAAAAAGACGCCGGCACTCATGCATGGCAGTTTTCAGCAGATAAAAACCGAAAGTGATGATGTGCTTGCTTTCAAAAAGCAGTACCGGGAGGAAGAGTATCTGGTGTATGCGAATATGGCAGCCCGCGATATTCAAACCCGTTTGGCTCTGGAAAGTGACACAGCTGATGTAGAGATTGTGTACACGAACTACGGACGAGCCACTGCAGAAGCGAAAAAAGAGCATTTGAGACCTTATGAGGCCTGTATATTCAGGGTCGTAGGGGATTCAAATAAATAATAGTTTTTTTAAACAGGAGGAGTAACATTATGTTGCTGACAAAAAGTGTTCCGAAAAGAGTTTTTCAACTCTTGTTGGTGCTTGCTGTGGCTGCTTCGCTGCTGTTCGTAACAGCCTGCGGTCAGGATGCGGAGAAAGCGGAGAAGCAGAAGGAAGAAGAAAGTGGGGCTGCTGCTAAAGACTACACCGACAACCCCTGGACAAACGGTCAAGACTTGTCCGGCACTAAAGTTGACATTTTTGGTGCGTTTGTAGAACCTGGTTCCAAACTTTTTGAAGAGAGTATGGTGAAATTCGAAGAGGCTACCGGAATCGAGGTTGCCTATGAAGGATCCTCAGATTTCGAATCGCTCATCACGGTGCGGGTAGAAGGCGGAGATCCGCCCGACATAGCGGCCTTTCCGCAGCCGGGCCTTTTGAAGGATTTCGTCTACCGCGATAAGGTGCAGGATATGAGCGGATGGTTCGAAGATGGATACCTGAAGGAGTATTATGACCAGAGCTGGATCGATATTGCTACCATCAACGACATCATGGCCGGCGTATGGTATCGGGCAAACGTAAAGAGTCTGGTGTGGTACCCGAAGCAAGAGTTCGAAGAAGCCGGTTATGAAGTGCCGAAAACCTGGGACGAAATGATGGCGCTCTCTAGACGGATGGCAGAGGACGGAAACACTCCCTGGTCCATCGGAATCGAGAGTTCCGGAGCTACCGGCTGGGTCGCTACCGACTGGCTGGAAGACATCATGCTGCGCACAGTGACTCCGGAAAAGTACGATGCCTGGGTCAGAGGCGAACTGCCCTTCAGCTCGGAAGAGGTGAAGCGGGCCTGCAAAATTATGGCGGACATCTGGTTTGATAAGGATCTGGTTCTCGGCGGAACCAACAGCATTCTGACCGTGCCGTTCGGTGATGCCACCGAACCGCTGTTTGCGCAACCGCCGAAAGCCTGGCTGCATCGGCAGGCCAGCTTTATTACCGACTTTTTCCCGGAAGGGGCTAAGGTAGGCGAAGATATTGATTTCTTCTATCTGCCGCCGATTGACGAAGAAGAAGGTAAACCGGTACTCGGTGCCGGAGATATTATGGGCGCATTTACCGACAAGCCGGAAGTGCGTGCTGTAATGCGCTTTCTGGCTACCGGAGACTCGATTAAAGAGTGGGTGCAGTCCGGTGGTGTTGTTGCACCGCATAAGGATGCAAAACTCGAATGGTATCCCACTGAAGCGAACCGCAAGTACGCTGAAATTCTGCACAACGCAGATACCTTCCGATTCGACGGTTCTGACATGATGCCCGGCCAGGTAGGCGCAGGTGCTTTCTGGAAACAGATGACCAACTGGGTCAGCGGAGATGATCTGGATACAGTCCTGAAGAACATCGACGAGGCCTGGCCTGAAGAAGAGTAAACACATACATTGGTTTGTGTATACAACACCTTTATATGTAATAAAGTATGGTAGGGCCCGCCGTTAAGGCGGGCCACTCTGTGTCCCCTTCCCGTTCATGAATTACCGGCAGCAGTCCATGCAGCCTCACTGATGCGCTTGTTGAGAAATCCTTCTTTAACTATAATGTTCGAACACATGGATTTTGAAACCTACTGTCATACACTGCAGGATTTCCTGAACTCCAACCCCCTGCCCGGCCTGACGGTACACATGGAGCTGGCCCCCAGAGGGCGAATCGATGCCAATTATCGCAGTGTGCCCGAGAATTCCCGGCGAGCTGCGGTGCTGATTATTTTGTATCGCAGCGGTAGAGACGTTTATATCCCTTTGATACGACGGACACAAAGCGGCGATCACCACTCCGGTCAAATTGCTTTGCCGGGGGGCGCCCACGAAGGCAGCGAAAACTACCCGGTAGAAACGGCGCTTCGCGAGGCGCAGGAGGAGATAGATATTCATCCGCAACAGGTTGAAATTCTCGGAGTCCTTTCTCCCCTGTTTATCCCCGTCAGCAATTACGCGGTTACTCCGGTAGTTGCCTGCGCACATGCGCTGCCGCAACTCCGCCCACAGCCGACGGAGGTCGATGAAATACTCCACATTCCGCTCTACGAGCTGCTGCAGCCACCACAGGAAGGAGTTTTCCAGTCGAGCAGAGGGGAACTCATTGCACCCTACTACGAGAGCAGGCACGGCAGAATATGGGGGGCCACTGCAATGCTGCTGAATGAGTTTGTGTATGTGCACACCACCGTTGATTCTCAGCACAAACTATGAAATACTACTGCAAATTTAATTACAAATGGTGAGGTAATAGGTGAATACCGGCGCGTTTTTCGACATAGACGGAACTCTCTATCGCAATTCTTTGATGATCGAACATTTCAAAAAGCTGGTGAAATACGAGGTAATCGATCCGCGCCTATGGCACTCCAATGTAAAATACACCTATAAGGCGTGGCGCAAACGGGTGCGCCATTATGAAGACTATATGCTTGAACTTATAGATATTTATATCGATGCCCTCAAAGGCCGTAAAAAGAGCGACTTGGAGTTTATCAGTAATCAGGTAATCAGGCTGAACGGCGATATAGTGTACAAGTTTACCCGTGACCGGATTAAATGGCACCAGGAAAACCGGCATAAAGTTTTTTTCATTTCCGGCAGCCCCAATTTTCTTGTCTCCAAAATGGCCGAAAAGTATGGTGTTGATGCGTACCGCGGTGCGGAATATCTGCTGGATGAAGAGGGGCATTTTACCGGCGAGGTGGTTCCTATGTGGGATTCAGATAGCAAAGACGGAGCGATTCGGCAGCTGCAGCGTGATTATCAGATCGACCTCGAGCAGAGTTATGCGTATGGAGATACCAACGGCGATTTATCAATGTTGAGGAAGGTCGGTCGTCCGGTAGCAATCAATCCTACCCAAGAACTGATCCAGAGCATAAAAGCAGACCCTGCCCTTTTTGAGAAGAGCAGGATCGTTGTAGAACGGAAGGATGTGATTTACAGCCTGCCGCCGCATGTCGATGTGATAGCGGATTGAGCCGTAAAAGTATGTATTCACTCTTTGTAAGCTGTACACGGTACCTCGAACCACTGCTGCTCGAAGAATTGATAAGTTTGGGCGCTTCGGATGTAAAGCAGACGGTGGCCGGATGTTATGCACGCGGGGATGTCCGGCTCGCATACTCTGTCTGCTTATGGTCGCGGGTCGGCTCGAGAGTTTTCCTGCAGCTGCATAAATTCGAGTTTGGCAATGAGGACGATATTTACTCAGGAGCCGGCGAGATCGAATGGCACCGGCTCTTTACTCTCAATTCGACCTTTGCTGTTGATGCAAATGTGTCTAAGTCGAGAATAAGAAATGCGAACTATGCTGCATTGAAAGTTAAGGATGCAATTGTCGATTCATTTCGCAAGAACAGTGCTGCCCGCCCGAGCGTAGACACTGAACGGCCCTCCATAAGGTTTCATCTTCACACTGAAAAGCATTCCGCGGTTTTATACCTGGATCTGTCGGGAGAGAGCCTGCACAAGCGCGGGTACCGTTTAAGCGGTACTCGGGCGCCATTACGTGAAACCAGCGCTGCCGGTATGTTGATCAAGGCGGAATGGGCGCGGATTGCCGCCCGTGGAGGTGCTTTTATCGATCCGATGTGCGGATCCGGTACGCTGCCGATCGAAGCCGCCATGATTGCCGCTGACATTGCCCCCGGCCTCTACCGGCAGCGCTTCGGATTTGAGCACTGGAGCGGACACGATGCGCAGGCCTGGGCGTCTCTGCGTGCCGAGGCTGAAAAGCGGCGCAGTGAGGGAATACAGCACATGCCGCCTCTGTTTGCCTTTGATAAAAGCCAAAAGGCAATTGATGCGGCCTCCGAGAACATATCACGGGCTGGGTTTTCTGACTACATTCAACTGCGCAGCCAGCCGTTCGAACACCTGGATGCAGCACCCTTGCCGAAGGGAGAGGATGTCTCTCCGGGTTTGATCGCCACTAATCCGCCGTACGGCGTGCGTCTGGAAAACCGGGAGGAAATTGCACAGCTGTATTCCCGGTTCGGCCGGTGGCTGAAAGCGGTGTTTCCCGATTATCAGGCCGTTGTACTGGCTCCCGATAAGGCGGCCGCCAAGTGCATCGGACTTCGGGCCGATAAAATCAACACCTTGTACAACGGAAATCTGAAGATCGTTATGGTCAAAATTACCCTGGATGCCGGGAATGAGTACTCTCCTCCGCAAGCGGACCGAGGGAAGCACAACCGGCATGGTGCAGGCAAGGAAGAGGACCAGACCACCGGGGTGAACATGGTGGCAAATCGCATTTTGAAGAACCGGCGAAAGCTGAAAAACTATCTGAAGAAGAATGGAATCAGCTGTTACCGGATCTACGATGCCGATATTCCGCAGTATGCTGCGGCGGTAGATGTGTATGAGGACAAGTATGCGGTAGTTCAGGAATACGCGCCGCCTGCGGAAATCGAGCCGGAGACTGCTGAAAACCGCCTGAGGGAGTTGACTGCGGCGGTCGAAGCCGGTCTGAGCATAGAACCGGAACTGATACATCTGAAACAGCGTAGGCGGCAGAAAGGAAAAGCTCAGTACTCCAAAATATCTGATGAGAAAGAGTTTTTCATAATAAAAGAAGGCGGACTGAAGTTCTTTGTCAATTTTACTGACTATCTGGACACCGGACTCTTTTTGGATCACCGTATTACCCGCGGCCTCATCCGTGAAAAAGCTGCCGGGGTAAAGCTTTTGAACCTGTTTGCCTACACCTGCACAGCCAGCGTATATGCTGCCGACGGTGGTGCTGCAAAGACGGTATCGGTTGATACAAGCTCAACCTATCTCGATTGGGGCAAGAAAAACTTTGACTTAAACCGCCTGGCCGGTGATTCACACCTCTTTATACGGCGGGATGCCCTGCAGTTTTTAGAATATGACTTCGAGACCTACGATCTTATTTTTATTGATCCCCCTACCTTTTCGAATCGTAAAAGTGATAAAAATGTCTTTGACGTTCAAAGGGATCACCTGCCCCTGCTTACAAAAGCAGCTGAACATCTCAATAAAACCGGTGAAATAATTTTTTCGAACAACTATCGCCGTTTCGAACTCGATCCGGCGCTTTCCGAACTGTTCGACATACGGGAAATAACCCAGGAGACGATTCCCTCCGACTTCTCCAGAAACACAAAAATACATCGGACTTGGCTGCTGAAGCTCCTAAGATGAGCGCGGCAACACCGTTTTTGGTAGAGAAAGGCTTGACTTTTTTTACTTAAAAAGGTAAATTATTATCGATATAAAGATAATATAAAGCGAGGGATTATATGAAAAATGCAGTTTTGTTGTTAATAAGCGGAATCGCAACTGTCTATGCTGCAGCGCACTTTCGGTTGGATATCTATGTGCTGCTCTCGGGAGTTTGCGTATCCGCCGGTGCTATTACGTACGGCTATCTGCTTCTGGTGAAGCAGCAGTATGAGCGAATGGTTCTTGAAGGTAAACGGTGTGCTGCTGCACATAAATCTACTACCCGGCCAGCTGCCTGATCAGTAGCTGACTAACCGTCATAGGTTTTTACATACATATAAAAGCTGTGCTGCTGTTTTGCGGTGCAGCTTTTTATTTGTCTATGAAAAGGCCAAAGCGAAAAATCATTGTCATTTTCACCTTTAATAATTACATTATCTGTATAGTAATTAATATATTAGGAGATACAAATGACAAGTAATGTTGGAAAAGCAGATAAAATAGTACGCTACCTTATCTCAGTTGTGTTTATTGTTCTGATTATAGCCGGTGTAGTCGAAGGTGCGCTGGCCGTGCTGCTGGGTATTGCTGCCCTGGTGCTCAGTGCAACCGCTGCAATAAGCTTTTGCGGGCTATATACCGTATTGGGAATCACAACCAGACCTAAAAGTGCTCAGGAGCAGTAAATGGATAAGACGATTCAGGAGAAATTCGATGCCGTTCTCGAGAACGTCAAAGATCCGGAGAGCGAACGACCGATCAGTGATCTGGGCATAGTCAAGAAGTTCAGATACAGCGAAGAAGGATCAACTATCTACGTTTTTACCGACTACAATTCGCATCGTCCGGCGTGTATGGCCTGTGTCGGTATATCAATGGCGATCGAAAATTCCGTGAATCGAGCTATCGAGGCTGAACTGTTCAGGTTCTTTCCCAATTTCAAAGTGGAATTCGTCTCGGCATAGGCAAGAAAAGAAAGTAAAAGCCCGAGGAATACACCTCGGGCCGTTTCTAAACTGTATCATATTTTGTGTTTCTGCCTTACCAGACCTTTTTGCGGATAAAGGTTTGATTACGGTCGGGTCCGACCGAGATAATGCCTACCGGCGTTCCGGTGAACTCTTCGATAAACTCGATGTATGATTTACATTTTTCAGGCAGATTAGCATACTCACTCACAGCACTTATCGCCTCTTTCCAGCCGGAAAACTTCTTCAGAACCGGCTCGGCTCTTTCCAGTTTCAGTGCCGATGAGGGAAACGATGTGGTCTCTTTACCATCGATTTTATACGCAACACATACTGAGATTTCATCGAATGTGTCGTACACATCCGGATGTGTCAGAACAAGTGAATCAATAGAGTTCGTACGACAGGCGTAGCGCAGCGCCACCAGATCGAGATAGCCGCAGCGCCGCGGTCGGCCGGTAGTAACGCCGTATTCATGCCCGATTTCACGTATAGTGTCGCCGAGATCTCCGTCCCGTTCAACCGTGAATTCCGACGGAAATGGTCCGTTTCCGACTCTGGTAGAGTATGCTTTGAAAACTCCTAGAATCTGGTCGATGCTGCGAGGTCCAACCGCTCCGCCGAGACTCGCGCCGGCTGCAGCCGAGCAGCCGGAAGACACATAGGGGTAGCTGCCCACATCTATGTCCAGCAGAATGCCCTGAGCACCTTCATAGAGTATTTTCTCGTCATTGTATGACTCCATGAACTCGGCCAAATTGATGGTCATGGATCTCAGTCGGTCGATATAAGGATTGAGGAATTTTCGCTCGTTCGGTCGGAGGGTCTCGAGGAAGGCATCTTCATTGAGATCGGCAATGCGAATACCGTCGCGGTTTGCCTTTTGCGCATACGCAACACCGATTCCGCGCCCGGTTGTACCAATCGGATTGCGGCGTTTTTCATCCATAGCTTTATCGCTGTCCTTATACTCAGGAAGTACAATGTGAGCCCTGTCCGAAATGAAAAGCCTGCCCTGCCATTGAATTCCCTGCTCTTCGAGAGTGGCTAATTCGTTGAACAGACTGTCCGGATCAATGACCATACCTGATCCCATAACCACTTTTTTATCAGGGTAAACTACCCCTGACGGCACCAGGTGGAGTTTATAGGTGTTATTGGCGTGGACTACCGTGTGTCCGGCATTTGCACCACCCGAAAAACGAACCACCAAGTCCGATTGTTCCGCAAGAAAATCGACAATCTTTCCCTTGCCCTCATCACCCCATTGGGCTCCAATTACTACTACCTTCATATTGCGCCTCCAACAAAACCCATGTTTACAGAAAGCTGAAGAATTGTCAATTTAGTCATAAAAAAAGGTGGAAAAAAGCCCTGACTATCAGTAGCATAAGGGTATGAGTAAATCAGAACCTTCTCAGTTGTTGCAGGAGGCGATAGACCTTGGCCGCAAGCGACAGTACAAGCAGGCCGCTCAAAAGCTTCTGTATCTGATAAGTGCCGACGACAGCATACCCGAAGCATTCTTATATTTAGGCCGGAGTTTTCATGCCCTCGGAGAGTATTCTAGAGCCATCGATGCCCTGCGTACCTTCGTAGAGAAGCGACAGAGCTCGGCCGCCGGACACTTTTTTTTGGGAAGAGCATACTTAGCAATAAACATTTATCCGCATGCGGCCGTGCATCTGAGAGAATCATTGTCAATACGCCCGGAGTTCTTTCAGGCAGCCATGCTGCTCGGATACACTCTGTTAAAGCTTCGAAAGCCGGATGAGGCATCTGATCTGCTGGCCAAGCTGGTGGAAATTCATCCGACCGATGAAAACCTGTACTCAGGATATCTCAACTCACTGTTAGTGAGCGGCATACAGCACTTCAAAGCGGGGGATACCGATTATGCCCGCGAAGTATTCGAGTTTCTCAAGGACAAAGGCAAAGAGAACATACTGCTGAATTTGTACCTTGGCATGCTGTATCGGCAGAGCGGAGAATATGCTGCCGCTGCAGATGCATATGAGACGGCTTTGAGTGAATCTCCGGGAGATGAACTCATTCTCTATAGAACAGCTATCCTCAACATTCAGGCTGGGAATGAGAAACGCGGACGCGAGCTGCTGGCACTCTTAGCCAGAAAATATCCCCAATCCCCGCTGCTGCAAAGCGCAGAAGCCGAACATGCGCTTGCATTTCAGTTTCTACAGCGCAAGGAGTATGAAAAGGCGCTGGATCATGGGCTGACTATTCTGAAACAGAATAGCCGTGACCTACCGATTAGATTGGTAGTAGCGGAGGCCTACCGTGAACTCGGGTATACAGACCGGGCTATGAATCACTTCACGCGCGCAATCGAACGCGACCGCACTAATTTGCACGCGCATTTCGGTATGAGCATGATTTGGTGGGAACTGGGAGAATACGAAAAAATGCTGCAGCAGCTGGATACCATTTTGCACTACGATCCGGGCAACTCTTCAGCCCGGTACTACCGGGTTGTATGCCGGAGTAAACTGCCTATAGAGCCGGAGACTGTACTAAATGAACTGCATGCCGCACTGAAGGAGTTCGGTACCGATCCTCTTCTGCTTAGGACGATCGCAGAAACTTACGAGGACGCCGGTCGGTATGCTTCGGCCGTAAAGTGGTACCGCAAATGTGTAGATTTAGCACCGGAGCAAGCCGAGGTCTATAGAGCCATTATTGATCTGCGGGATGAAGTCGAACTGCGAGATATTGGGGCATTGTTTAAGAAGTATCTGACTCTGCAACCGAAAGATATAGAAGTCAGAACCGATTATATTCAGCATCTCTACAGCCGAGAGAGCTACAAAACCGCCCTCAAACAGATTGAATCGGTACTTCCATATGTAAAGGACTCTCGTTATCTCAACCGTATTCGGGCAATATGCTATCGCAAGATCGGAGATTATACTCAGGCTGCGGTTATCTATCGTAAATTGCTTCAAAAAGAACCGGAAAAAGAAGAATACCTCCGGCCGCTGGTCTTCTGTTTGACAAAGACGGGGCGTACGGACCATGCCCTGCAGCTCATTGAGGCTGCACTTTACTTCCTTGCCGATCCCTCACTGAATTTGTATTTAATTTATGGCGTTATGCATTACAAGGCCGGCAACTCTTCAAAAGCTCTGGAGGCCTTTCGAACCGCCCAGGAGATTGCTCCCGACGATTGGCGAGCATACTACAATGTGGCTGAAATTTATCGCCAGCGGGGTATGGAACAGTTCGCTACCAGATTTTTCGAACGAGCTGAAAAGCTGAAAGCGGCTGCTCGCTGAATTTTATGTTAAAAATAAAATTGCTGGATTGAATTACGAATCCTTGATATTATAGTTGGTACTAAAAGAAAGGAGCGGATAATGGCACCAAAAGCACTAGATCTGTTTCAAGCGTACAATCAGGGAAAACTACCGAAAGAAGAAGGCGGATATATAGTCTCTTCCTTTTTCCAGGAAACTTCCGCATACGCTATCTACGAGATCGTAGCATATAACAATGTGAAAAACCTCTATTTAAGCGACGACGGACTTACGTTTGAAACCGACGGAAGTAAACTGTTTGTACTGGTTGAACCTGCAACCTTTCCACAAAAGTATATCGAACCGTTCCGACGAGACCGCGGTCTTAAAATACCGCACCGCTTTTCGGAGTTGGATATATTTACTGCGAAAAACCAAACCAGGGTAATGGTAAGTAAAGAACCCATAATCTCATATTCTTCATTTACTATTTTACGGCCTACCGGCGTTAACTTTTCACTAATTTTCTACTACACGGACGAAGTGGTAGATACTTTGGACTTCTTTTTCCAGGAAACCCTGAACAAAGAGGCCCAGATACCACGTTCGGATGCACGCAAAGGTGCTGAACTGGTGATAAACGGTATTAATAAGTTCGGAGTGTGGTAGGTAGAAGCACGAAATAAAATGTACCCCCTCTATCAGAGTGTTCTCACGCTTCTAATAGAGGGGGTTTTATGCTCAAAGCGCTGTTTCCCGAGATACTGTCAGCCCGAGACGGGCTGACAGGGGAACTTAGGCTTATGCGGTCGGTTTGGGCACAACTTCCTGAGCAACCGCCAGCAGCGCAATCGGCACTGAATAGACCGAGCAGGATACATAATCGAGACCGGCTTCGATACAGAAGCGGATGTTTTTCGGGATGGCGCCGTGTTCTCCACAGAGACCGGTGGACAGACCCGGGCGGGTCATTTTTCCACGGCGCGCAGCGGTGCTTATGAGTTCCTGCACGTATGGATCGAGCTCTTGGAAAGGGTTGCCTGGGATGATGTCGAACAGGGTGTAATCCGGCATAAACGAGGTGTAATCGTCCCGTGACAGCCCGATGGTAGTTTGAGTGAGGTCGTTTGTACCGAAGGAGAAAAACTCCGCGTAGCGGGCAATATCACCGGCGGCCAGGGCCGCGATCGGTAGCTCGATCATCGTGCCGAAGCGGTGCTCCATCTTTGCGCTCTCTTTCAGTTTTTTACGCACTTCGGCTTCGATGCCGCGCAAGCCCTTATAGTCCTTACCTTCTATCCGTTTACCGAAGGTGATAAGTTTTAGTTCATCGGAGTTCATAATGAGCGGAATCATGATTTCCGGATAAACCTTCACACCGTCCTTACGGGCTTTGAAGGCTGCTTCGAACACAGCCTCAACTTGCATCTCATAGATTTCCGGATATGAAACGGCGATACGGCAGCCGCGATGCCCGAGCATCGGATTGAACTCCTGCAGGCTTTCAGATATCTCGTTGACCTGTTTTTCGGTAATTTTTACGCCGGCCTCATTCTGCATGTAGCTGACGAAGGCCTTTGTCTGGCTCTTGTTGTGCGGCAGGAACTCATGCAAGGGTGCGTCTAACAGACGAATGGTAACCTCTTTGCCGTCCATCGCCTTGAAGATGTTGTAAAAATCGTCTTTCTGCATTTTCTTCAGTTTGGCTAGCACTTTCCGGCGGTCGTTTTCATTTTCTGAAAGTATCATCTGTCGAAACACATTGATGCGCTCTTCTTTGAAGAACATATGCTCGGTTCGACATAAACCGATACCCTCTGCTCCGAAACTGACGGCCAGCTTGGAATCGCGGGCGGTATCGGCGTTGACCCGCACATGAAAATCTTTCACGTGCTTCTTCACCAGTTGTACGAAATCGAGCAATCCCGACTCTTTCGGATCCGGTTCGATGAGTTCCGCCTCGCCAAGGTATATATGCGGTTCGCCGTAGTGCGGCACCTGCAGGGTAATGAGATCGCCCTCTTTGAGTGTGTGCTGTCCGATCTTGGCGCTTTTATTGGAGAATTTCAGGTCGTTTTGGACAAGCGAAACCTTTCCGTATTGCCGGGAAACCACTGAAGCATGGGCGGAATATCCGCCTTCGGACGAAAGCACTCCGGTGGCAACCTCGATAGCCTTTACATCATCGGCGAAGGTGGCCGGCATACAGAGGATCATACGGGTGTCTTCGTTCTGCTGCTGGGCGTAGCGATACGCCTCGAGCAGAGAATCGGTGGTAAAGTAGACTCTGCCGATTGCAGCTCCCGGGGCTCCGGCGATACCGCCGCTGATGACTTTGAAGTCCTTTACAGACTCGGGCCGGATAACCGGATGCAGTATTTCATTCAGCTGATCGGGTTTCAAAGCGTGAATCAGGAAGGTGTCGTCGATTTTTTTACGTTTATGGAGGTCAAGCAAAAGGTGAATGTCTGCCTGCGTCGATTTTGTTACCAAGGGCCGTTGATCTACAAACCACAGTTTTTTGTTCTCAATGGTAAAGCGAATCGAGCGTATTTCCATAAAATGATCTTCAACGGTGCGGGCGGTTTTATCGAGTTCTTTTACATACTTCGGAGAAAGGCTGACCACATCTTGCCCTTTCCTGTCCTCGGAGTTGAAAGTGTCGGGCACGTACCAGCCGTGGATGGTACCCTCTCCGGTAACTGGATTGCGAGTGGCATACTCTCCGCTGCCGCTGTCACTGCCGTAGTTGCCGTATACCATCGGCTGTACGATCAGAGCCGCGTCCTCGTTATCCAGCTCGTCGAGAGTGAGCAGCATACTGATGCGGCGTAGGCAGTATTCCAACTGCGAGTAGGCGTCAGAAAAAAAGTCATCCGGCAAAGCCCCGCGCATATTCTCGAGGGTCTTTTTCAGTTTGCTTGTAGAGGTTTCGTTATTAATAACGGAATCAAGAGTATCGATTTTATCACTGTAAAGCTTGATGTTCTTTTTATCTTCACTCAGCTCGGCAATCTTTTTTTCAACCTGAAGAATTCCGTGTATCAAAAACAAAATTTCGTGATAACCGAACTCCTCGCCCACATAGTCTGCGAAACCCGGCAGTGTCTCATCGGTAAGGCCGAAGTTGTGCAGGGTCGGATAATGCACGATTGCCAGGTTCGGGCTTATTACAACCTTCAGCAGAAGCGGGTTTTTTGGGTCGTTAAAGGATTTTCCGGTTTCCTGTTCGAACTGGGTGATCAACTCCGGTAGTTCAGCGGCTAATTCGAAGTCGTCGAGATGCGCGGCGATTTGTGAATCCAGTATAAAACCGGGTACAATCGGCAGGTTAAGAGCTGCGAACTCCATGGCTTGTTTGCCACGAATACCGAATTGTTCCCAGACCTTAGCATCTTTTACATATTTATTACGGCTAAAGAAATGTACTGCTTTATCCATAATTTCCCCCTAGAATAGATTCAAAATGGTGTTAACGGGATAGTGGAGAAATGCCTCGAACTGCGGGCTGGCGCCCTGGCGAAGATAACGCTGAAGTTTGGCTACATCCTGGATATCGTCGCCGGCCACTGCAACCAGTATCGCGCTGCCGTGTTTTACCTTGCCCCATTTGAACAAGGAGTGAATATCATGAATTCTTTCTCCATCGTAATAAATATATACATCCAGGCCGGGATGCTTGGTCTTATAACTTTGAATGATCTTTTTCCAGGCTTCGACGTTACCGTTGTGGAAAAGCTCGTTGGTGACCGGAATGGAATAAAAAGGTGTCATTCTCCGCTTCTTACCGCTCTCTTCGGTCTTTTCCGGTTTTTCAGGTGCTGCTTCCTCTTCTTCCTCTTCGACCTCGCCGGTTTCCTCTTCTTCCTGCTCTTCAGGCTCTAACTCAATAGTTTTTGCCTTGAATTTACCCTTCAGCAGGAGATCGGGGGTTTTCGCCTTTGAACCGTTCAGGAGTTTGACGAGAGTTTGAATAGCTTTTTGTGCTTTTTTTTCGTCCTCTTTTACATCCCCGGCGCTGCAATAGATAGTCAGTAATTCGTTTTCTTTGAGAACGTTTAAAGCAGCAAAATGTTCTTCATTCTTCGGATTGATAATCTGAGCTCCCAGGTCGGGATGAAAATATATTATTACTAGGTCTACCGCTTTCCATTTAGGTAGTTCTTTTAGAATATAAGAAAAATCATCGAGACTTTTTTCCATCGTATGTGAGTGAAAGTAGTAGCCGTATTTATCTCGCAGCAGTGCATACACTGTCGGAACAATCTGCTGTTGCTGGATTTCTTCTTCGTCCAATAAATAATTGAGCACATCGGCGAGGTTATACCCATCTTCCATATAGTCCATTATCTCTGAGACACTGCGGAAATGGGCCAAAGCTTGGTTAAACCCGCTCCTTGTAGAAAGGTGTTCGAATTGATGTTGAACTTCCATACCTTTTCCTTCTAATTTTTTATCTGAAATAGGAACGCCCCCTTATGGGGGCGTTTTGAGTGTCCTACTTTACATATTCTTCATTCCGTCGTCTTTTTTCTTTTTCGGCCGTCCGCGCTTCTTACCGGTGCTGCTCTTGCTGCTGGTAGATTTGCTGGTCGAACTCTTGCTTCGACCACGGGTACTCTTCTTACCGCTTCCACTGTCTTTTACTACCGTTTCGTTTCCGGATGCTTCGGCCCCTTCGGATGAGGAGTTCAGCATGTCCAGATACCCCTTCCCCTTGGCTGAGGTTTCTCCGGAGTCCTGCTCCACTGCTCCCAGATCGGTAGCAAAGTGCTGGTCGATGTCGTCGCGGACTGTTGAGCGGCGTCGTGAGAAGGAGGCAAATGCTGCATCCTGGAAGCCCTTCGAAATACCGTGCAGAAACTCGTTCAGCACATTGGCCATTCCGTCTAGAGTCGCTTTTTTGCGCTTGATTGAAGTGATATCAACGTCAAGCAGCAGACCCGGCTGGATGTGATACGGATTGATGATGTAATCGAACTTATTGAATTCGGTCTGCAGGAACTGCAGCCGTTCTTCGATTACGCGGCGCTGTATCGGGTAGCGATATCCGTACATGTTCTGCAGTTTATCGCTCATCAGGGCCAGTTTCTTGCCGATTTTGTCCTTATCGAAGACATAAGTGCGGTTCATTTTTTCGACCTGAGTTTCGGCAGGTTGAACGAAAGAGATTTCGTCCCACACTTTGTCGATGTCTTCATACATCGGGTCGCCGGTTTTGTCTTTGATCTTGCGGCGGATCTTGTTTTTGTAGATCTTTGCAAGATCGCTGTAATCGGTGATGCGTTTGAACAGCTTTTTGTCTTCGTATACCATTTCCAGAACATCCCAGAGATGCTGTACCTCGACCTCGAAGGATTTTACCTGTACATCGTACGCCTTGCGCTCTTCTATCAGCTGGGCATTGTCGAAATACTTCATCTGGATCTGATAGCGTTCATCCGGCAGATCCCGATAGTTGGTATCCTCGTATTCACGGATAATAAGCTCACGTGCGTTCTTGAGGTTTTCGATGAACTGATAGCCCATTTTCGAGGTGTCGAGGATACTGGTGATGCTGTTGATCGCGGTGTTGAATCCGCGGTTGCGGATATTTTCCAGATCGATGATCTTTTTCAGATTTTCGCGGATATTCAAAGAATCGAACTCTTCGGGATCGATTTCCGCCCGCAGCCCTTCGACCCGGTCCATAAGGCGCTTGCTCATGATCTGGTAGCGCTTGGAGTTTGGATCTTCACTGTCATCGGATGTGTGGTTTTCGACGCGGCGCATCTTTTCGAAGATGATTTCACTGTCGCTCATCTCTTCCTTGCCCTGCTCGATGTGTTCATCTTTGACCTGTTCGATCTCTTTGTCGATTTCGTCCATGATGTGCTTGGACAGCAGGTCCTTAATGATGAACTCCACAGTTGCCTGATAGTGGAAAATCGGGCTGATGAGCTCGGAATCGAGAATATTCACCGACAGTTTTACATCACTGACGGTTTTAGGTTTGTAGATATTGTCCTTGAACGCACACTTCACGACCGAATAGGCGTTTTCACCCCGGATGAACGCACCAACATCGGTTTTCTGCCGTAGCAGCGAGTTGGTGAGATTCTCGAGGTCGTTGATTCCGCGCTGAATATGCCCCTGCAGGTGACCGTACATGTTGACGATCGATTTCTCTATCTCACCGGTATTGAACCGATCCATACCGCCGACCTCGTCGAGCAATGCCGAAATCTCTTTAGGAGTATAACGCGCGGTAACCTTCATCTCTTCGCGGTCTACAAAGTTGCGAACCTTCTTCAGCATCTCGTCTTCAGAAGTAACAATATAGCGGTTGAACATGTTCTGGTAGTTCTGGTTAAAGTAGTTGTACAGCTTCTCCTTTAAACCACCCATAACGTCAAGGCGTTCGAGCACGTCTTTGGGAAGTTTAGAAGCTACATGGTTCACGACCTTATCTACTTCTTCTTCCAGAAGACGATCTACTTCAGCCTGTTGATCTCTGCTTTCCTGTGCCAACGAGTTCCGCGATCCAACTGCACTCCGCTTTGTTGGGTGAAACACCATTGGGCTTTTTGGTAAATCTATGCTTCCCATTGTACTCTCCTTATAAATCGCTTTCTGCTAACTATAGTAATAGATTATCAATATGTTCTGCAAAATGTAAAGCACGTTTTTTTTTTTATAAGGTTTTTCTCCTTCTTTTAGTTGTACAATCATGATAGTATAAACGTGATGAAAATGCAAACCTACTTCAAATCCTTTTTCTCCATAGTCTTAATTATGATGACGCTGGGTATAGGGATTCAAACCGCCGCTGCCGACAGCCGTAATGGCAATATGAGTCTCTATCTGTTAATCGATCGCTCCCTTTCCATGGAACAGGAGATCGGTTCCGTAAAGACTTATCTGGAGGAGACAGTCGCCGAGACACTGCTGCAGACCGGTGATTTTGTGTATGTACTTGCCTTTTACGGTGACACCCAGTTCATACTGCAGGGACGTATAGGTTCGGAGCTATCGGTTGACGAGCTCATGAGCAACGTGACTGAATTGAAAGCAAATCGGCACTATACGGATATCGGCTCCATGCTGGACAGCTTCGAAGGTGACTTCCGATCCTCCGCGGCGCCGCCGACGGCTCACCCTTACGTACTACTTCTCTCAGATAACTATCACGAAGGCCCCCCTGACAGCCCATATCCAGGTAAGACCCACAACTTGGAGCATCCGCTGTTGGTACCAAGAAAGGAAATTCCGATGGATGGTTGGAAAATTTCAATTCTCGGTATTACAGTTGAAGAGAAAGCACAACGATTTGCTGCTGAAATCACTGCTGCCTGGAACCAGCGGAACTAGCTTAAGAGAGGTGGTATGGGAGGCTTCGACAACCTAACCCAGTTTCTCAAAAAGAACGAAAAATTTATCTTGACTGCCCACGAAACCCCTGACGGAGATGCGATCGGCAGTGAGTGTGCAATGTATTTTGCACTGAAGCAGATGGACAAACAGGTACTGCTCTTTAACAGCGACCCTGCGCCTCATAAATACTCTTACCTCCAGTGTGCCCCATTTATCACCCATTTGAAAGAGAAATCCCAGCTGCCGAAGAATATAGATGAGTATGTCCTGCTTATTCTCGATACAAACGATATCCACAATATCGGGGTGGCCTCGGAACTGATCCTGCCGCAGGTAAAAGACTATTTCATAGTTGATCATCACGAATCCGATGACAACATAATCGAGGTAAATCATATCGAGGAGTCAGCTTCATCAACCTGTGAGATCCTCTTCGAGTTGTTCGATTCACTGGGCTTGGAATTCACACTACCGATGGCCGAGGCAATTTTTACCGGTATAGTATACGATACCGGCTCCTTTATTTATCCCAAAACCTCTCCGCGAACCTTTATGATAGCGCATATGCTCACCAAAATCGGGGTGAATCCGAACCATATTTATCAACGTATTTATGAAAGCAACTCTGTTTCGGCACTGCGGCTGCAGTCTAAGGTGCTCGCTACCCTCGAACTGTTTTATAAACAGCATGTTGCTGCTCAAACTATGACGAAAGAAATGATCGCAGAGTGCGGAGCTATGTATGAAGAGGCTGATACCCTCATTAACATTCCTCTCAAGAGCGAGAGTATACGTGTATCTCTGTTCTTTAAGGAGAATGAAGCCGGTATACTGCGCTGTTCGCTGCGGTCAAAGGGCAATATTAATGTTGCCGAAATCGCCCAGTCCTATGGAGGTGGCGGGCATAAAACCGCTGCCGGTTTCAAGAGCATCTGGCCTCTTGAAACAATAAAACAAAAGGTGTTAGATAAGTTATCATCTTATTTTCCGGAAGCTTAATAGATACTATGAAGATACATCGATATGTTTCAATAACACTCATTTCTCTTATTCTGATTACAGGCTTTGTATTTTTTGGCTGTAATCCTAACTCACCACAGTCGGATTCTACTTATCTCCAGGAGCCGAAAAAGCTGAATCTCGATGCAGAGCCAGAGCAGGCTTCCGATTCAGTGAGCGAAAAAAATCAGGCCTACCAGGAAGAGACTCGTCAGTTTTCCCGGGTTCAGCTGCCGTCCGGTTATCAGATGGTACAGTTGGTAGATGTAAATCTCGATCTCGACCGTTATGAAGAGCAGGTGCTGGTGGCTCAGGATACGCTTTCGGAAGAGAGCAACATCTCGCTGCTGGTTGCCGATTATGATACGATCCGTGATAAATATTCCACTACCTGGCAATCGGAAACGGTAGCTCAGCAGAGAAAAGGTTTGCAGGTTACAGTGATAGATGTAACCGGCGATCACAACAAGGAGATAGTCTGTAATGGAATAAACGCAGAGGGCCTGCAGACAATTGATATTTTCCGTAGAACTACTTCACCCGACGAGTACGGACTCTATTTCGAGCGCATTCTTTCTCTTGAGGTAGACGGTACCATTGAGCTTCAGGAGAGCAAACGCAGTCAGTCATATCAGAACGGGCTCTCTAACGGTGCTGCCTATCCGGTTGTTACCAGTTCCAAGGATACCGAATCGGAGCG
Source organism: uncultured Sediminispirochaeta sp. (assembly GCA_964603735.1). Taxonomy (GTDB): domain Bacteria; phylum Spirochaetota; class Spirochaetia; order DSM-16054; family Sediminispirochaetaceae; genus DSBN01. The sequence continues at coordinate 8,783 of CAZRWN010000001.1, read as the reverse complement.
GATGAGCGATATCATCAAAAGAACCTATATATGGAGAAACGACTCACGTAAATATGAAAAGGTAATCGAGAAAAAGGTCTCCGGACAGGAGATCGAAGACCGTCGGTTGAAAGAGCTGTTTGAGGGTGGAAGTGAGGAGTTTGAGGAGTTTCTCAGTGGACCCTGGTTGTATACCAAAACCTCCGGCGAGAAATCTCCTCCCCACCAGCGGGCATTGATCCATTTCAACCCATTGGAAGATACCATTACCCTGTACAGCGGAAGTGTACAAGAGATATACACATGGACCAGCTCGCAGCGCTTTCTTGCCAACAGCCTGTCTGTCCGCGGTGAGAACGAAATCGTGCCATTTATGCGGATATATATTTCGGCGTATGTAGAGGATCTGAACAATATCCGGCTGCAGATGTACGATATCAACTCGCATAACGGCCAGCGCAGCTCTAACACCTCATGGTCGGGTATGTATCAGAAAATTGGAGGCTCGCTGCAGAATACCTTTTTGGCATCGTCCCCGAGCAACGGCAGCGACAAGGAACATCTGCCGAGACTCAGCGGGGTGTATAAGAGCGATGTCGGCGATGAAATCAATTTTGAACCACCGAATTTTACTCTCGAAAGAGACGGAAACCAGCATGAGGGGGGATTCTCCGTATATTCTATGGGCAGCGATATACTCGAACTCAAGGTCATGAACAGGCACGGCATTGTAGTAGAACGGCTATGCTACTCTTTTAATTATTCTGAAGAGAAGAAGAGTAATGAGATAATCAGACGCCTCATTTTACTGCCCGGAAAGATAGGGGTAAACGGTTTTTCTCCCACTGAAAAGCAGCCTATCCGGTATGAGCAGGTGGAAAAAATAGAGGAATAAGCCGGAGGGCTCCGTATCAGTAGATCGGGTATCCTTCGAAGCCCTTTTCTTTCAATTGCAGTACCACCTCTTGTTCGGTTTCACCATAGGCGATCGGGACCAGTACGCGGAAAGAGCTTGTCCCGTTTACCTCGGCCTGCGTAACCATCGCGGTAAAACCCAATTTCTCCAGTTCACGCTGCATGTAATGGGCGTTCTCAGCATCCTGGAATGATCCGGTCTGAATAGCCCTGCTTTTCGCGTCCGCTTCCTCAGCCTCTGTTTCGGCAGTTGCAGCATCGGAAGAGGACTCACCCGGCGCATCGTCTGCGGTTTCTTCCGCGGCGATGTCAGTCTCCTTGCTGCTGAGCCCGAGCGCGGTTTCAGGAGTGGGTTTTCGCTGGATTTTTTTTCGCAGCAAACCGTATTCCGGTGAATCGGGGTAACGCTCCTGCAACAGCCGGGCAATTTCTGCTGCATGAGCTGATTCGGATGACTCCTTGTCGTAAATAAGTGCATAAAGGGAATGCATACCGTATAGGATTTCTGCCGGAAGGCTCCCTCTCTGTTCGTACAATGATTTTAGGGTTTCGAGGGCTGCGGAACTTTTATCCTGCAAATGGAGGATGCGCGCTTCCTGCAGCCGGGCCTGAAGACGCAGCTCTTCCGACTGGCTTTCACGAATCACATGCCGGCACTGCAGCAATGCCTGGTCATACTCGGCAAAATCTATAAGCAGAAGTGCCGACATGAACAGAGAGTTGTAATCCGGATCACCCTTAGGAGCAAATGCCGCCGATTGATAGTGGAGCTGGGCGCTCTGCAGCTGGTTCTGTTGCTCTTCGAGCTGGGCCATATCCAGCAGTAGCCTGTGGCGCTGGTCGCCCGATTGTACTATCGGAAGATAAGTACGGATAAGCTGCAGGGCCTCCTGCGGATCGCTCTTTGAGGTGTATTCCTGCTGGAGTTTGACAACAAAATCAGAAGTGCCGGCCAGTTCAGAGAGATCGGCCGAATCTTGGGCCGTGGTGGTGAATCCGCCAATGAATAGCAGCATCAAACCGAAAAATAGCGTTATTGTTTTCAATCGCACTTATGCCCCTTTAGTGTATTTCCTGCCATGGATTCTATCTTTACCTTTACGAACTCTCCTATCGAATCCGTAGTGCCGGGAAAAACTACCATATGGTCGCGCTCTGTTCTGCCGAGAAGTTCGTCAGGCTTCTTTTTGGAGACAGATTCGACAATAACCTGTTCGACCTTCCCTACTCGCTTCATCTTGCGGGAATGGGTAATCTCCCGCTGCAGCGCTATCACCTCTGAGAGGCGATCGAGTTTAGTTTGATGCGGTACCTGCTCATCGAAGACGGCCGCCGGGGTTCCCTCGCGGGGATTGAAGTAGTACATAAATGCATCGTCAAATTCGACCTCGCGCATGAGATCCAGGGTGTCTCTGAAGTCCTGTTCGGTTTCACCGGGAAAGCCGATCATAATATCGGTGGTGATCGCCGGCTCGTTAATTACCTTTCGCATATGCTCAATAGTCCGCAGATACTCATCTCTAGTATATTTTCGGTTCATTCGTTTGAGGACTGAACTGGAACCGTGCTGCACCGGCAGGTGAATGTGATTACACAAGCGCGCTTCGGTAGAGATCATTTCCACCAGCTCATTCGGTACATCTTTGGGATGCGAGGTGAGAAACCGCAGCCACTTAACCGAATCGAGCTGGTCTAAAATCAACTTCAAGATGTCGGGAAACCGGTAGTGCCGGGCCTCCGTGTGGTAGGAATAAGAGTTTACGTTTTGACCGAGCAGAGTTATTTCTTTTACACCGTGTGCCTCTAGGCGCTGAAGCTCAACTTTGATTTCTGCGGGCGACCGGGAAACCTCTCTTCCGCGCACATGCGGGACGATGCAATAGGTGCAGAAATTATTGCAGCCGTGCATTATCGGCACATATGCGTGGAAATCGTTCTCTTTTTGATGAAAATCCTGAAATGAGAACGGCTGTTCCTGGCTTTGGTCCGCAGCTCCGCCGGGGCTGATGCTGTAGCTGGAGTTGCGGGATAAGTCACCGATGAGATCCGGCAGCTGCTGTTTCTCAAAGTTACCTACTACCAGATCGATTGCCGGCTCTTTCGCCTGCAGTTCTGCCTTCAGCCGTTCAGCCATACAGCCCATCACAATCAGTTTAAGAGGTTTCTCCTGCTTCATATGTTTGAAAAAGCCTATTCTTCCCCAGATTCGGTTTTCTGCGGTCTGACGCACCGAGCAGGTGTGCAGTATTACCGCATCAGCTTCTTCGGGGGTTTCGGCGGCCTGCCACCCGTTCTGCTTCAGTTCGATTTCAAGGGCGTAGCCTTCGGCAAAGTTCATTTGGCATCCGTATATTTCAAGCCAATACTTTTCGGGCATATAATATCACTCCTGAGATTATTCTAAATAGAGTTGCTGGTATACATATCTCGGGATCAAGCCCCAGTCATTTTCCTTCGGCAGCAGAATCCAGGCTCCCTTATAGAAGTCGTCGTCTACCTCTTCTTCAGTGAGTCCGGACAGATAGTAATTGCTGTAGGTGTTATAGAGTATATTGTCGGTAGACAGGCTCTTTTTCGGCACGAGCTCCGCTGAATGGTATTTTAAAAAGAACTGTGCTAAATCGTAGGTTGAGAAATCGGTATCTACGTACTGGTACAGTACTTTGAACAGTTTGTATACCTCCTGCAGTTTTCCGGCGTGCAGACTGTTCATTTTTGTAAACAGGGCTTTTATCACCAGCTGCTGGCGGTATGCGCGTTCAAAGTCGTTGGAGGTGTGGCGCGATCTGGCGATCCGCAGCGCTTCTATTCCGTTGAGATGATGCGTTCCAGCCTCGAAGAACAGGGTTTTCCACTCTCCGTGCTCTCTGATTTTGTAGGTCGGATCGATCAGTGCCTTCTCGAGGTGCACATCTATACCCCCCAGGATATTCACCACATCTATAAACGCGTACATGTCGACGGTAATATGGCCGTCGAATTGAACTCCAGTAATCTCTTCGATTACCGACCGCAGCTTATCAATCCCGTACAGGCGGTAGTATGAGCTTATCTTGCGCTGTTTGTAATAAATATCTCGTGGAATGCTGATCAGGCGTATTCCGTCATCTTCGGAAAGACGGGCGATCATCATGGTATCGGCATTTTTTTCGTGGGTGCCGCACAGGAGAATCATGGACTCCCTGCTGTTTCCGGCTTTCGAAATCGAAGCGGGTTCAGGCAGACTGTTCAGAACGGTATTCGAATCAGAACCCGACCCGAATATCGAATCAGCCGATTCCCGTGAAAAATGCACTTTTGTTCCTATGGTTTTGAGTTCCGAGATGACTACATCTTCACGGTCGGTGAGGTATATCTTGCCGTGCTTTTTAAGTACCGCAAATGCACCGTATCGCTCTCCGTTTTCGTCGCGCAGATCGAAGTAAAAATAATCTCCGTTTTCCCGCGGCTGCTTGTTCATCCGTAAACCGTTTTCCGAGAGAAATGTCTGAAATGCAGGCTCCTCCGATACTGTTTGTATACGTTGTATCGCCCCGGCGGTTACCACCTCACGAGGGCTGCGGTCGTCGATTTCGCCGGTGTTCTGCAATAGTGCGCTTTTAAACTCGCTGCGGCTTGAGAAGGTTTCGTCGTTTAGAAAAAATGTACCGCTTTGAAAGTGTACTCCGTAGGAACTGATCCAGCCGCCTTCATTGCCGTTGGAGCCGGCCTGTCTTATCCGCCACTCAATTCGCTTGAGCGCAATGTCTATGCCGGAAGAGGTTTGCTCGGAGGGTGTAATGATCTTGAGGTTTTTCTCTGCGCGCAGCTGTGAAAACTCAGAGTCACTGGTAAGCTGTTCACAGAAATCGACTTTTTGACGGAATGCTTGAATGTGCTGCTGCATTCTGTCGAACTCATTTCGGATGAACTGCAGGGACTGGTCTACTGTCTGCTCGCCGCCGTCGAGGTTGAAGTGTTCCTCTGCCTGCAGCCGCGATGTGATTGTTAGCTGCGGGTTCGACTGCTCCGCGCCTGCATCCAGCACAAACAGGCGCTTATCCTCATGCAGCAGGGTGTAACGCTGATCGTGTATCTCCTGAAACTCTAGCTCCATAGATTTTAGCGTGTCTCTAAGGTTCCGGTTTTCGAGATACATGGCAAAACTCTTTTTGGCGGCCTTACTCTGATAATAACTGTCTAAATAATTGATTCCATCATAAAAAAGAGCATCATCATTATTCGGCCCGCCTGCGCCTTCGCTACTCGCGGAATCGGCCGGGGTGTCCGACTGCAGAGTAACAGCCTCTGCCTGCGGGAGTTCCAGGGCCTCGCGGCTTTCATTCAGTTTATCGAACAGGATGCTCTGATTCAGACCGATTTTTTTGAGAGTAGATTGCTGGGTTTCGATCTCGTCACCCAGACTGCGGTTATATCGAATCTGATTTTCCCGTATCTGTTGAATTTCTGTGTGGAGAGTCAGCCAACCGCCGCCTATTATCAGGGTAAGCAGCGCGGATGCTGCCAGACTGAAAATGATTTTCCGATTAATCTTCATTTGCTAGTAAACCCTTATTGCTGTATTGTCGCTGCGGCTAGTGCCGAAACGAGCGCTCGCCTGTAAAAACCATGGCAGCATCGTATTCGTTGCACGCCTCGATCGATTCGAAATCTCTCAGTGAACCGCCCGGCTGTACCACCGCGGTAACTCCTTCACGCAGCCCCACCTCGACTCCATCTCTGAACGGAAAGAAGCCGTCCGAGACCATCACACTGCCTTTGATATCACCGTGAAACTCGGCTATATAGCGGTCGACTTCTTCCTGTTGGGATGTGCGCAGTTCCCGATATGAGGATTCGAATTGGGAGAGCGCAACCCGTGCTCTGGTTTTGGCGTAAGCTTTATCGCGGGCTATTTCTGCACAGCCTACCCGGTCCTGTTCGCCCGTTCCGATGCCGATAGTGGTGCGGTTTTTCACGTAGAGCACAGAATTGCTGGTTACTCCGCTTTCGACCTGCCAGCCGAACAGGAGATCCTGCAGTTCCCGGGGGGTCGGCCTGCGATTGATGGTGTAGTGTGTGTCCTTGTAGTCGGTTTCCGCCGGTAAAAAATCCTCTGTCGATAGTATACGGGTGGTGTAAGACCACTGCACAATCAATCCTCCGTCGATCAAGGAGCGGAAATCGATATGCGGAGCCGCGGTCAGCTGCTGGAGCCGGTCAATATTTCTGATTTCCATAATTCGGAGATTTTTCTTTTTTTCCAGCACTGCCATAGCCGCTTCGCTGTAGGCCGGTGCCGCTACGACTTCGGTGTAATGGGCGCTTATTTCTTCCGCGGTTGCTTTGTCGATCTCGCGATTGACCGCGACCACACCGCCGAAGGCGGCGATCGGGTCGGCCATAAATGCGGCCTGAAAACTCTCTGCTAGTTCAGGCCGTTGTGCGACTGCGCAGGGGTTGTTGTGTTTTATTATGACTGTGGTCGGATCATCCGGGAAATAGCGCAGGATGTTCAATGCACTGTCAACATCCGTAATGTTGATCATACCCGGGTGCTTGCCGGATTTCTTAAGTTCGGCGTGAGAAACAAGTGCTGCTTCCGGCGAGACTGTAGCTACATCGCCGAGCACGAGGTTGCCGTTTACCAGGCGGTAGAGTGCAGCCTTTTGATGGGGGTTTTCGCCGTATCGCAGGCCTTTTTCTTGGCCGGCAATTGACCAAGTTACTTTTTCAAAACGCAAACTCTGGCGAAACGAGTCTTCGCCGAAACTTATTTCCATTTTAGCGGGGAAAATATCAGTCTGCAGTTCGCGGTACTGCTGTTTGAGATTACGATTATTCATGCAGGACCCCCATGGGTAAGATCGAATGCTATGGTACCACAGTCGCTAAAAAATGAGAAGTGCGGGCTACTTATTCGCATTCATATGATTTCTGGCCGATTCGAGGGTGTTGTAGAGCAGCATGGTAATAGTCATAGGACCGACTCCCCCGGGTACAGGAGTGATCTTGGCGACCTTTTCCTTAATGGCTTCGAAATCCACATCACCTACCAGACGGTACCCCTTCTTTTTAGAGGAATCTTCGACCCGGTTCACACCTACATCGATTACAACTGCTCCCGGTTTGACCATGTCAGCGGTGATCATCTCGGGCTTACCGGCTGCGGCAATCAAGATATCGGCTTGAGTGGTGATCGATGCCATATCCTTGGTTGCCGAATGGCAGACGGTAACTGTTGAGTTTCTACCTTCAGCCTTCTGCAGCAGCATGTTGGCCAGTGGTTTGCCGACTATATTGCTGCGGCCGACGATGACTGCATGGGCTCCTTTGGTCTCAACTCCGGAGCGAATCAACATCTGGATAACGCCATGCGGCGTACAGGGCAGAAATGCCTGCTGTCCGAGCATCATTTTCCCCACATTGAAGGGATGAAATCCGTCCACATCCTTTTCCGGCTTGATGCGCAGGAGCACCTTCTCTTCGTCGATGTGGTCGGGAAGCGGCAGTTGGACCAGTATTCCGTGGATTTTAGGGTCGTCATTCATCCGGTCGATAATCTTCAGCAGTTCCTCTTCGCTCGTATCGGCCGGAAGGCGATTGTCGTCCGAATATATTCCGGCTTTATCACACGCCTTTTCTTTTGCTTTTACATACGAATTGCTGGCCGGATCATCTCCAACCAAGACAACCCCAAGACCCGGTCTTACTCCCTGAGTACTGAGCTTTTCCACTTCTTCGGCGATTTCAGCTCGCATCGTTTTAGCAAGTTCTTTCCCATCGATTATTTCAGCAGACATATACACTCTCCTTTTTCATGTCTATGTATAGTATAACTATAATATACTATAGAATTTTATTATAGTAATTGTACTCCTGTTGATAAAAGGGGGTTGTAGTGTTACTATTCAACTCAAACAGATTCTTGCACGAAACCAAGGAAGATTGAGGATATATGTTAAAACTGCGAAGTTATGTGTTTCTGCTATTATTGTTGTTCTTTGTTAGCTTAATTCCGTTCTCCGTATGTGCTCAGGAAGAGCAAAGTCCTTCCGAACAGGGTCCTGACGGAGGATTACAGGATAGGCCTGAGGAGAAAGAGCCGCCTCCCGAGGGGTATCCCGAAGATGAAGATTTTTTGGAGGCCTACGGTTTGGGGAGCCAGATTTTCACCATCGATGCGGGCCTGTATTTGCCGCTGTTTTTCCATTTTCCCGCCGCAGGTGAAAATGATGATGTCAGCACTTTTGAACCGGCCTTGGGGCAGCTGAGTCTGGGCGGCAGCGGTTCGCTCAGCTGGGGCAGTTATCTTACCCAGCGCTTTGCAATTGGTGTCGAACTGGCCGGTTCGTTTTCCTTTACTCCCAACGGATATGTGCACAGTTTGATTCCGATTACTATGTTTGCCGAATATCTGTTCAAATCCGGTTCTTTCGAGTTTCCGCTTTCCCTGCACGGCGGTTTCGTAATCAACCGCGTGCAGGAACAGCTGTACATGGGACCAATCGTGATTCCGGGGGTTTCTGCATACTACAACTTGAATGCGGAATGGGGCCTCGGGGCTAGCCTGGATTACTGGTGGACTCCCGAAATTTACTTTGGTGATAAATCCGAAAACTCGGCTTTCGGAAATTATCTCGAGCTAAGCTTTTCAGCCCGCTACCACTTCTCCTAATTGAGGTACACGACTATGAGTATTTTTAAATACAGAGCATCCAAATATAAAGCCCTTATCGGACTTCTCGCCGCGGCGGTTGTCACCCTGACAGCCCTCCTCTCCGCCGGCTGCAACCAAGACGGCGTCGGCATCTACTACGCCATCAGCCAGGAAGAGAAACAGGTCAGTTCGAAGATTTCCGAGCTGCCCGTACATCAAGTGGTCGAGGCTAATGGTGGAAACTTGTATG